>NZ_JBKOQN010000001.1:0-627226 GCF_046764895.1 Nocardia sp. CWNU-33 | reverse complement strand
GAAATGGTGGTTCCAACCCCCACCCGCAGCCACCCTTTCACTACCCTCGCTCGAGAAGGGGTTCTCGAGAACAGCACCACAGCCAGATGACCACGCCGGAACTCGACACCGCGCACCTGGCCGCGGAAGGTAAGCCGGGGACGGCACCCGACGCGCCCAGCACTGCCCGGTAAAACCCCGGGCAGGCACACCTTTCCGGGACGGCATCGTGGTGGGTTCGTTCCCGGAACGCACCCCGCTCGGGCCCGGATCGGCGACGGCGACTTCGGTTATTCTCGGTGCGCTGCTCGGTTCGGGTTCGGCAGGACTCAGCCTTGCGCTCGGCGCCGGTTCGGCCGCTCTCGGTGCCGCAGCCGTCGCCACCGGTTCCGCTGTTGTTGGGACCGGCTCCGCCGCGCTCGGCACCGGTTCGGCTGCTGTCGGAACCGGTTCTGCGGCAGTCGATTCGGCCGCGGTAGGCACCGGTTCTGCGGTCCTCGGCACGGGTTCGGCACTCGGCGGACGCACCTCCGCCGCCCCCACCCTCGCCCGCACCTCCAGCCGCAACCCCGCCCGCTGCGCCCGCCGAGCTGAACCCGGACGTTCGTCCGACCAGCGCGAACAACGGACTACCAGAGCCGAAGCTGTTGTCGGTGATAGGTGGTCTCATCGCGATGGCATTGGTCGGAACCGGTTCCGGCGCAGTGAGTTTCCAGAGCGCTTCGGCCGCACCGGCCCGCATCGATGCGGCACGTGCCGAGTTCTTCGGACCGCGGCCGTGAGGGGCGACTGATGAGTGAGCGAATCATTGGGCGAGGTAGCAGTAGACGCGCGGTGGATTGCTCCGCCCGAGGGAATCAGTCCGCGCGGTTGGGTCCAGACCATCGCTCGCGCCTATGAGGCGTCAACTCCCGTCCACGCCCGGAATTGATCGACTGGCCGCAATACTGATCATCTCGAGGCATTCTTCGTGAACACCCCGTATTGAATCTCCTGACACAACAACGAATCCGGCTCGGCGATCGCCGAGCCGGATTCGTGTATGCCCACTCGGTATCCGATCAACTGTTTTCGTACACGCATGGGTAAGTCGCGGGGACGCCGATAACTCACCCCCGCGCTCTCCGCCAGCCCATAACTTTTGGGGCACCTGACCCATGACGCAGTACGGTGCGACCCGAAGGTCGCACCGTACTGCACTCTAGGAGAACCTATTCGGTACCGTCCGGAGGAATTTCGGGCAAGCCTTCGCTTGCTCGCAACTTCTCCGCCATGGAGGTGAGGAGGTTCTGTGATTCTTCGGACAGGTCGAACGCTCTACTCGACAACCGCCGCAGTCCGTAGCCCTGCAGCTGGGACAACAACTCCAGATCGTGATCGATCTTGGCGGCATAGATGTCGTTGAAGAAGTAGTCCGGCTTGACCTTGAAGAACTTGGCCAGTGCAGCCACCGTTTCGTCCGACGGGTTCGTCCGCTGACCCGACCGCAACTGCGAGAGGTACGGTTTCGAGATCGGATGCCCGGAGGCTGTCAGCGCAGCCGCAACCTCCGCGTTGGTGTGCGGCTTGCGCCCCGGGGGATGCACGGTTTCGAACAGCTTGTTCAGCCGCGCCGCGAAATCAGCCATTGTGAGCCGCCCAATTCCCTTCGCTGTACTAACAGTCGTTATCTCGGATACGTATCATTGATATTAGCGGCTCAGTAACTGAAAACCTACGCCTGATTCAGGATTTCCTTGAAGCTTCTAGGTCCAGCTGCGGCGAAGTGACTGCGACCGTTGCGTTTGCGGGTCACCCCAACGGCTCTTGTGAAGGGGTGGTGTTCTCCGGTTCTGGCCCGTCGCAGGGGTCTCGCCCCGCAGATCGATGATAGCCTAAAGATAGCTGACGTCTCATCTACTTGACCGCAGTGATCTTTGTGTGGCGTACGACACGTTTTGGTGGCTCTGGGATGAACGTTCAACCAATCGCGGGGAATTGGTTGACGACTTCTACAACCGCTCGATGATCGTGCCTGTCGCCAGTGCGCCACCCGCGCACATGAGCACCATCGCCGTACTACCCCCGGTGCGCTCCAGTTCATGCAAAGCCGTTGTGATGAGCCGAGATCCGGTGGAGCCGACCGGGTGCCCCAGTGCGATCGCGCCGCCGTTGACATTAACCCGGTCCATGTCCGGATTGTGTACAGATGCCCACGAAAGTGCGACCGACGCGAATGCTTCATTGATCTCGAATAGATCGATGTCACCGATATTCATGCCCGACCGCTCGAGCAGCCGGGTGCAGGCCTGAACGGGGCCGTCGAGATGGAACTCGGGCTCGGCGCCGACCACGACTTGCGTGACAATCCGGGCGCGCGGCCGCAATCCCGCTCGCTGCGCGGCCTTTTCGTCCATCAGCAGCACCGCGGCCGCGCCGTCGGAGATCTGTGACGACGTACCTGCAGTGTGGATGCCGCCTTCGAGCACCGGCTTCAGCTTGGCGAGGCTTTCCAGGTTGGTGTCGCGCAGGCCCTGGTCCTTGGTCACCTCGAGCTTCTCGCCGGTGAGGTTGCCTTCCTTGTCGACGGCGGGTGCGGCCACCGAAAGCACCTCGCGGTCGAAGCGGCCCTCGGCCCAGGCCTGTGCGGCGCGCTGCTGCGAGCGGACGCCGAGCGCGTCGACATCGTCGCGAGTGATGCCGCGCCGCTTGGCAATACGCTCGGCCGCCTCGAACTGGTTGGGCAGATCGATGCTCCATGATGCGGGCCTGCGTGGGCCCGCGTTCGTGCCGACGTTGGCGCCCAAGGGAACTCGGCTCATGGCTTCCACGCCGCAGGCCATGCCGATGTCGATGGCATCGGTCGCGATGAGCCCGGCGATCAGATGATTGGCCTGCTGGGCCGAACCGCACTGCGTATCGATGGTGGTGGCCCCGACCTGCCACGGCAGGCCGGCATGCAGCCAGGCGACCCGGGTGATGTTGTTGGACTGCTCGCCCGCCTGCGTGACGCAGCCGCCGATGACCTGCTCGACAAGGGCGGGGTCCAGGTGCGCCTTCTCGAGCAGCCCGCGCTGCGCGAGGCCGAGCAGTTCGGCGGCGTGCAGGCCCGCGAGCCAGCCGCCGCGCTTGCCGATCGGGGTGCGAGCGGCCTCGACGATTACTGGTGTGCCCATGACCAACCTTTCCGTTGGGACAGAAAACTGAAACGTGTGTCCACGTTAGCGATAGGTGGATCTCTCCAGTTCTTCCCTCGATATCCAGCCTATGCTTCAATGATTGTAGAACGTGTTTCAGTTTGTCGAAGGAGACATCTGGTGGTTGACCCTCGGAATGCCCGGCCCAATCTGCCGGACGGGTTCGACGTCACAGACCCGGACATTTACGCCGAGCGTGTTCCGGTCGAGGAGTACGCGGAACTGCGCCGGACCGCCCCGGTCTGGTGGAATCCGAAATCACCCGAGAAGGGTGGATTCCATGACGACGGCTTCTGGGTCGTCAGCAAGCACGCCGAAGTCAAGGAAGTCTCGCGGCGCAGCGATGTGTTCTCCTCGTTCGAGAACACCGCGATCCCGCGCTTCAATGACGAGATCACCCGCGAGGCGATCGAACTGCAGCGGTTCGTCATGCTCAATATGGACGCGCCGCAGCACACCAAACTCCGCAAGATCATCTCGCGTGGCTTCACCCCGCGCGTGATCAACGGGCTGCGCGCGGAACTCAAGGCCAGGGCCGAGTCGATCGTGCAGGCGGCGGTGGCGTCCGGATCCGGCGACTTCGTCACCCAGGTCGCCTCCGAACTGCCGCTGCAGGCCATCGCCGAGCTCATCGGCATCCCGCAGGAAGACCGCATGAAGGTGTTCACCTGGTCGAACGATATGACCGGGTACGACGATCCGGAGAACGAGGCCGACCCGGTCGCGGCGTCCACCGAGGTGCTCGGCTACGCCTACCAGATGGCCGCGGCTCGCAAAGAATGTCCGGCCGACGACATCGTCACCAAATTGATCGAGGCGGATGTCGACGGCGACGAACTGACGCCGGAGGAGTTCGGCTTCTTCGTGATCATGCTGGCCGTGGCAGGCAATGAGACGACCCGTAACGCGATCACCCACGGCATGGCGGCCTTCCTGGAGAACCCGGACCAGTGGGAGCTGTTCAAGAAAGAGCGCCCGGCCACCGCCGCCGACGAGATCATCCGGTGGGCGACACCGGTCACCTCGTTCCAGCGGACCGCGCTCGAGGACACCGAACTCGGGGGAGTGCAGATCAAGAAGGGCCAGCGGGTGGTCATGCTCTACCGCTCGGCCAACTTCGACGAGGATGTGTTCGAGCACCCGGAGAAGTTCGATATCACCCGAAAGAACAACCAGCACTTGTCTTTCGGTGGCACCGGCGCGCACTTCTGCGTCGGCGCGAACCTCGCGCGGATGGAGGTCGATCTGATCTTCAACGCCATTGCCGACTACATGCCCGACATCACCAAGCTGGGTGACCCGAAGCGCCTGCGTTCCGGCTGGCTCAACGGTGTCAAGGAGTTCACGGTCGACTACAAGACCTCGGGCGGCTGCCCGGTCGCGCACTGACGACGACAAAGGGCCCTCGCAACCGCAGTTCCTGTGCCGGTGCGAGGGCCCTTTGTCGTGCTGCTCCGAGGGGCAGCGAACTCAGCCGACGGGCTTTGCGGTCGCCATAGCGCGGTCGACCTCCCAGAAAGCCCGCAGCGCAGCGATTTTGCCCGTTCCGTCCACCTTGTAGGTGAACACGCCTTCGGCATCGATGTGATGGCCACCGAGCGTGGAGCGAATGGTGCCGGTGAAGGCGATCTCGTTGCCGCAGGCGAAAGAATCGCCGAACAGAAACTCGATGGAATCGGTCTTCGCGATCGCCATGTCCCAGAACGCCGCGATGGCTTCCTTACCTCGGTGGCCCTTGCCCTCGGGATCGAAACCCGAAGGACCGACCGGATCTTCGACGATGCCGTCCTCGGCGAACAGCGCGACCCACGCCTGCTTGTCCCTGGCTCGCACCGCGGCTTGCGAGGCGAGTCCGGCGGCCCGTGCTGGATGTTCGGTAGTGGTCATACGCCTGCCTTCGCGACGATGGGTTCCTCGATATTCTTCGCGGCGAAGCGGCGCAACGAGTCCTGCTTGGCCGCGAGTTCGCCGTCGAAGCCGATGCCGTCGGCCAGCCACGGAACGACGATCGCGTCGGTGACCCCGGCATCGGCCAGATCCTGGTACCCGGTGCGCCCGTATCGGTCGATGCATACCGCTTGGATCTCGAACGGCTCTGCCGCACGGCCGAATTCGGCACGCAGCGCTTCGAGCTTGCCGATGGTCAGGCACAGCTCGTCGTAGGTCATCATGGCCGAGGTCCAGCCGTCGCCGACCCGGGCGGCCCGTCGCAGCGCGGGTTCGGTGTGTCCACCGATGTAGAACGGCACCGGCTCGGTCGGCGCCGGGCTGATCTGTAGTGGATCGAAGTCGAAGAACTCGCCGTGGAATTCGACCATGCCGCCGCCGAGGACCAGCTTGATGACCTCGATCATCTCGTCCACCCGCGCGCCGCGGCGGGCGTAAGGCACCCCGCACCACTCGAATTCCTCTGGCGCCCAACCGATCCCGACGCCGAAACCGAACCGATTGCCCGACAGGTTGGCCACCGAGCCGACCTGCCTGGCCAGCAGCAGCGGGTTGCGTGAACCCAGCTTGAGCACGTTGGTGTAGAAGCGGATCCGGCTGGTCACCGCCGCCATCGCAGTCGCACCGATGAGCGGATCGACCCAGGGCGTCTCCGGTCCCCAGAAGCGACTGCCGTCGGCGGTGTAGGGGTACTTCGCCGACGCGGACTTCATGTAGAACAGCGAGTCGGGCAGGGCGATCGAGGCGAAGCCGCATTCTTCCGCCGTCTTCGCCAGTTCGGGCAGCTGCTCCAGCGGACTCAATGCGATGCCGAGGGTGAATTTCATCGGTGCAGTGCTCATCGGCGCTCCGACCCGACCACCCACATCGAGAAGTACTGCGAGCCACCGCCGTACGCGTGGCCCAGCGCCTTCTTGGCATTGTCCACTTGATAGGCCCCGGCCCGGCCCATCACCTGCTTGGCGGCCTCGGCGAAGCGGATGAGCCCGGACGCGCCGATCGGATTCGAGGAGAGCACCCCACCGGAGGGGTTGACCGGCAGTGTGCCGCCGATTTCGGTCTCACCCTTGTCGGTGAGCTTCCAGCCGTCGCCCGGCGGCACGAAGCCGAGGTTCTCCAGCCACATCGGCTCGAACCACGAGAAGGGCACATAGATTTCGGCGACATCGATCTCGGCGAGCGGGTCGGTGATGCCTGCCGCCTTCCACAGCGCGGCGGCCGCGTCCTGGCCTGCCTGCGGGTTCACCTGATCGCGCCCGGCGAAGGTGGTCGGTTCGGTGCGCATCGCGGTGCCGTGCACCCATGCCACCTTCTTGCCCGTGGCTTCGACGGCGGTCGCTGCTTCCTCGTCGCCGATCACCACCGCGCAGGCGCCATCCGACGACGGGCAGGTTTCGTCGAAGCGGATAGGGTCCCACAGCATTTGCGATGCGAGCACCTTCTCCAGCGTGATATCCGGCTGATGCAGGTGCGCGAGCGGATTCTTCGCGCCGTTGCGGCGATCCTTCACTGCGACCATCGCGCCGATGTGTCCAGGCGCGTTCGAACGGCGAATGTAGGAACGGACGTGCGGCGCGAAATACCCGCCCGCACCCGCACCGACCGGCATGGTGAACGGGACCGGAATCGACAACGCCCACATGGCATTCGATTCCGACTGCTTCTCCCAGGCGATCGCGAGCACGCGCTTGTGCACGCCGGCCTGCACGAGGTTCGCGGCGACCACGCCGGTCGAGCCGCCGACCGAGCCTGCGGTGTGCACGCGCAGCAGTGGTTTTCCGGTGGCGCCCAACGCATCCGCGAGATACAGCTCGGGCATCATGACGCCCTCGAACAGATCGGGTGCCTTGCCGACCACGACCGCATCGATATCGGCGATGGTGAGGCCCGAATCCTCGAGCGCGCGATCGATTGCCTCGCGACACATGCCCGCCATGGACACGTCGGTCCGTTTTGTCACGTGATGGGTTTGTCCGGTGCCGAGCACCGCAGCGGGGAGTGTCATCGAGTCTCCAAAACGGTCACAAGATTCTGCTGCAGCACGGGGCCGCTGGTGGCGTGGGCGAGTGCGCGATTCGCGGTGCCCGCCATGATGGCCTCGGCCGCGAAGCCGATCCGCTCCAGGCCTGCGGCGAACATCGGGTTGGCCGCCAATGCGCCACCCGAGGGGTTCACCGTGGTCTCGGGCTTCAGGCCGATCGCCTCGGCGAGGATCAGCTGCTGGTGACTGAACGGCGCATGCAGCTCGGCAATGTCGAAGCCGCTGGTGTCACCGCCGGTTACCGCGTGGGCGGCAGCCGAAGTCGAGGGGGAGACGGTCAGATCGCGGGCGCCGAGCTGAGGCGTGTCGACGCGGTGCGCCATGCCGGAGATCCAGGCCGGACGCGCGCAGAGCTCGCGGGCGCGGTCACCGACGGCGAGCACGATCGCCGCCGCACCGTCGGTGATGGGCGCGACGTCATGTGCGCGCAGCGGGTCTGCGACATACGGTGTGTCGAGCAGACTTTCGATGTCGCCGGCAGCGCCCGCCGCCACGGCGGCCATATCGCGCTCGGTCCAGCGACCGGCATCGAGTCCGGCGCGCGCCTGTAGGCCCGCGATGGACAGCGAGTCCGGCCACAGCGGGGCGACCAGATAGGGATCGAGCTGCATGGTGAGGATCTGCCGCAGCGTGCCCGCCGAAGACTTGCCGAAGCCGTACACCAGTGCGGTCTTCGCCTGCCCCGAGCGCAGTTTCACGAACGCCTCGTAGAGCGCCCATGCGGCGTCCATCTCGACATGGGATTCGTTGATCGGCGGCACCGCGCCGATGGCGTCGATCGCCGAAATGAACGAGAAGGCCCGTCCGGCCAGATAATCGGAGGAGCCGGAGCACCAGAAGTCGATATCGGACTTGGTGATGCCGAGGTCGGAGTAGAGCTGCTGGAAAATCGGCACCAGCATCTCGACACCGTTGGTGGTGCCGAAGGTTTCCGGCACGTGCGGTGCGTGGGCGAATCCCACGACCGCGATGTCGGTGGCGTTGTCGGTCACGTGGGCCTCTCTAGAGGTGATGGGAGTAGGTGTCGTATTCGGCGTCCGGCTCGCCGGTGGGACGGAAGTGGTCCACGTTCTCCAGCCCGTAGCCCCATTCCTCGCGCGGCTTCCACACGGCCTCCACCCGCATGCCCATCCGCACTTCGCTGGCCTCGCAGCCGAGGACGAGGTGCAGGACCGGGATGTCGGCGCCGTCGAGCAGCACATAGGCCGCCACGTACGGCGGCTTGATCCGCTGACCGAGGAACGGCACGTTCACGATGCAGAAGGTGGTGACGGTGCCACGGTCGGGCAGCTCGACGATGTCGTCGGTCGGCCTGCCGTCGGTCGGGTTGGCGCCGCGCGGCGGGAAGTACACCTTGCCCGCGGCGTCGGTCCGCCCGCCGAGCAGCTTGCCTTCGGCCAGCCCGCGCAGGTAGATGGTTTCCTGCGGCGAGGCGGTGTGTTTGTAATCCAGGTCCACGGGAGTGGTGATCACCGTGATCGGCTCGCCATCGTCGACGGCTTCCGCCGGCGCGTGCGATGTTTCGCCCGGCTCGAAGCAAGCGATGTCCTTGATGCTGCCCGCGGTCTCGGTCGCCCACCTGGCGACGACGCGCTGGCCGGTGTGGATGGCACCGGGCTCGGCCACGTCGACGGCGTGCAGCAGGGTGGTGTCCGCGCCGTCGAGTTTGATCAGCGCCCACGCGAAGGGGCGATCGAAGGGTTGTCCGGGCAGTGGATCGTGCACCCAGGTCCACGATTCGACAGTGCCGGTGTCGGCCACATCGACGAACCCGGTGAGCGGCGCGGAGGTGATCGGATCGTATTCCGGTGGCGGCACGAGCACCCGCCCGTCCGAACCGCGTACGCCGACGATCTTGCGGCTGCGCAGCTTGGTCAGGAAGTTGCCGATCATCGGTCCGACCGATCGGGTGTAGTCGAATCGCACCCGCAGGGGCGCGCTGAGTACGTCGGGCACGGTGTGCCCACCGCTACCCTCGATGGAGTCGCTGCGCGACGCAGTGTTCAATTCCGACCCTCTCTCATTCGCGATTGTGCCGGATGCAATATTCCCCTGAGTCACAATGTCGAGTAGAACAGGTTCTTATTCTGCTGGCAAGAAGTTGGCTGGAAAGAGGTCGATGGTGAAGTTCGGATTGCAACTCGGGTACTGGATGGCACAACCACCGCAGAATGCCGGTGAGTTGGTGGTGGCCGCCGAGGCGGCCGGGTTCGACGCCGTATTCGCCGCCGAATCCTGGGGGTCGGACGCCTTCGGCCCGCTGATGTGGTGGGGATCCTCGACGCAGCGGGTGCGCCTGGGCACCTCCGTGGTGCAGATGTCGGCGCGTACGCCCGCCGCGACCGCCATGCATGCGCTGACACTGGACCATCTCAGCGGCGGCAGGGCGATCCTCGGCCTCGGCGTCTCCGGTCCGCAGGTGGTGGAGGGTTGGTACGGCCAGTCGTTCGCCAAGCCGTTGCAGCGCACTAGGGAGTACGTCGGGATCGTTCGTCAGGTGCTGGCGCGGCAGGCCCCGGTCACCAATGCTGGACCGCAGTACCCGCTGCCGTACACGGGCCCGGGTTCGACCGGGCTCGGCAAGCCGCTCAAACCGATCGTGCATCCGCTACGAGCGGATTTGCCGATCTGGCTCGGCGCGGAAGGCCCGAAGAATGTGGCGCTGACGGCCGAGATCGCCGACGGCTGGCTGGCGATCTACTACGCACCGCGGCTGGCCGGGATGTACAACGACTGGCTCGACGAGGGTTTCGCCAGGGCGGGCGCGCGGCGTTCGCGGGCGGACTTCGAGATCGCCGCGAGCTGTCAGGTGGTGCTGACCGACGATGCCAAGAGCGAGATCGAGCGGATGCGCTGGATCATGGCGCTCTACATCGGCGGAATGGGCGCGCCGGAGATGAACTTCCACGCGCAGGTGTACCGGCGGATGGGGTACGAACGCGAGGTCGACGAGATCGGCAGGCTCTTCCAGGCGGGCAAGAAGGCGGAGGCGGCGGCGTTGGTCCCGGACGAGCTGATTCTGGACACCGCGATCATCGGCGACGAGGAGCATGTTCGCAAGCAACTCGGGGTGTGGGAAGCGGCCGGTGTCACCGAGATGCTGGTGTCTGTTCCAGATATCGAGCAATTGCATCGGCTCGCACCCCTTGTACAGATGTAGAACACGTTCTAGATTCGTAGGGTGACGACGCAGGAGTCAGTAGAAATTCTCGGTCTCTGGAATATCGCGAAAGCGGAACCCGATCGGATCGCCTTGGTCGACCCGGTCGGCCGCGAGGTGACGTATCGCGAATTGGCCACGCTGGCCAATCGATACGGCACCGGCCTGCGGGCGCTGGGCCTACAGCCCGGCGACGTGCTCGTCAGCATGGTGCACAACTGCGTCGAGGCGGTCGCCGCCTACTTCGCGGCGTACCAGGCCGGGCTGTACATCGTGGCGGTGAACTGGCACCTGACCGGACCCGAGGTCGCCTACATCCTCTCCGACAGCGAGGCCAAGGCGTTCATCGCCAGCGACCGGTTCGCCGCGGCCGCGATCGCCGCGGCCGACGAGGCCGGGCTGCCGGCGTCGGCACGCTTCGCGGTGGGCGAGATCGAGGGCTTCAAGTCGGTGGCCTGGCTCGGCGCGGCCGACACCGGCAGGCCCGACAACCGGACCACCGGTGCGCCGATGCTCTACACCTCGGGAACAACGGGGCGTCCCAAGGGCGTTCGCCGCCCTTTGACCGGCGCCGATCCGGATGTCGTTCCACCGCACACGAATGCGTTCTTCGGGCTGTTCGAACTCGCGCCCTACGACAACCACGTGCACATCTGCGGCTCGCCGCTCTATCACACCGCGGTGCTGAACTGGGCGACCATCTCGATTCAGCTGGGACACAAGGTTGTTCTGATGGATCGTTGGGACGCCGAGGAGATGTTGCGGCTCATCGAGAAGCATCGGGTGACCCACAGCCACATGGTGCCGACCCAGTTCCACCGGCTGCTCGCACTCCCGGAGGAGGTGCGCGCCAAATACGACGTGTCTTCGCTGCGCAGCATGGTGCACGGTGCGGCGCCGTGTCCGCAGGAGACCAAGCGGCAGATGCTGGCGTGGTGGGGCCCGACGGTCACCGAGTACTACGCGGCCACCGAGGGCGGCGGCACGGTGATCAATGGCACCGAGTGGCTGCTCAAGCCCGGCTCGGTCGGCAAGGCCTGGCCATGGTCGGTGATCAAGGTGCTCAGCGAGGAAGACGGCTCCGAAGTGCCCGCCGGCGAGACCGGGCTGGTTTACATGAAGATGGGTGCATCGAGCTTCGAGTACCACCATGCCAAGGAGAAGACCGAGGAGTCGAGAGTCGGTGATCTCTTCACCGTCGGCGACATCGGCCATCTCGATGAGGACGGCTATCTCTACCTGCACGATCGCCGATCCGATCTGATTCTCTCCGGCGGCGTGAACATCTATCCCGCCGAAATCGAAAGCGTGCTGGTCACCCACCCGAAGGTCGCTGATGTGGCGGTTTTCGGTCTGCCGCATGCCGATTGGGGCCAGGAAGTGAAAGCCGTAGTCCAGCCCGCCAACGGGTTCGAGGGCGACGACAACCTCACCGCCGAGCTACTCGCCTTCGCCGCAACACAATTGGCAAAGTACAAGATGCCACGCTCGATCGACTACCTCCCCGAACTCCCCCGCGACCCCAACGGCAAGCTATACAAGCGCAAGCTCAAGGAAAGCTATCTGGCTGCGTCTTAGCCACCCTTCGCACCGTAGTCGAATGGTGGCTGTGAAGGTGGTCCGCAACCACCATTCGACTACGTTCGTCAGATTTCTTCGCGTAGTTCGGGAGGCAGGCCGAAGAGGGGGAACAGCTTTTCGGTGTCGAGGAAGAAGTTGAGGCCGGCGATGGCGGCGCCGTCGAGTTCCAGGACGGTGATCGACCACGGCATCCAGACGCCGGGCTCCTCGCTCGGCTTGTAGTGGCCGAAGGCAGGGAGGCCGTTCGCGCCCTCGAGTCGAACCATCCTGGCATTGCGGCAGGTTTGGCCGGTGCCGAGCATGAACGCGGCCACGTTCTCCGGGCCGGAGATCCACAGCTCGATCGGGGGCATGGACAGTGCGACATCCGCTTTCAGCAGGGTGGTCAGCGTGTCCATGTCGTAGGCCTCGAACGCCTTGACGAAGTTGTCGACCAGTTTGCGCTGGTCCTCATTGGTCTCGTCGTAGGTGTCGGTGGTTGTTGGCTGCACCTTCGACATGGTCGCCCGTGCGCGCTGCAGCGCGCTGTTCACCGACGCGGGCGACATGGTGAGGGCCTCGGCGGTCTCGCTGGCCGAGAAGCGCAGCACCTCGCGCATGATCAGGATGGCGCGCTGGGTGGCCGGCAGATGCTGACAGGCGGCGACGAACGCCAGCCGCAGTGTGTCCTTCGCGCTCGCGTGCTCGGCCGGGTCCGACCCGAAGGCGAGGGCATTGGGGATCGGTTCGATCCAGACGTAGTCGGGCTGCGCCATGGGCAGCGGGGTGTCCGGCCGCGACGGGCCGGACAGATCCATCGGCCGCGCACGGCGCTGCGGACCGTCGATCATGTCCAGGCAGACATTGGTGGCGATCCGATACAGCCAGGACCGTAGGCTGGCACGGCCTTCGAACGAGTCGTAGGACTTCCATGCGCGGGTGAAGGTCTCCTGCACCGCGTCTTCTGCCTCGAAGGACGAGCCGAGCATTCGGTAGGCATATGCGCACAGCTCCCGCCGGTGCCCCTCGAACGAGGAGAGCACATCGGGGGCGAGGCCGGCGGTATTGCCGGACAAGTCGGTCATGGAAGTCACCATGCCACAGCCCACCGACACATCACAGACCCTATAAACGTCGTCTGCCTGCCGAATCAAGATCATCATCACTAGTTGTGGAGCCACGTCGACGCCGGTTGGCGGGCCGCACTACTCCCGGCAGCGATGAGTTCTCGGCCGACGGCCCGTCTCTACTGGTGAACCGAAAAAACGGCTCACGCATGGACCGAGGAAAAGGACGCCGAACTTGAGCAGCAAGATGATCTTCATCAACCTACCGGTCACCGATCTGGGCCGGTCGAAGAACTTCTACGAGGCTCTCGGCTGGAAGGTGAACCAGGACTTCACCGATGAGAACGCCGCCTGCATCGTGGTCGACGACAACATCTGCCTGATGCTGCTGACCAAGGAGTTCTTCCCGACCTTCAGCAGCCGCCCGCTCTCGGACACCATCTCGACCATCGGCGCCGCGTATGCGATCGCACTGTCCAGTGCTGAAGAGGTCGACACGCTCACCGCCGCGGCACTGGGCGCCGGGGCCGGCGAGGAGGTCAACGAGGACAAGCGCGCGCAGGAGGCGCAGGTCGGCATGCACGGCCGCACGTTCATCGACCCCGACGGCCACCAGTGGGAGCCGTTCTGGATGGACTACCCAGGCAGCAACTGAGCCATAACGAAAACGACCCCCGGCGCGGAATGCGCAGGGGGTCGCTTGCTTTCGTTGTTCAGCTGCCGGTGAATGTGGGCTTGCGCTTTTCTGCGAAGGCCTTCGGGCCCTCCTTGGCGTCGGCCGACTTGAAGACCGCCGTGCCCAGTTCGGCGTCGATCTTGAAGGCCTCTTCCTCGTGCATGCCCTCGGTGTCGCGGATGGTGCGCAGGATGGCCTGGACCGCGAGCGGGCCGTTGGCCGCGATCTGCGCGGCCAGTTCGAGCGCCTTGTCCAGCGCGGTGCCGTCCGGCACCACATGCCCGATCAAGCCGATTTCCTTGGCCTCGGCCGCGGTGACGTGCCGACCGGTGAGCAGGATGTCCGCGGCCACGGTGTAGGGAATCTGGCGCACCAGCCGGACCGCCGAGCCGCCCAGCGGGAACAGGCCCCAACGTGCCTCGGACACACCGAATTTCGCGCTCTCGCCGGCAACCCGGATATCGGTGCCCTGCAGGATCTCGGTGCCACCGGCGATGGCAGGACCCTCGACCGCCGCGATCAGCGGCTTGGTGAGTCGCCGGCCCTTGAGCAGCGCCTCGATCTTCGACAGATCCCAGCCGCCGCCCTTGAAGGAGTCGCCCGGGTGCTGGGTCGTCATCGCCTTCAGATCCGCGCCCGCGCAGAACGCGCCGCCCGCGCCGGTCAGGATCGCGACCCGGATGTCGGGATCGTTGTCCACCTGATCCCAGGCGTCGCGCATGATCGCCATCATCTCGCCCGACAGCGCGTTGCGGGCCTCGGGACGATTCATGGTGACGATGAGGACGTGATCGCGCTTCTCGACGAGGCAATCTGGCATTGGTGATTCTCCTGACTTTCAAGCCTTGTCAGAAACAGTAACACGTTCTATTTTTAGGTTTGTGAGCTACAACATAGCCGACCTGGTCGAACACGCCATCGATCTCATGCCCGACCGCGTAGCGCTGGCCGACGACGGCCGTGAGGTGACTTACGCGCAGCTGGAGGAGCGGGCCAACAAACTGGCCAACTACCTGCTGGAGCAGGGTATCCAACCGGGTGACAAGGTGGGCATCTACTCGCGCAACACGATCGAGGCCGTCGAGGCCATGGTCGCGATCTTCAAGGCTCGCGCCGTGATGATCAACGTGAACTACCGATACGTCGAGAACGAGTTACAGCACATCTTCGACAACTCGGACATGGTCGCGCTGATCCACGAGCGCCGCTTCACCGACAGAGTGGCCGGTGTCCGCCCGAACACTCCGCTGCTGAAGACGGTCATCGTCGTCGACGACGATACGACCGGCACAATCCCCACCGCGGCGGATTCGGTGGAATACGAGACGGTGCTCGAGCAGTCCTCCGGAGAGCGTAATTTCGGCGATCGCTCCCCGGACGACCTCTACATGCTCTACACCGGCGGCACCACCGGCCTGCCCAAGGGCGTCATGTGGCGGCAGGAGGATGTCTGGCGGGTGCTCGGTGCGGGCATCAACTTCGTCACCGGCGAATACGTCGACGACGAATGGGAATTGGCCAAGGTCGGCGCGGCCAACCCGCAGATGGTGCGCTTCCCGATTCCGCCGATGATCCACGGCGGCTCGCAATGGGCCACCTTCCACAGCCTGTTCGGCGGCGGCAAGGCCGTGATGATCCCCGAGTTCAGCGGGCACGGCGTGTGGCAGCACATCGACCGCCACGGCATCAATCTCATCTTCATCACCGGTGACGCGATGGCACGGCCGATGCTGGATGCGTTGATCGAGGGCAACCCGGAAACCGGTAAGCCCTATGATCTTTCGACCCTCTACGTGATGGCGAGCAGTGCGGCGCTGTTCTCCCCGGCCCTCAAGGACCAGTTCCTCGAGCTGCTACCGAACCGGATGCTCTCGGACTCCATCGGCTCTTCGGAGACCGGTTTCGGTGGACTGTCCATCGTCACCAAGGGGGCGACGCACACCGGTGGGCCCCGTGTGAAGATCGATGCGTCCACCGTGGTGCTCGGCGAGGACGGCAACCCGGTGGAGCCGGGTTCGGGTGTGGTCGGCATTCTCGCCCGCAGCGGGCACATTCCGCTCGGCTACTACAAGGACGAGGCGAAGACGGCGGCAACCTTCAAGGAGATCAACGGCGTTCGCTACTCGATCCCGGGCGACTATGCGCGGGTCGAGGAGGACGGCACCGTGACGATGCTCGGTCGCGGTTCGGTGAGCATCAACAGCGGTGGCGAGAAGATCTACCCGGAAGAGGTCGAAGGTGCGCTCAAGTCGCACCCGGAGATCTTCGACGCGTTGGTGGTCGGCGTCGATGACGAGCGCTGGGGGCAGCGGGTCGTCGCTGTTGTGCAGTGCCGTGGCGGCAGCCGCCCGTCACTGGAAGAGCTACGCCCCATGCTGACCAATGAGATCGCGCCCTACAAGCAGCCGCGCAGCCTGTGGTTCGTCGACGAGATCAAGCGCTCGCCCGCAGGCAAGCCGGATTACCGCTGGGCCAAGGAGCAGACCGAGGTGCGCGCCGCCGATGATCACCTCGAGGCGAGCAGCAAGTAAGAAGTAGGGGCGAGGCGCTACCGGCGAGGGCTGCCGCGACATGCGGCGGCCTTTGCCGTTTCAGCAGTCGTCTGCGGTGTTGGTCCAAGCGATCTGCCAGCAGTCGCGAGCGGTAGACAGGAGATCGAATTGGCAACGCCCTATGCATTTTTCGCCGCGACCGGACACGGCTTCGAGCCCCTGCCGTTCGCTGCCAGCGCGTGGTCGTCGACGATGATCAATGGGCCTGCGATCTGTGGCCTCCTGGCGCGGGCGCTGGAACTGCAGCATTGTTCGGCCGAATTCACGCCCGCCCGGTTGACGGTCGACCTGTTCCGGCCGACGCTGAACAAGCCGGTCACTGTAGTGACCGAGCTGGTCAGGGAGGGGAAGCGGATCCGGGTCGCCGATGCCGCGCTGATGCAGGACGGCGCGGATGTGGCTCGCGCGACGGCGATCTTCTTGAAACGGTCGGTGCAGCCGCCGGGAGAGGTCTGGACCAGGGGCGAGGGACCGCGGCCGCCCGAGGTACCGATCGCCGACGGACCGACCCCGCCGCTGTGGAACAGCGACGGTCGAGCCGATGGCTGGTCGTCGCGGATCGGCGAGCATCAGAACGGCGGGCGCAAGCGCACCTGGCAGGTGCCGATGTCGGTGATCGAGGGGGAGACGTCTTCGCCGTTCGCCGGCGCCGCGATGATCGGTGAGGCGACGAGCATGATGACCAACTGGGGCAGCGAGGGCATCGGGTTCATCAACACCGATCTGACGCTCGCGCTGGCGCGGCCCGCTATCGGGCCGGAGATCGGATTGGAGGCCGACAGTCACATCAGTGCCGACGGGATTGCTGTCGGCAGTGCGACTCTGTTCGATCGCTCCGGGTCGTTCGGGACCTGCGTGGTGACCGCACTGTCGAACGCCGATCGGCAGGTCGACTTCGCCGACGGCTCCGTATTCGCGGCGCGAGCGGGCATCCAGTAGGAATTCCAGCAGATCGGCCCGCCAGTTGTCCTGGCGGGCCGATCTTTTCGGTCTCGGTGACTCAGCGGTTGGCGAGCTCGGCCAGTTGGAAGGCCAGCTTGTTGCGGACCGCGGGGATGCGGATCACGAGCGACATGACGGTATTGCGGAGCAGGCGGGCAGGCCGCGGGCGCAGGGTGGCCATCTTGGTCATCCGGTCGGTGAAGGCGACGACGCCGAGTGCCACTGGGCGCCGGGTGGCTTCGTAGGCGTCCAGGATGGCCGCCGGCTCGCCTTGGATGACTCGAACGAGCAACGGGCCGAGGAAGGCCGCGTCCTGAATACCGGTGTTCATACCCTGTCCGCCCGCCGGGCTGTGCACGTGCGCGGCGTCGCCTGCCAGCAGCACCCGGCCTGCGCGATAGTGGTCGGCGACGCGGTGGTGCACCCGGAAGCGTGAGCTCCACAGCACCTCACGGACTTTCACTGCGCCACCGGGGCCGCGGGCATCGAGGATCGACTGGATATCGGCGGCGTCCGGGTGTTCGGGGGCTTGGTCGAGGGTGGCGACGACCCGGTAGCGGTTCGGTTCGGCGTCGTCGGGCAGTGGCGCGACGACGGTGACGCCCTCGGGGGAAAGGTGCAGCGCCACTTCGTTTCGCGCGATCGGCCAGTCCATCCTGACATCGGCGAGCACGAAGGAGGCCGGGTAGGTGTCGCCGGTGAACCCGATGCCCGCTTGCTCCCTGACGACGCTGTGCATACCGTCGGCGCCGATCACGTAGTCGGCCCTGATGGTCCCCGGTGCGCCCGCGCCGTCTTCGTAATCCACCGTGACGCCGTTGTTCTCGTCGGCGATCTTGGTCACCTGGTATGGCCGGCGCACCTCGCCGCCCGCCTTGCGCAGCCGGTCCAGCAGCACCGTCTCGGTGGTGTCCTGCGGAACCATGAGGGTGTAGGGGTACTCGGTAGGCAGTCCGTCGAAGCGCACGGTGGCCAGCGTCCGCCCGCCGTCGTGCACGGTGAAGGTGGGTACCACGATGCCGCGTGCGATGAGTTCATCGGCAATGCCGAGCTCGCGCAGTACCTCGAGGGTCCGTGCGTGCACCACGGCGGCGCGAGAGGTGTTGGCGCCCTCGGCGAGCCGGTCCAGCAGCACGAAGTCGATACCAGCGTCGGCCAGCGTGATCGCGGCGGTCAGTCCGGCGGGCCCGGCGCCGACGATCACCACGGAGGTGGTGTCCGGCAGTTCGTTGCTCGGGGTGGTGCTCATCGGAACTCCTTGGTCAACATCTGTGGGCCAACGCTTGTTGGCTTAACGGTAGACCGGCCCGCTCTCGAAAGTCAACACTTGTTGGCATACACTTGTTGGCATGACCGTCGTCCCAGATCAACAGCCTGCGCGCCGCTCCGATGCCACCCGGGCGGCGATCCTCGAAGCCGCCCGCGCCCGCTTCGCAGCGGAGGGCTTTCGCAAGGCGACCATTCGCGCCATCGCGGCTGACGCTGCGATCGATCCGTCCATGGTGATGCGCTACTTCGGCAGCAAGGACGGTCTGTTCGCCGCCGCGGTCGACGTCGAACTGAATCTGCCCGATCTGGCGTCCGCGGAGCCGGACGCTGTGGGCGAGTTGCTGGTCCGCCGCTTTCTGGCGATCTGGGAGGACCAGCCCGACAACAAGGTCCTGCTGATTTTGCTGCGATCCTCCATCGCCGACGAAGCAGTGAGCGAACGCTTCCGGCAGGTCTTCGCGGAGCAGGTGTTGCCTGCTGTGCTGCGCTTGGGCGACCCCGCCGATGCGCAGCGCCGCGGCGGATTGATCGTGACCCAACTGCTCGGGCTTGCCCTGTGCCGCTACGTGCTGCGGCTGCCGCCGGTGGTCGGGCTTTCGCGGGAGCAAATCATCGTGGATATCGCACCGACGCTGCAGCGGTATCTGACCTCGAGCCCGATCGAAGCCAGTTCGGGGCGGCACTCGACGAAATTCACGGCGGCCGACCATGCACTGGAGGTCAGTGTCGAAGTCGATCAGCGACCCATCTGATGTTGCGGCGTGTTCAGGAGTCGGGCGTGATCAGCTCTACGGTCGGGAAGTAGCCCCGATACCGGGCAGTATCGCGTGTCAGCAGTCGATAACCGGCGACAGCGGCGTGCGCGCCTATGTAGAAGTCGGACATCGGGGAGCGCTTCTCGCCACCATTGCGGCGGTAGCGCTGAAATGCCTTTCCTGCCAGAAAGCCGGCACGGAACGGCAGTGCTTCATGCTCGAACTCATCGGCAGGCAGCAAATCGTCCAGATCTTCGACGGTGTCGTATCCGACGGAAACTTCGGCGTAGATGATCGGGTTGATGACAACCCGCCCGGAATCGAGGGCCTCGGTGATTCGATCCGCTGACCACGCGCCCCATTTCTCGTCGTCGGTCATGACATCGAGCAGGACGCACGAGTCGATCAGGGTGGCCGGTCCGGCGATGGGTGTCGGACTACTCGCCACGGAGCAGGTCCATGATCTCGTCGGTGCTCATGCCTTCGATATCTCGGCTCGCTGCGGTGCCGCGCAGCCGACGGACAAGGCGTTGGCCTCGGGTGGGGGCACCTTCGGTACGCACGATCCGGAGCGTGCCATCGACTTCGACGATCTCTACGTCATCGCCCTCGCGCAGATTGTGCTTGGCACGAAGCTGGGCGGGGATCGTTACCTGGCCTTTGCTGTTGAGCAGCACAGTAGCCTCCTCGGGCTGCATCCGTAATACGCTTATTACGTAATACTAGTGAGAACAGGGTGATCAGCGCCGTGGTATCGACGGTCGGCTCGGCGTCGGCGCTAGCGGTTGATGCGGTGGGCACCCGCGGATATGGATGCTCGGCCGAACGTCAGCATTCGAATCCTGCCCTTCAGCGCGGGCCTTCCGTTGGGGGTGGCGGTTGGCCCGTTCATCAATCTCGAGTTCGGTGTCGACAGCGAAGGGGAGCCGATCGAGCCTCTTGTTGTCTATGTCGAGAACTTCGCTGGCGATCTGTATCTGACGAAGGCAGATATCGTACGGCGGTACCATCAGGCGTACGAGAGCATTCGCCACCAGGCTCTGGATGAGGTGGCCGGCCGGAGCCTGCTTCGGCAGGTCGCGAAGGAGTACATGTGAACATCGATCTGGCCGGTGCCGAATGGTTCAAGAGCAGTCGTAGCGGCGCTGTAGGGAACTGTGTCGAGGTCGCATTCCTCTCGAATAACCTTGTTGGCGTTCGTGATTCGAAGAACCCCTCCGGCCCGGCGTTGCTGTTCACTTCGGCCGAGTGGTCGGCCTTCACAGTCGCTGCGGCGCACGGCGAGTTCGACCGCTGACTGCTCACACCGCAGGCCTTCGCAACCGGCAGTCCAACGAATAGGGCCGAAATAATCGCGACAGGGCCGCGGTCATCAGTGAGTTACCACAGCAATCGGCCCGCCGGGGCAGGACCGGCGGGCCGATTCGGGTGCGGAGTTCCTGGGTCAGGCAGGAGTTTCCGCGAGGAGAGAGCCGATGGCCCGGAGGTGGTCGGTGGCCGCGCCCAGTGCGAATTCGTTGTGCTTGGCGGCGGTGAAGTAGTTGTGCACGATGTGGTCGCGGTCGATGCCGACGCCGCCGTGCACGTGCACGACAGTGTGCGCGACGCGGTGGCCCGCATCGGCCGCCCAGAACTTCGCGGTGTGCACAGCCGCGGCGCTCGGTAGGTTCTCCGACAGCTGCCAGGTGGCCTGGGTGACGGCCAGGCGCAGGCCCTGTACGTCGATGTAGCCGTCGGCCAGGCGCTGCGCAACGGCCTGGAAGCTGCCGACCGCCTTGCCGAATTGCTCACGCTCGCGGGCGTAGTCGGCGACGAGTTCCAGTGCGCGTTCGACGGTGCCGAGTTGCTGGGAGCTCAGTCCGAGCCAGGCCCTGGTCAGCAGCCAGTCCAGGATCTCGGCGCCGTTGTCGACGGTGCCGACCAATTCGGCAGGGGTGTCGGTGAATTCGAGCGAGTACTCGGCGCTCAGGTCGGTCACCTGCTGGGCGGCAAGCTGGACCGATGCGTCGGACGGATCGACGAGGAACACCGCGGCACGGCCGGAAACCGTTGCCGGGACCAGGACCCTGGCGGCCTGCGCGGCGAACGGCACCGCGAGCTTGGCGCCGGTCACCCGCCAGCCGCCACCCCCCTCGACCGCCGTGGTTGTCGGCTTGGTCGGCTCCCAGTTCTGCTCTTCGGCCAGTGCCGCCGTGAGGATCGCGCTGCCCGCACCGGCCTGGGTGGCCCAATCGCGTTGCGCGTCATTGCCGAACGCGGCCAGCGCGCCGGCACCCAGCACAACCGACCACAGGTACGGCACCGCGGCGACATACTTTCCGAGCTCACGCAGGATGGCGTTCTGCTCCAGCGGCCCGAAGTCGTTGCCGCCAACCGTCTCCGGCAGCGCCGCTGCCAGCACGCCGGTTTCGGCAAGAGAGGCCCACAGCGGTTCGTCGAAACGCACGGCTGTCTTGTCGAGTTCGCGCAGCCGGTCGGCGGTGACCAGCTTGCCGCACACCTCGCCGGTCAATCGAGCGAGATCGAGCTGGGCCTCGGTGGGGGTGAAATCCATGGCGATCTACCTACTTTCGAAAGTCTCGCTCAGCGTGCCGAGGCCGGCTGCTCGAGGGCGGTCATGGCGATGATGTCGCGCTGGACCTCGTTGGTGCCGCCACCGAAGGTGAGGATCAGCGCGGCCCTGTGCATCCGCTCGAGTCGCCCGCGCAGCACGGAGCCGGGGGAGTCCTGCCGCAGGTAGGCCTGCGGGCCGAGGATCTCCATCAGCAGCCGGTAGGCCTCGGTGGCCAGTTCGGTGCCGTACACCTTGCAGGTGGAGGCATCCCACGGACGTGGCGCGGCGTCGCCGCCCGCATCGGCGCGGCTGGCGATCTCCCAGTTCATCAGTTTCAGGTACTCGACTTTGGCGTGCACTCTGGCGAGGTTGAGCTGCACCCACTCCTTGTCGATCACCCGCTGGCCGTCGGCCGATTTGGTGTTGCGTGCCCACTCCACGGTCTGGCTCAGCGCGAGGCCGAGCGGTCCTGCCGAGGTGAGTGCCACCCGCTCGTGGTTGAGCTGGTTGGTGATCAGCGCCCAGCCACCGTTCTCCTGGCCGACCAGCGAGCTGGCGGGGACGCGGACGTCCTGGTAATACGTGGCGCTGGTATCCGGGCCCGCCATGGTGTGCACCGGTGTCCAGGAGAAGCCCTCGGCCGTGGTCGGCACGATGAGCATGCTGATGCCCTTGTGCTTCTTGGCGGTCGGGTCGGTGCGCACAGCGAGCCAGATGTAATCGGCATAGGCGATCAGGCTGGTCCACATCTTCTGACCGTTGATCACATAGTCGTCGCCGTCGCGCACCGCGGAGGTGCGCAGGCTGGCCAGGTCGGTGCCCGCGCCGGGCTCGGAGTAGCCGATAGCGAAGTGCAGTTCGCCCGCCGCGATCTTGGGTAGGAAGAACTTCTTCTGCTCCTCGCTGCCGTAGTGCATGATCGTCGGCGCGACCGAGTTGATGGTCAGGAACGGCACCGGCGCGCCCGCGATGGCCGCCTCGTCGGTGAAGATCAGCTGGTCCATCGTCGGCCGGTCCTGGCCGCCGAACTCCTTCGGCCAAGCCAGGGTCAGCCAGCCGTCGCGGCCCATTTCCTGCACGACCTCGCGGTACACGTTGCCCTGCCCGTACTCGCCGGTCTGCGAGCTCAGCGCCGCACGGCGCTCCGGGGTGATCAGCCGCGCGAAGTAGTCGCGCAGCTCCTCGCGGAGCTGTTCCTGCTGCGGCGTGTACGCAATGCGCATGGCAAATACCTCATGCCTTCGTTCGATTGGGTTCAACCGATCATTGCATATGAACTGAAACATGTTCCAGTATTGAGGGTGAATCCGGTTGATGACGGCACACGCCGTCACCTCGGGTTGTTAGGCTTCGATCACAGTCTTGTCAAAGGAGTTGCCATGAAGGTCAGTGTCGATCTGGACCAGTGCGAGGCGAACGGAATCTGTGTCGGAATCGCCCCCGACGTCTTTGAACTCGACGACGAGGACGTGCTGCACATTGTGGCGGCGGAGGTACCCGCCGACCGGCTCGCCGATGTGGAGGATGCAGTGGCGCAGTGTCCGAAGGCTGCGCTGCGGCTGGAGTAGCCCGGTCCTTGCTCTAGATAGGAACACGTTCTAGAGTCGGCCCGTGAGTGAGCGCAGCGAGCGAACCAAGAACACAGGGCGCGCATCGCGCACGGCGGAGCCGAGCGCTAGCGAGGTGCAGCCGTGAGCGATGAAGAAGTGATGGGCAACACAGACCTCGCCGGGCGGGTGGCGATCGTGACCGGGTCCGGCGCGGGGCTGGGCCGGGCCGAGGCGCTCGCCCTGGCTGCCGCGGGCGCGTCGGTGGTGGTCAACGACCTGTCGGAGTCGGATGCGGTCGCCGACACCCTCGCCGAGATCAGGGCGCTCGGCGCCAAGGCGGAGTTCGTCGCGGGCAGCATTGCCGAGCGTTCGACGGCCGATGCGCTCATCCGTACCGCGGACGAGGCGTTCGGCGGTGTCGACATCGTGGTCAACAATGCGGGCATCACCCGCGACCGGATGCTGTTCAACATGTCCGACGAGGACTTCGACGCGGTGATTGCGGTGCATCTGCGCGGCCATTTCCTGTTGTCCCGCAATGCGGGAGCCTATTGGCGCGCCAAATCCAAGGAAGCGGGCGCGCCGATCTACGGCAGGCTCGTCAATACCTCGTCGGAGGCGGGACTGCTCGGGCCCGAGGGGCAGGCCAACTACGGTGCCGCGAAGGCGGGCATCACCGCGCTGACGTTGTCCGCCGCACGCGGCCTCTCCCGCTTCGGCGTGCGGGCCAACGCCATCTGCCCACGGGCGCGGACCGCGATGACCGAGGCTGTGTTCAGTGCGGCGCCCGAGGGTGGCGTCGATCCGCTCGCGCCGGAGCATGTGGCCAGACTGGTCACCTACCTCGCCTCGCCCGCCGCCGACGCGGTCAATGGCCAGGTCTTCGTGGTGTACGGGCCGATGGTCGCGCTGATGGCGCCGCCGACGGTCGAGCGGCGGTTCGACGCGGCAGGTGACCAATGGTCAGCGAACGATTTGGCCGCCACGCTCGGCGGGTACTTCGCCGATCGGGCGGAAGGTCGTACATTTTCCGCATCCTCATTACTCGATCTCGGCTGATTCGCTCGCTGATGGCGGGTGCCATCGGTCGACATGCTGATCATGTGACCAACTGTTGATCGCCGGCCTGGCGCTTGGTAGACATGGGAGTCAAGGGTGTGCCACGGCTCACAGGGCCCAGGTCATGCATTTCTGACACACGTTTCAAATTGAGATCCTCGCGTCTAAGAGAAGTGCAGTTCAAAGTTGGCGAAAAGCTTCCTACGACAAAATGAACATGTTCTAATCGTTGAGGCAACGACGCCTCGAGGGGGCATCACGCTGTGAGCTGTGCAAGCAGGATGATCAAGGAGGATCGCGAATGAACGAGGTCCTCGCTGTGCCGTTGCGTGCGGTGGGCGGTTTTTTCGAACTGGTCGCCGACGTCGCCCGCGCAAGCATTCGACGCCCTTTCCAAGGGCGCGAATTCATTGATCAAGCCTGGTTCATTGCCCGTGTCTCGATCGTTCCGACGCTGCTCGTCGCCATTCCGTTCACGGTGCTGGTCAGCTTTACGCTGAACATCCTGCTTCGCGAAATCGGCGCCGCCGACCTCAGCGGCGCCGGTGCGGCATTCGGCGCGGTCACCCAGGTGGGACCGATCGTCACCGTGCTCATCGTGGCAGGCGCAGGCGCCACCGCGATCTGCGCCGACCTCGGCGCCCGAACGATCCGCGAAGAGATCGACGCGATGCGCGTGCTCGGCATCGACCCGGTTCAACGACTGGTGGTGCCGCGCGTGCTGGCCTCGACCTTCGTCGCACTGATGCTCAACGGCCTGGTCTGCACCATCGGCATCGTCGGCGGCTTTCTGTTCTCGGTGCTGCTGCAGGATGTGAACCCCGGCGCTTTCGTCAACGGCATCACGCTGCTCACCCATCTGCCCGAACTGATCATCTCCGAGGTGAAGGCCGGCTTGTTCGGACTGATCGCCGGGCTGGTGGCGTGTTATCTGGGCCTGAATGTCAAAGGTGGTCCCAAGAGTGTCGGTGATGCGGTGAATCAGACCGTCGTCTTCGCCTTTATGGCCCTGTTCGTGGTGAATGTCGTGGTCACCGCCGTCGGTATCAAGTTCTCGGCGCGGTGATCACATGGCATTCGTGATCGAATCCCGGTTCCCGCGTATGGTGCGGCGAGTGCGTCGAGTTTCTGGCTCACTCGATTCGATGGGCAAGCATGCGGTGTTCTATGCGCAGACGCTGGGATCCATCCCGCGTGCGCTGGTGCACTATCGGACCGAAACGATCCGATTGATCGCCGAGATCAGCATGGGCACAGGTGCTTTGGCTGTTATCGGCGGCACCGTTGTCATCGTCGGATTTCTCACCCTGTTCACCGGCGGCACCATTGCCGTTCAGGGTTACAGCTCGCTGGGCAATATCGGTGTCGAAGCACTGACCGGATTCTTCGCGGCGTTCATCAACGTACGCATTGCGGCGCCGGTGATTTCGGGCATCGGCCTCGCCGCAACCATCGGTGCGGGCTCGACCGCGCAGTTGGGCGCGATGCGGGTGGCCGAGGAGATCGACGCGCTGGAATCGATGGCGATCCGGCCGGTGCCCTACCTGGTCGGCACCAGAGTGCTGGCCGGGATGATCGCGATCGTGCCGCTGTACGCGCTGGCGGTCATCTGTTCGTTCATCGCGAGCCGGTTCGCGACGGTGGTCATCTACGGGCAATCCGCGGGCGTGTACGACCACTACTTCTCGACGTTCCTGATTCCCAGCGACATCCTCTGGTCGTTCGCGCAGGCGATCTTCATGGCCTTGGCGGTCATGATGATTCACACCTACTACGGCTATCACGCCGCGGGCGGGCCGGTCGGTGTGGGAATCGCGGTAGGTAATGCGGTGCGGGCCTCGTTGGTCGCGGTGGTCACGGTGACACTGTTGATCTCGCTGGCCATCTATGGCACCTCCGGCAACTTCCATCTCTCCGGGTAAAGCGGTATGGCGCAATCGAAGCAAGCAGAACGCGGCCTGGCAGCAGCCATGCGCGGTGGGCTCGGCCTGAAACTGGCGGGCGCCGCGATGGTGCTCACCCTGGTCGCCATCGCCGCCGTCGCAATGATCATGTTCGTCGGCGGCTTCACCAAGACGGTCACCGTCACGGTCGACGCACCGCGCAGTGGCCTGGTCCTGGACCCCGACGCCAAGGTGAAGGTGCGTGGGGTGGAGATCGGCCGTGTTTCGGCGATCAACCAGACCGGCGACGGTGCGAAGCTGAAGCTCGCGCTGGATCCGGAACTGCTGAAACTGGTTCCGTCGAATGCGGGCGTCGACATCCGTTCCACCACCGTATTCGGCGCGAAGTACATCAACTTCACCGTGCCGCAGCAGCCCTCGTCGACGTCACTGCAGCCCGGGGCGACCGTGACCGCCGCCGCGGTGACCGTCGAATTCAACACCTTGTTCCAGCATCTGTCGGACCTGCTCGGCAAGATCGAGCCGGAGAAACTGAACGCGACGATGACCGCGCTCGGCACCGCGCTGCAGGGGCGGGGTCAGAAGCTGGGTGAGCTACTTGCACGCAGCGACGCGTACCTGAAGGACATCAACCCGTATCTGCCTACCCTGCAACAGGATCTGATCAAGACGGCCGATGTCACCGAGCTCTACGCCGACACCGTTCCCGACCTCCTGCGCACCGTGAACAACCTCATCACGACGAGCAACACCTTCGTCGACGAGCAGAGCGGCCTGGACAACGTGCTGGTGAACCTCATCGGCCTGGCCGACACCACCGGCTCGGTGTTGCGGGAGAACGAGAATCAGCTCGTCACCGCGCTGGATCTGCTGCAGCCGACGACCAGTCTGCTGAGGGAGTACGCGCCCGCACTCGGCTGCGTCATCAATGGCATCGGTCCGCTGATGCCGACGGCCGAGGCCATGTTCGGCGGCATAAAGCCAGGCATCGGTATGAACACCAACTTCATGTTCGGCGCCAAGCCCTATACCTATCCGGATGATCTGCCGAAGGTGAACGCCACCGGCGGTCCGCACTGCGAAGGCGTCGTGAACCGAGTGCCCGGCAGCCACGCCGACTATGTCGTCACCGATACCAGCCAGGGCACGGTGTACCAGCCGAACACGGGATCGCCGCGATTGAACGAGGCGCCCAGGGTGTTCCAGCTGTTGTTCGCCGGGCTGCCGGGGGTGCCCACGCCGTGAAAAATACTGGAACAGCAATCAAGTTGGCCATCTTCACCCTGGTGATGTCGCTGGTCTTCGCCGGGCTCGCGATCGTGTTCAGCCAGGTGCGTTTCGCGAGGGAGTACGGATACCACGCGGTGTTCACCAGCTCGTCGGGGATGCTGCCCGGCTCGAAGGTGCGCATCGCCGGCGTGCCGGTCGGCACGGTCACCTCGATCAAGGTGGGCAAGGACCATCTGGCGCATGTCGAGTTCGATGTCGACCGCAAGTACCGGTTGCTCGCAAGCACACGCGCGACGATCAAGTACGAAAACCTGGTCGGCGACCGGTATATGGAACTGCTCGAAGGACCCGGCTCGACGCATGTGCTCGCCGACGGCGGCACCATCGGCAAGGAGCAGACCGCGCCCGCGCTCGACTTGGACATGCTGCTCGGTGGCTTCAAGCCGCTCATCCGTGGCCTCGATCCCGGGCAGGTCAACGATCTGACCAATGCGCTGCTGCAGATCTTCCAGGGCCAGGGTGGCACGCTGGTGCAGCTGTTGAACAGCGGCGGCTCGTTCGCCAAGACCCTCGCCGACCGCGATGCGTTGATCGGCAGTGTGATCAACAATCTGAACACGGTGTTGGAGACCATCGACCAGCGCGGCGACCAGTTCGCCACCACACTCGACGAATTGCAGCGCCTGGTCAGCGGTTTGGCCGCCCAACGGGATCCGATCGGTGACGCACTGCCCCGAATCGCCGGAGCCACGCGCGATCTCACTGATCTGCTCGGTCAGGCGCGTCCGGATCTGCGCGCGACCATCGAGCAGACCGGGCGCCTGGCCACCAATCTCGACGGTGGTTCCGACACCGTGCAGTGGGTGCTCGAACGCCTGCCCGCCACCTATAAGCAGCTGATCCGCATCGGCGCCTACGGCTCGTTCCTGCAGCTCTACATCTGCGGCACGAACATGCTCGTGGATGGCCCCGACGGCAAGGTGATACAGGTCAACCTGCCCGGGGAGCAGACGACCGGAAGGTGTGCGCCGAACAAATGAACGAGAAGCGATCACCAGCCATCACCATCGGCGTCGTCGGCATTGTCGTCGCGATCGCGGTGGCACTGTCGGCACTGCAATTCGACCGGCTGCCGTTCATTCGCGGGGGCGCCACCTTCACGGCGTACTTCGCCGACGCGGGTGGTTTGGTGCCCGGCGACCCGGTGCAGGTCGCCGGGGTGCGCTCGGGCCGGGTGGAGGATGTCCATCTGGACGGGGCCAAGGTGCTGGTCCGGTTCACCCTCGATGAGTCGATCGTGTTGGGACAGAAGACCTCTGCCGCGGTCAAGACGAACACCGTGCTCGGCCGCAAGTCGCTCGAGGTGACACCGGAGGGTTCGGGCGCATTGCGTGCCGACGACACGATTCCGCTGGAGCGCACCACCTCTCCGTATTCGCTCAACGACGCGCTCGGCGACCTCGGCCGCACGGTGCAGGGGCTGGATATGGATCAGGTCGACAAGACCCTCGACGCACTGTCGGCGACCTTCGCCGACACCCCCGCGCCGCTGCGTTCCGCGCTGGACGGGGTGACCGCGTTGTCGCGCAGCATCAATGCCCGTGATCAGGCGCTGTCGGAGCTGCTGACCCGTGCGCAGAGCGTCACGAAGATCCTCGCCGACCGGAGCAACCAGATCAACGCACTCCTGTTGGACGGCAACGACCTGCTCGGCGAGCTGGATCGACGCCGCGGCGCGATCGCGCAGTTGATCGTGTACGTCAATGGTGTGTCCCAGCAGCTGTCCGGACTTGTCGCCGATAACGAGGCGCAGCTGAAACCGGCGCTGGACAAGTTGAATTCGGTGCTCGCGCTGCTGCAGCGCAATAAGCAGAACCTCAGCGAGGCGCTCGATGGACTCGGACCATATTCGGCGGCGCTCGGTGAACAGGTCGGCAACGGACCTTGGTTCAACGCCTACGTGGTGAACGCGTCGAGCACCGAACTGCAGCCGCTTGTCGATGCCCTGGTATGGCCGCAGCATCTCCCGGAGGACCTGCGCAATATCTTCACGAACCCGGGACCCTCGATCGGGCCCGCAGTCCAGGAGCCGCCGCGATGAGCATGCTGACCACTGTTCGGAAGCTGCCGCGCTGGGTGCTGGCCGTCGCGGGAGTGCTGGTCGCCGCCCTGGTGCTGACCGGCGCGTACAGCGGCATCCTCCGGATCGGGAAGACCACGATCACCGCATACTTCCCGTCGACGACGGGTTTGTACGCGGGTGACGATGTGCGGGTGCTCGGCGTCAAGGTCGGCAGCATCGATGCGATCGACCCCGGCCGCGACCGGGTGAAGGTGCGGATGACCATCGATCGCGGGGTCGACATTCCTGCCGACGCCCGCGCGGTGATCATTTCGCCGTCGTTGGTTTCGGCCAGGTTCATTCAGCTCGCACCCGCCTACACCGGTGGCCCGAAGCTGGGCGACGGCGCGGAGATCGGGCTCGATCGCACCGCGGTGCCCGTCGAGTGGGACGACATCAAGGCCGAGCTGTCCAAGCTGGCAACGACTCTCGGCCCGGTGGGCGACGACACGCAGGGTTCGTTCGGGCGCTTCATCAACACTGCCGCCGATAATTTGGACGGCAACGGTCAGAAGCTGCGCGACACGTTGCGGGAGCTGTCGGCGACCTTGAGCACGCTGTCCGACGGCCGCACCGACCTTTTCGGCACTATCCGGAATCTGCAGAAGTTCGTCGAGGTGCTGTCGTCGAGCAACGAACAGATCGTGCAATTCGGCGGCAGGCTCGCCTCGGTGTCCTCGGTGCTGGCCGGTGTCTCCACGGATCTCGGTGCCGGACTGGACAATCTGGATGTGGCCCTTGCCGATGTGAAGCGATTCCTGGAGGGCAGCGGCGCCGAACTCACCGAGGGCGTGCAGCGGCTGGCCGACGTCACGCAGACGCTGGTGGACAAGCAGCCGGAACTGGAGCGGGTACTGCACGCGGGACCGACGGCACTGGTGAACTTCTATCAGATCTACAAGCCGGCGACCGGTACGGTCAGCGGGGCGATCGCACTGAACAACACCGCGGATCCGCTCAGCTTCCTGTGCGGATCGATCCGGGCGCTGGAGGCCAATGATTCCAACCGCTCCGCCGATCTGTGTGCCCAATACCTTGCACCCGTGATCAGCTCGCTGGCCATGAATTACGCGCCGATACTGCTGAATCCGGCCTCCAGCGTAACCGCGTTCCCCAACCAGTTGGTGTACAGCCCGCCGAGCCTGGCGGCGCGGGCACCATCGACGGCACCGCAGCAGGCGCCGGTAACCGTGCCGAGTGGGCTAGAGGGACTGGCCATTCCGGGAGGAGGGCGATGATGCGACCGCGTTCGATGCGCAGGATAGGTGCCCTCGCCATTGGCATCGCGGTGACGCTCGGCGTCTCCGGCTGCCAGTGGGACGGTCTGAATTCGCTGCCGATGCCCGGCACCCAGGGGACCGAGAAGGGCTCCTACGCGGTGCGCATCCAGATGCCGAATGTGACAACGCTGACCAGGAATTCACCGGTGCGCGTCGACGACGTGCCGGTCGGGACGGTGACCAAGATCGAGGTGGAGGGCTGGCATGCGCTGGTCACCGTTTCGATCAATCCCGATGTGAAGCTGCCGGCCAACGCGGTCGCGAAGATCGGTCAGACCAGCCTGCTCGGCAGCAACCATCTCGAGCTGGCCCCGCCGACCGATGTCGCACCGCAGGGGCAACTGCGCGCTGGTGACCTCATTCCACTGGACCGCGCCGGCATTTACCCGACCACCGAGCAGGTGCTTTCGTCGCTGTCGGTGGTGCTCAACGGCGGAGGCATTTCGCAGCTGGAGACGATCACCCGCGAGCTCAACGCCGCGTTGCACGGTCGCGAGAACGACATCCGTGATCTGCTGCCGCAGCTGGCCGAACTCACTACCAATCTCGACGCGCAGCGCAACGACATCATCAGGGCCATGAGCGGATTGGATCGCCTCGGCGGTCAACTCGTCCAGCAGCGTGATGTGCTGGCCGCCGGAATAGAGCAGATCCACCCCGCGCTCACCGTGCTCGCCGATCGCACCGCGAACATCACCGCCGCGATCACCGCGCTCGGTGAGCTGAGCGATGTCACGCAGCGGATCGTCGCGGCGGGCGGTGAGAACCTGAAGTCGAATCTGCGCAGCCTCGCGCCGCTGCTGCAGACACTCGCCGACACCGGCGACAATCTCATCGAGTCGCTCAAGATCCTGCTCACGTTCCCGTTCCCGATGAAGAACCTCGACAACGCGATCAAGGGTGACTACCTCAACCTGTACATCACCATAGATATGACCGGGAAACGGCTGGATACCAACTGGCTCACCGGAACACCGCTCGGCGGCCGGTTCGGCGGCGTCGAAGGTGTCCTCGGCGGCTTCGCGCCCAATACGGCCACTCAGAACGGGAACCCGGCGACCGGGCCACTGCAACCGCCGCCCACCCAAGGCCGGCCAACGCCGACCATCCCTGGTCTGCCGCCGATACCGGGGCTGCCCGCCATTCCAGGACTGACCGTGCCGTTGCCGGGAGCCACTGCGCCACAAGGGGGTCCGGGGCGATGACGCTCACCCGATTCGTTCGCATCCAGCTGTCGATCTTCGCCGTGCTCACAGTGATCGGCCTGGTGGTGATGGGCGGTATGTATGTCCAGCTGCCCGCGATGTTCGGCATCGGACGCTACGACGTGATCGTCCGCCTCGATGCGACCGGCGGCCTCTACCAAACGGCGAACGTCGCGTATCGCGGCACGAATGTCGGTGTGGTCAAGGAAGTTCGGCTCACCGAGGACGGTGTCGAGGCCGAACTGTCCATCGACAGCGATTACAAGATCCCGTCCGATGTGGACGCCTGGATCCGCAGCGTTTCCGCGATCGGTGAGCAGTACGTCGATCTGGTGCCCGTCGAGCAGCCCAAGGGCGGAAACCTGGCCGCCGGCTCGGTGATTCCGGTGGATCGCACCAAGCTGCCACAGGATGTGGGATCGCTGCTGGACCAGACCGACCGGCTGCTGTCCAGCGTCGCCGACACCAGGCTGCGTCAGGTGATCGACGAGGCATTCCAAGCTTTCAACGGTGCGGGCCCCGATCTGCAGCGGTTCATCGATTCGGCGGCCCTGCTGGTGCAGGAGGCGCAGAACAGTGCGGAACCGACCAAGAAGCTGCTGGATCAGATCGGGCCGCTGCTTGACACCCAAATTCAATCGGATGCGGCCATCCGTTCGTGGACACGCGATCTGGCCACGGTGACCGACCAACTGCGCGCCCACGATCCCGCGCTGCGCAATCTGCTGCGCGACGGTCCCGCCGCGATGCAGCGGGTCAGCGCACAGTTCAACGACTTGCGACCGACGCTGCCGTTGTTGTTGCGGAATCTGGTCAGTGTCGGACAGGTCGCCGTCACGTATCACGCTGGGCTGGAACAACTTCTGGTGGTTTTCCCGCCGTTGATCGCGGCACTGGAGACGATCATCCGTGGACCGATGGAATATGGCGTGATGGTCGACTTCATGGCTGTTGTCAACGATCCGCCCGCGTGCACCACCGGGTTCCTGCCCGCGGATCAGCGCCGCTCGCCGAGTGAGCTGGACTCGATCGGCACCCCGCCCGGCCTGTACTGCAAGGTGCCGCAGGATTCGCCCATCGAGGTGCGCGGTATCCGCAATACACCCTGCATGGAGGTGCCGGGTGTGCGCGCTCCGACTCCGGAGCTGTGCCGCACCGGGTATGTGCCGGAGGGGAACAACCCGCCGTTCGGTCCGGTGCAGCCGGTGGCCCCCGCGAGCGCGCCCATCGCGCCTGCCGCAGTGCCCGTCGCCCCCGCGAGCTACGGTGGCGGCACGCCGGCGGCCGCTAAGCCCTACGACCCCGGCACCGGCGTATACATCGGTACGGACGGACGCACCTACCGACAAGGCGACGTCGGGCGGGGCGGATCGGGCACGGTACCGTCGAGCTGGCAGGCAATGCTTGAGGAGCAGCAACGATGAGTGAGATCAACGAAGATACTCACCGCGCGCGGCGACGCGCGGTGCGTTCGGCGGGGCCTCCGGTCGAGGAGGCCGGGACGGGCGAGTCCGTGGCTGCCGCAGACTCGATGTCCGGGGTCGCGAAGGGCTTCTCGGCGCGCGCAGTGGCGCTCGGCGCCGCGGCCGGACCCGAGGACACCGCGACTGCTGGTGCCGCGGCGACGTCGGCCGCCTCGAGTGTGCCGGACGCCGAGCCGACGCCTGTCGATGGCAGCCGGGTCGACCTCGGCAAATCACAGGCGGAAACCGCGAAGGACGCCGACGAGCCCGGCGACTCCGGGCAGGCCGAGGAAACGAAGGAAGGCGGGGGACGCACCCGCATCCTGGCCGCGGCCGCATGCGCACTGCTGGCCGTCGCCGCGGTGATCGGCGCGGGCTGGTCGGTCATGGCGATGAAGTCGGTCGACGACCGCGATACCCGCCGCACCGAGTACACCCAGACCGCCAGGCAGGCGATCCTCAACCTCACCACCATCAGGGCCGATTCCGCCAAGGAGGACATCGACCGGATCCTTTCGGTCGCCTCCGGCCAGTTCAAGACCGAATTCGACGGTCGGGTCGACCCGTTCCTCAACATCGTCAAGGAGGCCAAGGTCGTCTCCAACGGCGAGATCGTGGAGGCCGCGGTCGAGAGCGACGACGAGGGCTCGGCAAAGATCCTCGTCGCCGCAAAACAGACACTGACCAATGCGGGTCAGGCCGAGCCGCAGACGCGGTTCTACCGGTTCCGGGTCACCGTGACCCGCAACGATTCCGGGCTGTCCGCGTCCAACGTGGAGTTCGTGGGATGAGTGGACTACGAGGCAAGATCCTGCTGCTCGTCACGGCCGTGATCGTGGTCGTGGCGGGAATCGTGGCCGGTATCAACGGATATCGGTACTGGGATGATCGGCGATCGGAGCAGTCACGCACCGAAGCGGTCGACGCGGCCGACCGCACGGTGTCGGCGATGTTCACCTACGACTACAAGACCGTGGACACCGAGCTGCCGAAGGCGGCCGATCAGCTCTCGGCGAGCTTCCGCGACGACTACCTGAAATTGATCAAGCAGGCCATCGCGCCGGGTGCCAAGGAGAAACAGCTCAGCGTCAAGGCGACCACCGAGGCGCGCGGCGTGGTTTCGGCCGATCGCTCGCGTGCGGTTGTCCTGATCTTCCTCAACCAGGTCACCACCAGTCAGGAATCCCCGCAGGGCACTTCCACCGGCAGCCGGGTCCGGGTCACCCTGGACAAGAGCGACGACCACTGGCTGGTTTCGCAGGTCACGCCGATCTGAGCCGGTGCACCACCCTGTTGTCGGTGCACCGGCAGCAGTTCACGATGCCATGAGCAGGGCGCGGTCGGCTGCGGTCGGAAACAGCGCGCTGTAGGCCCGCATCAGTGCGGCGAAGCGTGGATACAGCGCGATCGGTCTGGTGCGGATTGCCCGCACCAGCCATTCCGCCGCGGCCTCCGGGGCGAGAGTCGGAACACCACGGTAATCCTCGGTTTCATCGATCATGGGCGTCTGCACCAGCGGAAACTGAACCGTTGTCGCGGCGATGCCCCGGCTGCTCAGCTCCGCACCGAGGCTGCGGCCGAAGGCGGTCAGCGCCGTTTTGGAACCACCATAGGCGGAGTACCTCGGCATGCTGCCCATGTGCGCGCCCGCGGTACCGACATTGATGATGTGGCCGGTGCCGCGCTCGAGCATGGCGGGCAGCAGTTGCATGGTCAGCGCGACAGCGCCGAAGTAGTTGATCGCCATGGTGCGCTCGAAGTCGTGCAGGATCCGCCGGTCGCCCGGCTCGCCCTGCTCGTAGCGCTGTAAGGAGTCGGTGATGCTGCGCCGGATCGATCGGCCGGCATTGTTGACCAGGACGTCCATGCCGCTCCACCGGGTACGCACCTCCGCGGCGAGCGCGGTGACCGACTCGGGGTCGGTGAGATCGCAGGCGATCGCGTGCGCCATGCCGCCCGACTCGGTGATCTCGGCGCAGAGCCGGTCCAATTCCGCGATCCGGCGCGCCACGACAACGACCTCCGCGCCGAGTCCGGCGAACCGGTGCGCCGCGGCCCTGCCGATTCCGGACGAGCCGCCGGTCACCAGGATTCGCAGTCCGGTGAAGTTCGCGCCGGATGGTCTCGCGCCACCAGGTGATCGACCGCCCTTGGCCATCGGTTGCAGCAACCATCGGATGGTTCCGGCCTGGATGGCCTTGCCGACCTTGCCGTTCTTACCCGCTTCGACATCGGCCATCAAGGTGCGGTATCTGTCGAGGTTCAATGCGCTGTCCTCAGCTCTCGAGTTTCCGGATCACGGGATGGGTCAGCGCTCGGCGGTGGCCAGGTAGCGCTGGTGCATGACGCGGTCCTTGTGCCGTGGCGCGATCAATCCCCAGGCTTCCCACAGCGCGGCCTTGGCCATCACTATTCGCTTGGGGCGCTTGACAAGTGCTTTCACAATGAGACCCGCCGCCCATTCGGGTGTGCGGACCTTGAAGGCCCGGTAGTCGCCGGGCGCGATCATCGGTGTGCGCACCAGCGGCAAGTGGATCGTGGTGAAAGTGACGCAGTCGCTGGAGGTTTCGGCGGCGGCGACATCGGTAAATTTGTTCAGCGCCGCCTTGCTGGCCAGATAGGCCGCGAATCGCGGTGCGCTCACTTGGACGGCTCCGGTACTGATGTTCACGATATGGCCGAACTTGCGTTCCCGCATCTGTGGCAGCAAGGCCAGCGTCAGCCGCAGCGCGCCGAAGTAGTTGACCGCCATGGTGCGTTCGAAGTCGTGCAAGCGGTCGGTGGACTGCCCGAGTGAGCGCCGGATGGAGCGGCCCGCATTGTTCACCAGCATGTCCACGTGGCCGTGGTTTTCGAGGATCTGCTCGACGATCTGCCCGGTGGCCGCGGCATCGGTGATGTCGCACTGGTATCCGTACGCGCTGCCGCCGCCGGTTCGGATGTCCTCGACCACCTGCGTGAGTTCGGGGCCGCGCCTGCCGATCAGCAGCACGGTGCCGCCCTCCGCGGCGACCGCGAGGGCGGCGGCCCGTCCGATTCCGGAGGTGGCCCCGGTGATCAAGACCTGACGGTCCGCCAACGCCCCGGCCGGTGGTTGCGGCCGACCTTCGGCATCGGATGCTGGTTGCGCCCCCTCGATTTCCTGGACCAGCTCCGGGCGTGGTCCGCCGTTCTCCAGCCAGGTGATCCACCGCGCCGTGGTCGGCCAGGTCACTCCGGTTGCTCCGCTACCCGCGACCAGACCGAAGTGGCTCGCCACGGCGCAGACCTCGTATGCGGCGGCTTTCGGCGCGGCGCGGCCTACCGCGCGCACCGCCGCCGGTGTCGCGATGGTGTCGTACTTGCCGGCGAAAGCGAGTATGGGGCAGGTGATTTCGGCCAGTGTCGCCAGCCGGTCGCCGATGACGATGCTGCCGGAAAGCAGTCTATTCCTGCCGATGAACTCGCGCACCAGATCCGCGGCCGCCGGGCCCGGATAACCGACCCACCCGTCCTTGGCGAGGAAGCGCCGCCTGCGCTCGTCGGGCAGCAGCGCCTCGCGGTCGTGGAGTTGCCGCAGGAACGCCCGGCGACGGCGCACGGTGTTCATCGGATCGAGCATCTTGAACCAGGTGCGCAGCATGCCCTCGGTGATGCGCATCCTGCCGATCACATTGTCGGCCAAGAAGTCTGCCGCATTCGCCATGATCTCCGGTGGCAGGCCGAAGGGCAGCGCGGCGGTTTCGGTGTCCACCGGGCTGCCACAGGTGATGATGCTCGCCACGTGTGTACCGCGTCGGTACGCGGCGGCCTGGTAGGCGAACATACCGCCCTGGGAGAAACCGAGCAGGTGGACGTCACGGCCGGTGTCACGGTGCATGGTGGCGATCGCATCGCTCACTGCGATCACGTGATCGGCGATCGTGCGCTGCCAGCCGTGTTCTTCCTCGGCGGGCGAACCGAAGTCGATGACCCACGGATGTACGCCCGCCTGCCGCAGCGTGGCCACTGCGCCGTGGTGTGCATCGAGGTCGTAGAGATCGGCCGACAGCATGAGCGTCGGAATCATGAGGACCACCGGGGGATTGCTGCCCCCAGCCGATTCCGGCGGTTGATAGCGGCGCAGTCGGTACATCGCCCGCTGCTCGGCAATGTCGAACGGCAACGGCTCGTTCCCGCCCCGGAGGCGGCCGTGCCTGAGCACCTCGAATCCGTTCTCCAGTCCGGCTCGCAGTTTGGCCCGCCGGCCGGGTCGCGCAGTGTCGATCGTCGAGTGCATTGATTCCCCTACCCTTCTGAAAACGAAAATCGGTCAACCCGTGACCAGTTGGTCGCGCAGCAGACTTTTGAGCACCTTCCCCGCGGCCGAGAGCGGCATCGCGGCGACGAAGTCGATGGCGCGCGGCACCTTGTATCGGGCAATCGAAGCGGCTGCGTGCGTGCGTAATTCGGCCTCGGTGGCCCGCGCGCCGGGTGCCAGCACCACCACCGCGTGCACCCGCTCGCCCCACCGCTGGTCGGGCAGGCCGATCACCGCGCACGCCGCCACCGCCGGATGTGTGGCCAGGGCGTTCTCTACCTCGCTGGAGTAGACGTTCTCGCCGCCGGTGATGATCATGTCCGCGAGCCGGTCCACGATGTAGACGAAGCCGTCGTCGTCCATGTATGCGGCGTCGCCGGTGTGCAACCAGCCATCGCGCAGCACCGCGGCGGTCTGTTCCGGCTGTCGCCAATATTCGCGCATACAGCCGTCGCCGCGTACCAGCAGTTCGCCGACCTCGCCGCGGGGTGCTTCGCTCCCGTCTCCGGTCGCGATCCGCACTTCACAGTGCGCTGCCACCCGGCCCGCCGAGCGCAGCCTTGTTCCGCCTACTTCGTGATCCTTGCGCGTCAGCGCGGTGACGATGGCGGTCTCCGTGGTGCCATATCCCTGCACGAAGCCCGCGCCGGGCAGGGCACGGCGGGCCCTCTCCAGGAGCGTCGCGGGCATGGGCGCCGCGCCGTAGCCGAGCGCCCACAGGCTGCTGGTGTCGAAGCTTCCCAGGTCCGGGTGGTCGAGCAGCATGCCGATCATGGTCGGCACCAGCGTCACGCTGGTCACCCGGTATTTCTCGATGGCAGCCAGCACCGATCCCGGCTCGAAGGAGGGGAGGAAGACAACGGTGCCGCCGTGGTAATTCTGGGTGAGCCAGCACGATAGGGCCGCGATGTGGAACATCGGCGCCGTCAGCAGCGAGACGCCCCCCGCCTGCGCGGTTTCGTGGCTCACCGCGGAGGTCATCAGGTTGCGGTGTGTCATGAGAACGCCTTTGGCCGACCCGGTGGTGCCGCCGGTGTACAGCAGCGACGCGGGCGCGTCCTCACCCGTACGCAGATCCGGCACCGGTTTCGTGTTCGCCACCAGGTCCTCATAGCCGAGCATGTCGTCAGGGGGCGATCCGTCACCGCAGTAGACACCGATGAGTGCGCCTGCGGTCAGCTCGGTGACGAGCGACAACCGGCTGTCGTCGGCCAGCAGCAGGCTGGGTTGCGCATCCCGCAGTGCGCCGGTGATTTCGGCCGGGCTCCATCGAATATTGATCGGATTCACCACAGCGCCGCACCACCATGTCGCGAAAAAGATCTCGTGGTACCGGTCGGAGTTGAGCGCGAGAATCGCCACCCGATCTCCCGGCCGGACGCCGAGCTCCCGGAAGGCGCCTGCCAGACGGGAGATCCGCTCGAACGACTCCCGGACGGTGCGTGTGCGGCTCCCCGAAACGGTCATCGGGAGGTCCGGCGTCTGCTGGAGTGCACGGTGCAGTGCGTGCGTCGAGTACATGCGGTAACCCCCTGTGGTCAGCGACCAGGCATCGTTGATCCGTTGATCCGTTGATCCGTTGGTGCGCAGTGCCTTTCGTGCGGCCGAGCGGACCGATCGCGGCGTGCATCGATAGTGCTGCGACGGTGCGGCAAATCCCCTTCGTTCGGCGCCGTCGCTGTATCAGCGGAGGGCGCCGGTCCCGTGGTCCATATTTACCTAGAACATGTTCTACCGTCAATACTTTAGGGAGTATCGGCGCGGACACGGGCTTTACCAGTGAATATGTGGAGGCTGATGATGTGGGGCGAGAATTTGTGAACTAGAACTAGTACAGGTTTCATTCAATTGCCTGCGGCCTGTGTCATCTGCTCGCGGGGTGGTTCTGTGGCGGGCCGCGAAGTGATCATGAAAGTGCTTGTCGTGCACACGGTTCCGGAGTTGGTGGCACGGCGGGGGCTTACCCGGCTGTTTCCATTTCGACGTAACAAGACCGAGCGCCACGGATCACGTCGAATACGAAGTCTGGCAGTCGATTACGAGATGTGGCAGTCCTACGCGCCCGCTCGTCGCGTCGATCGCGGAAGATGCACCGTGAAAGTGGTGCCCGATCCTGGCACGCTGTCTGCGGTAACCGTTCCGCCATGGGCGGCTACCAGGGCTTGGACTATCGATAGCCCGAGGCCGGTGCCGCCGCTGGCGCGCGTCCGGGAGTTGTCGGTGCGGTAGAAGCGTTCGAAGATGCGCTCGGCCTCGTCGGCGGGCAAGCCGGGGCCGGTGTCGGCGACTTCGAGCAGGATCTCGTCGAGCTCGGGCGTCAGGCGTACTTTTACCGAGGCATCCGGCGGGGTGTGGGTGAGTGCGTTGTTCAGCAGATTGGCCAGCACCTGGCGCAGTCGCTCTTCGTCGCCGTTCACCTCCAATGTGCCTTCGCCGGAACATATTTCCAGTTCGATGGAACGATGCGGGCCGTCCGAGCCGTCGGCGGCCGCCATCGCCCTGGCGTTGTGCACGGCATCGCTTGCGACGGCGAGCAGATCGACGGGGCCCTGCTCCAGCGGGCGCTGCGCGTCGAGTCGGGCCAGCATCAGTAGATCCTCGACCAGCAGGCCCATGCGTTGGGCCTCGCGTTCGATCCGGTCCATGAACAGGGCCGGGTCAGTGGTAGCACCCTGGCGGTAGAGCTCGGCGAAGCCGCGGATCGTGGTCAGCGGTGTACGCAGTTCGTGGCTCGCGTCGGCGACGAAGCGACGCATCTTCGCCTCGGAGCGGCGTGCCGCGGACTCCGACGCCTCGGTCGCCGCGAAGGCGCTCTGGATCTGGGCGAGCATGCCGTTGAGTGATTGCGACAGTCGATCGACCTCGGTATTGGTGCCGCGCACCGGAACTCGGCGAGTCAGATCCCCCGCGGCGATCGCGGCGGCGATCTTCTCGACCCCGCGCAGCGGCCGCAGGCTGCGCCGGATCACGAAGTAGGCGGCCACCGCGAGTGCGGCGAGGACCGCGGCGCCGACGATCAGTTGGAGCATGATCAGCCGGCGGACGGTCTCGATGTTCTGAGTGAGCGGCACCGCCACCGTCGTGGTGGCGTCCGGTGTTCGCACGGTAATGGCCCGCCACTGAACCGACGCGCCGTTCTTGGAACCGACCGTGGTGGGCTTGGTGATGGCGACAATCCCCGGCGGGGGATCGCGGTCGGTCCGCCACGGCGGCGGATCCGGCAGCGCAGGTTCGGCATCCGCAATGAACGAAGGGGTCTCGAGCCGGATGCCGTTGCCCGCGCTCGGTTCGGACCGGATGTAGAAGACGCTCGGCAAATGCGGTGGGCCGGGTGGTGCAGGCCGTGGTGGCCGCATCCACGCCGTCGAGGCGTCCCGCAATTGCTGATCGGTGCGGCGCATCAGCGAATCTTCCAAGACGGAGGTGACCACCATTCCGGAAGCCAGCAGACCGAGCCCGGCCAGGACAACAAGGGCGAGCACCAATGTCACCCGGAGTGGGATCGCCGACCACCTCCGTGAGAGCCTGCTGCGGACTTTCCGACGGCGCGCGTCCGTCACTTCTCGGCCTGTCGCGCGCGATTAGGCGCGCGCATCACATAGCCGACACCTCGCAGCGTGTGGATCAGACGCTCGTTTCCCGTATCGACCTTCTTGCGCAGATACGACACATAGGTCTCCACCACACCGACCTCACCCCCGAAGTCGTAGCGCCACACGTGATCCAGAATGCGCGGCTTGCTCAGCACGGTGCCCGCGTTCACCATGAAGTAGCGCAGCAACGTGAATTCGGTGGGGGACAGCGGAACCGGCTCGCCCGCCTTCCACACCTCGTGGGTGTCGTCATCGAGTTCGATGTCCTCGAACCGAATGCGCGAACTCTCCCGCACCGGCGCGTGGTGACCGGACCTGCGCAGCACCACCCGCAGCCGCGCAACAACTTCCTCCAGGCTGAACGGCTTGGTGATGTAGTCGTCCGCGCCGAGAGTGAGTCCGGCGACCTTGTCCTGCACTTCGTCACGTGCGGTGAGGAACAGCACCGGCGCGTCGATGCCGTCGGCGCGCAGCCTGCGCAGCAGCCCGAAGCCATCCATGCCGGGCATCATCACATCGACGATCAAGGCCTGCGGCCGGAAGCTGCGCGCCTTGTCCAACGCCTGCGCGCCGTCAGCCGCGGTATCGACCTCGAAACCCTGGTAGCGCAGACTCACCGACAGCAGTTCCACAATCATCGGCTCGTCGTCCACCACAAGGACCCGGGCCTCGGGTGTGCTCTCCGCAGGCGCGCTCATTGTTTCATCGTCCGACACCTGCCTGGGAACTCGCTGGACCTTTACTGGGTGATTCCTGTGTATCCAACAAGGTCGCGACAATCCCTGCTGACGCCCCCACTCGGCACGATGACGGCTTCCCAGTGAAGCGAGACCCAGCACCAGCCCGTCCCTCTTCCGCACCAGCCGAAGCGCTTCCACCAAAGTCGCAAGCACAACTATCAACACACCCACTCGGCACGATGACACCCCCCGCGCGACGCCAGACCCAGCCCCAGACCTCGCAGCCCGTCCCCACCCTCACAACAGCACGCAGCACAACCACCAAAGTCGCAAGCTCAACTACCAACGCCCCCACTCGGCACGATGACACCTTCCGAGCGAAGCGAGACCAAGGGGGCCGCGAACACGCAGCGCCGAAGGCGCTGCCAAAAAACACAGGCGCTGCCAAAAAACTAGCGGGATTCCGGGTATACGTCGTCGTCGGTGAGCAGGGCGCTGCCTGCGACCTGGTCTTGGGCCAGGGCGTCGAGGAAGGAGCGGGCCCAGCGGTCTACGTCGTGGGCGAGGACCTGGCGGCGCAGTGAGCGCATGCGGCGGCGTTTGGTGTCGCGGTCGTCCTCCAGTGCGGAGCTGATGGCGTCCTTCACGCTATCCAGGTCGTGCGGGTTGCACAGGTAGGACTGACGCAATTCGGCTGCGGCGCCGGTGAATTCGCTCAGCACGAGGGCGCCGTTGAGGCCGCTGTGGCAGGCCACGTACTCCTTGGCTACCAGGTTCATGCCGTCACGCAGCGGGGTCACCAGCATGACGTCGGCGGCCACGAAGAAGGCGAGGAGTTCGTCGCGTGGGATGGGGCGGTGCAGATAGTGCACCACCGGGTGGCCGACCTGGGAGAACTCGCCGTTGATCCGGCCGACCTGGCGCTCGATGTCGCCACGCATCTGGATGTAGCTCTCCACCCGCTCCCGGCTCGGTGTCGCCAGCTGCACCATGACCGTCTCCGCCGGATCGATCCGGCCCTCCACCAGCAGTTCCTCCAGCGCCCCCAGCCGGATATCGATGCCCTTGGTGTAGTCGAGCCGGTCGACGCCGAGCAGAATGTTCTTCGGGTTGCCGAGCTCGGCGCGGATCTTCGCGGCACGTTCCCGCACCGACCTGCGCCGGGAATGTTCGTCGAGTTCGGCGGAGGCGATCGAAATCGGGAACGCGCCGACCCGGACCGTACGGAACCCGACCTGCACGACACCGAGCTTGGAACGCACGCCGACGGTCCCTCGGGACGTCGGCTGTCCGGCCAGCCGCCTGGCCAGGTACAGGAAGTTCTGCGCGCCACCGGGCAGGTGGAACCCGATCAGATCCGCGCCGAGCAGTCCGTCGATGATCTCGGCCCGCCACGGCATCTGCATGAACAACTCGACCGGCGGGAACGGGATGTGCAGGAAGAAGCCGATGGTCAGATCGGGGCGCAGCATGCGCAGCATCTTGGGCACCAGCTGCAGCTGGTAGTCCTGCACCCACACGGTTGCGCCCTCGGCGGCCACCTTCGCGGTCGCCTCGGCGAAACGACGGTTCACCTGCACGTACGCGGTCCACCAGCTGCGGTCGTAGACCGGCCGCACGATCACATCGTGGTAGAGCGGCCACAGCGTGCCATTGGAGAAGCCTTCGTAGTAGTCGGAGACCTCCTGGGCGGTCAGCGGCACCGGGTGCAGCTCGAGCCCGTCCTCGATGATCGGCTCGACATCGATGTCGGGCACGCCCGCCCAGCCGACCCACGCCCCCTTGTTGTTGCGCAGCACCGGCTCCAATGCGGTGACGAGGCCACCGGGGCTGCGTTTCCAGCGGGTGGAGCCGTCGGGCAGTCGCTCCAGGTCGACAGGAAGTCGATTGGCGACGACGACGAAGCCGGAACCGGCGCCGTTCGTCTCGGCGCGATCGGTTGTCGCTGCGGTGAACACGGCACCATCGGGCGATGGGTCTGGAAGGGCGTGCTCGGAGTCGTCGGACGGCTGGTCAGTCATCTGGTCCACTCACGCATCCTTTGCGCGTCGATTTTCCCGCTGTGGTTATCGGTCTATCGACGGCGCCGTTGTCGTCGAGCTCGAGTTGGTCGACTCGGTCGCTACTCGCCTCGGCCGCCGGGTCCGATGCCGAGCATCGACAACAGCATCCGGCACTCGTCCGCGTCCTCCGCGTACGCGGCGACGACGCGCTGCGCTTGGCGGGCGGTCTCATCGGCAAGTGGTTCCAGATCGTCGTCCGCGATGTCGTTCGCGCTGCCCTTCGCGGCCATCTTCTTGTCCTCCCGGCTCGGTACGCTCGTACGTGCGAGTAGTCAATGGTATCCGGACCTGGTGCGCGCGCGCCGCACCCGGATACCTGTTCGCCCGGTCGGTGCGCCGCCACGTCGGTCCCTATACCGTGGGGGCCCAGCACAACTCCACGAAAGGGTTCGAAGATGCCGTTGGCCACGGTGAACGGAATTTCCCTCAACTACCAGGTCAAGGGCGACCGAACCAAGGGAACAGACACGCCGGGATCGGCGCCGCTGGTCGTGATGATCATGGGGACGGGCAGCCCGGGACGAGTCTGGGAACTGCATCAGGTTCCCGCGTTGGTCGCCGCGGGATATCGGGTGTGCACCTTCGACAATCGCGGCATCGCGCCGTCCTTCGAGGCCGCCAACGGCATGACCATCGACGAGCTGGCCGCCGACACCGCGGGACTCATCGAACTGCTCGGCGAGGGTCCCGCGCTGGTCGTCGGCACCTCGATGGGGTCGCGGGTGGCCCAGGAATTGGCGCTCGCCCGTCCCGATTTGGTGCGCAAGGCCGTGTTCATGGCCGGTCACGGCCGCCTCGACCAATTTCAGAAGACGCTCTCGCTCGGCGAGCACGACCTCGACGCCAGCGGTGTGCAGCTGCCCGCGAAATATGAAGCCGCGGTGACCGCGGTGATGAACCTGTCGCCCGCGACCCTCGCCGATCCGAACGCTGCCCGCGACTGGCTCGACCTGTTCGAGTTCACCGGTGGCCCGGTGACGCCGGGTATCCGCGCGCAGCGCCGGATGGACCACGACTTCGACAGGGTGCAGGCCTATCGAGGGATCAAGGTGCCGTGTCTGTCCATCGGATTCGCCGATGATCGGATGATTCCGCCCTATCTGTCACGCGAGGTCGCCGACGTGATTCCGGGCGCGCGCTACCAGGAGATTCCCGATGCGGGCCATTACGGCTACCTCGAGCGGCCCGAGGCGGTCAACAAGATCCTGCTCGATTTCTTCGGGGCCTGAGGTAACTGCCAACACGTAACGTCTACCTTGCTAGGGTCGACACAACGCTCGGGGATCTTCCGACGCTCCAGTAGCGGCGGATGGGTCCAAGAGTCGATCCCGTACATGCGCCAGTATCCAGTGAGGTGAAATTGAGCACCAACCCCTTCGATGACGAAGACGGCCGCTTCTTCGTCCTGGTCAACGACGAAGAGCAGCATTCGCTGTGGCCGGCCTTCGCGGAGGTTCCGGCCGGATGGCGAGTCGTTTTCGGCGAGGACAGCCGCGCTGCCTGCGTCGAATACGTCGAAAAGAATTGGACGGATATGCGTCCGAAGAGCCTGCGTGACGCGATGGCCGCCGACGATGCGGCCCGACAGGGCGCCCAGTCCTGACCCGCGGCTAGATACTGCGCCGGGACGTTCGATAGAACTGCCGCTGCGTGACACCGTAATCCGGTGTCACGCAGTCGGCGCGCCCGGTTATGATGGTCACCGTTTTCCCGCCTCCTTAGCTCAGTGGTAGAGCACTCGCCTTGTAAGCGAAAGGTCGTCAGTTCAATCCTGACAGGGGGCTCTTCCAGCCGCTGCGCGGCTGAGCTCAGTGGTAGAGGCTCGGCCGTTGTTGTAAGCGAAAGGTCGTCAGTTCAATCCTGACAGGGGGCTCTTCCAGCCGCTGCGCGGCTGAGCTCAGTGGTAGAGGCTCGGCCGTTGTTGTAAGCGAAAGGTCGTCAGTTCAATCCTGACAGGGGGCTCTTCCAGCCGCTGCGCGGCTGAGCTCAGTGGTAGAGGCTCGGCCACTCTTCCAGCCGCTTCAACGAAAAAGGGCGGTCACTGCGCATCTTTGCGTGTGACCGCCCTTCGGCGTTTTTCGTGAACGACGAGCTCAGTCCGGGACGTGTGCGCCGTGGCCGAGGTCGCGCAGCGCCTGCTTGATCCTGGCCTGGGCCTCGTCGAGTGACTCGGGGGAAGGGTGGTGGTCGGCGCCGGAGATGTCGAAGTTGCCCATGGTGAATGCCGGAAAAACGTGCACGTGCAGGTGTGGCACCTCGAGGCCGGCGATGAGCAGGCCGGCGCGCGGCGCGTCCCAAGCCTGGCGGACTGCTTGCCCGATCTTCTGGGCGACGCCGTTGAGCCGGGCGAAGATCTCGGCGTCGACGTCCTGCCACTGGTCGATTTCCTTGCGGGGCACCACGAGGGTGTGACCGGGGGTGATCGGGGCGATGGTGAGGAAACCGACGAATTCCTCGTCCTCCCAAACGAATCGGCCAGGCAGCTGACCGTCGATGATCGCACTGAAAACAGAAGCCATGCCCGCAGGCTACGCGCAGGCCCTCGGGTCGGTGCGGCGGCAGCTGGAGGTTGACACTGCCTTGAAACTGTGTCTAACATACACATATCAGTTTCCGACGGACACAATTTAGGAACGACATGATCACCATCGCGCTCGCCGCCACTGCCGCCACTGCCGCCGCAATCTCCGCCGCCCCCGCCGGCCTGCTCGGTCACCGCCAACTGCGTCGCCGAAGCAACGCGAAGGCGCTGCGTATCGACACCCCGAACGGCATCTCCGAAGCCGGCTTCGTGCGCATCGGCGGCATCGACCAGTGGATCGAGATCCGCGGCGAGGACCTGGCCAACCCGGTCCTGCTCGACCTGCACGGCGGTCCCGGCGCCACGAACATCTACTTCGCCAACCGGACCCGGGAGTGGGAGCGGCACTTCACCATCGTCCGCTGGGACCAGCGCGGCACCGGCAAGACCTTCGGTCGCGGCGACCAGGGTGAGATGAGCTTTCAGCAGTTGTGCACCGACGCGCTGGAGGTCACCCGGTACGTACAGCGCAGGCTGCGCACCGGCAAGGTGGTGCTGCTCGGCAACTCCTTCGGATCGGTGCTCGGACTTCGCCTCGCGCGAAACCACCCCGAGCTGTACTCGGCATACGTCGGTACCGACCAGAACATCCTCGGCGGCGAGCGCGACGACAGCGTGTTCTATGCGACCGTGCAGCGACTGCGCGACAACGGAAAGCGTTCCGACGCAGCGAAGCTGGAGCAGATCGGCCCGGACGAAACCAAGTGGTCGGCGGCGGACTGGGGCCTGCACGCCAAACTGAAGACCAGCTCCGACCCGTTCCTGGTCGAGATGCTGAAGAAGCTGATCCTCCCGTCGATGTGGTTCTCACCCCAGCATGGGCTGCGCGATCTCAAAGACGGCGCGAGTGGCATGAAGTTCTCCGAGCAGCTCGGCGTCGAGTCCGTGCACTTCGATTCCTGGCGCGACGGAACGCGATTCGAGCTCCCGTTCTTCATCTTCCAGGGCGAACACGACACCCTGATGCCCGCCGATCGGGCCCGCCGCTACTTCGACGACGTGCAGGCCCCGCACAAGGAGTTCGCGCTGATCACCGACGCCACCCACTTCGCGTCGTGCTGGCAGCCCGCGCAATTCCTCGAGCTGCTGCTGACCCGGGTGCGTCCGGTGGTGACCGGTGATCAGACGCGGCTGCCCGCGTAGGCCTTTCAGTGGTGTAGGGCGCGTGCGACCTACACCGCGACGAAATGCGACAGGATGCCCTGCACCTCATAGATATCGACCTGGCGGTTGAACCGCTTCTGGATCGGCTCGTGCGAGCCGGAGATCCAAATGGCGAGTTCGGCATCCAGGTCGAAGGTGCCCGCGGTTTCCACCGAGAAGTGGGTGATCGCCCGGTAGGGGACGCTGTGGTAGCTGACCTTCCGGCCCGAGAGACCCTGTTTGTCGACGAGGATCAAGCGTCGGTTGGTGAACAGGATGGCATCGCGGACAAGCAGATACGCGGCATAGATCTGTTCACCGTTGCCGAGAAGTTTCGCGTACTCCGTCTGTGCCTGGCCGGGATCGATACGCCCGGCATTGCCCATCAGTCCGTCGATCAGACCCATCGTAAGCACGTCCTTTGCGCAGTCTGGGTGCGAGATGCGGGCACAACCGGGCCCACACCGGTTCTCTCCAACCATCATCCCTGTCTGTTTCACCGGCGGCGGGGAAGGCGACAACTGATGTCGTATGTTCACTCCGCCGACTACCGGGCGCGCGGGAATCGGCACACTTTAAGCTGATGGCCGTGCGAGTACTCGTCATCGGTTCCGGAGCCCGTGAACATGCCCTCGTCCTTGCGCTGCGCCGGGACTCCGCGGTGAGCGCGCTCTACGCGGCGCCAGGCAATGCGGGGATCGCCCAGCACGCCGAGATCCGCCCCGTCGATCCGTGCTCGGCTGAGGCGGTGGTGGCGCTGGCCACCGAGCTGGCGGCGGATCTCGTGGTGATCGGCCCCGAGGTGCCGCTGGTGCTCGGTGTCGCCGACGCGGTCCGCGCGGCGGGTATCGCCTGCTTCGGTCCCTCCGCCGCTGCCGCGCGGATCGAAGGCTCCAAGGCCTTCGCCAAGGACGTCATGTCGGCGGCGGGGGTGCGCACCGCGCACAGCGAGATCGTGGACACCCCGGCCGAACTCGACGCCGCGCTCGACCGCTTCGGCCCCACCTGGGTGGTGAAGGACGATGGACTGGCCGCGGGCAAGGGCGTTGTGGTGACCGCGGACCGGCTCGCGGCCCGCGACCACGGCGCCGAACTGCTCGAAAATGGTCATCCGGTGCTGCTGGAATCCTTCCTCGACGGACCGGAAGTTTCGCTGTTCTGCCTGGTCGACGGTGAAACCGTGGTTCCGCTGCTGCCCGCGCAGGATCACAAGCGCGTCGGCGACGGCGACACCGGACCCAACACCGGCGGCATGGGCGCGTACACGCCGTTGCCGTGGCTGCCCGCGGAGACCGTCACCGAGATCGTGGAGGACGTGGTCAAGCCGGTCGCCGCCGAACTGGTGCGGCGCGGCAGCGCGTTCTCCGGCCTGCTCTACGCGGGTCTGGCGATCGGCGCGGCAGGCCCCGCCGTAGTGGAATTCAACTGCCGCTTCGGTGACCCCGAGACGCAGGCGGTGCTCGCACTGCTGGAGAGCCCGCTGGCCGAGCTGCTGAACGCCACCGCCACCGGCACCCTTGCCGATGTCGCCGCACCGCGCTGGCGGGACGGCTCCGCCATCACCGTGGTGGTCGCCGCCGAAAACTACCCGGGCCGCCCGCGCATCGGGGACGTCATCACCGGCACGGGAGACGGCCCGCGCGAGGACTCCACGGTCCTGCACGCGGGCACCGCGCAGCGCGAGGACGGTGCCCTGGTCTCCGCGGGCGGCCGGGTCCTCAGCATCGTCGGCGTCGGCGCGGACCTGTCGGAGGCCCGCGCACACGCCTACGAGCGCGTCGCCTCGATCAAACTCCCCGGCAGTCACTACCGCACCGACATCGGCCTCGCTGCGGTCGAGGACCGGATCACGGTCTGAGGCGAGTTATCCGAAGGTGAGGCCGTGGACCGCCAGCCATTGCTGGGGGTCCACGTGCTGGCCGCCGGCGATGACCTCGAAGTGCAGGTGCGGACCAGAAGAATCGCCGCGGTTGCCCATGCGCGCGATCTGCATGCCCGCCGGGACGCGCTCGCCGACGGACACGAAGAAGTCGTACATGTGCCCGTAGACCGTGATGGTGCCGTCGTCGTGCCGGATGCGCACCCATAGCCCGAAGCCCTGGGCCGGGCCAGCGTCGATGACGGTGCCGTTGGCGACGGCGTAGATCGGCGTGCCGATCGGTCCCGCAATATCGATGCCGTTGTGGAAGGTGCCCCACCGGGAACCGAATCCAGAGGTGAAGATGCCTCGGGTCGGCAACACGAAGCCGGTGCCGTCCGGCACGATCGAGCCGGGGTACACCGGTGCGCTGCCGGTCATCCACGGCTGCCGTTCCCCGGCCACCGCGGCGGCGGCCTCGGCCTTGGCGCGTTCGAGGGTGCTGCGCGCGGCGGCGGCGACCACCGCCTGCTCGCGGAGTAGCTCGCCGTTGGCGATCGCGTTGAGGTACCTGCGCGCCGACGGCGGGGTCGACTGCATCTGCTGCGGATAGGCGAAGGCAACGCGTTGGGCTTCGCCCGGACCGGGAACCCGGTCGGTGACCCCCCAGGTGAACGACGAATCGGCGGCGGCGAACAGCGCCGTCGCGCAGAGACCGGCGATCAGGATCCGATGCTTGCGCAAGAGCGCGCGGTAGTCGGGCTCCAGTCGCCGCTGCCAGAGCTTGCGCGGGTCGGGCCGCGGTCGCTGCCGCAGGTTGTGCAGTTCGCGCTCGGCGCGCGCAATCAGGGCGCTGACGTCGCGGTGGGGGCGTTCCTGCGGCTTGGCACGCCAATCCCGCGGAATGACCCCGATGCCACCCACTCCGCGTACGCGTTCCAGTCCCGCGCGGCGAGCTTTGTCAAGCATTGAGCCGACCATAGCCTGATCGCGGACCCGGAGAAGCCCGACCGCGTGCCGACACACCTCGTTCGGGGACGCGGAGCACTCCTGATCGACCTCCGGTGTCGATAGCGCCCGACAAAAGCCGGGCGTCAGCGAAGCGGTGCCGGGCTCGACCATCTACCGTCTGTCGGGTGCCAAGAGAATCTCGCCGGTCGACCATTCCACCTTTCTACGTGATGGATGTCTGGAAAGCCGCCGCGGAGCGCGCCAGATCGCACGGTGATGTGCTGGTGCTCGCGGCGGGGCAGCCGTCGACGCCGGCGCCGGCGCCGGTGCTACGCGCGACGAAGGCAGCGATCGATTCCGAATTGCTCGGCTACACAGAGACTTTCGGGATTCTGCCGTTGCGGGAGGCGATCGCTGAGCACCACCGCGACACCTACGGTTACCAGGTCGAGGCCGACGACGTGGTGGTGACGACCGGTTCCTCCGGCGCGTTCACGCTCATCTTCCTCGCCGCCTTCGACCCCGGCGACACCGTCGTGGTGGCCCGTCCCGGCTATCCGGCCTACCGAAACACCTTGGCGGCGCTCGGTTGTCGCGTCGTCGAGCTCGATTGCCGCGCCGGGACCAGGTTCCAGCCGACCGTGGCGATGCTGGAGGCGCTGCCGGAGCCGCCTGCGGGTCTGGTGGTCGCGAGCCCGGCCAATCCGACCGGCACGATGATCGATCCCGCGGAACTCGCCGCCCTGACGCGCTGGTGCGACGCGCACGGAACGCTGTTGATCTCCGACGAGATCTACCACGGCATCACCTACGCGGGCGATAGCGCGGGCACCTCCTCGGCGTGGGAGACCTCCCGCGAATCGGTGGTCATCGGCTCGGTGTCGAAATACTTCTCGATGACCGGCTGGCGCTTGGGCTGGATGCTGGCGCCCAGCGGTTTACGACCCGCGTTGCAGCGGCTCGCCTCGAATATGACGGTGTGCCCGCCCGCGATTTCGCAGTACGCGGCGCTGCACGCATTCGGCGCGGAGGCGAAGGCCGAGCTCGACGGGCATGTCCGGCGTTATGCGGTGAATCGGCGGCTGCTGCTGGACGGTCTGGCCGAACTCGGCATCACCGACCTGGCGCCTGCCGACGGCGCGTTCTACGCCTATGCCGATATCGGCCACCTCACCGACGATGCCAGGAAGTGGTGCGCGGACGTGCTCGACCACACCGGGGTCGCGCTCGCGCCCGGCCTCGACTTCGACACCGTCGCAGGACATCGGACCGTGCGCTTCTCGTTTGCCGGAGCCACCGCGGACATCGAGGCGGCGCTGGTTCGGCTGGGTCACTATCTGCGTGGCTGATCCTCGTGTCCGGCAACGAGTTTGCACAGTTCGTCACCCCGAAGGTCCAGATGCGGTAAAACAACGATGGCTGGGTTTCCTCTCTGATTTCGCACGGATGAACTGATGACGACTGGCACGATGGCACGGTGATAACCGCGACGACCCCGAAAGGCGAACGGCGTCGCCAGGCTCTGGTAGCCGCCGCCGCCGAGTTGTTACTCGAAGGCGGATTCGATGCGGTACGGCATCGCTCTGTTGCGACGCGCGCCGATCTTCCGTTGGCGTCGACCACGTACTACTTCGAGTCGCTCGATGATCTGATCGCGCGGGCGGTCGAATTCAGTGGCAACGCGGAGCTGGACGCGATGCGGCACCGGGTCGGCGACGTCAGCCACCGGCGGCGCGGTGCCGAGGCGACGGTCGATCTGGTACTCGATCTCCTGGTGGGGACCGATGGCAACGACGAAGACGCCCGCGGGCAGCTGATCGCGCGTTACGAGCGTTCGGTGGCCTCGGCGCGGCACCCGGAACTGCGGGATGTGCAGCTACGACTAAGAGCGCAACTGGACGAGCTGCTCGCCGATGTGCTGCGCCGGTCCGATCGAATGGTGCGGCCGGAGCAATTGCGCAGGCTGGTAGCCGTCGTCGACGGCGCCGTGGTGGCCGCCTTGAGCGAATTCGACCCGGAGCCAAGGCGAATGGCGCGTGGCGCGCTGCTCGAGGTGATCGATATCGTCGCGCCCGCTACGCCGCAGCAGATCGATAGGTTCCGGGCACTAGACTGACGAGACGTGAGAGAGCGCAGCGAACGAGCCATAGACACAGCGCCCTGGCTAACGACGGAGCCGAGCGTCAGCGAGGCGCGGTCGTGAGCCTTGTCCCTAATGTCCTCGCCACTCGATACGCCAGTCCGCAACTGGTGCATCTCTGGTCGCCCGAGAACAAGATCGTGCTCGAGCGGCGGCTGTGGCTGGAGGTGTTGCGGGCCCAGTCGGAACTCGGCATCGAGCTGCCGGCCGGCGTGATCGCCGACTACGAGCGGGTGATCGACCAGGTCGACCTCGCCTCCATCGCCGAGCGTGAGCGGGTCACCCGCCACGACGTGAAGGCCCGCATCGAGGAATTCAACGCGCTGGCCGGGCACGAGCACGTGCACAAGGGCATGACGAGCCGCGATCTCACCGAGAACGTGGAGCAGCTGCAGATCCGGCTCTCGCTCGAGCACGTGCACGCGCACGGCGTCGCCATCGTGGCTCGGCTGGCCGAGCGCGCCGCCGAATACCAGGCGCTGGTGATGGCGGGCCGGTCGCACAATGTCGCGGCGCAGGCCACCACGCTCGGTAAGCGTTTCGCTTCCGCGGCCGACGAGGTGCTGATCGCGCTGACCCGGTTGCGCGAACTCGTCGAGCGGTATCCGCTGCGCGGCATCAAGGGCCCGATGGGCACCGCGCAGGACATGCTCGACCTGCTCGGTGGCGATTCGGCCAAGCTGACGAGGCTGGAGCAGCAGGTCGCCGGGCATCTCGGCTTCGCCACCGTGCTGACCAGCGTTGGCCAGGTGTACCCGCGTTCGCTGGACCACGACGTGCTTTCGGCGCTGGTGCAGGTTGGTGCGGGCCCGTCGTCGTTCGCGCACACCATCCGGCTGATGGCGGGCCACGAGCTGGTCACCGAGGGCTTCCAGCCCGGCCAGGTGGGCAGCTCGGCGATGCCGCACAAGATGAACACGCGCTCCTGCGAACGCGTCAACGGCCTGCAGGTGGTGCTGCGTGGTTACGCGTCGATGGCCGCGGAGCTGGCGGGCGCGCAGTGGAACGAGGGCGACGTCTTCTGTTCGGTGGTTCGGCGCGTCGCGCTGCCGGATGCCTTCTTCGCGATCGACGGCATGATGGAAACCTTCCTCACCGTGCTGGCCGAATTCGGCGCCTACCCGGCCGTTGTCTCTCGTGAACTCGACCGCTACCTGCCCTTCCTCGCCACCACCCGGATGCTGATGGCGGCGGTCCGGGCCGGTGTCGGCCGCGAAACCGCGCACGAGGTGATCAAGGAACACGCGGTCGCCGTCGCCCTTGCGATGCGTGAACAGGGGCGCGAACCCGACCTCCTCGACCGCCTCGCGGCCGACGACCGCTTCCCGCTCGACCGCCCGGCTCTCGACGTCGCCCTTGCCGACAAGTCGGCCTTCATCGGCGCCGCCGAAGCCCAGGTCTCCGAGGTGATCGCCCAGGTGCAGAAGCTCGTCGACTCCCACCCGGAAGCGGCACGCTACACGCCGTCGCCGATCCTCTGACCGCCGCCGCTCCCGCCGATCACGCGCCGGTCGGCGGGAGCCGGGCAGGGTGCCCGCGTGCGCTCGTTAGGGTGCCGTGTGGACCCTTACACGATTTTTGCCGACATCATCGCCGGGCGGGCGCCCGCGAGCACGGTGTACGAAGACGACGATGTGCTGGCGTTTATGGATATTCGGCCGATGACGCCGGGGCATCTGCTCGTGGTCCCGAAGGTGGCCGCCCGCAGTCTCGCGGAGCTGGATCCGTCGGTCGGCGGGAAGTTGTTCCAGGTGGGGCAGCAGTTGGCGGCGGCGCTGCGGGTGTCGGAAGTGGGCTGCGACGGAGTGAACTTTTTTCTGGCCGATGGGGTGACCGCGGGCCAGGAGGTGTTCCATGTGCACCTGCATGTGATCCCGCGCAGGCCGGGTGACGGCTTCGGTCTGCGTGGCCGACCGACCAGCCCGAAACGGGCCGACCTCGATTATCTGGCCGGGTCTATTCGCGGCGCGCTCGGGCGGAGTGCGCAAGCTTCGTAAAGCGCTGTGTGGGCGGCGGGTAGCGTCGACCCGTGGTTTGCTGAAGAAATGCCCGAATGTCATTTTCCGCCCGCGACGGCTAGTGGTGAGTTACGTTGACTGCCAACTGTGGTGGGCTGATGGAGCGGGACATGCGACGAAGAATTGTTGCTGCAGTGGTGCTCTCTTTTTCGCTCGGTGTGCTCGGACCCCTCGTATCGCTGCCTGCGCAGGCCGCGGCCGCCCAGATGGTCAGGATTGATGACCTCGGCCCGACCAAGTCCGCGGTGTTCATCGAGTCACCGGCGATGGGCAAGATCATCCAAGTACAGGTACTGCACCCGAGAGGCGGCGGCGCCCGCCCCTCGTACTACCTGCTCGACGGCCTGGATCCCGGCGTCGGACAGAGCACCTGGACCAACGCGACCGATGCCGAGAGCTTCTTCGCGAGCCAGAACGTCAACGTGGTGCTCCCGGTGGGCGGCCAGGCCAGCTACTACACCGACTGGCAGCAGGACGACCCGCGGTTCGGCCGCTACCGGTGGGAGACCTTCCTGACCGAGGAGCTGCCGCCGATCATCGACGACCGCTTCGGTGGCAACGGCGTGAACGCGATCGGCGGCCTGTCCATGGGCGGCAACGCGGCCTTTATTCTTGCGGTCCGCAATCCCCAGCTATATCGCGCGGTCGCGGGCTACAGCGCCTGCCCGGAGGTCTTGCCCAGGCTGCGGTGATGTTCTCGATCGCCAATCGCGGTGGCAACCCGATGCGGATGTGGGGCGTGCCGGGCAGCCCCGCCTGGTCCGAGCACGATCCGGCGCTGCTGGCCGAGCGACTGCGCGGCAAGACGATCTACCTGTCCACCGGCACCGGAATCCCCGGCCCGTACGAGACCGACATCAAGCCGCAGTTGGCCGAGAACATCTTCCTCGGTGGCCCGGTGGAGGTCGGCGTCAACGTTTGCACCGTCTCGTTCGAACAGCGTCTGCGCCGCATGGGCATCCCCGCGCACGTCGATTACCGCCCCACCGGCACCCATTCCTGGTCCTACTGGCAGGACACCCTGCACGCCTCGTGGCCGACCATCGGGCAGGCAATCGGGGCCTGACTCTGCTGTGCAGGAACGACGAGTCCGGCCCGACATAGGGCCGGGCTCGTCATTCGTCGTGGGCTATCCCGCGACGACCGGCGGCCGACCGGCGGACACCGCATCCGAATCGGTGGCCCGGTGTCGGGGCAGCACGAGGACGACAATCAGCCCGAGCGCCATCCCGGCTGCCGTCAGAACGACCACAAACGACTCGCCGTGCGCGGTGGCCTCCCGCAGGGCAGCACCGGACTTGCCCGCGGTGCCGAGTTCGGCGAGGACGGTGAAGATCGCAAGGCCGATGGCATTTCCGATATTCATTGCCGTCGACGCGATGCCGTTCGCCACCCCCTGCTCGTGCGCGGCGGTGCCCGTTGCCGCGGTGATCCACATGGCGGTCCAGACGATGCCCTGGCCGACACCGGAGATCACCAGGCCGGGGACCAGTGCGGCGAAGCTCGAATCCGGGTCGAAGCCGATCGCGAGGACGACCGTGCCCGCCGCGCCGACAGCGAAGCCGATGAGCAGGGTGGTGCGACCGCCGATGCGAGTGGTGAGTCGCTCACCGAGTTGCGTGCCGGTGGCGATGGCCAGCGACGGCACCAGGAAGGCCAGGCCGGCCTGTAGTGCGCTGTACCCGTGGACGCCCTGCATGAGCAGCGAAAGGAAGTACGGGAGCACGCCGAATGTCGCCATGTACAGAAAAGTGACCGCCATGCCGACGGTGAGACTGCGGTTGTGCAACAGCCGCAACGGCACCAGCGGATCGGCGCTGCGCGCCTCGATGGCCGTGAACAGCGCGAGCAACAGCACCGCAGCGACGAAAGCGACGACGACAAACGGGCTGCTCCAACCCAATTCGGGACCCTCGACGAGCGCGAACACCAGCACCGTCGCCCCGACGGTGACGCTGAGCGCGCCGGGCAGATCGAAGGAGCGACGCGGGCCGCCCGCTGGATCGCGCGGAATCACCACCAGTGCGGCGAGCGCGACGATGCCGGCGAGCGGAACATTCACGAAAAAGACTGCCGGCCAACCGAAGCCGTCGGTCAGCACGCCGCCGAGCAATGCGCCGACCGTCAGACCGCTCGCCCCGGCGCCGCCCCAGATCGCCAGTGCCCGATTGCGTTTCGGGCCCTCGTCGAACAGGGTGTTGAGCAGTGCGAGCGTCGAGGGCAGTAGCAGTGCACCGCCGATGCCCTGCACGGCGCGGGCGATGATGATGGTGATCGGGCTGCCCGCAAGTCCGCCGATCAGCGACGAGACGGCATAGATCGTCAGTGCGAGCACGAATATCCTGCGGCGGCCGAGCAGGTCGGCCGCGCGCCCGCCGAACAGCAGGAAGCCGCCGGCGAACACGACGTATGCACTGACGACCAGCTGCTGGGTCTGGCCGGGAAAGCCGAGGTCGGATCCGATTTCGGGGAGTGCGACGAAGACAATATTGAGGTCGAGCGCGAAGATCAGCTGCGCGAACGCCAGCAGTGCCAGCGTCCAGCCCAGCCGTTGGCCGGTGAGTGAGGTGGGCATCTGAGTGCACGCCTTTCTGGCTGCGTGAGACGGAGGTGTCGAACGGTGGGGCCCACACCGTTCGACCGTACGTATAATGGCGTACATTTGGACTGTACTAGTTAATACGTACGATCTGTCAAGGGATTGTTCGTATATCGCGGTACTATCGGACTATGGTTCTTCAGCACCCGAACCGCGATCAGATCCGCATCGAGAACGTGCTCTCGGCACTGGGCAACCCGATCCGGCTCGCCGCCGTGCGCGTGCTCGCCGAAGGTGGCCAGCACAACTGCACAAGCGTGCTCGAGCTCATCGAGGTCAACGCGAAATCGACGATGACCCACCACTGGCGCGTGCTGCGCGAGGGCGGCGTGATCCACCAGATCCCCTCCGGCCGCGAAAACCTCGTCTCACTGCGCCGCGATGACCTCGACGCCTGCTACCCGGGCCTGCTCGACGCGATCCTGACCGGCGCCCGAAGCGACGAAGCCATCCCCTCCGGAACCCCCTCTGCTCGCCCCTGACAGCACGCCCATCCCCACGGCTCGGCAACGCTCCGATGAGACTGCCGAGGGCTTCGGTGCTTTCGTGCAGCGCTGTCCCGTTCGAGAGGTGTGCTGTTGCGGTCTACCGGGTCGCGAGCCTATGGGGAGTGCGGGTGTCGCCGCCCGATAAAACAGACCGCTCATGGCGGAGTTGCCCCGCCAACACGCCGACACCGGGGTGCGCCGCTACGGTGGATCCCATGGCTCTCGACACAGGTACCGGAACGATCCCTAACCCCGACGGCGGGTCGGCGGTGGTGACGGCGCCGACCGCCAAGACGGTCCCGACCGAGCGGGTGCACCACGGCGATACCTTCGTCGACGAGTACGAGTGGCTTCGGGACAAGGAGAACCCCGAGGTCATCGCGTACTTGGAGGCGGAGAACGCCCACACCGAGGCGCAGACCGCGCATCTGCAGCCGCTGCGGGAGAAGATTTTCGACGAGATCAAGGCGCGCACCCAGGAGACCGATCTTTCGGTGCCGACGCGTATGGGCGAGTACTGGTATTACTCGCGCAGCTTCGAGGGCAAGCAGTACGGCGTGCACTGCCGCTGTCCCATCGATGCCGACGCCGAGGGGATCGACGCGTGGACGCCGCCGCAGCTGGAGGTGGGCACCGAGATCCCCGGCGAGCAGATTCTGCTCGATAGCAATGAGCAGGCCGAGGGCCACGATTTCTTCGCGCTCGGCGCGTTCTCGCTGAGCCATGACGGCAATCTGCTCGCCTACTCGGTCGACACCGCCGGTGACGAGCGGTACGTGCTGCGTTTCAAGGACCTCCGCACCGGCGAGTTGCTCGCCGACGAGATCGTGGGGACCGCGCCCGGTGCGACCTGGTCGTTGGACGGCTCGCATATCTTCTATCAAACGGTCGACGAATCGTGGCGGCCCGACACCGTGTGGCGCCACCACCTCGGCGCCGCCACCGACACCGACGTGCAGGTGTTCCACGAACCCGACGAACGCTACTGGGTGAGCATCGGCGCCACCCGCTCGGAGAAGTACCTGATGATCTGGGTCGGCTCCAAGATCACCACCGAGGGCTGGGTACTGGAATCCGACAACCCCGAGGGCGAATTCCGCGTCATCCTGCCGCGCCGCGAGGGCGTCGAGTACTCCGCCGAGCATGCGGTGGTCGGCGGCGAGGACCGCTTCCTGATCCTGCACAACGATGTCGTCGACGGAGTGAAGGCGGAGAACTTCGTGCTCGCCGACGCACCGGTCGCCGACCCGTCGAACATGACCCTGCTGATCGGGCATCGTGACGACGTGCGGATCGAGGACATCGACTGCTTCGCCGATCACCTGGTCCTCAGCTACCGTCGTGAGGCGCTGACCAGGGTGGCCGTCTGGCCGCTGACCGAAGCCGGGTACGGCGAGCGCCGTGAGCTCGAGTTCGATCTGGAGCTCTTCGCGGTCGGCTCGGGCGCCAATCCCGAGTGGGAGCAGCCGACGCTGCGGATCGGCCTCACCTCGTTCATCACGCCACTGCAGGTGTTCGACTACGTGCCTGCCACCGGTGAGCTGTTGCTGCGCAAGGAGCAGCCGGTGCTCGGCGGATACGACCCGAACGACTATGAGCAGCATCGTGATTGGGCGGTCGCCGCCGACGGCACCCGTATTCCGATCTCGTTGGTGTGGAAGAAGGGCATCGACACCTCCACGCCGAAACCGTTGCTGCTCTATGGTTACGGCTCCTACGAGGCCAGCATCGACCCGTCGTTCTCGGTCTCGCGGCTGTCCATGCTCGATCGCGGCATGATGTTCGCGGTGGCCCACGTGCGCGGCGGCGGTGAGATGGGCAGGCTCTGGTACGAGAACGGCAAGACGCTCACCAAGAAGAACACCTTCACCGATTTCGTCTCTTGCGCACGGCATCTCATCGATACCGGTGTCACCTCGGCTGACGTCATGGTCGCCGACGGCGGCAGCGCGGGCGGCCTGCTGATGGGCGCGGTGGCGAACCTGGCGCCGGAGCTGTTCGCCGGCATCCTCGCGAACGTTCCGTTCGTCGATCCGCTCACCTCCATCCTGGACCCGTCCCTTCCGCTCACTGTGATCGAGTGGGACGAGTGGGGTAATCCCTTGGCGGACAAGGACGTCTACGACTACATGAAGTCCTACGCGCCGTATGAGAATGTCGTGGCCGCCGACTACCCGGCCATCCTGGCCGTCACCAGCCTCAACGACACTCGCGTGCTGTACGTGGAACCGGCCAAGTGGGTCGCCAAGCTGCGTGCCACCAAGACCGGCGAGGCCCCGCTGCTGTTGAAGACCGAGATGAGCGCAGGCCACGGCGGGGTCAGCGGCCGCTACGAGAAGTGGAAGGAAGTCGCGTTCGAATACGCCTGGATGCTCGACATCGTCGGACTGGCCGACGTGTAGCCGAGTCCGGGTTACTCGGCAGGCTTGGGCACCAGGAGCTTGCCGAGTAGCGCGGTGAGCTGAACACGCTCGGCGGGGGTCAGCGCCGCGAAGGTTGCGTCCAGGTGGGCTGGGATGGCTGCTTCCGCCGCGCGCAGCCGGTCGAGGCCCGCGTCGGTGACGGTGACGGCATAGGAGCGGCGGTCGTGCGGGTTGCGCTCGCGGCGTACGTAACCCGACTTCTCCAGGTCGTCGCACACGCTGACCATCACGCTGCGATCTATCCGCAGTTCCTCGCTGAGTGTCTGCTGTGAGCAGGCTCCGACCGCGGCGAGCATCTTCAACACCAAGTGCTGACCTACTCCGAGACCTTGGGCGCTAGCGTGCATTTCGCCCGCTCGGGCGACGGTGGTCGAGGCGCGGCACAGCGCGATATCGAGCCGCTCGGCGGCCAGGCGCGGGAAGTAGGTCGGCTTGGCGTTCTGGTCGGTTGTCGGCATGGTCCCCTCACTGTGGCTGCCCTGAGCCTAGCATTATTCATCTGCACTCCAATCGTTTGACAGCAGATTATCTTCAGGAATACGGTCTGATCGTCTGCTCACAGACGAATTCGGCCCGAGGAGTGTGTGATGACCCTGGATCTGACCCCGGATGAGCTGCTGTCCACGACCCGCGCGGTGCGCAAACGGCTCGACTTCGACCGCCCGGTGCCGCGCAAGCTGATCGAGGAGTGCGTCGACCTCGCGACCCAGGCCCCGACCGGGCGCAATCGGCAGCGCTGGCATTTCGTGGTCGTCACCGACAAGGCGAAGCGCCGGGTGGTGGGCGACCTCTTCCGCCGCGCGCTGACCCGCGGAGCCGGACAGCCGTTGACCGCCGACGACATGCGCCGCATGAACTTCGCCCCCGGCTCGACCGCGGCCATCTTCGACGGCCTGCGCTATCTCGCCGACAACATCCATCGGGTGCCCGCGATCGTGATCCCGGCCATCGAGGGCCGCACCGACCGCGCACCGGTCGATACCCAGGCGGGCACCTGGGGCTCGATCCTGCCCGCCGTGTGGAGCTTCATGCTCGCGGCCCGCGCTCGCGGTCTCGGCACCGCGTGGACCACTGCGCAGGGCCCACTGGAACGGGAACTCGCCGCGGCACTCGGCATTCCCTACGACAAGGTGATGCTCGCAGCCTTCATACCGCTGGCCTACACCCTCGGCACCGACTTCAAGCCTGCCGTGCGGGTGCCTCGGGCCGAAGTGCTGCACTGGGACCGCTGGTAGTCGACAAGAGCGTGACGGTGTGTTCGTCGCGAGGTCATCCGTGCTGCACGCTCAGTACATCTGGCCAGGGCATCGTGGGTTCATGACCGCTCAGCTGATCGTGTCCGTGTCGGGGATCAGGGACACCACCCGAAATGCCGCGATCGAGTTCGGCGCGGAGATGGATCGGCGTGGTGTGCCGATGTCGCTGCTGGTCGCGCCGCGGCTCAGGGGGCGGTATCGGCTGGTCGACGATCCGGCGACGCAGGCATGGCTGCGCGGTCGTCGCGCGCGGGGCGACGCCATTGTGCTGCACGGTTACGACCAGGCGGCGACCAAGCCGCGCAGGGCCGAGTTCGCCACCCTGCCGCACCACGAGGCGCGGTTGCGGCTCACCGCGGCGGATCGGGTGATGGAGCAGGTGGAGCTGCGCACCAGGCTGTTCGCCGCGCCGCGGTGGGACGCTTCGGCAGGGGCCATCGAGGCGCTGCCGGAGGTCGGGTTCCGGCTCGCGCTCGGGCTGACCTCGATGCTCGACCTGGAACGTAACGTGGCGCAGAAAGCGCGCGTGTACGGCATCGGCGAGGGCTTCCGTGCCGAGCCGTGGTGGTGTCGCGCGCTGGTGATGGGTGCGGCCCGCACCGCACGCCGCGGTGGCGTGCTGCGTCTGGCCATCTCGGCCGCTCAGCTCGACCGCTCGGGTCCGCGCCAGGCCATTCTCGACGCGGTCGATCTCGCCCTGCTGCACGGCGCGGTCGGTGATGTCTATCGCTGGGAATCGTTCACGGCCGCACGGGCGGCGTGAACCGGATAGGCGCGGGCGACGGCGGTGGCCGCGGTCGCCCGCGACAAGGTCGGGTGAATGGTGTGATCGGCACCGCCCCGCGAAGCGCCGCCGCTCGTATGGCGTAATCGGGCGGCGGCGCGCGGCGGGTCTTATGTCGTCGTCGGTCCTCGTTACTACTTCGCTTTTTTCGGGGTCGCCTTGTTGTCCGGTACCGCCGCCGTCGCAGTGTGCGTGAAGCCGCCCGCCTCCGCCTTGGTGAGCGGCGTCGTCAGCGGATGCCGCACCAGCTGGTTCATGCCGCGGATGACATCCGACAGCAGTATTTCTGCCATATCGATGGTGAACCCGTGCCGAATGAGGGCGCGCATGATGGTTTCGTTCTCGCGGTCGGCGGGCAGCGGGTAAGCGGCGATCAACCAGCCGCGGGTGCGCAGCCGATCCGACAGGTCGTAGAGATTGAAGCCTTGGTCCGCTTCGTCTTTCAGCCGCCACGACACCGCAGCGATGCCCTGTTGCGGATTTCCCGCATGGATCATTTCGAAGGGACCGAGTTCGCGCAGGCCTGCCGCCAAGTGCTTTGCCACGTGGTAGATCTGGGACTGCACCCGGGTGTAGCCGATGCGGCCGAGCCGGATGAACTCGTAGTACTGGGTGATCACCTGCCCGCCGGGGCGGGAGAAATTGAGGTTGAAGGTGGCCATACTGCCGCCCAGGTAGTCGACGTTGAAGATCAGCTCCGGCGGCAGGTCGGCGGCCTCGCGCCAGATCGCCCAACCGGAGCCGAGCGGGGCCAGGCCGGTCTTGTGGCCGGAGGCGTTGATCGACTTCACCCTGGGCAGCCGGAAGTCCCAGATCAGATCCGGTGCGGTGAACGGCGCGAGGAACCCGCCGCTCGCGGCGTCCACATGAATGGGAATGTTCAGGCCGCTGACCCGCTGCAGCTGGTCGAGAGCCTTGGCGATCCCCTCGACATCCTCGTACAGCCCGGTGAAGGTCTGCCCGAAGGTCGGCACCACCATGATGGTGTTCTCGTCGCAGTAGGCCGCCACATCGTCGGGATGCATGGTCAGGCGATCACCGCGCAGCGGGATCTGCCGAATTTCGACGTCGAAGTAGCGGGCGAACTTCTCCCAGCACACCTGTACCGGACCGCAGACGAAGTTGGGTGTCCCGGTGCCGCCCCGCTTCCGCCAGCGAACCTTGGCGGCCAGGCCGCCGAGCATCGCGGCCTCGCTGGAGCCGGTGGTCGAGGTGCCGTGCGTGCCCGCCGGATCGGGGGAGTGCCACAGGTCGGCGACCATCCGCACACAGCGGCGCTCCAGTTCGGCCGTCTGTGGGTACTCGTCCTTGTCGACAATGTTCTTGTCCAGGGATTCGGCCATCAACCTGCGTGCCTGGTCGTCCACCCAGGTGGTGCAGAAGGTCGCCAGGTTCATCCGGGAGACACCGTCGAGCATGAGTTCGTCGTGCACGATTTCGTAGGCGACCTGGGGGAAGAGTTCCAGCGCCGGGAACCCGGATTTCGGCGCGGTCCTGCTGAGGCCGGGCATCGCGAAAAGGTCGTCGGGATCAGGGGTGTCGGACATCGAAATAGCCTCCCGAGTAGCGGCTCGCTTGATGTTTGCCATGCTGCGGATAGTAGTGTCGATGATTTGAAATTGATTGCTGTACCTGCATATTCATCGAAACAATAATGGATGCCAATCGTTTACTATGCGCACCATGGACTATCGGCATGTCATAACGCAAGTGATGTCTGATACAGAATCGAGCATCGGTTCCGGCCAGGTCGCCGACTACATTCCCGATCTTGTGAAGGCCGATCCGAAGCAATTCGGCTTCACCATTGCCACCGTCGACGGGCACGTCTACAGCGTGGGGGAGGCGCACACGCCCTTTGCTATCGAGAGTATTTCCAAGGTCTTCGCGCTGGCTCTGGTGCTCAGCAGGAAGGAAACGCCGATTTGGCAGCGGGTGGGTCGCGAGCCGTCCGGCACGCCGTTCAACTTGCTCATCGAACTGGAGGCGGAAAACGGCATCCCGCGCAACCCGTACATCAACCCCGGTGCCATCGTGGTCGCCGACCAATTACTGCACGACACCGGCAACGGCCTCGAGGCGCTGCACACCCTGCTGCGCGCGGAAACCGGCGCTGCGGATCTGCAAGTCGACAGCGTGACGGTCGAATCCGAGGAAGGCGCCGGAGACCGCAACCGGGCGATGGCCTATCTGATGGCCAGTTTCGGCAACATGATCAATCCGGTGCACCAGGCGCTCGACCACTATTTCCGGCAATGCTCGATCGCCATCACCTGCGAGCAGCTCGCCAAGGCCGGTCTGCTCGTCGCGCGGGACGGGCTGCGCGAGGACGGCTCCCGACTGCTGCACCGCGCCGATGCCAGGCAACTCGTCGCGCTCATGACCACGTGTGGGAGCTCCGATGCCGCAGGGGAATTCGCGTACCGGATCGGTCTGCCGTGCCAGAGCGGTGTCGGCGGCGGCATCCTGTCCATTGTGGCCGGCAAATGTTCGGTCGTCGCCTGGGGGCCCGGTCTGGACGCGAAGGGCAATTCGGTGGCGGGCGCGGTCGCCCTGGCGTCCTTCGCCAGGACGACGGGCTATTCGATGTTCTGACCGGTGCGACACAGACCGATCGGTCGGGTGAATTCGCTGTCGCGCCGACCGATCATCTCGGTGCGTACCTGGCGCACGTACAGGATATGAAGGTCGACAACACAACCAAGTGAGGCGCTGGCATGACTTCCGACGAACCTCGTACAGCCGAACTGCGCAAGCGGGTCGCGGCTCTGATGCCGCAGGCGAAAATCGATCTCACCCAGCTGGTTTCGTTCAAGTCGGTGGCCGACGCCCGGCAATTCCCGCCGGCGGAATGTCACCGGACCGCGCAGTGGGTGGCGGATGCGTTCGCCGCGACCGGGCTGACCAAGGTCGGTCTGCACGAAACACCCGACGGCAGCAAAGCTGTCATCGCCTCGCGCCCCGCGCCCGCTGGCGCGCCGACGGTATTGCTGTACTGCCACTACGATGTCCAGCCGCCGTTGGACGACGCCGCATGGCGCACGCCGGTCTGGGAGCTGACCGAGAAAGACGGGCGCTGGTACGGCCGCGGCAGCGCCGACTGCAAGGGCAATATCGTCATGCACCTCACCGCGCTGCGGGCGCTCGGCTCGGAGGTGCCGCTCGGCATCACACTGGTGGCCGAGGGTTCCGAGGAACAGGGCACCGGCGGGCTGGAGCGGTTCGTCGAGGCCAACCCGGAGCTGTTGCGCGCCGACGCGATCCTGGTCGGCGACTGCGGTAACTTCGCCGTCGGCGTGCCGACCCTCACCGAAACGCTGCGCGGCAACGTGAATGTGGTTGTCACGATCGAAACCCTCGCGGGCCCTGTGCATTCCGGCATGTTCGGCGGACCGGCTCCCGATGCGCTCGCCGCGTTGATCCAGCTGCTGGCCTCGTTGCGTGACGCGCACGGCAACACCACCGTGTTCGGTCTGTCGAACGACCAGCACTGGACCGGCGTGCAGTATCCGCAGGAGCAGTTCTGCGCGGACGCAGGCGTGCTCGGCGGGGTCGAACTGACCGGGGACGGCACCGTCGCCGATATGCTCTGGGCGCGACCAGCTTTGACGGTGCTCGGCATCGATGCGCCACCCGTGGTCGGCTCGTCGGCATCCATCCAGCCTTCGGCGCGGGCCAGGCTCAACCTGCGTATCCCACCGGGCACCGACCCGGAGCAGGCATGGAAAGCGCTCACCGCGCACCTGCACGCGAACACGCCGTGGCAGGCGAAGCTGACCCTGGAAGCCGAGGCCACCGGCGCACCCTTCAAATCCGGCAGCGGTGGACCGGCCCGCGTCGCGATGGAGGCCGCGCTCGCTGCCTCCTATGGCCGGCCAGCGACCACGCAGGGCCAGGGCGGCTCCATCCCGCTGTGCAATGTCTTCGCCGACACCTACCCGGACGCCGAGATCATGCTGCTCGGCGTCGAGGAACCGAAATGCCTGATCCACGCCCCCAACGAGAGCGTGGACCCCAGCGAGATCGAGCACCTGGCTTTGGCCGAAGCCCTGTTCCTGACCAGCTACGCCGAGCTGGCGTAGAGACCTACAGCTCGGCGGTGTCCTCGGGCTGGATCACCCTGAATTCGGTATCTGCGGGTCGCATTTCGGCAAACCTGCCGAAGAAGACGCCCTGCGCTTCGGGCACGACAATGCCGTAGTGGATGGGGAAGGCGGTGCGCGGACCGACCGCGCGCAGGTAGTCGACGGCCTCGCTGATCCGCATCCACGGCGCGACGGCAGGCAGGGCGAGCACACCGACCGGCACCGGCGGCACCCACAGCGAGTCGCCAGGATGAACGAGCTGTGCGGGGTCCTCGGCCGTGCCGAGCTGGAACACGGTGTTGTCGATCACCGGGATTTCCGGGTGGATCACCGCGTGCCTGCCACCGCCACCGGTGATCTGCAGGCCACCGAGCGTCAGCACGTTGCCTGCGTGCACCGCTTCCCACGGTGCGCCGCGTTGCTTCGCAGTCTGCGGATCGGCAAGCAGCCGGGCGCCGGGATTGGCCTCGACCAGGGCGTCGATCCGCAGTGGATCGATGTGATCGGGGTGCTGATGGGTGACGGCGATCGCGTCGAGTCCGGTGATGCCTTCGAAGCCGTGCGCGAAGGTACCGGGATCGAACAGCACCTTCTTGCCGTGCAGTTCGACGAGAATGCAGGAATGGCCGAAGTGGGCTATACGCATGTGGCAAGGCTATTTGGCACCCAGCCGGTTGGCTATTGGCACCCTGTCGATTCCGAGCCGACCCCGAAGGCGGCTCGGACGGCTCGGACAACTACGCTGCACAGGTAACACCCCAATACCACCTGAGGAGCAACGCGTGGCACGAGTCGTGGTCGAGGTGATGCCGAAGGCCGAGATCCTGGATCCGCAGGGGCAGGCAATCGTCGGCGCGCTCCCGCGTCTGGGATTCGCCGGAGTCTCGGATGTCCGGCAGGGCAAGCGATTCGAACTCGACATCGACGACAGCGTCAGCGATGCGGAGCTCGAACAGATCGCTGAGGCGCTGCTCGCCAACACCGTGATCGAGGAATGGAAGGTCGTCCGCGTCTCATGACTGCGCGCATCGGGGTCATCACGTTTCCCGGCACGCTCGACGACGTCGACGCGGCGCGTGCGGTGCGGCTGGCAGGCGCGGAAGCGGTCAGCCTGTGGCACGCCGACGCCGATCTGAAGCAGGTCGACGCGGTCGTCGTGCCGGGCGGCTTCTCCTACGGCGATTACCTGCGTGCGGGCGCCATCGCCCGGTTCGCGCCGGTGATGGGCGAGGTCATCCGCGCCGCGGGCCGCGGCCTGCCGGTGCTCGGCATCTGCAACGGCTTCCAGGTGCTGTGCGAGGCCGGCCTGCTGCCCGGCGCGCTGACCCGCAACGAGGGCCTGCATTTCATCTGCCGCGACGAATGGCTGCGGGTGGAATCGGCCGATACCGCGTGGACCTCACGGTATGAGGCAGGCGCGCAGATCCTCGTCCCGCTGAAGTCCGGTGAGGGTCGCTTCCAGGCGTCCACCGCCGTGCTCGACGAGCTCGAGGGCGAAGGTCGGGTGGTATTCCGCTACGCGGGCGCCAACCCGAACGGCTCGCAGCGCGGTATCGCGGGCATCGCCTCGGCCAACGGCCGCGTTGTCGGCCTGATGCCCCACCCCGAGCACGCCACCGAGCCCTTGACAGGCCCGAGCGACGACGGCCTTGGGCTCTTCCTTTCGGTTCTGGACACCCTCATCGCTGTGTAGTCTTTGCAGCGCCTTCGGCGCTGCGTGTTCGCGGCCCCCTTGGTCTCGCTTCCGAGCCGTCGAGACTCGCGACTTCGTCGCATGCGCTTCGACGGCTCGGAAGCGAGACGGGCCGCGAACTCTAGTGCTCGGTCTCGCTGCGCTCGGAAGGTGTCATCGTGCCGAGTGGGGGCGTCGGTAGTTGAGCTTGCGACTTTGGTTGAGGCGCTTCGGCGGCTGTGGGGGTGGGATGCGCCGCGAACTCTAGTGCTGGGTCTCGCTTTGCGGGGAAGGCGTCATCGTGCCGCAGGGCGCGTTGGTGGGATGCTTGCGACTTCGGTGGATGTACGCGGGTCGGGCGGGAATGTCACGATCGCTCACTTAAGTGATGCGGTCGACTACGTCGAAGTCGATGCCGTCGGCGCGGGCGATGTAGCCGTGCTGAATTGCCTGATTGCCGAGGAAACCTCGGGTGCCGCTGGGGGTTTCGAGTAGTACGCCGTTGTCGAGTGCGGCGTGGATATCGGGCACAGCGAGTGAGCCCACCGTCGATGCGAGCGCGCTCGAGGTGTGGATGGCCTCGTAGCCGGCGTTGCTGAAGCTGGTCAGTGCCGGGGCGAAGCTGCCGTGCAGGTTGCGGTAGCGGGCCATGCGGGCGCGGCCGTCGGGTGTGCGTTTGTCCAACGATATTCGTGGTACGAATTTCGCGTCCCAGAATTCCGGTGCTGCCGTTGATTTCATCGACCGCAAGCGAAATTGCCGCGTCACACGAGGCGGCGACGATACCACCGGGACCTTGCATCGGAACGATGTTGAGGATCTCGATCGTCCCGTCTTGGCTCTCGCCGAACGCTGACATTCGGTACTCTTCTTCTCGTTCGGGCGAAATTCGGGGCAGGCAGGAAATAATGACGACCATTGTAGGCGGATATTCCACGCTGCATGGTGCGCTGCGTGCTGCGGAACGCCGTTGGCTGAGTCACCTCGACGATGCACTGTGTGCCAGGCAACTATCGGCCGATCAGTGGTCGATGCTGTCGAATCTGTCCAATGAGGCGGGCATCACGATGAGCGAATTGGCGATCAGATCGCAGCTGGCGCCGTCGTCGGCGACCAGGCATGCGGACTTTCTCGCGGAACGCGGGCTGATCTTCCGGCTGGCCGCGGAGGGTGATCGGCGGCGGATTCTGATCGGGCTGAGCAGGCTCGGCGTCGAGCTGGTCGAGTCGGTGCAGGCCGAGGAGGCGCGTGCGGAGCAGCAGCTGCGGACCAGGATGGGTGCGCGCCGTTACGCCGAACTGATGCGGCTGCTCGAACTCGTTTCCGCGACCTGACTTTCGACGGTCCGGATTTCGGTAACACGGTGTTCGACGAATTGCTGCGAATGTAAATCATCCGATGAAATCTCCGGCGTGCATGTCGCTCGGGCAAATCATCCGATGAATGTCTCGAAAGTCCGGTTCATCGGCAGTAAGTGCACAGAATGCCGTTCCTTCGGTTATGTTTCCAAACAGAATTAGTTTGGTCGATCGTCAGGAGCGAAGATGGGCTACGAAGCGGTTGTGTCGAACCCCGATGCGGTGTATGTGGCCGTCATCAACCACATGATGCCGCGCTTGCACACACGTGCCGAAGTGCTGGCGAACTGCTACCGGATCGGTCATCTGATCGACGGTCTGAGGCGCGGTCATCGCGATCTGGATCTGATTGTGCTGCCGGAGTATTCGGCCATGGGCGTGATGTACGACGAGACCGAGCTGTACTCCACCGCCGCGGTGATCCCCGGCGACGAGACGGAGGTCCTTGCCGAGGCGTGCCGCCGCAACGGGGTGTGGGGCGTGGTCTCGATCGCGGGTGAGCGGCATGAGGAACACCCGCTGCGCGCCCCGTACAACACCGCCGTGCTGATCAACGACCGCGGCGAGATCGTGCAGCGCTACCGCAAGATCGCACCCGCGGCCGAAGGCGAAGCCTGCTACCCGGGTGATACGACCTACGTCTGCGAGGGCCCGAAGGGCATACAGATTTCCCTGATCATCGGCGAGGACGGCAACTATCCCGAGGTGTGGCGCGACTGCGTGATGAAAGGCGCCGAGCTCGTAGTGCACTGCCAGAGCCTGCGCGGGTGCGCCGCCGAACAGCAGCTCGCCATGGCCAAGGCGATGGCATGGGCCAACCGTGCCTACGTCGTGGTCGGCGGCGCCGCCGGCTTCGACGGAGTGCATTCCTACTGCGGCCATTCCGCGATCATCGACGCCGAGGGCCGGGCGCTTGCGCAGTGCGGGTCGGAGCCGAACGAGGTACGCACCGCGCGACTTTCGGTCCGGACGGTGCGCGAGACGCGGTACTTCGACCGCAACCAGTTCGGCCCGCACAGCCTGCTGCATCGCGGCACGACAAGAGACGCGCACGCGCACGGACTCGCGGATTGCCCGCTCGACTTCTACCGGACCTGGATCAACGATCCGCTCAAGGCGCAGGAACAGGTTCAGGAGATCGTCGACCGGGCCGGCGAACCGGCGGTGCGGTGAGGGCTGCCTAGGATCGCAGGCATGCCCGTTTCCAGTACCGATGCCACCGCCGCCGGATTGTGTGCGTTCATCGACGAGTCGCCCTCGTCGTTCCATGTGTGCCGTACGGCCGCCCGTGCGCTGGAGGCCAACGGCTTCACCCCGCTCGAGGAGTCGGCGTCGTGGCCGTCGGACGGGCCGAGCAGGCACTACGTGATTCGCGGTGGTTCGCTGATCGCCTGGGCGACCGCGGACTCCTCCGGCGACATGCCCTTCCGTGTCGTCGGTGCGCATACCGACAGTCCGAATCTGCGGGTGAAGCAACATCCGGACCTCGCCGTTGCGGGCTGGCAGCTGGTCGGGCTCGAGCCCTACGGCGGTGCGCTGCTGAATTCGTGGCTCGATCGCGAGCTCGGCATCTCGGGTCGGCTCAGCGTGCGCGACGGAAATATGGTGCGCGACCAACTGATTCGCATCGATGAGCCGATCCTGCGGGTGCCGCAGCTGGCGATCCATCTGTCCGAGGATCGGCGCGGCGTCACGCTGGATCCGCAGCGCCACGTCAACGCGATCTGGGGTGTCGGGTCCGCACCGCGCTCGTTCCTCGCTTTCGTCGCCGAGCACGCCGAGGTCGACCCGTACGAGATCCTCGGCTGGGAACTGATGACCCACGACCTGACGCCGAGCAGGTTGGTCGGGCGCGACTTCGATCTGGTCAGCGCGCCCAGGTTGGACAACCAGGGCACCTGCTACGCGGGGCTGCATGCGTTCCTGGCCGCGGTTGCCGAACCGGGGGCCGCCATTCCGGTGCTGGCGATGTTCGATCACGAGGAAGTCGGCAGCCAGTCCGATCGGGGTGCGCAATCGGATCTGCTGCCGACCGTGCTGGAGCGCATCGTGCTGGCCCGCGGTGGCGGCCGCGCCGAATATTTGGCCGCGCTGGCCGGATCTGTGTGTGCCTCCGGCGATATGGCGCACGCGACACACCCCAACTATCCGGACCGGCACGAGCCGGCGCACCGGATTGAGGTGAACGGCGGCCCGGTGCTCAAGGTCAACCAGAACCTGCGCTACGCCACCGATCCGGCGGGTGCGGGTGCGTTCGCGCTGGCCTGTGCCCAGGCGCAGGTGCCGTTGCAGCGCTACGTGCATCGCGCCGATCTGCCGTGCGGTTCGACCATCGGCCCCATGACGGCCGCGCGCACCGGCATGTCGACCGTCGATGTCGGCGCACCGCAGCTTGCTATGCATTCGGCTCGCGAGCTGATGGGCGCTGCCGATGTTGTGGCCTACGCCGCGGCGCTTGCGGCCTTCCTGACACCCGCCCCGGCCGGGCGGTAATTGACAACGGCGACAACGAATATCGCGAGGGTGGCGAGCACATAGGCGCTGCCGATGAGCTGTTGCCACCAGGCCCAGCCGAGCTCACGATCGTGCTGGTGTGGCAGCAGCCACTGCGGGCCGATCGCGAACATCACCGTGCCTGCGGCGACGGTGCCGATGAACCACCGATTGCGCCTGCCGCGCTCGATGGCGTCGGCGGCGACAACAAGTGCCGGTGCGATCCAGACCCAGTGATGCGACCAGGAGACGGGGGAGACGAGCAGGACCGCGGCCGCGTTGACCATCAGCGCGGCCACGTTCGAGCCCGCCTCGATGAGCCTGCGCATCCAGATCGCGGCGAGCCCGATCGCCACCAGCGACAGCGTGATCCAGATCAGGGTCGCCAGCGAATCGGAGACGCCGAGCCGGAAGGCCATGCCCTTGAGCGACTGGTTGCCCGCGTAGTACGGCGGCCCGATCCGTCCGGTGTCGGCCAGTGTGTTGAACCAGTACTCGACCGAATCGCCGGGAAACAGCAGGAATCCGAGCCCGACCGCCGCGATCGCCGACACCACCAGGGTGCCCGCCGCCTTCCAGTCCTTGCGCAGCAGGAAATACAGGAGGTAGCCGGCCGGGATCAGCTTCACCGACACCGCGATGCCGATCAGCATGCCGCGCGGCCAGAACGGTTTGCGCACCAGGCAATCCATCGTGATCGCCGCCATCAGCACCAGGTTGATCTGCCCGAACCCGAAGGTCTGGCGCAGTGGTTCCAGCAATTGCAGCAGTGCGACCGCGGTGATGACCAGCGGGAGGACGACCACCCGGTCCAGTTCCGGGCGCAAGCGCGCGAGCACCAGCCACAGCGTGATGCCGAGGCTGAGCACGGATGTGGCGAGGACCAGCACCTCGGCCAGCAGCAGCGGCATCAGTGCCAATGGCGCGAAGAACAGCGCGGCGAGCGGGGGATAGGTGAACGGCAGCCCGATCCCCATCACCGGCGGCATCGGCCCGTACAGCTCGCCGTCGTCCAGCCAGACCCGAGCACCGGTGCGATACACCTGTAGATCGATATAGCCGCTCCACCAGTGCACGAGCAGCGAGACGGCGGCGGAAACGACGAAAAGGGCGACGGCGCCGATCAGCCGGCGCAGCTGCCGGTTCGACATCGGGGGTCGCGACAACACCGGGTCGGTCGCTGCGGATTCCGGGCGCACGTGCTCCGAGGTGACGGGCTGCTCAGCCGGTTCCGCAATCCCCGATCTATCGCTCACCGCCAAAGCGTAGCGGTTGCGATGTCGGGCGATGTGTGCCGACCGAGCCATTGGCCGCGGTCTACACCATGTCTTGCGTCACATTCCGCCAACGGGATTCGGCGCCGTAACCCTCCGGCATCGGTGCGCAAAACCGGCTAACCGGACGGCGGGTGCGATGCGGCCCGCTGCCCGTCGGGAGCCACAGCTAAACTTCGAGGCGAATCCCCAGCTTCGCGCTCCGGCCCGAAAGGACCCTGGTACTCCGTGACTCCGCAGGTCGACACCGTCAGCGCAGCCGCAGCAACTCCGGATATCTCGCAGCCCTATAAAGAACTAGGTCTGAAAGATGACGAGTACGCGCGGATCAAGGAGATCCTCGGCCGCCGGCCGACCGACGCCGAACTGGCGATGTACTCGGTGATGTGGAGCGAGCACTGCTCCTACAAGTCCTCGAAGGTGCATCTGCGCTACTTCGGTGAGACCACCACCGACGAAATGCGGGCCTCCATGCTCGCGGGCATCGGTGAGAACGCAGGCGTCGTCGACGTCGGCGACGGCTGGGCGGTCACCTTCAAGGTGGAAAGCCACAACCATCCCTCCTATGTCGAGCCCTACCAGGGCGCGGCCACCGGCGTCGGCGGCATCGTGCGCGACATCATGGCCATGGGTGCCCGGCCCATCGCAGTGATGGACCAGCTGCGCTTCGGCGCGGCAGACGCGGCCGACACCCGCCGTGTTGTCGACGGTGTGGTGCGCGGTGTCGGTGGTTACGGTAATTCCCTCGGCCTGCCGAATATCGGCGGCGAGACCGTCTTCGATGCCTCCTATCAGGGCAATCCGCTGGTCAACGCGCTGTGCGCGGGCGTAATGCGGGTCGAGGACCTGCATCTGGCGTTCGCGTCCGGCACCGGCAACAAGATCATCCTGTTCGGTGCGCGCACCGGGCTCGACGGCATCGGCGGCGTTTCGGTGCTGGCCTCGGACACCTTCTCCGGCGACGAATCCGGCGCCGGCCGCAAGAAGCTGCCGAGCGTGCAGGTCGGCGACCCGTTCACCGAGAAGGTGCTCATCGAGTGCTGTCTCGAGCTGTACGCCGCCAAGTTGGTCGTCGGTATCCAGGACCTCGGCGGCGCCGGGTTGTCCTGCGCCACTTCGGAACTGGCCGCGGCGGGCGACGGCGGTATGCACATCGACCTGACCAAGGTGCCGCTGCGCGCCAAGGGCATGACCCCGGCCGAGGTGCTCTCCAGCGAATCACAGGAGCGCATGTGCGCGGTCGTGACGCCGGAGAATGTCGACGCCTTCATGGCCGTCTGCCACAAGTGGGACGTGCTCGCCACGGTGATCGGTGAGGTCACCGACGGCGACCGGCTGGTCATCAGCTGGCACGGCGAGACCGTTGTCGACGTGCCGCCGCGCACTGTCGCCCACCAGGGCCCGGTCTACGAGCGCCCGGTCCAGCGCCCCGACGAGCAGGACGCGCTCATCGCCGACAGCACCGACAAGCTGACCCGCCCGAAGACCCCGGACGAGCTGCGCGACACGCTGCTGCAGATGATTTCCAGCCCGCAGTTGTGCAGCCGCAAGTGGATCACCGAGCAATACGACCGTTACGTGCGTGGCAACACCGTGCTCGCCGAGCACGCCGACGCGGGCGTTATCCGCATCGACGAGCAGACCGGCCGCGGTATCGCGCTGGCCACCGACGCGTCGGGGCGCTACACCAAGCTCGACCCTTACACCGGCGCGCAGCTGGCGCTGGCCGAGGCCTTCCGCAATGTGGCGACCACCGGCGCGACACCGAAGGCCGTCACCAACTGCCTCAACTTCGGTTCTCCCGAGGATCCCGGTGTGATGTGGCAGTTCCAGCAGGCCGTGCGCGGTCTCGCGGACGGTTGTGTCGCGCTCGGCATTCCGGTGACCGGCGGCAACGTCAGCTTCTACAACCAAACCGGCCAGGACGCCATCCTGCCGACCCCGGTTGTCGGCGTGCTCGGTGTCATCGATGATGTGCACCGTCGCATCCCGACCGGCCTCGGCCTGGAGCCGGGCGAAACGCTGATCCTGCTCGGCGAGACCCACGACGAGTTCGGCGGGTCCATCTGGTCCCAGGTCGCCCACGACCACCTCGGTGGCGTGCCGCCCAAGGTCGACTTCGCCCGCGAGCAGCTGCTCGCCGAGGTGCTGACCTCGGGTTCGCGCGACGGCATGATCAGCGCCGCGCACGACCTGTCCGAGGGCGGTCTGATCCAGGCTGTCGTCGAGGCTGCGCTGGCCGGCGAAACCGGTTGCCGCATCCTGCTTCCCGAGGGCGCGGACCCGTTCGTGACGCTGTTCTCCGAGTCGGCGGGCCGGGTGCTCGTCGCGGTGCCGCGTTCGGAGGAGACCCGCTTCACCAAGATGTGCACCGCGCGGGAGCTGCCGTGGGTGCGCATCGGCGTTGTCGACCAAGGCGCTGATTCCGTCGAGGTCCAGGGCCAGTTCAGCATCCCCATGGACGAATTGCGCGCCGCGCACGAGGGCACGCTGCCGAAGCTGTTCGGAGCCAGCGCCATTTGACCGGGGCCGGGGCTCGAGCAGTCTCAGACGTCTACGCGACGGCGTCGGCACGATTGTCGGCGCCGTCGAGCGGTTCTTCCATCCCGACCGTGCCGAGACGCCCGGTGGCCGGTTCAGTGGGTCGCGACCGAGCTGACCACGTGGGTGCGCATCCCATGTCGGGCGGCTGCCCGGCGGCTTGGTGCTCGTCGCGTTGCCGAGATCCTGCTCTTCAACGATGTGCTGTCCAAAAGCACTTTTTCAGTGCGGCGAATTCGGCCTTCAGTGGCCCGAAGCTGCTCGTCTACGGCGAGAGTCTCGGTTCCCAAGATTCGGAGGGGGCTTTCACCGGCCTGGCAGATATCCGTGCGAAGGCTGAAGGGATGCTGCCATCCGCGAGCGTCAGCTCAAGTAAACACACCACCTGGGCGGACCTGGACCCCTCGTGTGCCGGGCCCGCCCAGGTGAGCGCCGTCAGGCGACGGACTTGAACGGATCGTGCTCCGCGATCAGTTTTTCCATCCGCGCCTCGTCGATGCGCCTGCGCACGCTCGCGGTTTCCTGTTGGTCGCGAACCACCTTCGCCAGGGTGAAGGTGCTCGACACCAGGAACAGGACCGACATGGCGAGAAAGCCGCGCTGTGAGATGTCCAGTGGGAGATAGCAGATGCCGACGCCGGTCCCGAAGAAGCTGACGCCGAACGCGATCGCGGCTTGCGCGAGGAATGCCGAGGTGGTCTTCGGCTGTGCGTTGGGGGTGCTCATGGGTACTGAGTCTGCTGGCCCGGCCGCCTGGGCGACCGGGTACAACTACTCGAGCGAAATGGGTAATTGCCACGCGGTCCTTAATCTCTTGCCCACCAGGGCAATTAGTTGATCGGGCCGACTTCTCCCGACATACCGAGCAACCGCGGAGCGAGTTTTACGAGCGACCGTTCGCGGCCGGCTCGCGTCCGAGCGGCCGAAGCGCATGCGACGAAGTCGCGAGTCTCGGCCGCTCGGACGCGAGCCTTCGGGGCCGCGAACACGCAGCGCCGCAGGCGCTGCAAAACAAACCCAGCCGCGAACACGCAGCGCCGCAGGCGCTGCAAAAACCAACACAGCATACTGGTCGGGTGATGATCGTTTCGGACCCGCCGATGCCACCCGTGCCAGACCGTCGCAGCGTGCCGTCACGCTGAGCCGATCGTGCTCGAGACCGCTACGACCCTGACGAAGCTGCGTACGCGTGGCGTCGTTGTCGTGCGGCGCGCCGAGGACATCATCGACCTGAACTATGTGGGGCTGATCATTGCGACGGTGTTCTTCGCGCTGTCGGTGACGCCTTCGCTCGTCCCGCGCGACTGGCTGTTCCAGGGCCTGATCAGCGGTGTCAATGCCGCGCTCGGCTACGGCCTCGGCTGCCTGCTGGAGTGGGTGTTCCGGGTGTGGATTCGACCGCGAGTCACCCTGCCCGCACCGCCGACCTGGGTGCGCTACGCGGTGAAATCCGCCATCCTGCTGACCGCCGCACTGAGCGCGGGCCTGATGCTCGTGCAGTCGGCGCGCTGGCAGCGGGAGATCACCACGCTGATGGACATGGAGGGCACCACCACCCCTGCCTACCTGCGCACCGGACTGCTCAGCGTGGCCGTCGGCGCGGCGGTTGTCGCCGTGTACCGGACGCTGCGCGAGATCATCCTCTTCCTGGCCCGCCAGCTCAATCGCTGGGTGCGGGTGCCGCGCGAGCTCGCGCCGACCGCCGGGTTCCTGGTGCTGGTACTGCTGGTCGTCACAATCTTCAACGGCGTGGCCTCGCGCGCTTTCTTCGCCGTGGCCAACTCGGCCTTCAGCGTGCGCAACGATTACACCTCCCCCAACGCGGTGCCGCCGTCTCAACCCGAGCGGTCCGGCAGCCCGGCGTCATTGGCGAAATGGGACTCGCTGGGTTTCGAGGGGCGGTGGTTCGTTTCGCACGGTCCCTCTGCCCATCGGATCACGGCGGTCACCGGTCGGCAGGCCCGCGAGCCGATCAGGGCCTATGTGGGCTTGGAGTCGGCGGCCGACGGCGAGGCGCAGGCGCAACTCGCGGTATCCGAGCTGGAGCGCACCGGTGCCTTCGACAGGAAGGTGATCGTGGTGGTCACCACCACCGGCACCGGCTGGGTGAATTCGATGGCGACCGGTGCCATCGAGTACATGTACGGCGGCGACACCGCGATCGTTGCCTCGCAGTACTCGTACCTGCCCAGTGTGCTGTCGTTCCTCGCCGACCGCAGCAAGGCCATGGACGCGGGCAAGGGGCTCTTCGATGCGGTGTACCAGCATTGGAAGGCACGGCCGCCGGAGTCTCGGCCGAAGCTGCTCGTGTACGGGGAGAGCCTGGGTTCGCAGGGTTCGGAGGCGGCCTTCGATGGGCTCGCGGACCTGCGGGCAAAGGTGGACGGCGCGCTGTGGGTGGGTCCGCCGAACTCCAATCGGCTGTGGCAGCAGTTCGTTTCGCGGCGCGACCCCGGGTCCCGGGAGGTGCAGCCGGTGTACGCCGACGGCCTCGTCGTCCGATTCGCCAGCGACAGTGCCGATCTCGTCAGACCGGGTCCCGAATGGCGGTCACCACGCATCGCGTATCTGCAACACGCTTCCGACCCGATCGTCTGGTGGTCGCCCGATCTGATCCTGTCCCAACCGGATTGGCTCTCGGAGCCGCGCGGCTCCGATGTCTCCTCGCAGATGCGCTGGTGGCCCTTCGTCACCTTCTGGCAGGTTGCCGCCGACCTCACCAATGCTCAGGGCGTCACCGATGGGCACGGTCATCGCTACGGCAGTCTGGTACTCGATGGCTGGGTAGCCGTGGCGCAGCCGCCGGATTGGACCGCGGAGCTCTCCGACAAGATCCGCGGGCAACTCGAGGCCGCCGAGGACTACGAGCGGGAGACCAAGTGAGTGACGGCGGCAGGGTCGCGAAGAGTGCTGCTGCTATTGCCACTGCGCTGCTGTGGAGCAATGGGCTGCTGCCGCGTCTCGGTCTCGATGTGCGCGGCAGGACCGCTGCCAATGCGGGATTCGCCACCGGGTATGCGCTGGTGTTCGGTAGCAGGGCGAACTGGTGGTCGGTTCGTGGACTGCGCTATGGGCTGGCGTCGGCGGCCGTTGTTGTCGCGGGCTACGGTGCGGCCGTGGCTGTTCCGGGAGTGCGGAGCCGGCTGTGCGAGTTCGCCGATCGCGGCCCGGATGTCACGCCCGCGGAGTGGATCGCCGTGCATATCCCGATCGGCACGGTCTACAGCGAGGAACTGGTCTTCCGTGGCACCCTGGATCCGTTGCTGGACACTACCTTCGGCACGCGAGCGGGAATTCTCATCGGCGCGAGCACCTTCGGCCTGTGGCATATCCACCCGGCCCGCGCCGCGGGCGACAGTGTCCCGGTGACCGTTGCCGCGACCGCGCTCGGTGGCCTCGTCTTCGGCCTGCTCCGTCGTCGCTCCGACAGCGCCGCCGCTGCTGCCCTGCTGCACCTGGCCGTCAACGCGGGCGGAGCGCTCGCCCCACGGCTTGCCGCTCGGTGGGCTCACCGATCGACGCGCTGACCGAGCGGCGACTCGCCGTGCGACCCCTGACTGGTCGGTGCCGGTGGACTCGCGCCGTGCGATGGCGGTCACTGCGCGGGCCGGCACGCCTTTGTTCGACGTCGGTGTGTGCCGAGTCGGCGGCGGCAGGGCTTGTTCCGTGCGGTCTGGCCCCGGCTCGGCATTCGATGACGGTGCGCGTCAGTATTCTCGGCACTGTGGCGGGAAAGTCGACAGTGGATCCGATGGCGTTGCGGGTGGCGGTAGCGGCGGTGAGCGAGTGGTTGCGGGACGAATCCGCCCCGACACCGGCCCGGCCCGAGCTCGCGGCGGCGGTTCGCACGACTGTGCGTGCACTGGCCGCGTCTGCGCCCGGGCATTCGGTGGAGGTGCGGGTGCCGCCGTTCGTCGCGGTGCAGTGCATCGAAGGGCCTCGGCATACCAGGGGCACGCCGCCGAATGTCGTCGAGACCGATCCACGCACCTGGCTGCTGCTAGCCACCGGCCTGCTCGAATTCGCCGGCGCGGTGGACGTCGGTGCGGTGACCGCGTCCGGGAGCCGGGCCGCGGAGGTCGCGCACTGGCTGCCGGTCACTCGGCTGGTCACGGACTGACGAGCATCGGTCGTCGGCTCCCGCGCCTGCCGACCGGTCGAGCAGCGCATTCCCGTGTGCGGTCCCATCGGGCCGGACGCGGTGTCCGGCCGATCAGCCGGCGGCGGGGGCGGCCGCGCCGCGGTGCAGGCCCTTGCGGTCGTAATAACGGGTGATGATCGCGCCGAAGACCAAGCCGACCGCGAGCCCGAGCACGACCATCCAGAAACCACGGGCCAGACCCGCGTCATAGTTTCCGTCGAAGTAGAGGATGGCGCGGACGCCGAGGAAGACCTGATGCATCGGCTCGAATTCGGCCAGCCAGCCGAAGTACTTCGGGGTGGCCTCGATCGGCACCGTGCCGCCCGAGGAGGGCAGGCCGAGGACGATGAACAGGATCAGGTTCACCAGCAGGCCCGCGGAGCCGATCGCGGCGAGCACCGAGAGGCCGGTGATACCGACGGCGATGATCGCGAACGCGCTGTAGAGGAACAGGCCGAGCGGATGGTCGATCGGCATGCCGAGTGCGTGCGCAACGACGAGGTAGATCGCCGCGACGATAGTCGCCGTCAGCACCATCACCCCCCACTTGATCAGCAGCGTGTGGAAGCGCGAGATCGGCGTCGGCGGGAAGTGCACAAACCACGGTCCGTACTCGGTCGGCACGAAGCCGAGCGCGGCATCGACCATGGTGTGAATTGTCATAGAGCCGACCAGCCCGGCCAGCAGCAGCAGCAGGGCGAAGAAGAAGGCGGTGAGACCCTGGCCGGTTCCGCTGGGCAACGGCCGGAACGGCTCGACGACGATCTGTAGCGGATTCGCCAGCGCGATTCGGGTGGCCCCGGTCAGTTCCGGTGCCGGTGGCCCACCGGGCGGCGCGGCCAGCTGGGCCCGCACCTGATCGGTCAGCTGCTTGCCGACCTGCGCGTTCACTTGTGGCAGCGCCTGGGCGCCGATGCGGTTGACGATCTCGGTGGCGAAGGCGCCGGTGCGCGGATTGGTCTGCAGCGTGATGATCGGGCGCTCGATATCGCCGGGAATCACGCTGCCGACGCCGAAAATGCCGAGCCGCTTGCTGAAATCGCTCGGAATGATGATGGCGCCGTAGACCTTGCCGTTCTGCATCTGGAGTTGCGCCTCGTTGATGCCGAGCACGCGCAGGTCGATTCGGTCGGCGGGCACGGCCTGCTCCAGACCGGCGGCCACCTGGTCGCCGAAAGTGACCCGCTTCTCCTGACCCGGCGCACCGATCGTGTCGCCGACATCCTGGTTGACGAGCGCGATGGGGAAGTCGTGCAGGTTCTGCTCCGGATCGACGACATAGTCGAGGTACATGATGCCCAGCAGCGTGGTCAGCAGGGTCAGGACCGCGACGGGCAGCAACACCATGCGAAGCCGGCGGCTCCGCGGTGACCCTCCCGTTGCGCCCCCTGCTGTCCCGCCGCCGGTGTCCGCACTGTCGGTAGTCGTCACGGGTCGCACGGTAACAGCTGACTCGGTCGGAATCGGGCAGCTTACCGCGGCGATTGCTGCCCGGATGCGGCGTCGGTGATCGCGCACAGAAAATCACCCGTAGAATGACCATTGCCCCCAGCCCGCCCGAACAGGGAGCAAACGGTGACCAACGCCGAACTGCCGGTCGACAGCAGCATGCCTGTTGAAATCAACTCTGCCGTCACACCGGATCAGGATGAGAACGAGCCACGCGAAGAGTGTGGTGTGTTCGGAGTCTGGGCGCCGAGTGAAGACGTGGCCAAGCTCACTTACTACGGCTTGTATGCGTTGCAGCACCGTGGCCAGGAGGCGGCGGGCATCGCCGTTTCCGATGGTTCGCAGATCCTGGTCTTCAAGGATCTCGGGCTGGTCAGTCAGGTGTTCGACGAGCAGACCCTGGCCGCTATGCCGGGTCACATCGCCATCGGCCACTGCCGCTACTCCACTACCGGCGGCGTCACCTGGGAGAATGCCCAGCCGATCTTCCGTACCACCGCCGTCGGTTCCGGACTTGCCTTGGGCCACAACGGCAATCTGGTCAATACCTCCGAATTGGCAGGCCGGGCAAGGGAACTCGGGCTGATCGGTGGCGCAACCGTGTCCGGCGGCCGCCCGGCGCCGATCGCGGCGACCTCGGACTCCGATGTGGTGACCGCGCTGCTCGCGCACGCCGCGGCGGACTCGAGCATCGAGCAGGCGGCAATGGAGCTGCTGCCGACGCTGAAGGGCGCGTTCTGTCTGACCTTCATGGACGAGCACACCCTGTACGCCGCGCGCGACCCGCACGGTGTGCGTCCGCTGTGTCTCGGCAGGCTCGATCGTGGCTGGGTTGTTGCCAGCGAAACCGCCGCACTCGACATCGTCGGCGCGGCCTTCGTCCGTGAGATCGAGCCGGGCGAACTGCTGGCGATCGACGCCGAGGGTGTCCGGTCGATGCGCTTCGCCAACCCGGAGCCCAAGGGCTGTGTCTTCGAATTCGTTTACCTGGCCAGGCCGGACAGCACCATCTCCGGTCGTTCGGTGCACGCCACCCGGGTGGAGATCGGACGGCTGCTCGCCAAGGAGCATCCCGTCGAGGCCGACCTGGTGATCCCGGTTCCGGAATCCGGCACCCCGGCCGCGGTCGGTTACGCCCAGGGTTCCGGCGTGCCCTACGGGCAGGGCCTGATGAAGAACGCCTACGTGGGGCGCACCTTCATCCAACCGAGCCAGACCATTCGCCAGCTGGGCATTCGACTCAAGTTGAATCCACTGCGCGAGGTGATCCGCGGCAAGCGGCTCATCGTGGTCGACGACTCCATCGTGCGCGGCAACACCCAGCGCGCGTTGATTCGAATGCTGCGTGAGGCAGGCGCATTGGAGATCCACGTGCGGATCGCCTCGCCGCCGGTGAAGTGGCCGTGCTTCTACGGCATCGACTTCGCTTCGCGCGCCGAGCTGATCGCCAACGGTGCGGGCGCGGAAGACAGCTACGCCGATATGGTCGAGGGCGTGCGCCGCTCGATCGGCGCCGACACCCTCGGCTACATCTCCACCGAAGGCATGATCGCCGCGACCGAACAGCCGCGCTCGCGGCTGTGCTGCGCGTGCTTCGACGGCGACTACCCGATCGCGCTGCCCACGGAGGCGGCGATCGGCAAGAACGTGCTCGAGGGCATGCTCAGCGGGCAGTCCGAGGCCATGCTGCTGGGCGACAACGCGAATGCGAGCGCACTGAGCCGTCCCTGAGGGTCGATATCCCGGGTGCGCCGGAGGCGCCCCGGGAACTCACGCTGTTGTCGAGCCTTGCTCTGTTCGAGTCCTCTCTGTCCTGAGAACTCGCGTATTCGTATCGGCGAAGGCCGCGAATTACCGTGGTCTACGCGCGTTGTGATGACCCGCTGAAATCCGACCCGATTGCGCGTCGGCGAAGCCGTGTCCAACCTTCCTGGGGTGCGGTGAACGAGCAAAATCATTTGCAGTGTTTCGGCGCTGCGCGCCTTGGGTACCGCCGCACCGCTGTCCAGTCACGTGACATGGCATCCTCGAGACACCCCAGCCGCCGTTTCGGCGTGAACCTGGTCATTCGACCGGTGAGCGGGGGTGGCCGCTGCGCCATAGGCAACGGCTGGTACCGCCCCGGCAATTTTTTCTTTGAAAACGCAACCTGTCGGAAATGGTTCGTGGGTACGGTGCCCGGTTATATCGGAAGTTCACCGTGTCCGTACCGGGGCCTGTGATCCAGGAGAACGCGGTGCGGCGCTCGAGAAGTGGGGCCGGAGATGTTGGTTTCAAGGACGCCTGGAGAACGAAAGCGGATGCGAGCCTTCGCGGCCATCGGCGCGGCAGCGCTACTGGCGGCCGTTCTCGCGGGCTGTGGTTCCGGACGGACCGGGGAGGGAGGTGGCGGCGCCGGGCTGGTTGCCGGCACCACGGACAAGATCTTCTCGTTGGATCCCGCCGCCGCATACGACAACGGATCGCTGCTGGTCGAGACCCAGATCTATTCGTATCTGCTGAACTTCACCCCCGGTGATGCGACGCCGAAGCCGGACGCCGCGGAGAAATGTGAGTTCTCCACCCCGACCACGTACACCTGCAAGCTGAAGTCCGGGCTGAAGTTCGCCAACGGGAATCCCTTGACCGCCACCAGCGTCAAGTTCTCCTTCGACCGGATGGTCAAGATCAACGACCCCAACGGACCCGCCTCACTGCTGGGCAATCTGGACAAGACCGACGTCGTCGATGACCTGACCGTCGCGTTCACCCTGAAGGTCGGCAACGATCAGACCTTCCCGGCGATCCTGCCCACCCAGGCCGGTCCCATCGTGGACGAGAAGGTCTACCCGGCCGACAAGGTCATGGCCGATGAGGACGTGGTGAAGGCCAAGGGCTATTCCGGGCCGTACACCATTGCGAGCTACGACAAGAACAAGCTGGTCGAGTACAAGGCGTACCCGGACTACAAGGGCATTCTCGGGACCCCGAAGACCTCGACGGTCTCCACCAAGTACTACGCGACTTCCGACAACATGAAGCTCGACCTGCAGAACGGTGCGCTCGATGTCGGCTACCGGTCCTTCACGCCGACCGACATCGAATCGCTGCGCGGCAACGACAAGGTCAAGGTGTACGACGGTCCCGGCGGTGAGTTGCGCTACATCGTGTTCAACATGAACACCATGCCGGGCGGCACGCCGGAGCAGAAGCTCGCGGTGCGTAAGGCCATGGCGTCCTCCATCGACCGTCCGGCGCTGGCCGAGGGCGTCTACAAGAGCACCTACAAGCCCGCCTACGGCTATGTGCCGCAGGGTATGCCGGGCGCCGCCGAGCCGCTCCAGGAGCTCTACGGCGCGAAGCCGAACAAGGACGCGGCCGCCAAGTTCCTCGCCGATGCAGGTGTGGCGACGCCGGTCGAGCTGAACCTGCAATACAACCCGGATCACTACGGCTCCAGCAGCTCCGAGGAGTACGCAGCGATCAAGTCCCAGCTCGAGGCATCCGGGCTGTTCAAGGTGAACCTGCAATCCACCGAATGGGTTACCTACCAGCGTGAACGTGCGCGTGACGGCTACCCGCTCTACCACTTCGGCTGGTTCCCGGACTTCCCGGACGCGGACAACTACCTGACCCCGTTCTTCGCGCCGAACAACTTCCTGCAGTCGCACTTCGAGGATCCGAAAGTCACCGCGCAGCTCACCGCGGAGGTGACCGAGCCGGACAAGGACAAGCGGGTCAAGCTGATCGAGGCCGTGCAGCGTGACCTCGCGCAGAACTACCTGCCGACGCTTCCTTTGTTGTCGGGTAAGCAGATTGCGGTAGCGAATCCCAAGGTCCAGGGGGTGCCGCAGACACTCGACGCCTCGTTCAAGTTCCGCTACACGGTACTGAGCAAGTGACATCTGGTGAAGCCGGGCTCGAGGCATCGCCTCGGGCCCGGCGGTTCGGGCTGCTGCGCCGCGTCAAGGGGGGTGGCGGGGATTCCCGTCAGCTCGCGCTGCTGCGGTACTTGGGGATTCGGCTGCTGCTGATTCTGCCGACCGCGTGGATTCTGGTGACGGTCGTGTTCTTCCTGATGCGGGTGATCGGCGATCCGATCAGTGCGGCGATGGGCGGCCGCATGACCCAGGAGCAGATCGAAGTGCGCAAGGAGGCGGCCGGGTTGAATCGGCCGATCCTGACCCAGTATTGGGAGTACATCTCCGGGCTCATGCACGGGGATTTCGGTCACTCCCAAGACAATCGGCAGATCAGCGAGGTCGTGACGACCTACGGTGCGGCGACCCTGGAGCTGGTGTTCTGGGCGCTGCTCGTGGCCTTCGCGGTCGGCGTGCCACTGGGCAGATACGCGGCGACGCATCGTGATTCGACCGCCGACGCCGGGCTGCGGATGTTCGCCATCCTGGCCTACGCGGCGCCGGTCTTCTTCGTCGGCATGCTGCTCAAGTTGATCTTCGCAGTGAAACTGGACTGGTTGCCGGTCGCGGGCCGGGCCAGTACGCCGGTGGAGCTGGAGCTGCAACATGTTTCGCCGAAGACCAACATCATGGTGATCGACGCGATTCTCTACGGAGACGGCGGCTATCTCGTCGACGTGCTGAAACATGCTGTGCTGCCCGCGATTGCGCTCGGCCTGCTGACCGCGGGGATCTTCCTGCGGCTGGTGCGCATCAATCTGATCCAGACGCTACGCAGCGACTATGTGGACGCCGCGCGGGCCCGCGGGCTCTCCGCGCGTGTGGTGACCGGCCGACATGCCGTGCGTAACGCGATGATTCCCATTGTCACGGTGATGGGCATGTACATCGCGATGATGCTGGGCGGGGCGGTGCTCACCGAGACGACCTTCGAATGGAAGGGGCTCGGCTATCAGCTCGCGGAGTATCTGCACCAACGTGACTTCATCGCGGTGCAGGGCATTGTCGCGTTCGTCGCACTCGCCGTCGCAGCCATGAGCTTCCTGGTGGATGTCATCGTCGCACTGATCGACCCGAGGGTGAGGTTCTGATGACCGCACCGGAATTGGCCAACGAGCCGGTGATCGTGCCGCCGGTGTCGCCCGGCGGGCGCAGGCGATTGCCAGGGCTGCGACTGTTGACGATGACAGCAGGGTTGCAACGGGTGACGCTGATCATCGGTCTCGGCCTGGTCGCGCTGTTCGTGCTCACGGCGATCTTCGCGCCGTTGATCGCCCCCTACGGGCTTGCCCAGAACTCTTCCGACGGAGTTGCTTTCGTTGCACAGCAGCCGCCGTCGGGGCAGCACTGGTTCGGGACATCGGTCCGCAGTGAGGACGTGTTCTCCCGGGTGATCTATGGCGCGCGCACCGCGCTCTATGTGATCGCCATCTCGCTGACACTGTCGTTGCTCATCGGTGTGCCGCTGGGTCTGGTGTCCGGATACGTCGGTCGCTGGGTCGACCGGATTCTCGTGCTCTTCATGGATGCGATCTACGCGTTCCCGACACTGCTGCTCGCGATCGTGGTGTCGATCGTGGTGGCGGGCGGCCAGTCGAGCAGCTTCGGGGGCGTGCTCTCCGCCGCGGTGGCGATCACGGCGATCTATGTGCCGCAGTACTTTCGGGTGGTCCGCAACGCCACGGTGGCGGTGAAGAACGAACCGTATGTGGATGCGGCCCGTGTCACCGGTGCCTCCACCACACGAATCCTGTTCCGGCACATCCTCGCCAATGTCACCCAGTCGTTGCCGGTGATCATCACCCTCAACGGCGCCGACGCCATCCTGACACTGGCCGCGCTCGGCTTCCTCGGCTTCGGCATCGAGCCGACCCAAGCCGCGGAATGGGGTTACGACCTGAACAAGGCGCTCAATGATGTCTCCAACGGCATTTGGTGGACCAGCATCTTCCCCGGTACCGCCATCGTCCTCGTGGTGCTCGGCATGACACTGGTCGGTGAGAGTCTCAACGAGGCCCTCAACCCACTGCTGCGGACCCGCCGCGCTGTTGCGGTGTCAGCGGACGACAGTCTCCCCGCTGACCCCGCTGAAGCCACCGAGGTCGCCGAAGCTGCGGAGGTCGGTGAGGTTGCCGAGGTCGGCGAGGTTGCCGAAGCTGCGGAGGTCGACGAAGTCGCTGAACCCGATGGCGGCGAGAATTCCACTGCCGCAGTGGAAGCCGATGCCGGAGCAGGCGATGGCTCCGCGGATGGCGGTGGCCGTGCTGCGCTGAAGAAAGCCGATCCCGACGAAATCTCGGGCGGCACCGGCGAAAAGGCTGTCGCGGCTGCCGAAGACACTGCGCTGGATCAGGCCGATCCGGACGAAACCACGAGTGCTGCCGACGACAAGGCTGCCCCTGCGGATGGTGGCGGGACCGCACCGGGCAAGGCCGATGCCAGCGAATCACCGAGTGCCGGAACCGAAACCGATGCTGCTGCCGACGGCAGCACCGAGCCGGGCGAGACGGTGCGGAAGGACAAGACCAATGAGTGAGCCAGCTGTGGTGGCCGATCGCCGACCGGCGTTGTCGATCCAATCGCTGTCGGTCACCTTCGCCACCGATGCCGGGCCCGTCTACGCCGTCAGCGATGTGTCCTATGAGGTGTTTCCCGGGGAGGTCCTCGCGATTGTGGGGGAGTCGGGCTCCGGGAAATCGGTGAGCTCCCGCACGGCGATGGGCTTGCTGCCCGCGACCGCGCGGGTGCGCGGCCTTGTCACCCTCGGCACCGAGGCCATCACCTCGATGAGCGAGAAGCAGCTCACCGCGCTGCGGGGTGGCGCGATCTCGATGGTGTTCCAGGAGCCCGGCCTCGCGCTCGACCCACTGTTCACCGTCGGCTTCCAGATCAGCGAGGCGCTGCGGGCGCACAGCGACATGGGGCGCAAGGCAGCCAAAGCGCGTGCGGTGGAATTGCTTCGGCTGGTCGGTCTGCCCGACCCCGAGCATCGGGTCGATTACTACCCGCATCAACTCTCCGGCGGGCAGAAGCAGCGCGTGGTGATCGCCATCGCCATCGCCTGCGAGCCGAAGGTGATCATCGCCGACGAGCCGACCACCGCGCTCGACGTCACCGTGCAGGCCGAAATCCTGGAGCTGCTGCGCGATCTGCGCGATCGCATCGGCAGCGCCATCGTGCTCATCACCCACAACATGGGGGTGGTCGCCGACCTCGCCGACCGGGTCGTGGTGATGCGCGACGGCCGGGTGGTCGAGGAGGCGCCGGTGGACGAGCTCTTCGCGAATCCGCGCGCGGACTACACCCGCGCGCTACTTGCGGCCGTGCCCCATCTCGGCACCGAACAGCTCCAGCACGGCCCGCCGAAGGATGTGACGATCGCGGGCGACCCGGTGCTCGAGGTGTCCGATCTGGTCGTGCAATTCCCGGGGCCGTTCGGCAGGCCGGCGTTCCGTGCGGTGGACAACGTGACCCTGTCCATCGGGCCGGGCGAGACGCTCGGACTCGTCGGTGAATCGGGCTCGGGCAAATCGACCATCGGCCGCTGCGTCGCCGCGTTGCAGCGCCCGACGTCGGGCGTTGTCCGGGTCCGCGGGCAGGACATCGCCGGGCTGTCGCAGCGACAGCTGCGGCCGATCCGGCGGCGCTTCGGTTTCGTCTTCCAAGACCCGGCCAGCTCGCTCAACCCGCGGCTCACCGTCGGTGACTGTGTCGCCGAGCCGTTGATCGTGCACAAGATGGGCACCGCGACCCAGATTCGCGACCGGGTGCGGCATCTGCTCGAAGACGTGCAACTGCCGGCCGGCACCGATCGCCGCTACCCGCACGAACTGTCCGGCGGCCAGCGCCAGCGTGCCAGTCTGGCAAGGGCCCTTGCGCTGGACCCCGATCTGCTGGTCGCCGACGAGCCGACCAGCGCACTGGACGTCTCGGTGCAGGCCGCCGTGCTGGAGCTGTTCGGCCAGCTGCAACGCGAATGCGGGTGGGCCTGCCTGTTCATCAGCCACGATCTCGCCGTGGTCGATCAGCTGGCGGATCGGATCGTGGTGCTACGCGATGGCGCGGTGGTCGAACAGGGCGATCGGGATCGGATCCTGCGTGCGCCGCAACAGGAGTACACGCAGCGCCTGGTTGCCGCCGTGCCGGTCCCCGATCCGGTGGAACAGCGCCGCCGCCGGTCCCGGACCGCGGGCCTGTTCGCGACCGAGCCCGGCGAATCGAGCATGACTCGCACCCAGGTGACGGATGGGGATCCGACGTGACAACCGATTTCGCTCGCGTAGGGGTAACTCACCGGGTACATCCAGAACTCGACTCGACACGTGACCGCCGGTCCGCGCGGAAACTGTCGTGGCAGTTACCACCGGCGAAAGTCGCGGAGAGGCGGGGGAGCGCTGTGTGCTCGTTATCTGGCTCCGGTAGCGTGATCAGGCATCTATCCGCCGATTCGGTTTGGAGCTTTCCCCGAAAATGACTGAACAGACACCTAGTGGCGCCGGTGCCTCCTACGCCGCAGCGGGCGTGGACATCGAGGCCGGTGACCGCGCCGTCGAGTTGTTCGGACCATTGGCGAAGAAGGCCAGCCGTCCCGAAGTCCAGGGTGGCCTCGGCGGATTCGCCGGACTGTTCGCACTGAAGGGTGGCTACCGCGAGCCACTGCTCGCCGCCTCGACCGACGGCGTCGGTACCAAGATCGCCGTCGCGCAGGCCATGGACAAGCACGACACCGTCGGGCTCGACCTGGTTGCCATGGTCGTCGACGATCTGGTGGTGTGCGGCGCCGAGCCGCTGTTCCTGCAGGACTACATCGCCGTCGGCAAGGTGGTGCCGGAGCGGGTCGCCGAACTGGTCTCCGGCATCGCCGAGGGCTGCGTGCAGGCAGGCTGCGCGTTGCTCGGCGGCGAGACCGCCGAGCACCCCGGCCTGATGGATCCCGACGATTATGACCTGTCGGCTACCGGTGTCGGCGTGGTCGAGGCCGACGCGGTGCTCGGCCCGGACCGAGTGCGTCCCGGCGACGTGGTGATCGCGATGGGCGCGTCGGGCCTGCACTCCAACGGTTACAGCCTGGCCCGCAAGGTGCTGCTCGACATCAGCAGGATGTCGCTGACCGGGCACGTCGAGGAGTTCGGTCGCACGCTGGGCGAGGAGCTGCTCGAGCCGACCAGGATCTACGCCAAGGACTGCCTCGCGCTCATCGCCGAAACCGATGTGCGCACCTTCGCGCACGTCACCGGTGGCGGTCTGGCCGCCAATCTGGGCCGGGTGCTGCCCGCGGGTCTGGTCGCCGAGCTCGATCGCGGCACCTGGAATCCCGCGCCGGTCTTCAAGATGATCGCCCAGCGCGGGCGGGTCGAGCGGGTCGAGATGGAGAAGACCTTCAACATGGGCGTCGGCATGGTTGCCGTCGTTGCGCCGGAGGATGTCGACCGGGCGCTTGCGGTGCTGACCGCGCGGCACATCGAATGCTGGACCCTCGGCACCGTGAAGAAGGCCAAGGATGCGGACGCGTTGCGCGCGGTCCTGGTCGGTGAGCACCCGAGGTTCTGACGCCACGGTCGGACACCATCGAACGCACAACAGAGTCCCACATCGGATGATGCGGGACTCTGTTGTCGTATGCAGGTGATTGTGTTGCAGGCCTAGATGTTCGCGTCCGCCAACACAGGGTCAATCGACGCATGAAAGCGGGGGAGGCCCTGGCCTCCCCCTCATACGTAGACGTGTGTCAGCGGCGCCAGTCGTCGTAGTTATCGTCGCTGTCCCAGCGGGACCGCGATTCGTCGACATCGTGCTCGTCGGAGATCACATCACTGCGCTGCGCGGTGTGGGGAGCACTGCTACCCGCCAACTCGCGCTGAAGGCTCGTGAAGTCGGTCGACGGAGAGCTGTACTTCAGCTCGCGTGCGACCTTGGTCTGCTTTGCCTTAGCCCGGCCACGGCCCATGGCTGACCCCCTCGCGTCACTGCGGGGCGGCCTGGGGTGGTTTGGCGGCCCCGTTCGAATTGATATCTTCCTGACAGACACTTTAGCGTGTGTCAGGCAGTCTCGCTTCCATGAGTGGGTGAAGAACTCGTCGAGTGGTGCCGTTTGCCCGGTTGTCGCCCTCGGCGCTCGGGCCTACACCACCCCGGGGATGGCGCGGATGACGCCGACCCGAGCGCCGCCGCCGAGCACCGCGGGCGCCGCGAGCTCGGCATGCGCGTCGGTCCACTCGACGCCCATTCGGTGCAGAATGGCCAGCGTCAGGGGGATGCGAGCCCGATCGTGGCCGTCATCGATCTTGTACGCGAAGGCCGTTCCGTCCGGTAGCGCACCGGCATGCACCCCGTCGGCGCCGATCTTGCAGACCAGGCCGGGGGTCGCCTGCATAGTCAATAAATCGGGTGCGTTCGTGCCGGAAATCACTCGCGGATGGGCGCGAATCGCGTCGGCGACGCGCCGTTCCGGCGCCTCGGGATCGGCCGTCGCCATGGTCGCGAAGGCGCGCGCGAGGTTGACCAACGAGACCGGAATGATGGGCAGCCCACAGCCATCGATACCGAGATCGGTCTCCGGTTCCCCGGTGAGGTCGGTGATGGTGGCGATCACCGACTGCTGCAGCGGGTGCGCCTCGTCGAGGTAGTCCGTGGTCGGCCAGCCGTTGACGGCGCAGGTGGCGAGCATCGCCGCGTGCTTGCCGGAGCAGTTCATGAAAACGGGGCTCGGCTCGACGGATCCGGCGAGCGCCGCGGCCCGCGCTTGCTCGCCCGACGGCAGGTCGGGCGGGCAAGCGAGGGCCTTCTCGTCGAACCCGAACCGGTCGAGCAGCCTGCGCACCAGCGCGACATGATCGGGCTCGCCGTAATGCGAGGCCGTCGCGATGGCCAGCTCCGCGTCGTCGAGCGGTTCGAAGCCGTTGCGCAGCAGAGTGATCGCCTGCATCGGTTTGTTGGTCGAGCGCGGGAAGATCGGCAGGTGCACCTCGCCGAGCGCGAGGGTCGGCTCACCGTCGGAGCCGACGATGACCGCCGAGCCGCGATGCACGCATTCGCGGAAACCGGAACGGACGACTTCGACCAGCTCGACGCTCATGACAGCACCTCGCCGAAGATCGGTTGCGTGGTGTCCTCGGTTTCACTGCGCTCGATCACAGTTGGGCTCCCGTCGCGAGTTCGTCGGCGCGCTGTTGTTGGGCGCGTTGTTCGTTCGCATGGCGGCGTGCGTGTCGCTCGATCTGCATTCGCACGTCGTCGGAGATCGACGGTTCGGCCTCGAGCAGCATCGCGAGCCGGTCCATGTCTTTGCCGGTGAACAGATCACGGACGGTCACGCCGTGCTCGGGGACGTGCACCACCCGCACTTCGTCGCAGGCGCCGATGCTGCCCTCGGACAGTACCCGCAGGTAGGCGCCGGTATCGCTCTGCAGGGTGAAGCGCCGGACCCACTGTGCCTCGTTGCTCCAGTGCTGGAAGGTGGCGCATGGCACGCGCGGTGCGCTCACCTCGAGCAGTGTGTCGCCGATCGACCAGCGGGCACCGATCACCGCGTCGCTGACCGCGAGTCCGGAGATCCGCAGATTCTCACCGAACCAGCCTGCCGGCAGGTCGTGGCCGAGCTCCGCGGCCCAGCGTTCGGCGTCGGCCTGGGCATATGCGTAGACGGCCTGATGGGTACCGCCGTGATTCTTGATGTCGCATACGTGATCGCCGTCGAGGCCGAGCGACCGCACCGTCACCCGACCGGGCTGGGGCCGCTTGTCGATCGCGGTCTTGCCGACCCGGCCCGGCACCTCGAGTTCGGCATGCACGACACAGACCGCGAGCACGCGGGCAGAGTCATCGGGTTGCATCGGGCCTACCCCTCTGTGTTTTGTGTGTCACGCCCGCGGCGCATGGACCTTTCGCCACCACAGCCGAACCAGCTCAGCGCCCGCGTAGCCGGTCGACCGCGAGTCTGCCCGCCTGTGGTGCATCATCGGCGGGCACCGAATCCGGATCGATCGCGGCGGCACACGGTCCGGCCGTCAGTGCGGTATCGGCGGGGATGGTGCGCTTGATCAGGGCAAGAGCGATCGGGCCGAGTTCGTAGTGGTCGATGATGGTGCCGATGCGGCCGACCGCGCGACCGCCTGCGGTGACGTCGTCGCCGACGGCAGGACGGTCGTCGGCGGAGCCGTCGAGGTGCAGCAGCACCAGATGGCGCGGCGGTTTGCCGAGGTTGTGCACTCGGGCGACGGTTTCCTGACCGCGGTAGCAGCCCTTGTTCAGGTGGACCGCGCCGTGCTCGTCGATCCCGCCGATCCAGTGCGCCTCGTGCGGGATAGTCCGCTCATCGGTGTCCAGCCCGACGCGCGGGCGCAGTGCCGCAACACGCAGCGCCTCGAAGGTCCACATGCCGGCGGGTTCAGCGCCCGCGGTGCTCAATCGGGTCCACAGATCGTCGAGCTGCGCACGCGGAATCACCAGATCGAAGGAATCGCCGGTCGGCCACGGCATCCGGCGCAGGAAGCCGCCGCCGGGCAGCGGCACCGCATCGTAAGTGTCGGGCAGCGGCTCGGTCAGGCCGAGCGCCTCGGTCAGCCGGCCGGCCTGCGGACCGAGCAGGCTCAGCACCGCGTAATCGGCGGCCTCTTCCGGCTTGGCGTCGGCCCAGAAGACCATCTTCTTCAGGAAATCGAGGAGCGCGGTTCCGCGGTCGGCCTCGGTGTCGATCCACAGCGTGCCGTCCAGATCGGTGAGCACGAAGTGGTGCAGCACTCGGCCGTTGAGATCGAGATCCAGATTCTCCGCCGACTTCCGGTCGCCCAGGTTCGCGATGTGCTGGCTGCTGATGGTGTGCAGCCAGGTCAGCCGTTCGGCGCCGGTGATGCTCAGCACGAATCGGTGCGACCGATCGACGATCGCCACCCGTTCCACGGCTGCGCGTTGCTCCCCGAGGGGATCACCGTAATGCCATGCGACGGCGGCATCCGGCGAACCGGGTGCTCCCGCGACGGCGCCCGGGACAACAAGGATGGGGCTCGGTACAACGACCACGGACACGACAACCACTCTAGGCGGGTGCCGAGCGTCATGCCGTAGTCGGGCTACCGGCGGGTGTCCGATCGGGGAGCGGCACAGGAAACTTCGCCGCACAAGTCGCGCTCGGTCCGATACCAATCGGAATGGCCGCGAAACATTTGCCGTGACGTAGGCGCGGCCGGCGAACAGGGCCTACGCTTCCTCGCATGGTAGATCGAGTTCTGGTAACACTCGATGGCGCGGTCCGGGATCCGGACGCGCCGTTGTTATTTGCCGACGATATCGGCGTGCTTCGTGGTGACGGTGTTTTCGAGACGGTGCTGGTGCGTGCCGGCAATCCTTGTGCGATCGAGTTTCATATAGGCAGACTGCGTCGTTCGGCGCAGGCGCTGGACTTGCCGGAGCCCGAATTGGGGCGGTGGCGCGAGGCGGTCGAGCAGGCGGCGAAGGAATGGGGCACTGAACGCGAGGGCCTGATGCGGCTGGTGTTCACGCGGGGTCGCGATACCGAACTTTCCGGCGCCAAGTCCTCGGTCACCTCCGGTGATCTCGCCGCCGCGGTGCCGGTGCCGACTTGCTACGTGCTGGTGCTCCCGGTGCCGGAGCGGGTGCAGCAGGCCAGGACCGATGGTGTGTCGGTGGTGACGCTGTCACGCGGTATCTCGGTGGATCTGGCGCAGGCCGCGCCGTGGCAGCTGCTCGGCGCGAAGACGCTGTCGTACGCCTCCAACATGGCGGCGCTGCGGTTCGCACACCGGATGGGCTCCGACGACGTGATCTTCACGAGCACCGAGAACCGGGTGCTGGAGGGTCCGCGTTCGACCGTGGTGATCGCCCGCGACAAGCAGCTGATCACGCCGCCTGCCAAGAACGGCATCCTGCCCGGCGTCACCCAGCGGGCGCTGTTCGCCGAGGCGGAGAAGGCGGGCTGGAAATGTGAATACAAGTCGCTGTTCACCGCCGATCTGCTCACCTGCGACAGCATCTGGATGCTGTCGAGCATCACGCTGGCCGCGCGGGTCAACTCGTTGGACGGTCTGCGCATGATGGCGCCGGACAATGCCGGGGAGATCGTCGAGCTGGTCGATCGAGGTGTCGGCAGGGCCGGTGCGATCGGGGATTGGTGAGCGCCGCGGTCCTTTCCCGTGATCTTCGTCCTACGACGACATGTAGGAGTTGTTGGCGAGCTCGGGAAATGGCCGTCCTGAGCCCGACAGCACGGTGTGTCGCGCGTTAAGTCTTCTTGATCGGGCAAGCCTCCGGCGTAGCCTTTACTACGACATGTCGTAGATCAGCTGGAGGTCGAATGAGCGTCTTGGACATCTCGCGCTGGCAGTTCGGCATCACGACCGTTTATCACTTCATTTTCGTCCCGTTGACGATCGGCCTCGCCCCGCTCGTCGCGGGTATGCAGACCGCATGGGTGGTAACCGGCAAGGAGCACTGGTACCGGCTGACGAAGTTCTTCGGGAAGCTGTTCCTGATCAACTTCGCGCTGGGCGTCGCCACTGGCATCGTGCAGGAATTCCAGTTCGGCATGAACTGGAGCGAGTACTCCCGCTTCGTCGGCGATGTGTTCGGTGCCCCGCTGGCGCTGGAGGCGCTTGTCGCGTTCTTCCTGGAGTCGACATTTCTCGGCCTGTGGATTTTCGGCTGGACCAGGCTGCCCAAAAAGCTGCACCTGGCCACCATCTGGCTGGTCGCCATCGGTGTGAATGCCTCCGCGTACTTCATCGTCGCGGCCAACTCGTTCATGCAGCACCCGGTCGGCGCGAGGTACAACGCCGAACGCGGCCGCGCCGAGCTCACCAGCATCTGGGAGGTGCTGACCAACAACACAACCCTCGCGGCCTTCCCGCACGTCGTCGCGGGCGCCTTCCTCACCGCGGGCACCTTCGTCGCAGGCATCTCCGGCTGGTGGATGGTTCGGAATGCGCGCAGCGGCGACGAGACGAAAGTCGCCGAGGCGCGGGGCATGTGGCGTTCGGCAGGGCGTGCGGGCATGTGGGTGATCGTGGTGTCCGGCATCGCGATCTTCTTCACCGGTGACATCCAGGGCAAGCTGATGTTCGAACAGCAGCCGATGAAAATGGCGTCGGCGGAGTCGTTGTGCCACACCGCAACCGATCCGGACTTCTCGATCCTCACGGTCGGCACGCACAACAACTGCGACAGCGTCACGCACGTGCTCGACGTGCCCTATGTGCTGCCGTACCTGGCCGAGGGCAAGTTCGAAGACGTCACCCTGGACGGCGTCGTCGACCTGCAAAAGGCCTATAACGAGAAGTTCGGGCCCGGCGACTACCGGCCCAACCTGTTCGTCACCTACTGGTCCTTCCGCGCCATGATCGGCCTGTCCGCCGGTGCGATCGGGCTCTGGCTGGTCGGCATGTGGCTGACCCGCCGCGGTCGCGTCGCGGATCAACGCTGGTACTCGTGGCTGTGCCTGCTCGCCATCCCGACACCGTTCCTGGCCAACGCCGCGGGCTGGGTGTTCACCGAAATGGGCCGCCAGCCCTGGGTTGTCGCGCCGAACCCGACCGGCGATCCACAGCTGCGGCTGATGGTGCAGCAGGGCGTCTCCGACCATGTCGCAGGCACGGTGATCACCTCGCTGGTGGTCTTCACGCTGCTCTACGGTGCGCTCGCGGTGGTGTGGTTCTACCTCATGCGCCGCTATGTGATCGCCGGACCCGAGCAGCCGACCGCCGGCCCGCCCGGCGGCGGACCGGACGATACGGATGGTCCTGTCGGCCGCCATCGCGCCGCAGAGCCTGCCGTCGAGCAGCTTTCCTTCGCTTACTGAGGAGCCGACGATGAGTTTGCAAGAGTTCTGGTTCATTCTGATCGGCGTCCTGTTCACCGGCTACTTCGTGCTGGAGGGCTTCGACTTCGGGGTCGGCATGCTGATGCCGATCCTCGGCAAGGGCAGCGATGCGCGCAGGCGCGTGGTGCTCAACACCATCGGCCCGGTGTGGGACGGCAACGAGGTCTGGTTGCTGACGGCGGGCGGCGCGATGTTCGCGGCCTTCCCCGAGTGGTACGCGAGTTTGTTCTCCGGCTTCTACATCGCGCTGCTGCTGGTGCTCGTCGCGCTGATCCTGCGGATCTGCGCCATCGAGTACCGGAGCAAGATCGACGACCCGAAGTGGCGGGCCCGCTGCGATATCGGCATCGGTATCGGCTCCTGGATACCGGCTTTGGCCTGGGGCTGGGTGTTCGCCAATGTGGTGCGCGGAGTACCGCTGAACGAGAAGAAGCAGATCACCGGCTCGGTGTGGGAACTGCTCGGACCGTACGCACTGCTCGGTGGGCTCGCGACCGGGCTGCTGTTCGCGCTGCACGGTGCGGTCTTCCTGGTGTTGAAGACCGGCGGCGAAGTGCGCGACGACGCGGTGCGGACGGTGCGGCTGCTGCTGGTGCCGACGGCTGTCGTCGTCGGTGCCTTCGGCGTGTGGACCCAGCTCGCCTACGGCACCGGCTGGACCTGGATTCCGTTGGTGCTCGCGGTGATCGGGCTCCTGATCGCCTGCGCGGCTTCGTTCGCCCATCGGGACGGGTGGGGTTTCACCGGCACCACGCTCACCGTTGCCGCCGCGACCGTGCTGTTGTTCGGGTCGCTGTACCCGAATGTGTTGCCCTCCACCATCAGCGACCTGTTCGACCTCACCATCGACAACGCGTCGTCCACGCCGTACACACTGAAGGTGATGAGCTGGGCCGCGGTGATCGTCACTCCGGTTGTGCTGGCCTACCAGGGCTGGACGTACTGGGTGTTCCGCAAGCGCATCACCGTCGAACAGATCCCACCGCCCATCGGGCTGCCGCTGCAATCGGCACTGCCGGTGGAAACGGCCGTCCCCCAGGATTCGAGCAAGGACTGATTCCATGGCCCGCCCGCCCGTCGATCCGCGCCTGTGGCGGCACGCCCGTTCGGCCCGCCGCTATCTGGCGCTGAGCGTGGCGCTGTCGCTGGTGATCACGATCGCCATCGTGGCTACCGCGGTCGCGTTGGCTCGTGTGCTGGCCGGGGTCATCACCGACCCCGGCCAGCGCACCCTCGGCAAGTGGATGACCGAACTTGTTGTCCTGGCCTGCGCCATCACCGTTCGGGTTGTGGCCACCTGGGTGCAATCACGTCTGGCGCACCGAGCCGGCGCCACGGTGGCGACCGAGCTGGAGACCGCCGTTCTGGCCGCAGGCGCCCGCATGGCGCCACGCGAACTCGAAACCCGCCGAACCGAACTCGCGGTCGTCGTCGGCACCGGCCTCGCCGGCCTGCGCGCCTACCTCACCGGCTACCTGCCCGCCCTGCTGCTCGCCTGCCTGGTGCCACCGATCGTGCTGGTGGTCATCGCCGTGCACGACCCGATCTCCGGCGCTATCGCCCTGGTGACGCTCCCGCTGATCCCGGTCTTCATGATCCTCATCGGCCTGCTCACCCAGGGCCGTGCCGAAGCCACCCTCGCCGCGACCACCCGCCTCTCGGATCAGCTGTTGGACTTGTTCGCCGGTATGCCGACGTTGCGGGCGCTCGGTCGGGAGGGCGGTGCGGTCGAATCCAGCACCACTTCGGGTCGGACGCGAGTGCGACCCGACCAGGATGCGGGTCTCGGCGCGAGCAATCGGGTCCAGCGGGCCGGCTCGATTGAACATCGGGTGCGCGAGCTCGGAGATGCGTTGCGGCAGCGCACCATGCGCGCACTGCGAATCGCGTTTCTGTCGTCGATGGTGCTGGAGCTGCTCGCGACTTTGAGCGTCGCGCTGATCGCGGTCTCCATCGGCCTGCGGCTCGTGTACGGCGAGATGAGCCTGTATGCCGGATTGGTGGCGCTGATCCTGGCCCCCGAGGTCTACTTGCCGCTGCGGATGGTCGGCGAGCGTTTCCACGCCGCCCAGGACGGAATGGCGGCTGCCGACAAGGCTTTTGCCGTTCTGGAGCCGGAATCGGCGGCTGCTGAGCCGGGGATGCCCGGTTCAGCAGCCGCCGGTCCGGTCGGCGCGTCCGACGAGGTCGATCACCGTCGCTCGTCCCACGGGGCGGGTGCGGCCTTCGGTGGCGTCATCGCGGTGCGTGATCTCGCAGTCCGCGCCAGGGACGGTTTCGCACCGGCCGGCCTTTCGGCGGTGCTACGCCCCGATGCGGTCACCGTGCTGGCCGGTCCCAATGGGAGCGGGAAATCCACCACCCTGCAGGCGATCCTGGGGCTGATCACGCCGGATCGGGGATCGGTGACGGTCGACGGAACCGACGTCCGCGACCTCGATGCGGACGCCTGGTGGGGTCGGGTGGCCTGGTTGCCGCAGCGCCCTGTCCTGGTGCCGGGAACCCTGCGCGAAAATCTCGAACTGCTCGGCGCCCACGTGCCGGACAAGTCGGCACAGGGCGCAGCACGAGTCGTCGACGAGCTCGAAGCCGCCTGCCTGGCAACCGGATTCGACGCAGTTCTCGCCGACCTGTCGCGCGGCTGGGACACGGTCGTCGGCGCCGGCGGTGTCGGGCTCTCCCTGGGGCAACGCCAACGCTTGGCCCTCACCAGAGTCCTCGCCGCCGACCGTCCGATACTGCTCCTCGACGAACCGACCGCCCACCTCGACCCCGACAGCGAGGCCGCCGTGCTGGCAGCCCTGAAACAACGCGCCCGTGCCGGAGCCACCGTCATCGTCATCGGCCACCGCCCCACCGTCCTTGCCGCCGCCGACCACATCATCCGGGTCCGCGCCGAAGCACGCGACCCCCGCACGGTGGTGCCGCGATGAGCACAACCACGGAGGTAGTGGGCGGGAAGGTGGTAGCGGGCATGGTCGGCGATATGCGGCGGATGTGGCGGTTGCTCGCGTTGTCGCCGTGGCGGATCGCGGTGGCGATCGGGTGGGGCACTGCGGCTTTGGGCAGTGGACTCGGGTTGGCGGCGTTGGCGGCGTGGTTGATCGCGCGGGCCTGGGAGATGCCGCCGGTGCTCGATCTGAGCGTTGCGGTGGTCTCGGTGCGGGCGCTGGGGATTTCGCGTGGGCTCTGCCGGTACCTGGAACGTCTTGCTACACATGATGTCGCGTTGCGCGCGATGACCACGGCGCGGTCGACCGTCTACCTGGCGCTGGCCCGCTCCGACGTCTGGATGCGACGGGCCCTGCCCGAGGAGGCCGGTCAAGATGGCGCGGTTTCCGGAGCGTCCGGGGGCGCTGTTGGTCAGCCCGACACCGCTCTCGGGTGTGGGGCTGCGGCGGTGGGAAGGTTCGGTGGGTCGGGGCGCGGCGCTGCCGTGGCCGCGTCGGGTTCCAGTAGCGCCGCGCAGTTGCGTCGCGGGGATCTCCTGGTTCGAATCGGTAGCGATATCGACGATCTGGGCGCGGTGGTCGTGCGCGTCTTCGTGCCGATCGTGGTGGCGATCCTCGTGTCGGCAGCCGCGATCGGGCTGCTTGCGACTATTTCGGTGGCAGCGGCCGTGATTCTGGCTGCGGCGCTGGCCGTTTCGGGGATCGTCGCGCCTTTGTTGTCGGCATTGGCCGCACACGAAGCAGAGACGGCCGTGCGGGCCGATCGCGCCGAGTTCACCGCGCAGGCGGTCACCGTACTGGACCACGCGGCCGAGCTGCGCGTTGCCGGCCGTCTGGCTGCGGCGCTGGCGGCCGCGAACAGTGCGGGGCAGCGTGCAGTGGCAGCGGAGGATTCGGCGGCGTCACGCAGCGCGTGGGCCGCCGCAGCGACACCGCTCTCGATCGGCGCGAGCGTGCTCGGCGCGCTGCTGGTCGGAATCGCGATCTACGGGCCGAACGGCGGCGGTTCCGGTGCGATGACGCCGATGGCACTCACCGTCCTTGTGCTGCTGCCACTCTCGGCCTTCGAGGCGGTGGGCACGCTGCCCGCCGCCGCGCAGGCGCTGACCACCGCTCGTGCCGCTCTGCACCGGCTCTTGCCGGCCGAGGGCGGGGACCCTGCTACCCAAGAGCTCCCAGCGCGTTGGCCGGCAGGACGCACCGCTGACACGAGCGACGAGGACCGAGGGCGGCGCAGCTCTTCGCGAGAATTTTTGGTGGACGGCCGACCCGCCGGCCCGGATGGCTCGGACCGAAAACGGCACGGATCATCCCCGGACCTGTTGCCGGACAACATGCCCGACCGCCCCGCCGGACGCAGGATCGCCGTTGTCGGCCCGAGTGGTGCGGGCAAGACGACGCTGCTCATGTTCTGGGCCGGGCTCTTCGATACCCCGCACCCCGGTGTCACCTTCTTCGCCGAAGACGCCCACCTGTTCGGCACCTCGGTCCTGGAGAACCTGCGCGTCGCGCGCGGCGACCTGACCGAGGCCGACGCCGAACAGGCCTTGCGTGCGGTCGGTCTCGGCGACTGGCTGGATGCCCTCCATGACGGCCTGCACACCGATCTGGTCGGCGGTGCCGCCGCCGTCTCCGGTGGCCAACGCCGGCGCATCCTGCTCGCTCGCGCCCTGATCGCGCCTGCTCGAGTCCTGTTGCTCGACGAGCCGACCGAACACCTGGAAGCCGAAGCGGGCGCCCAACTGTTGCGCGATCTGCTCGATGCCGACAGCGGCCTGATCGAACCCGATCGAATTGTGGTAGTCGTCACACACCAACTCCCGCCGGACCACCGCGCCGACGCAATCGTGCGGGTCTCCGCATCAGGCCAGGTCAGCACCATATTCTCGGCATCGGAACCCGCGGTTTCCGCCCACCGATAAATTCCGTTGCCGACTCGCGGACACCTCGCTAAATTCGTCCTTACACAAGGAAGGAGGTGGTTCGAGAAATGTATTTTTCCAGGACACGTGAGGTGGCTGCGCGCTAGCGCCACCGCTGCAGGATTCCCGCGCGAGCGCTAGCGAATCCAACGCAGTCACCCGGCCCCCGAGCTCCCGGTCCAGTCCGACCGGGCCTTGTGCGAGTTGCATCCACAAGGAAAGGCTCGGGGGCCGTTCTCTTTCTGCCGAAGATCGGCCCGCTGGCGTATTACTGGCGGATCGAGTGTCGAGATGCGGATGCTGTCGTCGATGCCTGAGAACTCGATCCGGCTACCAACGGCTACGGCTTTCCCATCGACATCGACATCGACCTGGCCGAAATCGACCGCCGCGGTTGAGAATCAGCCGTAGGTGCTGAAGCTGGGGTGGCAGCCATGACCGCTGTCCCTCGATGGCGGATCAGATTCGGGCGCAGGACGGGTCGCGGCTGCGACACGGGCAGGCTCCTCGCGACGGACGGCCGGAACGATACAGTTCATCGGTCGGTTCTATGAAGGGGTATCCGGGTTGGCATCGGAGAGTCTTGCTGCGGCGATCGGTCGGCGCATCACGGCGGTCAGGCGCGTGTTCTATGTGCACGGTGAGGATGTCGACCGTTCGGAGGGGCCGATCGAGTTGACGTTCGACGAAGGCACCGTGCTGCTCTTCGATGCCGGCAGTGATGGTGAGGAGCTGCGTGTTGTTCCGGCGGCGTGGCGCGACCCGTTCGCCGGTGTGTCCGAGCCCGAGTACATCGAGTACGTGGCGGAGTCCGGGAAGTACACGGCTTTCGATGTCGGTTCGGAATATCCGTACTCGCAGCTGGTCGGAAGCCGGGTCGCCGCGGTCTCCGAGTCGCGCCTGCACGACGAACGACTACGCGGCGCGGTTCTGGAGGTGAGCGGTTTCACCTTGGCGGTGGAAACGGTCGCCGACGAACTTCTGGTGACCTGTGATCCTCGCCTGTGATCGGTATCTGCACACCGACCCTGATGAGACTCCTGCTCCGGTGACGACACACATGTGATGACCGCAGGGGGCCTGTGCCGTCTCCGGTGACGACGCACGTGCGATGACCACAGGGCCTGTGTCAGGCGGTGGTTCACCCGGTACCTGCCCCAGGCAGCAGATCGCCCCGCCCTCATGGTGATTGGAGGTGCGGGGCGTGGCGTGCTGTGTGGTGGTCGACTATCCGATGTACCGCTGGAGTCGGGCGGAGAGGCGGGGTTCGAGGGGGCCGTCGGCGACGACGCGTTCCTCGACGTAGGCCAGGTCGCCACCCTCGACGATGCCGTACAACCGCTTGGCGCCACCGACGACGATGCCGGATTGACTGCGGATCACGACGTCGGTGGCCAGTTCCCAGGAGGACTGGGTCAGCGCGGTGCCGTAGAAGAGTTCGACGATGCCGGTGCTGTGGGTGAGCAGCAGTTCGATGACCTCGTCATCACCATCGATGCCAACGCGCCAGAAGCCGCTCTCACGCAGGTCTGGGCCGCCGTAGGAACCGTCGGACTCGATGAACCAGGAGCGTGAGTCCCAGGCCAGGTAGTCGCCGCCGTCATGGGAGACGATGATCTGCTGGCCGAAGCGGTAGTCGCCGCGCTCGGGGGAGTTGCCCTCGCCTTCACCGCGCCACACACCGACCATCGGCAGCAGCGCAAGCATCGAGGAGCTCAGATCCGGGCCGAGTCGCAGGTTCGCGGTGTCTTCCGGCAATGGCAGATCCGGGAGGACCGGAATGTTGCGCGCACCGGTTGCTCTCGCGCGTTCGACCGCATCGGCCACGGCTTGATCGCCGCTGCGGCGAGACGGCTCGGCCGGAGCGGCGCCGTTCATGTGTTCACTCGCTCGCTCGGCCGGATCGGAACCTTCGCTCGCGAGCTCGCTCATGACTCGGTGAACAGCCGGTAGAAAACGTACAGGCCGAACCAGCCGATAAGCACGGCCACGGCCACCAGCAGAATCTCGAAGAAGAGGACCACGTTTGGAGTCTAACGACTTGCTCGCCGCCCAGCACAACGGCCCCGGAGCTTCCCGATGGAATCTGGGAAACGCCGGGGCCGTCGACGACTTACGGTCGCTGATGGGACCTCAGCTATTACTTTGCGACGGCGACGTCGACCGGGTGGATGCCCGCGCCGTCGGGGCGGATCTCCGCAGAGCCGTTGCCGGCCGAGGAGAGTGCCCGCACGGTCCATGCGCCGGGAGCGGCGAAGAACCGGAAGTCACCGGTGCCCGAGGCGACGACCTCGGCGGTGAAATCACCGTTGCCGTCGAGCAGGCGTACGAACGCGCCGCCGACGGGCTGGCCGTCAGTGCTCAGGACACGGCCGGTGATGACCGTTTCCTTCTCCACATCGACTCCGGCCGGAATGGCCTGACCCTGGGTAGGTGCTGCGCACATGTGATTAGGCTCCCAACTCGATAGGTGCACCGACGAGGGAGCCGTATTCGGTCCAGCTCCCGTCGTAGTTCTTGACATTCTGGTGGCCGAGCAGCTCCTGCAGCACGAACCAGGTGTGCGAGGAACGCTCGCCGATGCGGCAGTAGGCGATGGTGTCCTTCTCGCCGTCCAGGCCCGCTTCCCGGTAGATCTCGGTGAGCTCGGCATCGGACTTGAAGGTGCCGTCCTCGTTCGCGGCCTTGCTCCACGGCACGTTGATGGCGCTGGGGATGTGGCCGGGGCGCTGGCTCTGCTCCTGCGGCAGGTGGGCGGGGGCCAGGATCTTGCCGGAGAACTCGTCAGGCGAACGCACGTCGACCAGGTTCTTGGCGCCGATGGCGGCGATGACCTCGTCACGGAAGGCACGGATGGTCAGGTCGGGCGCGGCAGCCTTGTACTGGGTGGCCGGGCGGCTCACAGCGTCGCGCGAGAGCGGACGGCCTTCGAGCTCCCACTTCTTGCGGCCACCGTCGAGCAGCTTGACGTTGTTGTGGCCGTAGAGCTTGAAGTACCAGTACGCGTACGCGGCGAACCAGTTGTTGTTGCCGCCGTAGAGCACAACCTCGTCGTCGTTCGCGATGCCGCGCGCCGAGAGCAGATCGGAGAACTGCTCCTGGTTCACGAAGTCGCGACGAACCTGATCCTGCAGGTCTTTCTTCCAATCGAGCCGGACGGCACCCTCGATGTGGCCGCCGTCGTAGGCGGAGGTGTCCTCGTCTACCTCGACGAAGACGACGCCGGGGGCGTTGAGGTTCTCTTCGGCCCAGTCAACGGAGACCAGGACATCGGAGCGGGCCATGTTGTTCCTTTCGGGGTGGTGACTTGCAGTGTCAGGACGAAGCCGGGGCGGGGATGGTCCGGCGGAAACGGGCGACCAGCGGATAAATCTGGCAACCCAGGCAGATTCCGAACGCCGCGTTCAGGAACGCCGCGAATAGGGCGAAGCCGGCGAACACCGCGCCGACGACGGTGGAGCCGGCCAGGAAGCCCAGCAGGCTGACGGCACTGAAGACCAGGCCGAGCAATTGGGCGAACCGCAGCGGTGCCACGGGTTCGGTTTCGGTCGGCGGGCCGACGCGCGGTGCGACCAGCGCGGCGTAGATCCGACCGTAGGGGCTGCGCCGCGGGCCGGTGGCGGCGCCGATCGCGAAGACCACCGCTTGGATCGCGATGAGTACGGCGGCGGCCGCGGTGGACAGAGCGGCGGCGATCAGCACGACGACGAGGACGGTGGTGGTGACCCACGCGGCGAAGCGCGGTCCACGGACGTCGACGGAATTGAAGGGAATGGCTTGCCCGGAGGCAGTGTTACGGGTTTCGGCAGACATTGTGCGTACTCCTGCGCTGAATGACTCTGACGGCTGAAAAATTGCCAGTTCGCCGGGGGATCAAGAGATCACTCGCACGGCGGACAAAGGTCGGCGTCAGGAAATCTGAACGGACCGACCGGTCAGCGGCACAGGCAGCAACAACCACCGAGGCGACACAGATCAACTGTGCGGCGTCGGGTGAGCATCAGCTCGTGGTCGGATTGCACGAAAGGCAGTTTACCCGGTTTCGAGGGGGAATTGGACCCCGGGTTCGTCACATCGGCTATAGAGCCTTTTCAGGCCCTGTTTTTACACCGTCAGCGGCTCGAGTGCGGTGTGTAGATCGGCAGTCTTCGGGACGCCGGAGATACGGAAACGCTCCCTGCCCTCCCTGTCGAAGACGAAGGTGGTCGGCAATGAGAGCACATTCAGCTCTTTGGCCAGCGCGGGTTCGGCATCGATATCGATCTCGATGTCCAGCGGCGGGTTCGGCGCATCCGACAGACCTTCGGTTACTCCGGCGACCACCCGGCGCACCGCCACGCACGGGCCGCACCAGTCGGCGGAGAAATGCAGCACTGCGGGCCCCGCACCGCTCACTCCGGCGGCGGCGAGCAATTCGGTGCGCGCCGCCTCGGTCGGTGTGAGCGTGTCGGCGGCACGCAATTTCCCGTCCCTGCGCCGTAGCGCCGTGCCGACCGCCAGTGCGGCAAGCACCATCACCACCAATATTGTGATTTCGATCATGGCCGCTGCAATCTATCCAGGTCGATCGTCACATTCTCCCCTTTGCCTTCGACAACGATCTGGCCGCCTTGTGCGGAGACCTTCGTCGGCCGCAGACCGAAGGGTAATTCCTTCGTGTCGATGGTGCGCGTGAACAGCTCCAGCACCGCCGGTCGGTCGGCTTCGGGGACGACCGCGGTCGGGGTGAGTTCGGTGCTGGTGCCGCGGTAGAAACCGGTCGCGACGATCCGCACCTGATCACCGTCGAGCAGCAGATCCGCCTGCACGCTGACCTTGTCACCACCCAGCGGCGCGCCGGGCACGGTCGAGGCGAGCGGTGTGCCGGGCAGCGTGCCGGTGAGCACCAGTGCGCCCGCCGTCGTCATTCCGGATCCGCCCGATCCGCCCGTTCCGTCGGATTTATCCGCAGGTCGCGAATGCACTTGCAGGTCCGGGATTTTGAACAGCCTGCCCAGCTCGGTGGGCTCGAGACGCATCCTGCCCTCGACCCGCTCCACCGGGACTCGGCGCACGCTGCTGTCGACGAGATCGCCCAGCGGCAGATGCACTCCGGTCAACGTCGCCTCGGCCGAGACTTCGCCGGGGATGTCCGGGCGCACGATACGTGCGCGGATGTCGACATTCTGGAATCGACTCTCGAGCACCTGGCCGAAGAAGGGGAACCCGTAGATGGTCACCTGGGGGTCGGCGATGAGATCGGCGCCCTCACGCAGAGCGCGCGATACGCGATACTCGGAGTAAGCGGCGGCGCCGAAATCGATGACGACCACCAGTCCCGCGAGAACCAGCAGCCCGATAATCAGCTTGCGCATGGACCCAACCCTAATAGCACTGCCGGACGGAGTCCGTCGCCAGTCGCGCCGAGCAGCTCGAAGGCGAGGCGGCCGCCCAACTGGCAGCTTGTTCTGGGTATTGCCTATGCGTTGCTTACCCGGATGGCGTGGTAATCGGGGTTCACGCGCTAATCTTGCACCGATTACCTGTGATTAGCGACGTGGCTTCGGCGGTTACTGCTGTTGTCGTCGGAGCGACGAGATGGGAGGAGGGCTTTGTGGAGCTGCTCCTGTTGACCTCCGACCCCAACCCCGAGTCGGTACTGCCTTCGCTCGCGCTGCTGGCGCACAACGTGCGTCCGGCACCGACCGAGGTGGCGTCCCTGCTGGAAGCAGGCACCGCGGATGTGGCACTTGTCGACGCGCGCACCGACCTGGCCGCCGCGCGCGGCCTGTGCCGACTGCTCGGGAGCACCGGTTCGTCGGTGCCTGTCGTCGCTGTGCTCACCGAGGGTGGCCTGGTGGCTGTGAACGCCGATTGGGGCCTCGACGACATTCTGCTGCCCGGCACCGGGCCCGCCGAACTGGACGCCCGATTGCGGCTGCTGGTCGGTCGAACCGGTGGTGTGGCAAGCCCGGAGAACACCGGCAAGATCACCCTCGGTGAGTTGGTGATCGATGAGGGCACCTACACCGCTCGGCTGCGTGGGCGCCCGCTCGATCTCACCTATAAGGAATTCGAACTCCTCAAGTACCTTGCGCAGCATGCGGGCCGGGTGTTCACCCGGGCCCAGCTGCTGCAGGAGGTATGGGGATACGACTTCTTCGGTGGCACCCGCACGGTCGACGTGCACGTGCGTCGCCTGCGCGCCAAGCTCGGCAGTGAATACGAGTCGCTGATCGGCACCGTGCGCAATGTCGGCTACAAGGCGGTGCGGCCGTCCAGGTCGGCCGCCAAGGGTGAGCCGGTCCCGTTCCATGAGGATGAGACCGAGGGTACCGACGAAGCTCCGTTCGCGCCCGTGAACGGCTCCGTGCCGCAGTGACGATGCGCTGGATCGAACAAGTCGATGCCGATGCTGCGTGCTCGGTGCGTGAACTGCTCGACCGAGCGACCGTCGCCGACGGCGTCGCCCCGATCTCCGAGCAGGCGGTGTTGTCGTTGACCGCCGCCGATGACGCACGACACCTGATCGTGCATCACGACGGCACGATCGCGGGATACGCGAATCTGGTTCCCGCGCATGGTGAGCACCCGGCGATGGCCGAGGTCGCGGTCGACCCGGCCGCTCGTGGCCACGGCATCGGGACCCAGCTCGTCAACGCAGCGCTCGCCGCAGGCGGCACCGGCACTCGGGTCTGGGCGCATGGCAATCGGCCCCAGGCGCAGGCCGTCGCGGCCCGCCTGGATTTGGTGACCGCGCGCGAGCTGTGGCAGATGCGACGCGCTTTGGCTACACCTGAGCTACCCGAGCTGGAGGTCCCGGCGGAGATCGTGCTGCGCACCTACGCGGGTCCTGCCGACGACGCCGAACTGCTGCGGGTGAACAAGGCCGCGTTCGCCTGGCATCCGGAACAGGGCGGCTGGACCGAGCGCGATATCGAGGTCCGTAGCAACGAGCCGTGGTTCGACCCGAAGGGCCTGTTCATCGCGGCCGCTGCCGCCGATCCCGGTCGTGTGCTCGGATTCCATTGGACCAAGGTGCATTACGACGAGGACCCGGCGATCGGCGAGGTGTACGTGGTCGGCATCGATCCGGCGGCGCAGGGTCGCGGGCTCGGCCGCCTGCTCACTCTCGCCGGACTGCGTTACCTGCGCGAACGCGATCTCGCCGAGGTGCTGCTCTACACCGAGGCCGACAACACCGCGGCCGTGCACACCTACACCCGGCTCGGATTCGCTCCCGCGCATGTCGATGTCGCCTATGCGGCCCGTGACTGAATAGAAAGCAACCCGGTGGGGTTGCTCGAGTAACACTGGGGCAAATCTCACACCTGCCGGGCTTAATCGCGCCGGGCTGTTCACTCGGCGTTCACTCAGCTTGGTCCAACTGTCAACCGGGCGAATCTACGTTACTTATGGGCGGCGCAGCTGCCTGGTGCGCAAGTTCCTCGCGAACGGCACCACAACACCCGCCCGGGCCGGTGAGGGACCGGGCGTGTCGGACGTGATTCCCCGGAGGAATAGTGAACTTCAAGCGCAGCAGCGCCTTCGTCGGCGTGCTGGCCGTCGGAGCGATGACTCTCGCCGCCTGTGGCAGCGACGACAACTCCTCGACCAGCGACACCAGCAACGCCGCCAACACCAGCGTCGCCTGCGGCGGCAAGAAGGCCCTCAAGGCCAGCGGTTCGTCGGCGCAGAAGAACGCCATGGAGCGTTTCATCGCTGCCTACGAGGCCAACTGCGATAGCAACACCCTGAACTACACCTCGAGTGGCTCCGGCGCCGGTGTCAACGAGTTCCTCGGCAGCCAGACCGATTTCGGTGGCTCCGATTCGCCGCTGAGCGCCAAGAAGGAAGAGCCTGCCAAGGCTCAGGAGCGCTGCGGCGCCCCGGCATGGAACCTGCCGACCGTCTTCGGCCCGATCGCCGTGACCTACAACATCGACGGCGTCACCGACCTCGTGCTCGACGGCCCGACCACGGCCAAGGTCTTCAACGGCGCGGTCACCACGTGGGATGCCCCGGAGATCAAGGCGCTGAACCCGAACGCCAAGCTCCCCTCGGACAAGATCGCCGTGATCTTCCGCAGCGACGAGTCGGGCACCACCGACAACTTCCAGCTCTACCTCGATGCGGCATCCGACGGCGCGTGGGGCAAGGGTTCGGGCAAGGTCTTCGCCGGCGGCGTCGGTGAGGGCGCGAAGGGCAACGAAGGCACCTCGGCCGCGATCAAGAGCACCAAGAACTCGATCACCTACAACGAGTGGTCGTTCGCGAAGTCGCAGAACCTGTCCATCGCGCAGATCGTCACCTCCGCGAGCAAGGACCCGGTCAAGCTGACCGTCGCGTCCGCGGGCAAGGCCATCGACAGCGTGAAGCTCAAGGGCGAGGGCAACGACCTGGTGCTCGACACCAGCTCGTTCTACAAGCCGACCGAGGTGGGCGCCTACCCGATCATCCTGCCCACCTACGAGATCGTGTGCTCGAAGTACGCCGATGCCGATACTGCCAAGGCGGTCAAGGCCTTCCTGACCTCGGCGACCACCAACGGCCAGAAGGGCCTTGACGAGAGCGGCTACATCCCGATCCCGGACAAGTTCAAGACCAAGCTGACCACCGCGATCAACGCCATCTCCTGATCGCATCGTCATGACCGTGCACCCTGAGGTGACCGCTGCGGGCTCGTCGGACTCGACGGGCCCGCGGGCGGCTGGAGATACTTCCCTTATGCCGAGTGAACCGAGCACCGAACCGGCCAAGAAGGTTCGTCCTGCACACAGCCAGCGGGCCGAGATCATCTTCCGGTCGCTGGCCACGGCAGCCGGTGCCACCATTGTCGCCGCCATCGCGCTGATCGCGCTGTTCCTGCTGATCCGCGCGTGGCCCTCGGTCATGGCGAACGAGGCGAACTTCTTCGCCAGTACCGAGTTCGTCACCAACAACGCCGACCATCTGCGCTTCGGCATCCGCGACCTGCTCATGGTCACGGTGCTGAGCTCGATGCTGGCCTTGGTAATCGCGGTGCCCGTCGGTGTGGGCATCGCGCTGTTCTTGACCCATTACTCGCCCAAGACGATGGCGCGTCCGTTCGCGATGCTGGTCGACCTGCTCGCCGCGGTGCCGTCGATCGTCTTCGGCCTGTGGGGCGTGCTCGTGCTCGCGCCCCAGCTGGAGCCGGTGGAGACGTTCCTGAACCGGAACCTCGGCTGGTTGTTCCTGTTCTCCGACGGCAACGTCACGATCTCCGGAGGCGGCACGATCTTCACCGCGGGCGTGGTGCTCGCGGTGATGATCCTGCCGATCATCACCTCGGTCTCGCGTGAGGTCTTCAATCTGACTCCCGCCGCGCACATCGAGGCCGCCCACGCGCTCGGTGCGACGAAGTGGGAGATGGTCCGGATGACGGTGCTGCCCTACGGGCGCAGCGGTGTCATCGCGGGCTCCATGCTCGGCCTCGGTCGCGCCCTCGGCGAGACGATCGCGGTGCTGCTCGTGCTGCGGACCTCCGCACAGGCCGGGCACTGGTCGTTGTTCGACGGTGGCTTCACCTTTGCCTCCAAGATCGCCTCTGCGGCTTCGGAATTCAGTTCGCCGCTGCCGACCGGCGCCTACATTGCGGCCGGCTTCGTGCTGTTCGCGCTGACCTTCGTCGTCAACGCGCTGGCACGTCTGGTGGCCGGTGGAAGGGTGAACGGATAATGACCACGACGACACTCGACAAGCCGGTCAAGGCGCCGACCTTCCGTCATGTCAGCGCGAGCCGCCGGATACGCAACAACATTGCCACCGGTGTGGTCTGGGCTTGCTTCGCCATCGCGCTCGTGCCGCTGGTCTGGGTCCTGCTCATGGTGGTGACCAAGGGCTTCGAGGCGATCACCTCGCTGAGCTGGTGGGAGAAGTCGCAGAAGGGCGTGCTGCCCGATCAGTTCGCGGGCGGTGTCTACCACGCGATCTACGGCACCGTCGTGCAGACCGCGGTGGCCGCGGTCATCGCGGTGCCGTTGGGCATCATGGCCGCGGTCTACCTGGTGGAATACGGGCGCGGCTGGCTGGCCAAGACCACCACCTTCATGGTGGACATCCTCGCGGGCGTGCCTTCGATTGTCGCGGCGCTGTTCATTTTCGCGCTGTGGATCGCCACGTTCGGCTTCCCGCAGAGCGCCTTCGCGGTGTCTCTCGCGTTGGTGCTGCTGATGCTGCCGGTGGTCGTGCGCAGCACCGAGGAAATGCTGAAGCTGGTGCCCGACGAGTTACGCGAGGCGTCGTATGCTCTAGGTATTCCGAAGTGGAAGACGATCCTGCGGATCGTCGTGCCGACCGCATTGCCCGGCATGCTGAGCGGCATTCTGCTCGCCCTTGCCCGCGTGATGGGCGAGACGGCGCCGGTGCTGGTGCTCGTCGGCTACAGCAAGTCGATCAACACCGACCTCTTCGACGGCAATATGGCCTCGCTGCCGCTGCTGATCTACCAAGAGCTGTCGAACCCGGAACCCGCAGGCCGACTGCGGGTGTGGGGTGCGGCGCTGACGCTGATCCTGATCATCGCGCTGCTGTACGTGGCCGCGGCGGTCGTCAACAAGCTGCTCACGCGGAACCGATAGAAGCGAACGGATACTCAGATGGCCAAGCGGATCGACGTCAAAGACCTGAATATCTATTACGGCAAATTCCATGCGGTTGCCGATGTCAAGCTGTCGGTGCTGCCGCGCAGCGTGACTGCCTTCATCGGGCCGTCGGGTTGCGGTAAGTCCACCGTGTTGCGCTCGCTCAATCGGATGCACGAGGTCACCCCGAACGCTCGCGTCGAGGGCGCTGTGCTGCTCGACGGCGAAGACATCTACGGCTCGCAGGTCGACCCGGTGGGTGTGCGCCGCACCATAGGCATGGTGTTCCAGCGGCCGAACCCGTTCCCCACCATGTCGATTCGCGACAATGTGGTGGCCGGGCTGAAGCTGCAGGGCGTGCGCAACAAGAAGGAGCTCGACGAGGTCGCCGAGCGCTCGTTGCGTGGCGCCAACCTGTGGAACGAGGTCAAGGACCGGCTCGACAAGCCGGGCGGCGGCCTCTCCGGTGGTCAGCAGCAGCGGCTGTGCATCGCGCGTGCGATCGCGGTCTCGCCGGACGTGCTGTTGATGGACGAGCCGTGCTCGGCGCTGGACCCGATCTCCACCCTGGCGATCGAGGACCTCATCACCGAGCTGAAGAAGGAATTCACCATTGTCATCGTCACCCACAACATGCAGCAGGCCGCGCGCGTGAGTGACCAGACCGGTTTCTTCAACCTGGAGGCGCAGGGTAAGCCCGGCAGGCTGATCGAGATCGACGACACCGAGAAGATCTTCTCCAACCCAGGCCAGAAGGCGACGGAAGACTACATCTCCGGCCGCTTCGGTTAAGCACGGACAGACAAAGGCCCGCACTCGATGTGCGGACCTTTTGTCGTGCTCGAGCGTGTTGCGCAACAACTGATTTCGTAGGTACCCGGGTACGCCCGGAACTCATGCGCGCCTCGACCGCCGGCTCGCAATGCGAGCCGGGCGGCGGCGGGAAAACCGGCGAGGCGGTTACGCTTCGGCGTCGGGGTCCGCGGGGAGGACACCGGTGACGAGGAAGATCACGCGGCGGCCGATCTCCACGGCATGGTCGGCGAAGCGCTCGTAGTAGCGGCCCAGCAGCGTCACGTCGACGGCCGCGGCGACGCCGTACTTCCAGTCGCGATCCATCAGCAACGTGAAGAGGTGACGGTGCAGGTCGTCCATCGCCTCGTCGTCCTCGTTGAGCTGCGCCGCACGCTCCGGGTCACGGGTCTCGAGTACCTCTTTGGCGCCCGCACCCATGTTCACCGCGATGCGGCCCATTTCGGCGAAGTAGCCGTTGACCGATTCCGGCAGGGCATGGTTGGGGTGGCGGCGTCGCGTGACCTTGGCGACGTGCAGCGCGAGTGCGCCCATCCGGTTCACATCGGCGACGATCTGGATGGCGCTGACCACCTGTCGTAGATCGCCCGCGACGGGCGCCTGCAGCGCAAGCAGGGCAAACGCCTTCTCTTCGGCGTCCTGGATCATTTCCGCGATCCGGTCGTATTCGCTGATCACCGACTCGGCAAGGGAGAGGTCGGCCTGGAGCAGTGACTGAGTGGCCCGGTCCATGGCCGAACCCGCCAGGCCGGCCATCTCGCCCAGCAGGTGGGCAAGATCGGCCATTTGCTCGTTGTAGATGACACGCATGATCAGACACTAGTGCCCTGCACTGACCTAGTCACGAACACAGGGTTAATGAGTGGTGCCAGTCGTTTGCGCTGGTGTTGCCGCAGCTGAGAGCAGTGCCCTGGTTCTGGCATTGTGCGCGGCATCCGCGGGTGCGATATCGAACCGCGGCGTGTCCGGGATCGAATTCGATGTGACCATCGCTGTTTTGCCGCACATCGGACCCGTCATGACCAGGCGACCAGTTCGTATTCGGACTATTGAAAGATTATTTTTGGCCTGCCAAACTATGGAAATCGCTCGCTCTAATTACGACAGGCTGGGATGACATCTTCAACACGGCGCCGGTTCATGCTCGGCGGCACCGTCGCGGCTTCGACGGGCCTCGCACTCGGAGCGTTGCCGCTGCGCGACTACGGCCCAGCCACCGCGGACTCGCCGCCGGCCCCACTCGGACACCCCGCACACCATCCGAATACGAGTGCGCACGGCGGCGGGGTCGACGGGCCGACGTTCCGTAAGGGCGCAGTCGTCGATCACGCCGCTAACGGGTTCGACCCGACCGAGGTCCTCCGTGATTTCGACTACGGCAAGACCTCGACGCGGCCGGACGGTCGGACCGTGCGCGAATGGGAGGTCTTCGCCAGTGACGAGGACATAGAGATAGCGCCGGGAGTGCGTTTCCCGGCGTGGACGCTGAACTCGCGGATCCCGGGCCCGACCCTGCGTTGCCGCGAGGGCGATCTGCTGCGGGTCCATTTCACCAACGGCTCGCACCACCCGCACACGCTGCATTTCCACGGCATCCACCCCGCCGAGATGGATGGCATTCCAGGTATCGGTCGCGGCGTCATCAACCCGGGCGAGAGCTTCACCTACGAGTTCGACGCGACACCGTTCGGACTGCACTTGTTCCACTGTCATGTCGGCCCACTGGCCGAACACATCGCCCGCGGCATGTACGGGACCTTCATCGTCGATCCGCCGCAGCCCCGGCCGCAGGCCGACGAAATGGTGATGGTGATGCACGGCTACAACACGACTTTCGATGGCGAGGGCAACCAGCTCTACGCGGTCAACGGGATTCCGTTCCACTTCATGCACGAGCCGGTCCGGGTGAAGCGCAACCAACTGGTGCGCATTTACCTGGTCAACGTGCTGGAGTACGACCCCATCAACAGCTTCCACATCCACGGGAACTTCTTCGATTACTACCCCACCGGAACCCGGTTGCAGCCAACGGAATACACCGACACCATCGTGCAGGGGCAAGGCCAGCGCGGTATCTGTGAGCTGCGCTTCCCGCACCTGGGGCAGTACATGTTCCACGCTCACAAGACCGAGTTCGCCGAACTCGGCTGGATGGGCATGTTCGAGGTGACGGAGTAATCGCGATGACCGCCACCGCGCACACCCGCAGGCCTTGGATTCTGGGACTGATCTCGGTCGCCCTCCTGGCGATCGCACTGGCCGGGTTGGCCCTGCTCGGCGGGCGCACCCTGCCCGAACGGACCGGCCCGCCCGTGGAAGAGATCGCGGTCGAGCACACCACACTCACACCCGGTGTAATCGAGCTGACGGTGCGCAATACCGGGCCCGACGCGGTGTCGATCGCCCAGATTTTCGTCAACGACGCATACATCGACTTCACCGGCCCGACCGAGCCGATCGGCCGATTGGCCTCGGCCCGGTTGCGACTGGACTATCCGTGGCAGGACGGCCAGCCCTACAAGATCTCCATGCTGACCTCGACCGGTCTGGTGATCGAACACGACGTCCCCCTGGCCGTCACCACACCGGAACCCAACGCGTCGTTCTTCGGCCTGATGGCGCTGCTCGGGACCTACGTCGGCATCGTCCCCGTCGTGCTCGGCATGTTGTTTCTGCCCGTCATGCGGGTCGCGGGCAGCCGAGTCGTGCGGGTGCTGCTCGCCGTGACGGTGGGTCTGCTGGCGTTTCTGGCGTGGGAAGGCGCCAGCGAAGGCTTCGAGCTCGCGGGCCGCTCCGGTGGTGCGTTCGGCGGCACGGCCCTGGTCGTGCTCGGCGCGGGTCTTGCCTTCCTCGGACTGACCGCGGTGGATCAGTGGCTGCGCAACCGCCGCCGAGCCGCCGAGGCCGCGGGCGGTGCCGGCGTGCGGCTGGCGCTGATGATCGCCATCGGTATCGGCCTGCACAACCTCGGCGAGGGGTTGGCCATCGGATCCGCCTATGCCGTAGGCGAATTGGCGCTCGGCACCTTCCTGGTCATCGGTTTCACCATCCAGAACACCACCGAGGGCCTCGCGGTCGTGTCACCACTGACCGAGCGACGTCCACCACTGCTGACCCTGCTCGGTCTCGGACTGATCGCCGGAGGCCCCGCCATCGTGGGCGCCGTTCTCGGTGCGACAGTGAACAATGCCGAGCTGTCCGCCCTGCTGCTCGGCGTCGGCGTCGGCGCGATCATCCAGGTCATCGTGCAGATCGCCCCCAGCCTGCGTGAATCGGCCGGCCGGAGTTTCGACGCGATGGCACTCGGTGGCGTCGCGGTCGGACTGCTGGTGATGTACTCGACCGGGTTGCTGGTGGCCGCATGAACAACGGTGCCACACCGCATTCCGATCCACCGCCGTGCGCCGGGTGCACGCGGCGCGGCGTGTTGCTCGGAGCCGGCGCTGCCGCCGCTCTAGTTGCCGCCGGATGTGCAAGCGGCAGTGCGTATTCCGGGCCCTTGCGGGTTTCGCTGGCCGAGATTCCGATCGGCGGCGGACGGATATTTCCACAGCAAGGTCTGGTGGTGACCCAGCCGACCCCCGGTGAGGTCCGCGCCTTCTCGGCCGTCTGCCCCCACCAGGGCTGCGCCGTCGCCGAAATCGGCGACACCATCGAGTGTCCCTGTCACGGAAGCAAATTCAGCATCGCTGACGGTTCGGTGCTGCGTGGCCCGGCTCGCGAACCATTGGCCGCCCGGACTGTCGCTATTGAAGCGACCGAGATCGTCGTCAGATGAACACCGCTGTCTGGAGGTGAGTCTGCCGCGTGCTCGTTGCGTGGCGCCAAATCGTCGTCCACAACAGTGACGAGATCACCATGTCGTCGACGACCGCGGTCCGGCGCGGTGCTGCGGCGGCACGGCGGGCCATCGAGTATCCCTGTGACGGAAGCAAATTCAGCATCGCCGATGGTTCGGTGCTGCGTGGCCTGGTCCGCGAGCCACTGGCCGCTCGGACTGTTGCCATCGAAGCCACCGAGATAGTCGTCCGATAGCGAGGGCCGACAATGCCCGAAGATGCGTCTGCGCACCGGGACAGGCGTCTGTGCATACCATCGCAGACCACCTGCCCGAGGCACGTGTGTTCACCTCGGCTCGGGCCGCTGCTACTTGCAGGTTTCGTCGGCAGCGTTGACGTGTTCCAGGTCCGAGGGAAGTGTCACCGGTGTTGGGGACGAGGAGGTGCTGATGTTGACGTTCGAGATCGGATCGCCCACCGGTGTCGGCGGGCGGACGTTGCCCGTGTAGTCGGCGCCGATCACTACTTCGATGATGCCGCCGAGATCGCTCGACTGCTCCATCGTCGCTCCGGGTAGCGAGCTGGCCACCGTGGCCGCTTCGGCCTCGTGTCCGGCCCCGTAGCGGATCTTGGAGGCCACCTCCGAGTTGCCGAGGGAGTAGTTGGCGGTGTTGTAGATCGGGAAGCCCTGGTTGCCGAATTTGGTGGCTGCCTTGTTCGCCGCGCCTACCGTGGTCGAGCCATTGGAGACCAGCAGTGACACCGTGCTCGGATCCACGGCGATCAGCTTCGGCGGCGTGGGGGGAGCCGAAGGGATCGAACCGGGCGCGGGCGCTACCTTCTTCTCCCCGGGCAGCGGTTGGTCGTCTCGGATCGCCTTGAAGATGGCCTTGATGTCGGACTCGCGCGGGATCTCGTTGCCGTAGGAGGTGGTGCCCGCGGTCGGGATGGTCAAGAAGGTCACTGCCCCGGCATCCATCTTCTGCAGGGACCGCCCGAGAGTCAGCAGATCGTTCGTATCGACCTTGTGGACAAAGGTCGCGTCGGTGAATGCCTTGATGAAACCGTTCAATTTGCCCGGATCGAACAGCACCCTGCTGGACAGGGCACCGCGTAGCAGTGAGGCGAGGAACCGCTGCTGCCTGGCGATGCGGTCGTAGTCGCTGCGCTCCTCGCCGTAGACATGCCTGGCGCGCACATAATTCAACGCGGTCTCACCGTTGATCCGCTGTTTGCCCGCTGTCTCGAGGACAGTGCCGAGAATTTCGTCCTTGACCGGCTTCGGTGCACAGACCTCGACACCGCCGACCTGATCGACCATTGCTTCGAAGCCGGCGAAGTCAATGCCGATGAAGTGATTGATGGTGCTGCCGGTGAGTCGCTGAATCGTTGTGACGAGGCACTTGGGGCCGCCAAGAGCATAGACGGCGTTGAGCTTGTCGCCGATCGCCGACGGGAACGTTTCCTGGGTGTTTTCGCCTTTGTCGTTGTCCCAGCCGTTGCACTGCGGTCGGGTGACGTCGAGGTCGCGCGGGAACGACACGACGACGACGCGCGAGCGGTTCTTGGGGATATGGACCAGCATGGCGGTATCGGCGCGCGCACCCTCGGCGTCGTCGACGGTGCCCGCTCCGAGCTTTCCGTTGACGCCCGCGCGGGTGTCGGTGCCGACGAGCAGGAAGTTCTCGTCGCCGAGCTGTGCGCCGGAGTCGACGACGTCTTCGGAGTTGTCGTCGATCGCATTGACCTGGTTGAAGCTGTTGGCGGTCGCGTTCATATAGCTCCAGCCGCCGCCGGTGATCAGGAGCGCGACCGCCGCGCAGATCGAACCGCTGACGCGTCCGGCGACCTGAAGCCGCTTATTGCGGCGCTGCTTGGACGCCGCGAGCCGCGACAGCGGTGGATTGCCGACGGCCTTCGGTTGTGCGGCCCGATCACGCTTATCGGATTCGGTCGTCGGCCATCCAGCACCGCGGCGTTTGGTCTTGGCGGGTTCGTTGACCGGCGGGATGATGTCGGTGACGACCTCGGGTGGTTCCTGTGCGCCGGGTGCGGACGGTGCCGATCGCCTGGGGTCCTCGGCGGTGCGCCGGGCGGCGGGGCGGGCGGCGGACGGTGTGCCCGCGATGTCGTCGACGACGGGAGAGGCCACTGCACGGCGGGCGCCGGTGACGCCTGCCGGCCGCGCCGGTTCGGTCGGTCGTTGCGGCGCGCTGCCTGCGGGCCGGGCCTGCGGGGTGCCGGATTCACGTGGGGGCGCGCTGCCTGCGGGCCGTGCTTGCGGGGTGCCGGATTCGCGCGGGGGCGCGCTGTCGGCGGGCCGCGCGGTCTCGGGACGCCGGGCGGGCCGGCCGGTCGGCGCGGCTTCGCCCTCGGTGGCCGCCCTGCGCCTGCGGCCGCCGCGTTCGTTGTCGACCTTCTGGACGAGGTCCTGAACTGTCAGCGGTGCCGAGCCGGATTCGGCGTCGGTATGCCTGGACCGCCGGGATGACCGCGTGTCGTCACGCTCGTTGTAATCCGCCGTGGGATACCGCTCCCACGGGGCGCGATCTCCGGGCCGAGGCGAACGCCCGTGCCGATCGTCACCCACCAACGAACCTCACTTTTCGTCTACGCCGCATGGCTTATCGAGTCCGAGCCGGGTTCGCCCGGCATGACCGATTCCGCCAATGATAACGATTCCGCCACGACGAGCCAGCCCAGCGGGAAATCGAATAGGCCACACGGGTGTTTCGCGTGGTGCGCGGCCTGCTGAAATCAGCCGCCGCTGTGCATCAGATCCGCGCCCTCCGGTACCGCGGGATCCTCCGGATCGTCGAGCCAGCCGTGCGGCAACGCGACCTTGCCCGGCGAGCCCTGGCGTCCGCGCGGCCCCTCGGCGTCCCGCGGGAACGGGGCGTCCGGATCGAGTTGGCCGATCAGATCCTGCAATTCGGTCAGCCGCGACACCGTGGCGAACGACCGGCGCAGATCCGCACCAACCGGGAAACCCATCAGATACCAGGCCATGTGCTTGCGCAGATCTCGCATGGCCTTGTCCTCGCCGAGGTGCTCGGACAGCAGCGCCGCGTGCCGGTAGAGCACCTCGCCGACGCGTCCGAGGTTCGGGGCCTCCGGGAGCGGCTCACCGCGCAGCGCCGCCTGCAGTTCGCCGAACAGCCACGGCCTGCCGAGGCAGCCGCGGCCGACTACGACACCGTCGCAACCGGTTTCGTCCATCATCCGGACAGCGTCGGCGGCGGAGAAGATATCGCCGTTGCCGAGCACCGGGATCGTCTGTACGGCTTCCTTGAGCCTGGCGATGGCGGTCCAGTCGGCCTGGCCGGAATACCGCTGTGCGGCCGTGCGGGCGTGCAGCGCGACGGCCTTGGCGCCCTCGGCCTCGGCGATGCGGCCCGCGTCGAGATAGGTCAGATGATCGTCATCGATACCGATACGGAATTTCACCGTCACCGGGACGCCCGCCGGTTCGGCGCCGCTGACCATGGCCTGCACGATTCTGCTGAACAGGGCGCGCTTGTAGGGCAGTGCCGCGCCACCACCGAGCCGGGTGACCTTGGGCACCGGGCAGCCGAGGTTCAGATCGATATGGTCGGCCCACCCCTCGCCGACGATGATGCGCACGGCCTCGCCCAGAGTGGCCGGGTCTACACCGTAGAGCTGCATGGAGCGCGGGTGCTCGTCCTCGTCGAAGGACATCATGTGCAGCGTCTTCTCGTTGCGTTCGACCACTGCGCGCGCGGTGATCATCTCGCAGACATAGATCGAGGTGGAGCTGCCGAACTCCCGGCACAGCTTGCGGAATGCCAAGTTCGTGATGCCCGCCATCGGCGCCAGCACCACCGGCGGATCGACCGGATACGGTCCGATCCGCAGCGTGGTCTTCGCCTCGGTAGTCATCGTCACGCCGTCCAGTGTCTCATCAGGGGCCGGCAGACCCCGAAGCTGCTGGTGCGCGACGTGCGCTGATTCACTCCCTGACCTGATGACGGACCTGCCCACCCAGTAGCCGAGTCGCGGTCGACCGAGCAGTCCCCGAGCCCGACCGAAAGGAACTACTCCCCCCGGAGCCGACGGTGGTAGATCTCCCGCACCGCGGCATCCGGCTGCGCGTAAGCGGTTGTCGCACCGGTGAATCGGGCCACTGCGAGCTGTGCACGGTAGGGCAGCAGCTGTGCCGACTTGATGATGGCGGCGAGCCTGCGTGGCACGGTAACCATCGGCTTCTCCCGCTGCACCGATGTGACGATGGCCGCGGCGACGTCTTCGGGGTCGACGGTGGTCAGCGGGGTGATCCACCTCGGCATATTCGCACCGGCGGACAGCTCGGTGCGCACGATGCCGGGCAGCACCGCGCCGACGTGCACGCCGTGCTCTTTCATCTCGAGGTGCAGCGCCGAGGTGAAGCCGACCACCGCGTGCTTGGTTGCGCAGTAGGTGGCGAGGCCGGGGAAGCCTTGGGTTCCGGCCAGTGAGGCGATGTTGATGAGGTGGCCGCTGCCGCGGTCGGTGAATCGTTTGACGGCCAGTCGGGAGCCGTGGATTACGCCGTTGAGGTTGATGTCGATGATGCGGTCGGTCATTGCCTCGTCTTCGTCGGCGAACAGGCCGGTCGGCATGATGCCGGCATTGTTGACCAGCACATCCAACGGACCGAGCTCGCTGTCCACCGAGTCGAGGAAGGCGGCGAAGGAGGCACGGTCGGTGACGTTCAGCGGCAGTCCGACGATCTTGGCAGCGGGGTCCGCGCCCAGCTCCGCCGCGGTCTTGGCGACCAACTCGACATCGATGTCGCCGATCGCGACCGCGGCGCCCGCGGCGAGGAAGGCTGCCGCGGTGGCGCGTCCGATACCGCGCGCGCCGCCGGTGATCGCGACGACCTTGCCTGCGAGTGGGGTCGCGTCCTTCGCTGTGCTGGTCATATTCTCGGCCTTCCTGCGTGCTCGTCCCGTGGGATGTGGCCGTGCAGCGCAGCACGCCGTTCGCGGCCGGTTGCGCCGCTCGTTCGGCGCGGATATCCCAAGTGTCGAGGTTCGCAGCCGGAATCGTCGGCGGATTCGCCATGCATAGTTCGGCCGAAGCGCGGTGCCGGCGCGCGCGGCGGTGTAGCCGCAGGGCCGAGGGGCCTACGGCGCGGTTATCCGACCTCAGTAACCCGGTACTCCGAGTAACACCTGCCGTTGGTGGTGGGAGCGTCTCGACACACCAGACTCATCGGAGAGGCCGCATGACAGCACGGATCGAAGACACCGGTACGGGCGGGGACGACGCCGCGACAGCGCGCCGACGGCGGGACAGACAACCGCATCGACAACCGCGGCAGCATCGGACGCGAAGCCCGCCCGCCCGGGAACGGTGTCGATCCGGATTTCGACGGTAATCCGGGGCGCCGTCATTGCTGCGCTCGTCGTCGCGGTCTGTGTGCTGAGTGGACTGCTGTGGTCGGCTCGACACGAATAACCCAGCGAAATGATCACGCCGCGGACGACCGGAAAGCCGAGCAGGTCGCCACCGAATACTCGGTCGGCGCGGCAACGGTCAATTATCAGGACATCAATGCCTGGGTCGCGAAGCTGAAGGCGAATACCGCGCCGCAGCCGGCCAACAAGTTCGAGGCGACAGGGCCCGAACTCGAACAGATTCTGGTGCCGCTGAAGTGGACCTCGACGGCCACGCCGATCACCGCAAAGGTGATGTCGGAACAGGACGGGATCGTCAAGGTGAATGTATTCGTCAACGTGAGTTCGACGAATGCGCAAAGCCCTGAGGGTGCGCAGACCTCGGTGACCTACAACGTCACGCTGGATAAGAACTCGGGCTGGAAGATCACCGATGTCGGCGGCGTCGGCGGTGCACTGCCCCGATGAAATAGCTGGCTATGGCAATAACGAGATAGCGGGACATAAACGCGCCGCCGCCCGGATATCCGGGCGGCGGCGCGTTTATGTCGGTGGGGATCAGCCCGCGGCAACCCCGGCCAGCTCGCGCTTCTTCGCCTCGCGGGCCAGCATGCGGTCGCGCTGCTCTTCGAACTTGACCACGTCGCCCGCCAGCTTCTCCAGGAAGATCGCGAGTCGATCGCGGACCGCCTCACCACGGGGGGTGAAGTCGGTGCGTTCGAAGATGTCCCACTTCTTGAGGACCGGCTGCACCACCTCTTCGAGGTGCTGGCGCAGGTCGTAGATGCCGTGCTTGGCCATCAGCACGCCGTTGCGACGGAAGTTGGGCATGCCTGCGCCCGGCATCTGAAAGTTCTCCAGGATCAACGTGATCGCCTCGATGGACTGATCCGGCGACAGATCCAGCGCCGCACCGCACATGTTGCGGTAGAAGATCATGTGCAGGTTCTCGTCGGCGGCGACGCGCTGCAGCATGCGGTCGGCGATCGGGTCGTCGCAGACCTTGCCGGTGTTGCGGTGGCTGACCCGGGTGGCGAGTTCCTGGAAGGTCACGTAGGCGACCGAATGCAGGAAGCCCGCGTCGGCCTCGGTGGGCGAGGCGAAGCCGTTGGTCATGTGGATCATGCGCGCCTCTTCGAGGGCGACCGGATCGACGCCGCGCGTGACAACCAGGTAGTCGCGCATGACGATGCCGTGGCGGTTCTCCTCGGCGGTCCAGCGACCCACCCACGTGCCCCATGCGCCGTCCTGAGAGAAGTTCTCGGCGATCTCACGGTGGTAGGAGGGCAGGTTGTCTTCGGTCAGCAGGTTGGTGATCATGGCCGCCTTGGCGACCTCGTTCAGCCGGGACTGCTCCGGGTCCCAATCCGCCCCGCCGAGTGCCGCGAAATTGCGGCCTTCGTCCCACGGGACATAGTCGTGCGGATGCCATTCCTTTGCCAGGGAGAGGTGCCGGTTGACGTTTTCTTCGGCAACCGGCTCCAACTCCGTGAGCAGCTCGAGTTGAGTCAGATCCCTTGCCATGCATATGCCCTTCATGTGTGCGTGCGCTCTTGCGGGTCGTCCCCCCAAGATAGGACCGTGCCGATGCGGCCATACCTTACGGCACCGTAAGTGTGATGCGAAACGCATCTGCCTGGCAATCGATGCCCTGGTGATACACGTCATACGCCTTCGTTGGCGCTCGGCGACCGCGTCGAGTCTATGGCTTCGGCCCGCAACGAGGGGAATATCGCTACGGGCCGAGAGTTGTTAGCCCAGCGTGCTCGATCACACAGTGTGCCTTGATGCGGGACTGCCGCTGGCGGCAGGACCGGCTCGCACGGCCGACATCGAGTGTTGCAGCGCTGCTTCAGCGCTTGCCGCCGAAGAGACTGCCGAGCACGTCCCGCAAAGGGCCACCTGCGTTCTTGGCCAGTGCCTCGCCGATCGCGCCGCCGATGCCGCCGCTGTTGCTGCTGCCGCCGAGCAGCCCGCCGAGCAGGTCGCCGATGGCGCCGCCGCCTGTCTGTGTCTGCGGTGTGCCTGTGCCACCGCCGCCACCGGTCAGCTGCTTGGCCAGATAGGCGAGCACGATCGGGGCGAGCATCGGCAACAGTTTGGACACCAGGTCGTTGCCGCCCGTGCCCTCGGTAGCGCCGAGCGCGCTGATCACCGTGTTCTTCTCTGCACCGAAGACGTTGTCGACGATCTTCGAGCCGTCCGCGACGTCGACCTCATCGATATCGACCTGGCCCTCGCCTTCGACGAGGTTGCCGTGGTTGTCGAGCGCGCCGACCAGCGAGGCGGCGCCTTCCGGCTGGGTGGCATTGGCCTGCAATCCGCCGAGCAGCGTCGGCAGCGCCGCCTTGACCGCGTTGGTCGCGGTGCTCTGGTCGACGCCGAGCTTCTCGGCGATCTGGGCGATGGGTACCTGGGAGAGCAAATCATCGAAAGAAGTCATCAGATCCGCCTGTCGTCGAGGATGTCCCGGATGTACAGGTACGCGCCCACAGTAGGGGAAACCCCGGGGGCGGTGTGGTGTTGATGGCCGGAGCGGGCGCGTCGCCCATCGATGAGAAAGGTCGGGCGTCCGGTACGGAACCGGACGCCCGACAAGGTGCCCCCAGTAGGGCTCGAACCTACGACCTGCGGATTAAAAGTCCGTAGCTCTACCAACTGAGCTATAGGGGCGCGGAGGGACAGTGTAGTGGGCCTGGCGCGTATCCGGTAACCGGGGCGGCGGCGCGTCCGATGCCGCTGGGTGCGGCCGGTGTCTGCGCCGTGCCGGCCGCGCCGAGAGGCGGTGTGGCACGCGCCGAGAGGCGGTGTGGCAGCGGGTAACAAAGGGCGCGAGCGCGACGATGCTGCCGGTAAACATTTGGTACCCAGCTTTGTTCATTTCGCCGAGACATGGATATCATCGAAACATGTTGCCTACCAAAGTCTTTGGATTTGCGGGGGGCGCGGGGCCGAAGCTCGGGGGAGCGCGTCGTCGGCGCGGGCTGGTGCCGCGCGTCGAATGGACACGTCATCGGTCGGCCGGTCGACTCGGGTGAACGTGGCTGCGACGCTGTCGAATTCGGAAATCGAGCAGGCAACTCGAATTGATTGCGAGATGTTTGCCGTAACAGATAGTCGAGTCTGTCTGCAACCCTACTCTCCAGTTTGCCGCGTGTCGGATGACGATTCCGGGTACGGTGACGACTTGGTGAATGCCGGAAGAATCGCCGTCTTGCCCGGCGTTCCGGAATTCGGCCTATCGTTGTTGTGTTCGAACGTGTCGCGACCGGTATGGCCGATCGTGGCGAACTACGAATCGACGCCGGGGGAGGCAGATCCGAGACGAAGAAATACCCGGGTGCGCACCCCCTGCGGCGCACCCGGGCAGGAAAACTATACCAGCTGGTGTTTTTGAGGTTTTTCGCAAGTTTTCGTACCGAAAGTTTGAAACTGGGCGAAAACCCGGTTTGAAGTATTGATAAAACTCATAACTTCGCGCCAAGGGTCTGTTCCTTTGGGGGCATCGATTGGCGGCGAGTAGGCTTCGGAGGCGTTTCGAGCATGGCACGGCAGCAAGAGCGGGCCCGCCGGACACGCGCGGCGATTATCAGGTCCGCCGCCGTTGAGTTCGGGAAGAGCGGCTATGCCGCTGCATCGCTCAACCGCATATTAGAGGGATCGCGCGCCACCAAGGGCGCCATGTACTTTCATTTCGATTCCAAGGAAGATCTGGCTCGCGCCGTACTGGAGACGGCGGTCGAGCGCTATCGCGCCTCGGCCGAACGTTGGCTCATCAGAACGGATCTCGGTGCGCTGGACATCCTGCACGGCATGATCGACGAGATGGCGCTGCGATTGGAGCACGACATCATCGTCCAGGCCGAGTACCGGTTGATCATCGAGCCCGACTTCTATCGGGACGTGCAAACCGGTGGTGGACGGATTCTCGGCCGCGCCACCAGGATGCTGACCATCCGTGCTGTCGAGCAGGGGCAGCTGCGCACCGACGCGGACCCGGATCGCTTCACCCGCACGCTGGCCGCCGCACTCGCGGGTCAGCGCTACATGGTGGACCTCTTCGGCGGCGGGTCGGATCTGCGCGCCAGGTTCCAGGAGGCGCTCGAGGTGATCGTCGAGGCCATGGCCACTCCAGAGTGGGCCGAGAAGTTCCGCAAGGATGGGTGGCAGGCTCGAGCTCGCCTGGAAGACCTCGGTTTAGGGCTGTGACCAGCCGGTTTGGAAAGCGCTACCGGTCTGTCATAAGCTAACCGAGCTCCCAACGGACACCCGTTGAAAGCCGGTCTGGAGGAATCCAGGACGAGCCCCCTTCGTCTAGCGGCCTAGGACGCCGCCCTTTCAAGGCGGTAGCGCGGGTTCGAATCCCGTAGGGGGTACGGTCTTCGGATCGTTGGTAGCACGCAAGGCCCTGTGGCGCAGTTGGTTAGCGCGCCGCCCTGTCACGGCGGAGGTCGCGGGTTCGAGTCCCGTCAGGGTCGCAAGATAAGTGCCGGAGCAATCCGGCACTTCGCGTATGGCATTCAATACGGGTGCCTGCGGCCAGGTAGCTCAGTTGGTACGAGCGTCCGCCTGAAAAGCGGAAGGTCGCCGGTTCGATCCCGGCCCTGGCCACCAAATCCTCTTGACATTGCACATGGTCAGGGGGATTTTTCGCGTCTATACCCTGCTGGGGCGAGTGCCCGTCGGTGACCGCTGTTTTCCGCCCGATGTTGCACGTACGTCGCACGGCTTCTATAACGCTGATCACAGCCTACGGTTTACCTCGGTGCTGGTTGTTGCTCGGACCGGTTGATCGGATGCGCTCGTCAGCTCGCAGTACCGGCCCGTGCCGCGGCGAACTGCTACTCGTCGCGCCGATACCCCTGGCCGCACTGCTCGAGCTCGAGTCTCTCCCGCGGAGATAGAGGCCGAGTGCCGTCGGGGACGCGCCGGATGAGCGGCATCGCCGATGGTCCGGGCGCCCCCCGGACCCCCGGATCGGGATCACGTTTGGCCCTCGGACCCCGGATGGGGTTTACGTTCGGCTCCCGGCTCCCGGCTCCCGGCTCCCGGCTCCCGGCTCCCGGCTCCCGGCTCCCGGCTCAGGGTCATGCTTGGCCCTCGGGCCTACCGATGTGGTCACCTTCGTACCAGGCCAACGGTTGTGTCGGGCTTTGCCCGAAATCTCGGATCGGCTGGGGGATCGGTGGGATGCTGGGGGTATGGCTGAGCGCTGGTATTACTGCCTGAAGCACAACCGGGCCGAGCAGGGGCGGCAGTGTTGGTTCCGGGATCGGATGGGGCCGTATCCGGATCAGGCCACCGCTGAGCGGGCGTTGGAGATTGTGCGTGCGCGCAATGAGCGCGAGGATGCGCGGGATCGGTCGTGGCGCGAAGGCGAATGAGGAAAACCGCGGCGCGGCGCACGTCGTTGTGACACGACGGGCGCCGCGCACAACCGGGTCAGACCATCGCGAAGTGCGTCTTGTCGTCGCCGCCGACGGCGGTCCAGCAGCGAAATGCGTTCTTGTCGTCGTCCGGCACGCCGAGCAACTCGCTGGAAGGTCGAGCAGTTTCGTTCGGGTGTGAACCAGAAAAAGCTTGGCGAGCGGACCGGCCGTGGCGCAGGCAACAGAATGTCCTTGCGCCCGAGGCATTTCCGAGCGACTGTTGCACAGGTATCTGGTTCAGCCCCGGAGGTGGGACGAAAGTTGACGGAACGTCGGGGAGTGCGCTCAGATGCTGTTTAGGTCGATCAAGTACGGTTTCCTGAAATCAGACGAATGCTCGGGGTCCTGTCGTGGGCTCGGGGCTGACAGGTGAGCAGGGAGGGCGACCCTTGAGGGTTACCGTTGTTGTGCCGACCTACAACGAGCGGGAAAATCTGCCGGTTGCGGTGGAGCGGCTGACGGCGCTGCCAGTGCCCGACCTGCATGTGCTCGTGGTGGATGACAATTCGCCGGACGGGACAGGTGAGGTCGCCGACAAGTTGGCGGTCGAGCTGCCGAACGTCGTCGGCGTGCTGCATCGCACCGAGAAGGACGGATTGGGCCGGGCCTACATCGCCGGGATCACCCGGGCGCTGGACGAAGGTGCCGACGTGGTGATCCAGATGGACGCCGACCTATCCCATCCGGCCGAGGTGATTCCGGCCATGCTGGAGAAACTGACCACCACCGATGCCGGCGTGGTTCTCGGATCGCGCTACGTGCCTGGCGGGTCGACCGCCGCGGAGTGGAAGTGGTATCGCAAGGCGCTCTCGTCGTGGGCCAATTTCTACGTGAACCTGATTCTGCGGCTCGGTGTGAAGGACGCCACCGCCGGTTTCAAGGCGTGGAAGGCGGATACGCTGCGCGCGATCGATGTCGCCTCGATCCGCAGCAACGGCTATTCGTTCCAGGTCGAGATGAACTATCGGACGATCAAACAGGGCATCACGATTGCCGAGGTGCCGATCCGTTTCGAGGAGCGCACCCTCGGCGCATCGAAGATGAGCCTCAAGGTGCAGCTGGAGTCGGCCCTGATGCCGTGGAAGCTGCTCTTCGGTCGCAAGGTGTAGCCGAACGCCCAGGGTCCCGCGTCGTACTCGAATGCGGGGCGCTGGGCTTTGTTCGACAACGCTCGTCTCGTCGTGCCCGAAAGCACTAGTCCGCGTCCGGTTTCGGCCAGTTCAGCAGCGTGTCGAGGTAGAGCTGTCGCACCGACTCGACCTCGTCTTGCATATCGTCGGGATCCCAGCCGCTCACATCGATGGGCGCGAGGATCGCGACGTCGACCGTGCCCTTGCGCGCGACCATCGAATTGCGCCACGAGATTTCGCCCGCGTTGCGGATCACCACCGGGATCACCGGCACACCGGCCTGTAGCGCGATATGGAACGCGCCCTTCTTGAACGGCAGCGGGCTCGGTGTGTACGAGCGATGGCCTTCGGGGGCGACGGCGATGGATAGACCCGCGCGCAGCGTCTCCACCACCGGCGCCAGCGCGGCCTTCGCCTGCGCGGTATTCGAGCGATCGATGAATGTCACTCCGACGAAACGCATCAACGGCCCGAATATCGGATTACGGGTCAGTTCCTTCTTTCCAATGCCGGTGACGCCGCCCGCCAGGACCTTGGGCACGATGATGACGTCGAATTGGCTCTGGTGGTTGAAGAGAAATACCGCAGGCCGCGGTGTGCGCGCATGCTCCGCGCCGGAGACGCGGATTCGCACACCGATAGCCCCGAGGGTGCCGCGCGTCGCATAGGCCATCAGTCCATCGGCCATCTTTCTGCGCTGCCGTGTGTAGGACTTGGCGATCACGCCGAGGAAGGCGCCGCCGAGGAGTGCGGCGAACCCCGCGATCGTCCGGCCGTAGTCGGCCGGGCTCGGGGTCTGTCGTGGCCGGAACGTCAGCTTCGGCCAATCCTGTTCGGCGGCTACCACGCTGAGCCGTTTATCGGGGTTCACCGCCACCGGATGGCCGACCAGCGACAGCAACGGCAGATCGGCGAGTGTGTCGGAATAGGCGTAGCTGCGGCCGAGGTCGACGCCTCTTGCGGCCGCGAAACTGCCGACCGCATCGGACTTGCCGTTGCGCCACAACGTCTTTCCCTCGACGTAGCCGGTGAGGATGCCCTCGCTGGTCGCCATCGGGGTGTACAACACGTGCTCGATGCCGAGTGCGGCGGCCGCGGGCGCTACCTGGAACCTGGTCAGCGAAGTGGCGAGCACCAGGGTGTGCCCGGCGGCCTCATGGGCTCGGATGAGCTGCCACGCTTCGGGATACAGGCGCCCGTAGATGGATCGTTCGAAGAGACGCTGGCCGAGCGCGTCGAGTTCCGCCTCCGGCCGCCCCGCCAGCGCGTGCATGGACAGGTGCACGAACCGCCCGTACTCGCCGTCGGTGAGGCCGTTGCGAATGCCGCCGAGCAGCGTTGTGGCCGCTGTCGGGGCGTTCGGCCGGAAGACGCGCCGCAACAGCGAGGGCCGGGCGAACCCGTCCACGACGGTGCCGCCGAAGTCGAAGACAGCGGCGATTTCGGGTCCCTGCGGGCCCGACCGGATCGCGGCGATCGCCGCCTCGAGATCCGTTGGCGCAGTCTCGCTATGCGCGATAGTCGCGCCTTCCTGCTGCGCCGTAGTGTTGCGCGCACCCATCACGGCTCCTGCACTAGTCGGTTCGACGGATCCAAGGTGGCGGCCTGGGAAATACGGTTGCCGATGGCGCGCAGTTGTTCGGCGAACTCGAGTCTGCGCTCGGTCAATTCGGCCCTGCGTTTGGCCGAATCCCGCCCGACCGGTGTCAGCAGCCCGTGGTTGTCCGCGAGTTTCAGTGCGCTGGTGAATAGTTCGGTCGATACCGATTCCGGGCTGTGTAGCCGCTGCTGCAGCATCATCTGTTTGCCGACCCGGACGCACTCGTCGATGAACAGCTTGCGGTCGATCTCCTCGGCGGGGTCACGGGCGGCAAGCCGTTCGGCCACCACCAGTTGCGCGTCGAAGAAGGAACGCAAGGTGCGGTGCGCCATCATGAATCCGGAGGCGGTGAGGGTGGCGAGCACATCGGTGCCGAAGGTGTCCTCGGTGGTGTGGGTGTTCCAGTCCGGGTCGAGCACCAGCATTTCCGTGGTCATCTGTTCGGCGAACTCGGACCGTTCGGGGAAGAAGAAATCGAACTTCAGCAGGTCGCGCAGTCGGAACGCCTCGTCCCAGCCTGCCTTCAGCTGGTTCGGTGCTGGTGTGTCCAGCGCGGTCAGGATGGACAGTTCGAGGATCGCGCGGTTGATGAACCAGTGCACGGCGCTGTTGCGGTAGAACGCGGCTTCCAGGTGGGCGCCCGCCTCGATCGAGTAGATCGGTTCCAGCCCGCCGCGATAGACGGTGACAACCTTGGCCAGCGACAGCTGTTCCAGCACCACGGCGAGGCTCTGTTCGTCGCGCAGCGCATCGAGCTCACCGCTGGGCAGCGCGCGCTTCTCGATATAGTTCAGCACCGGATCGAGCACTGCGCGCACCTCGCCGCGGGTCAGCGCGCGTCCGTGCACACCGAGCAGTGCCAGGGTGGCCAGCGCGTTCACCGTGATCGGGGTGACGGCGTTGATGCCGACGGCGACCTCGAACGCCAGCCGCTGCACGGCCTTTCGCTCCCGTTCGGCGATCGCTTCCTCGGCGGCAGTGGAGCCCGGCCCATCCAGCGCCGAATCGGTGCTGTGTAGCGGAATGGACAGCGGTGGCGTGACGAGCGGATCGCCATACGCCGCAAGCCGGTCGCGCGCGGACAGCGGCTCGCCGAAGCTCACATAGACGTGTCCGGCCGAATGCTGTTGGCTACGAACGTAGCGCGCCAGCCAAGCCAGGCCCTCGGGCTTCTTCTGCCCGCCCACCTGTTCGGTGGCGATGGCGCCGAGTTCGTTGAGTCGCTCATAGGTGATCGACACCGGTACCAGCATGACGTCGTCGATGCGATTCGAACGGACCGCGGCGGCAACATAATTCAGTAGCCCGTAGCGCGGCGGTCGTAGCTTGCCGGTGCGGGTGCGGCCGCCCTCGAAGTACCACTCCAGGTTGAATCGCTTGGCGAGCAGGTAGGCGAAGTATTCCTCGACCACCGCCTTGTAGACCTCGTCGTCGCCGAAGCTGCGCCGGATGAAGACGGTGCCGGTGCGCCGGGCGATGGGGCCCATCGGCCAGAAGCTGAGGTTCGCGCCGCCGATCACATGGTTCGGCGGAAAATCATTGCGGGCCAGCACATCACCCAGCACGAATGCGTCGACGTAGGAGCGGTGCGAAGGTAGGAAGACCAGCGGATAACGCCGGTTGAGGGTCCGCAGTCCGGCGAGCCCGGATTCCTCGGTGTGCACCTTCCAGGTAGAGGCGTGCACCGGACGCATCGCCTGGGTGAACAGGTCCGAAACCAGCCTGCTCTGTGCGGCAACGAGTTCCTGCAGCCCCTTCTCGGCCCTGCGGTACACCTCGTGCGGGCTTGCGCCGATCTGGTCGGCGATGACGTCGAGCCGGTGCAGGAAGTCGGGAGAGTCGAGGATCTCCTCGGCCACCAGCCGCGGCACCTTGTACCGATCACCGATCACATTGCGTTCGGCGCGTTCCAGCACCACGAGCGCGGCGCGCACAATGGCGCGGGCGAACGGCTCTGCGGAGCCCGCGATGAACATCGCGGTGGCCTCGGGGTTATTGGCGCGCAACTCGCTGAGCAGCGCGGGCTGCCCGGTGAGCACGACGTGTCGGTCCGGCGACTTGCCGATCAATCTGCGCTGGGCAAGCCAGTGCGGCTTGCGCGGATTGCTCAGCAGCGCCAGGTCGGCGAAGGTGACACGGCGGACCCCGTCGCGTTCGGGGGGCAGCCACAGCACCCGCACGGGGACAACGAGTGGATCGTCGCTGCGGCCGGCCAGCCGGGTGGCGATGGCATCGGCGTCCAAGTCCAATTGGGTGACGGGTGCGTGCACGCCGAATTCCTTGGCGATGCCGCCGTCGGTGAGCCAGGCGCCGACGAGCTCGCGTTCGACTCTGGAGCTCGCGTCGACGAGGGCCACCACCGATCCGGGTGTCGTTGCTCGCTGAGCCTGCGCGGGCGAGTCCCCGCGGTGATCAATCATGACCAGATCCCTCCGCAACTGACGATCCCCCTATTCAAGCCCGCCACGGCATTCCGCGCAGGAACTCCGGCTCGCGAGTTCGCCGTGTGTCGGCTATCGGGCCCATTGGGCGCCGCCCTGACCTTTGCCGGTCCGAGCACGGCTTCGGTCCGACCGCGTCCGGTGGGCCTATTAGGCTGCGCGCATGGACTGGGCGTTGCGCGCATGCGGCTGGCATGGCCACTACACCTACGCGCCGGACGAACCCGAACTACGGGATCGGCTGCGCGTCGGTACGGTCGCCGGGGAGGCGTGGCGGTGCCTGCGGTGCGGCACCTTCGTGCCGGGTGACCCGGTCGGCTCCGGGCCTGCCGATCACGCGCCGGAGGTGCCGCGCGGCAGATTGCTGCGGGACCGCTGGCTGATGCGTGCGCTGGCGATCGAGCGGTTGCTGCGTGGTCTGCTCCTGGTAGCGGCCGCGGTGGTCGTCTTCAAATTCCGCTCCTCCCACGAGACCATGCGGGCGGCATTCGATCAGGATCTGCCGCTGTTGCGGCCGTTCGCCGATCAGATCGGCTGGGACATCGACCGATCCAAGCTCGTGCGGCTGGCCGGCGAGGCGTTCGACCTGTCGAACAACACCTTGCTGTGGATCGGGTTCGGCATCCTCGCGTATGCGGGTTTGCAGGTGCTGGAGGCGGTCGGGTTGTGGCTGGTCAAACGCTGGGGTGAGTACTTGGCGGTCGTCGCGACGAGTCTGTTCCTGCCCTTGGAGATCTACGAGCTGACCGAGAAGATCACCGCGTTGCGGATCGGTGCGCTGGTGGTCAATATCGCGGCGGTGGTGTGGTTGGTCTACAGCAAGCGGTTGTTCGGGCTGCGTGGGGGCGGTGCGGCGTATCACGCCGAGCACAGTGCGGAGAGTCTGTTGAGTGTCGAACGGGCGGCAGTTGCTGTGGCTGTCGGCACACTTCCGATCTAATCAGGTAATGCTAACCTTACTTCCTAAAATTAGGTCAGCATTACCTTTGGAGGATCGTTGTCGACCACGGAGCGCTTGCGCCTGGAGTACGTGACCGATCCGGCGGCAGCGATGTCCCGGCTGGCCGCCGCCGATCGGTTCGGCGAGTACGTCATGTACGAGCGCCCGGGGGAATGGGTCTTCACGGCCGATCCGCTCGGCAGTGTGGAACTGGACGCGCACGAGCTGCGCGTGGTGTGGGAGGGACGGACCACCACCAGTGTGTGGGACGGCAGCCCCGCGAGCGTCATCGACCGCGCGCTGGGCGCGCTGCCGCTCGGCGGCCGCCAGGCATACGGCTGGATCGGATTCGAATTCTGTGCGTGGGCGCTGGAGGCCACCGCGCATCTGCATCCGAGGACGGCCCTTGCGCACCTGATGATTCCGCGCATCGAGGTGGCGATCGGCGAATTCGGCGTGCGCATCTCGGGTGCCACCCCGGCCGAGACCTGCGATATCCACGATCTCATCGCGGCCTCGCAGGAGAGCGAACTACCGCAGGCGCATCCGGCGGACGTCCGCCTGGATCCCACCGGATATCGCGATCGGGTCGCCGAGGCGGTCGCCGAAATCCGTTCTGGCCGTTACCAGAAGGTCATTCTGTCCAGGAAGGTCGAGCTGCCTTTCGTGGTCGACGTGCCCGCCACCTACCGACTCGGTCGCGCCAACAACACCCCGGCCCGCTCGTTCCTGTTGCGGCTCGGCGGACTCGAGGCGGCGGGCTTCAGCCCGGAACTGGTCGCTTCGGTGGATCAGGATCGGGTGGTCACTACCGAACCGCTGGCCGGCACCCGCGCCTTCGGGCGCGGCCGCGATGCCGACATGGCGGCCAGGACCGATCTGATCACCGACCCGAAAGAAATTGTCGAGCACGCTATTTCGGTGCAGACCTCGTTCAAGGAGATCACCTCCGTCGCCGATCCCGGCACGTCCGTGGTCTCGGACTTCATGGCGGTCCGCGAGCGCGGCAGCGTCCAGCACCTCGCCTCCACGGTGCGCGGCAGGCTCGCCGCCGACCGCTCCAGCTGGGATGCGCTCGAGGTGCTGTTCCCCTCGGTTACCGCGTCCGGCATTCCGAAGCGCGAGGGCGTCGACTCCGTATTCCGCCTCGACGGCGCACCCCGCGGACTGTATTCCGGTGCGGTGGTGACGATTTCCCCGACCGGTGCCATGGAGGCCACGTTGGTCCTGCGGGCGGTTTACCAGAACACCGAGGGCGCGTGGCTGCGTGCGGGCGCCGGCGTCGTCGGCCAGTCGCTGCCCGAGCGCGAGTTCGAGGAGACCTGCGAAAAGCTGGGCAGTATCGCCCCGTATGTGGTGAAGGCCTAGCAGTCGGATCCGCTGCGAACAGGCCCGGCCGTCGGAAACTCGGCCGGGCCTCTTTGTGTTCGCCGTCAGGCTTCGGCGCGCAGGGCTTTCTTGTCGATCTTGCCGACAGCGGTGAGGGGCAGGGAGTCGGCCTGCCGCAGGAGGTCGGGCAGTTTGTAGGTGGCCAGACCGCGGTCGGTGAGGAAGGTCTTGACCTCGGCCAGGGTCGGCATGGCGGCGTCGACCACCAGTACGGCGCAGACCTTTTCGCCGAGGGCGGCGTCGGGCAGGCCGACCGCAGCGGCGTGCCGAACGGCGGGGTGTGCGAGCAGGTGTTCTTCCAACTCGTCGCAGGAGATGTTCTCCCCGCCGCGGTTGATGACGTCCTTGATGCGGCCGGAGACGATCAGGTGGCCGGTGGGGAGGCGCCGGACCAGATCTCCGCTGCGGTAGTAGCCGTCGGGGGTGAAAGCGCGGGCATTGTGCTCGGGGGCGCGGTAGTAACCGCGAATGGTGTAGGGGCCCTTGGTGAGCAGCTCGCCTTCGGCGCCGGGAGCGACATCGTTGCCGTCGGCATCCACCACGCGGACCTCGTCGGCAGCAGAGAGCGGGCGACCCTGGGTGGTGCATACGGTGTCGGCGGAATCGTCGAGACGGGTGTAGTTGAGCAGGCCCTCGGCCATGCCGAACACCTGTTGCAACCGCACCCCGAGCGCGGGCTCGACATCGCGGGCATTCACCTCGGCCAGCCGGGCGCCGCCGACCTGTAGCAGCCGCAGCGATCCGAGATCGGCCTCCTCCCATTCGGTTGCCGCGCACCACAACTGGGCCAGCGGCGGAACCACGGCCGTGACCGTGACCCGGTGCCTTTCGATCACGGCGAACGCATTTTCCGGACTCGGATCGGTGAGGAAGGCGATCGCGCCGCCCACCCCGATGGTGCCGAGGATGCCGGGGCAGGCCAACGGGAAATTGTGTGCCGCGGGCAGCGTCGCGAGGTAGACGTCCGCCTCGGTCAGTTCGCACACCTCGGCGCTCGCGGTGGCGTTGTAGACATAGTCGTAGTGGGTGCGGGCGATCAGCTTCGGCAGGCCCGTCGTACCCCCGGAGACCAGCATCAGCGCGATATCGCTCGGATCGATGGTCGGCAGCGAATCACCCTCGCGTGGAACAGAATTCAGGTCGGTAAAGGTTCCTGGATCGCCCAGCACCAGCACCTGCCGCACAGTCGGGACGGACTGCTGGACGGTCACCGCGAGGTCCCGGTAGTCGAAGTCGCCGAGGCGGTCGGCGATGAGATAGGCGACCGCACCGGAAAGGCGGGCCAGGTGTTCGATCTCGGCGCGGCGGTGCGCCGGCAACGTGAGCACCGGGATGATCCCCGCACGGAGCAGCCCGAACAGCACGGTCGCGAACTCGGGCACGTTCGGCAACTGCACGACGACTCGATCGCCCGGCGTAATCCCCAGCGCGAGCAGCCCGTGCGCCATGCGGTCGGCATCGGCATCGAGTTGCGCGTAGCTGCGCCCGACGTCGCCATCGAGCAGTGCGGTGCGATCCGGATGCTGTCGCGCCGTGGCACGCAGCAGATCATCGAGTGGGCGACCGGTCCAGTAGCCCGCCGCACGGAATGCGTCGGCGTCGGCCGCGGGGAAGGGCACGTAGCCGTCGCCGCCGGTGCCGTTTCGAGCGACGTGCAAGCGGTCGCTAGCGGGGGGTGTCGAAGTCACGGTCGGCCTCACAGGTGGGAGCGCAGCAGATACGCACTGCCGGATCGGGGTCTCTGAACATAGGTTAGGCAACCCTATATCAGCGCCTCGGCAATCGCCCGCCCGTGTCGATCCGTCGAACGACGGTGGTCGAGTAACGGCAGCGACAGCTACGTGGGCGCGTGGGGCCGTGCGCACGCCGAATTCACCTCATATCGGACTAGACTCGCCCACATGGGTGGCTGGGACACATCGAACATTCGCGATCAGGGGGGCCGGACGTTCATCGTCACCGGCGCGAACAGCGGGCTCGGCGCCGTGACGGCGCGAGCGTTGGCCGGTGCGGGGGCCGAGGTAGTGCTGGCCTGTCGCAATGTGGCCAAGGGGGAGCAGGTTGCGAGCGAAATCGGAGCGCGTGCGCAGGTACGCAAGCTCGACCTCGCCGATCTGGCCTCGGTGCGGGAGTTCGCCGATTCGGTGGACAAGGCCGATGTGCTGATCAATAACGCCGGTGTGATGGCGGTGCCGCTGGGCCGGACCGCCGACGGTTTCGAAATGCAGGTCGGCACAAACCATCTCGGCCACTTCGCGCTGACCGGTCTACTCCTGGACAAGATTTCCGATCGAGTGGTCACGGTATCCAGTGGTGCGCACCGCACCGGCAAGATCGATCTGGATGATCTGAACTGGGAGCGCCGCAAGTACCAGCGCTGGCCCGCATACGGCCAGGCGAAGCTGGCCAACCTGATGTTCGCCAATGAGCTGCACCGCAGGCTGACCGCAGCGGGCTCGCCGAAGATCTCGGTTGCCGCGCACCCCGGCTACGCCGCGACCGAGCTGCAATCGCACACCGAATCGGTTCAGGACACGATCATGGCCTACGGCAACCGGCTGCTGGCGCAGAGCGCCGAGATGGGTGCGCTGCCAGAGCTTTTCGCGGCCACCGAGAAGATCGAGCCGGGCGCGTTCTACGGACCGGACGGCTGGCTCGGCCTGCGCGGCTACCCCGCCCGCTCCAGCTCCAGCGCGGCGTCGAAGGATGTCGAAGTCGCGCGTGGGCTGTGGGAGCTGTCGGAGAAACTGACCGGCGTCACCTACAACTTCGGCAAGTAGCCTACGGCTTCGGGAAGTAAACGGCGGCCGGATGTCCCTGCATACGGGACGTCCGGCCGAATCCGTTCGGGGGCGAGGCTCAGCTCAGGATGTGCAGGTCGTAGAAGAGCTGGTAGCGGTTCGGTTCGTCCGGCAGGAACCAGTGGAATCCCTCGAGCAGGAACACCGCGACCAGATTGATCGCCAGCACGATACCGAGGAACCACAGCGCGATGCGCCCGACCATGCGGTGCGGTGTGGCCGGGATGGCCGGTGCGGCGGTTTCGTGCGAAAACGACAGCACGACACCGATAGTCGCGATCGCGGCAACGAACAGGATCCACGCCCAGACGTACCGGTGCAGACCGAGCATCGGGTCGCCGTAGCCGGGATCGCCGGGCAGGATGTGCAGCATCGTCTGCCACCAGGTTGCGAATCCGCCTGCGACACAACCGACTATGGCCAGGCCCCAGCCCTTGGTGTAATCGTGGGCCTCGATCGTCCCGTTCATGCCCTCGCGCACAATGGACGCGGCGCCCAAGGCCGCAAGCGCCATGAACATGCGCTGCACGATGCACAGCGGGCACGGGTACTCCCATGCACCGAACTGGAATGCGAGCCCGCCGCAGATGACGCCGGTCCAGCCGATCACGAAAATTACCGCGAGCCAGTATTGGATCTGGCCGAGGGTCCTTCGCGTGGTCGATGGCCGGATCGTCGTCATCAGTAGCTCAATCCGAGTCCGAGACTGCTGGTGATGTGATGCACGAGCAGCAGTACCGTCGCGAGCAGCAGCACCCACCACGCGCCGACCACGACCCGTCGGGAGCGTTGCTGGAACAGGGCGACCATGGCCGCCAGCAAACCGCCGAAGATGAGCGTGTCCATGGCAGAACGGTACTAGTTTCCGGCTCTCACCAGCCAAGATAGTGTGTTGACACGCCGCGGGGTCGGGTCGTTCGACGCGCCGGACAGTGCGCTGCGCCCGCGGGCTGGGCAGCGACTGTATCGGTCTGGGTCCGTCGTGCACGGCGTCGAACGTTCTCCGGTACCAGGGCCTTCGAAGCAAGTCGGAGCGCTCACCGTCGGCAGCCGGGCAGTGCGGCTCGCCCCGGCTCCGGGGCGTAGTCGATGACGGCAGAGTCGAGTGGTCCAGTTCACATTCGAGCCGGTGTCACACATCGTTTCGCTGTGTCGTCCTCACTGTGAAGCCATCGAATAGAAAAGGAAGTCATCTCATGGACGCTCGGATGAATCTCTACGCCAACCCGGTCGCCGCCAGCTTCACCAAGCGACTCACCATGGCGGGCAAGGTCATCGGTGATTCCGCGCTGCCTGCCGCCACCTACGAGCTCGTCAAGATTCGGGCCAGTCAGATCAATGGCTGTGGTTACTGCACCGACATGCACACCAAGGACGCAGCGCACGCAGGTGAAACCTCCGTGCGGCTCAACCTTGTTGCCGCGTGGCACGAGTCGACGGTGTTCACCGAGGCGGAGCGGGCCGCGCTGGCGCTCACCGAGGAGGCCACTCGCATCGGCGACGGCCGCAGCGTCAGCGACGAGGTTTGGAACCAGGTGCGCAAGCACTACGACGAGGACCAGACCGCCGCGCTCATCGCCGCCATCGCGATGATCAACGCCTGGAACCGGATGAATGTCATCGCCCGCACACCCGCGGGCAGCTATGAGCCCGGCCAGTGGGGGTGAGCGGCATCTCGGCCCTAGCGCCGAGTCGAACGTCGCGATCAGTAGCAGCAAGCTGCCGATCGTGACGTTCGGCTCATTCGGCGCGCCCGCGCGGCACCGTGCGTTCACTGGTTGGTACCTGCCTGGTACAGTCGCCGACGTGCAGCGCGTGTATTTCTGGTTTAGCGAGCCGGCCCCGGGTGGGTCGGTCTGCGGCAACCTCCTGCGCTGACCAACTTCCACCCCGAGCCGGATGACGACCGGCTCGACGGGTTTCCGTCAGTGAGTCGGCCTGACGTAAAGGAACCCACAACGATGACTACTGCTGCCGATGTCGATGCGCGGCATTCCGATCTCGATGATCAACGCACCCTCAGCGTGAGCCCTTTGCGCTCACCGGCCGAGGTGCGTCGGGTGCATCCGATCACCGATCAGCTCGCCGACACCGTGCGTGCCGGCCGCAAGGCCACCGTCGACGTGCTCAATGGCGACGACGATCGCCTGATGGTGATCGTCGGTCCGTGTTCGGTGCACGATCCCGCCGCGGCGCTGGATTACGCGCGCCGCCTCGCCGCCAAGGCCGCCGAACTCGACGATCGGCTGCACGTGGTGATGCGGGTGTACTTCGAGAAGCCGCGCACCACCCTCGGCTGGAAGGGGCTGATCAACGATCCGCACCTGGACGGCTCCTTCGATGTCAACACCGGTCTCGGTTTCGGCCGCAAGCTGCTCGTCGACATCACCGCGCTCGGCCTGCCGGTGGCGTGCGAGTTCCTCGACCCGATCACCCCGCAGTACATCTCGGACCTGGTGTCCTACGGCGCCATCGGCGCGCGCACCGCGGCCAGCCAGGTGCACCGCCAGCTCAGCAGCGCGCTGTCCATGCCGGTCGGCATCAAGAACGGCACCGACGGCGATGTGCAGGTGGCCGTCGACGGCGTCCGCGCCGCGGCCGCCAGCCACGTGTTCCCCGGCACCGACCTCGACGGCCGCGCCGCACTCATCCGCACCTCCGGCAACCCCGACTGCCATGTGATCCTGCGTGGCGGCAGTTCCGGCCCGAACTACGATGCCGCCTCGGTCGCCGAATCGTGCATCCGGCTGGAGAAGGCCGCGCTGCCGCAGCGGATCGTGGTGGACGCCAGCCACGGCAACAGCAACAAGGACCACAACAAGCAGGTCGATGTGGTCACCGATATCGCGACGCGACTGGCCGCAGGTGAGCCGGGCGTTGTCGGTGTGATGCTGGAGAGCTTCCTCGTCGCAGGCCGCCAGGACCTGACCCTCGGCCACGCCGACGAGCTGACCTACGGCCAGTCCATCACCGACGCCTGCCTGGACTGGGAGACCACCGCCCGTCAGCTCGACCACCTGGCCGCCGCGGTCGCGCAGCGACGGGATAGCTGAGGCCGCACTGCATTCGGTGCACGCTGCGACGCCTCGGCTCATACCACCCGGGCCCGGTGAAAGCCGAGCAACAGCCGCCATCACTGCAATCTAGGAGGTCGCGGCCGCGGGTGGGCCCGATTTGCGGGTAAGCCGTATCGACCCCCGCGGCCGATCGACGGATCAGACGCCCTGCGGCCAGCCGTCCGCATAACCCGGTGGATCGGTGGCGAGGCGGGCGGCAAGCCAGCTGTCGCGGCGGACACCGCGCTGCAGGCGGCCGAGCCTGGCCAGGCCCTCATAGCGAAAACCATTGCGGCGGACGACCGCCGCCGAGGGATGGTTGCCGACGAAGGCGTGCCAGGTGATACGAGCAAGGGCCATGCCGTCGGCGTCGAAACCGAAGTTACACACCAGCGTGATCGCGCGCGACATAAATCCGCGTTCGCGGTGTTCGGGCACGAGCCAGAAGCCGATCTCGTGCGCCGACTCGTCGACCGCTCGCAGCGCGATCATTCCGATGACCGGGCCCTCGGCCTGCAGCCGAAGCGCCCAGGTCGGGTTGTCCGCCGCCCAGCCCCGCGTCACGAACTCGTCGAGGAACTGCTCGGCGTGCTCCCGGTGGTACGGCACCGGAATCGTCACCCATGCGGCGAGGGACGGATCCTGGCAGCATTCGACGATGGTGTCGATATCGGCCGCAGTCGGCGGCGACAACCACACCGTCTCGTCGGACAGTAGGCGTTCCTCCATCCGAGCATGATGTCATGCGGGCAGGCCCGGAATCATCCGGATTTCGCATGACCGGACGCATGCCGTGGTAATCGGGCCGAGGGTAGACCGTAGAATCGGGTCGATGGTTGCCGCTCTTCTCGCCGACTTGTTCGAATCGCATCGGGCACATTTGCTTTCCGTCGGGTACCGCCTGACGGGCAGCGTCGGCGATGCCGAGGACGCCGTGCAGGAGAGCTTCCTGCGGCTGGCGGGTGCGCACCAATCCGAGATCGAGGATCTACGCGCCTGGCTGACCACGGTGGTGAGCCGAATCTGTGTGGACCGCTTGCGCAGTGCCGCGGTGCGCAGGGAAAGCTATGTGGGGCAATGGCTGCCGGAACCGGTGGTGACCGCTATCACGCCATCCAGCACACCCGACCCTTTGGACGCGGTGGTCCGCAAGCAGGAGTACCGCTTCGCGGCCATGGTCGTGCTGGACACACTGACGCCGCCGCAGCGAGTGGCATTCGTTCTGCACGACGGTCTTTCGGTGCCGTTCGACGAGATCGCCGACATCCTCGGGGTATCCGCGGACGCAGCGCGGCAGCTGGCCGTGCGTGCCCGCAAGGCCGTGGCACACACCCCGCCTGCGGTGCCGGACGACGAACACGACGCCGCGGTGCAGCGGCTGCTGACCGCCTTGAGTTCCGGCGATATCAGTGCGGTAACCGCTGCGCTGCATCCGGATTCGACAATGATCGGCGATGCCAACGGCACCACCGCCACCGCGATCAACGTGGTCGGCGGCGCCGACCGGATCGCTCGCTTCCTACTCGGTCTTGCCCGCAAGTACGGGCTGGACGGCTCGACCGACACCCCGTCGGTCGAGCTCGAATTCGCCGTGGTCAATGGGCAACTGGGTCTTGTGGTTCGGTGGTCGGTGGCGGGAGATTGGCCCAGCACCCATCGGACCAGGATCATGGGCTTCACGGTTCGCGACGGATTGGTCTGGGGCGCTTACGATATCGCCAATCCCGACAAGCTGTCGGGAGTTCATCTCGGGTGAAGTGACGCCAGGTCTGGCCCTCATCGCCTGGCCTGGCGCCACCTGTTTTATCGCCCGCTGGTTACGGTGTCGACGAACCGTTGAACCAGTTGCCCGTCGATGAACCGCTGAACCAGTTGCCGGTGGATGACCCGAGGCCGCCGCTGCCGGTCGATGATCCGAGCCCGAGGTCGGGTGTCGAGAAGCCCAGGAATGAGTCTCCGATCAGCAGATGCGCGATGTTGCGAAGCAGACCCAGCACTGATCCGGCGACCTCCGACGCGGCCGGATGCAGTAATAGGTCGAGGTACGAGGCCATAATCGCCCCTTTCGAGATTCGCCGTGCGGCGAGATGTGAGGTAGAACACGGCGAGGCTAGCCGCCGTCGGGGCAACGCACAACCATGCAGGTAGAGCGCCCAAATGAGAAGTGAAACATAGCCATTCGCTATCTAATGGCAACAATAGCGACCGCTGGGCTACTCTCCGGATATGCCCACGCGTCCCGCCACTGTCGCCCGCTTGCGCCCCTTCGCCTCGACGATCTTCGCCGAGATGACCGAGCTCGCTATCCGCCACGATGCGGTCAATCTCGGCCAGGGCTTTCCCGATACCGACGGCCCGGCCGGGATGCTCGAGGTCGCGCGGCGGGCCATCGCCGACGGCCTCAATCAGTACCCGCCGGGGCGTGGCATGCCGGTGCTGCGTCGCGCCGTTGCCGACGATCGCGCCCGCCGCTACGGCACCCAGTACGACCCGGACACCCAGGTGCTGGTTACCGTCGGCGCGACCGAGGCGATCAGCGCCTCGATGCTGGGCCTGGTCGAGCCGGGTCAGGAAGTCGTGCTGATCGAGCCCTATTACGACTCCTACGCAGCCGCGGTGGCCTTGGCCGGTGCGACGCGGCGGACGGCTCGGCTGGTGCCCGACGGTGACCGCTTCGCCCTCGACCTGGACAGCCTGCGCGCCGCTATCACGCCCGCCACCCGGATGCTGGTGGTGAATTCACCACACAACCCGACCGGAACCATTCTCGGCCGCGCCGATCTCACGGCGATCGCCGACCTTGCCTGTGCGCACGACCTGCTGGTGCTCACCGACGAGGTGTACGAACACCTCGTCTACGACGGCGCCGAGCACATCAGCATCGCCACGCTGCCCGGGATGGCCGAGCGCACCATCGTGGTGTCCAGCGCGGCAAAGACTTTCAGCGTCACCGGATGGAAGACCGGCTGGGCGTGCGGTCCGGCGAATCTCATCGATGGTGTGCTCGCCGCCAAGCAGTTCATGACCTTTGTGGCCGGTGGTCCGTTCCAGCCCGCTGTCGCGCACGCTTTGAACAATGAACTCGGCTGGGTGGCCGGTCTGCGAGACACTTTGTCGGACAAGCGCCTCCGGCTCTCGGCCGCGCTCGCGGACACCGGGTTCGAGGTGAAGGCCAGTGCGGGCGGCTACTTCGTCTGCGCCGACATCACCCCGATGGGGGCCTCCGATGGGCTTGCCTTCTGCCGGGAGCTGCCGGAGCGGATCGGCGTCGCCGCGGTGCCTGTCAGCGTGTTCGCCGATGACACCGAGGCATGGAATCGGCTGGTGCGCTTCACCTTCTGCAAACGGGACGAGATACTGGACGAGGGTGTCCGGCGGCTGCGTGCAGGCGTGCGCGTGAGCTGAGGCGGCTGTCAGCGCAATGTTCCGTCCGGGCGCATGGTGTGCCTGGCCAGCGGCGCGCGCCACCGGTAGCGGCGCGCGAGCAAGCGGACCGCAATGGCGATCAGTGCCGCGAGGAAACCCGTCCAGGCCCGGTAGGCGTCGAAATGCAGAAGCACCGCTGTGGTCGCCGCGCCGAAAAGAGCAGGTACCGCGTACAGCTCCTGATCCGGGCGCAGCACGCTCGGCACCTGCCCGCAGAGCACGTCCCTGATCACGCCACCCCCGATGGCGGTGACCATACCGAGCAGCGCCGCGGTCGGGGCGCCGGTGCCTTGGGAGTAGGCGACGACGGTGCCGGTGACGCAGAACAGGCCGAGCCCGACCGCGTCGGCGATCTCGAGCGGGCCGCGGGTCAGCCGGCTGGTCGGGTGCCGGAAGAACAGGACGAGCGCGGTCAGCAGGGATGCGCTGAGGTAGGTCAGGTCGGTGAATGCCGAGGGCGGTGTGCGTCCGATGAGCAGGTCGCGGATGACACCGCCACCGAGCGCGGTGCTACAGGCCAGCACCGCCATGCCGAAGATATCGAGGTTCTTGCGCACCGCGAGCAGCGCACCGGAGGTCGCGAAGGCGATCACGCCGAGCAGCTCGCCGATCCGTTGTGCGGCATTGACCGCCGAGTCGAACTGTGTCGCCATGATGTCGAGTTCGGCGCCCATGAATCCATTCCCTTCCGAGTGCACTCTGCTCGAGCAGAGTTGCACGACGGGGGAGCTGTGAGATCGGCGACACCCTGGTTACCGGTGCCGGATGGGGTCACCGGCGCGATCAGGCCGGGGTCGGCCGTGCGCGGTCGGTCGCGAGCAGCACCGCGATGGCGCCGAGCATCGAGCCCATCACGTATCGCTGTACGCGCAGCCACAGCGGCCTGCCGGTCAGGAAGGTCGAGATGCCGCCCGCACCGAGCACGATCAGGCAGTTCACCGCCAGCGCGACCGTGATCTGCACCATGCCCAGGCACAGACTCTGCAGCCACACCTGCCCGTGGTCGGGCACCACGAACTGCGGAATCAACGCCATGTACATGATCGCGATCTTGGGGTTGAGCAGATTGGTGACCATGCCCATGGCGAACAGCCGCCGCGTCGGATCGGCGGGCAGTGCCGTCGGTGCGAACACCGAGGTCCCGCCGGGGCGCAGCGCCTGCCAGGCCAGCCACAAGAGATAGCCCGCGCCTGCCACCTTCACCGCCAGGTACAACCCGGGGACCACCGCGAACACCGCGGTGATGCCTGCGGTCGCGGCGGCCAGATACACCGCGAAGCCGGCTGCCACCCCGCTCAGCGACACCAATCCGGCCCGGCGTCCCTGCGAGACGGTGCGCGAGACCAGGTACATCATGTTCGGGCCCGGAGTGAGTACCATGCCGAGCGCCGCCGCCGCCACGCCGATCATCGCTGCCGTCTCGATCATGGTTCCGATCGTCGCCGATGGACCCGGCCCTCGTCTCGGTCCAGTTCGATGTCGCTGGACATGTGACCCGGACCGTTCCGCCCGCTGGGCTGTCGGTGGGTTCAGGGAGAATGGTCCGGAGCCAAACTAGGAGGCACCGTGACCGACGGTCCGCTGATCGTTCAGAGTGACAAGACGCTGCTGCTGGAGGTCGACCACGAGTTGGCCGATGCGGCGCGGCAGTCCATCGCGCCGTTCGCGGAGTTGGAGCGGGCGCCCGAGCACGTGCACACCTATCGGGTGACGCCGTTGGCGCTGTGGAATGCGCGGGCCGCCGGGCACGACGCCGAGCAGGTGGTGGACGCGCTCGTGAGTTTCTCGCGGTATGCGGTGCCGCAGCCGCTACTGGTGGACATCGTCGACACCATGGCCAGGTACGGGCGGTTGCAATTGGTGAAGCACCCGGCACACGGGCTGGTCCTGATCAGCCTGGATCGGGCGGTGCTCGAGGAAGTGCTGCGGCACAAGAAGATCGCGCCGATGCTCGGCACTCGCCTCGACGACGACACGGTGGTGGTGCATCCGTCGGAGCGCGGGCGGATCAAGCAGATGCTGCTGAAGATCGGCTGGCCGGCGGAGGATCTGGCCGGCTATGTCGACGGCGAGGCCCATCAGATCGACCTGGACTACACCGGTGGCGCCTGGCACCTGCGCGACTACCAGGAGATGGCAGCCGATTCCTTCTGGGCCGGCGGCTCCGGTGTCGTGGTGCTGCCCTGTGGCGCGGGCAAGACGATGGTCGGTGCTGCGGCGATGGCCAAAGCGAAGGCGACAACGCTGATCCTCGTCACCAACACTGTGGCAGGCAGGCAATGGCGCAGGGAACTGCTCGCGCGGACCTCGCTGACCGAGGACGAGATCGGCGAGTACTCCGGTGAACGCAAGGAGGTCAGGCCGGTCACCATCGCGACCTATCAGGTGATCACCCGCCGCACCAAGGGCGAGTACAAGCATCTCGAGCTGTTCGACAGCCGCGATTGGGGCCTGGTCATCTACGACGAGGTGCACCTGCTGCCCGCTCCGGTCTTCCGGATGACCGCCGACCTGCAGTCGCGCCGCCGGCTCGGCCTGACCGCGACCCTCGTGCGCGAGGACGGTCGTGAGGGCGACGTGTTCTCGCTGATCGGTCCGAAGCGCTACGACGCCCCCTGGAAGGACATCGAAGCGCAGGGCTGGATCGCCCCGGCCGACTGCGTGGAGGTCAGGGTGACGCTGACCGACGCCGAACGGATGTCCTATGCCACCGCGGAGCCGGAGGAGCGCTACAAGCTGTGCTCGACCGCTCGCACGAAAATTGCTGTGGTCGAGTCGATCCTGGCCAATCACAAGGACGCGCCGACGTTGGTGATCGGCGCGTACTTGGATCAGCTCGACGAATTGGGCGTCGCATTGAATGCGCCGGTGATCCAGGGGTCGACGAAAACCAAAGAGCGCGAAGAGCTTTTCGAGGCATTCCGGCGCGGCGATATCCCTGTTCTCGTGGTGAGCAAGGTCGCAAATTTCTCCATAGATCTGCCGGAAGCATCAGTAGCGGTGCAGGTTTCGGGAACGTTCGGCTCGCGTCAGGAAGAAGCCCAGCGGCTCGGCCGACTGCTGCGACCGAAACAGGATGGTGGCCAAGCCCACTTCTATTCGGTCGTCGCGCGTGACACGCTGGACGCCGAATACGCCGCGCATCGCCAGCGTTTTCTCGCCGAACAGGGGTACGCCTATCGCATTACGGATGCCGATGACTTGCTGGGGCCGGCCATCGGTTAAGTGGAGGCGAAATCTCCGCAACGTGTGTTAGGAATGAGGACGTGCGACGCTTCGAATTCGCGGTCGACCGCGGGCATGCCCACGCGGTCAACGAGGTCTTCGCCGACCTGCGTCGACTGCGCATTATGGCCATCGCGGCCGCGATCATCGCCGCGACGGCCACCACCTACCTGATCTGGCTGAATCATCCGTGGGCCTATCTGCTGGCTGTCGCATTCGCACTCGGAGTCGTGACCGCACTCTGGGTGGCGCTGTGGACGCCGCGCAAGGAAGGCATCGACAAGCTGTACGCCGATGGGGAACTCATCCCGGCGGTGGTCTCCGAGACCCATCCCGGCGGGGTGGTACTGCTCGCGCTGGTCGACGTGTCGAAATCGGAGGCGACCGATCCGGTCTATGCCCTGGTGATCAGGAAGGTTCGTGACCTGCCCGGTCATGAGAAGCGTGCGGGCGAACGGGTGCCGTCGGTCGCGGTGCGCACCGATCGCGCGCCACGGCGAGTCGGCGAGCGGTGGCAGTCGGTCAGCGCGATGCCGATCGCGTGGGGCACTCGCGACGGCGGAGTCATCGAACGGGCTCGCGCCGCGATCAGTGAGGTCGAATGGCGATTGCTCACCGACAATCTCGCGCTCGCCGACAAGGTGCGCCGCGCCCCGGCCAAGCGCCTGCTGCTCGACCCGCACCAATTGCCCGGCGATCTCGGCGCATGAGTTGACCTGTGATGTTCCGGAATTCGTGTTGCGCGGACGCCTAGACTCGGAAGATGGTGCCCACAACTAATCTGCTGGCGTTCTGTGCCGCATCTCTGCTGATCATCATCATTCCCGGGCCCGGCGTCCTGTTCACGATCGGTCGGGCACTTGCGCTCGGCCGCAGGGCCGCCCTCGTCTCGGTGCTCGGGCACGCGGCTGGGGTTTTCGTCGCGTTGCTGTTCGTTGCCGTCGGCCTCGGCGCCCTCGTCGCGACCTCCGCGCTTGCACTCACCGTGGTCAAGGTCGTCGGCGCGCTGTATCTGATGTACCTCGGGGTCCAGGCGTTCCGGCAGCGCAAGGCGTTGCGGGAGGTATTGGGTGCGCGGGTCGATGTGTCGTCCGACACCAAGGTCTTCCGGCAGGGTGTGCTCGTCGGGTTGACCAATCCGAAGTCGATCGTCTTCTTCTCGGCGGTGCTCCCGCAGTTCGCCGACCCGGAGGCGGGCGCGATGCCGTTGCAGTTCCTGATCCTCGGCGCCATTTTCCTTGGCATCGCCCTGGTCTCCGATAGCGCCTGGGGCATGCTTGCGGCCTCGGCGCGCTCGTGGTTCGCACGGTCGCCGCGGCGGCTGGAGGCAGTCGGCGGCGCGGGCGGCGTGATGATCTTCGGTCTCGGCGCGTCGGTTGCGCTGACCGGCACTGCCGACTGAGGCGACTACCATCCACCGAGGTCGGTATGCCGGTGCCGGAACACAGGGGTGGCGGAAAGGGGTGGTGGTCGAATGAGGTTGTCCGGCATGTTGTGTGCCGCGGTGGCGGGTGTGCTCGTCACCGTCGCCTCGGCGCCCGCGAACGCGGATCCGCTGGCCGGTGCACCCGGTCTCGGCGATCCGTACTACCCGATGGACGGCAATGGCGGCTACGACGCTCGCCACTACGACGTCACCCTCGACTACGACCCGCCGAGCAGGCAACTTACCGCGACAACCCGGATCGACGCGATCGCCACCCAACCGCTGCGGGTGTTCAACCTCGACTTCGATGGTCCCGATGTGCGGATGGTGTCGGTGAACAACCTGCCCGCCGCCTTCGACCGCAACGGCGAGCACGAGCTGACCGTGACACCGCTGCTGCCGCTGCTGCCCGGCCTGCCGTTCACCGTGACGGTCGACTACGCGGGCCCCGCCGCGGACGTCGAAGCGGAGGGCTGGACCGTCGCGCCGAGCGGCGGCGCCTTCGTCGCGGGTGAACCGCATTCCGCGGCCACCTGGTACCCGCTCAACGACACACCGCTGGACAAGGCCACCTTTGCGCTGCACGCGACCGTCCCCGCGGAATGGGAAGTCGTCTCCAACGGCGTCCGGACACAGAACGCGGTCACCGGCGCCAACCGGACGGTCACCTGGGAGTCGCACCAGCCGGTGCTCGGCTATCTGACCACCGTCGCCATCGATCGCTTCACCTATCTCGAGCAGCGTCGCGCCAACGGCACGCCGCTGCTCAGTGCCTTCGCCCCGGACGCGCAGGACAGCAGGGCGACCGAAGAGCGGTTGCCCGAGATCCTGGACTTCATCGAATCTGTGTACGGCCCCTACCCGTTCGAGGCGGCGGGTGGCATCTACGTCGACACCGAGCTGGGGTTTTCGTTGGAAACCCAGACCAGGCCCATTTACGCGCCGTGGACCGATCTGCAGACTGTCGTGCACGAAATCGCCCATCAGTGGTGGGGCGATTCGGTATCGGTGCGGCAATGGTCCGACATCTGCCTGAACGAATGCTTCGCCAGTTACACCGCCGATTATCTGTGGCCGGAGCGAATGGAAGGCGCCGATGTCGACGCCGATTACCGCGACACCATCCAGAAATACCGTGACGTGCAGGAGTTCTGGGACATTCCGTTGGCGAATCCTGGCGTCGGAAACGAATTCACCTCCGTCTACTACCGCGGCCCGCTGTTCCTGCACGCACTGCGTAAACAGCTCGGCGACGACATATTCTTCGCCGCTGTCCGGGAATTCAATGTCGCCCATGCCTACGGCAATGCGTCCATGTCGGACTTCCGCACTTTCGTGCAGTCGAAATCCAGGACCGATCTGACCGGGTTCTTCGGCTCCTGGCTCGACCAGGCGGCGATGCCTGCCGACGAGTACCTCTTCCCGGGATCCCTACGCGGCTGACCGCGCGTCATTCGGTGTCGATACGCTCGCGGACCTTATCCACCCAGCGCTCCACGCGGTCGAGTTGCTTTTGCGCCGAACGCAATTGATCTTGCGCGGCTCGGTCCGCGGTGCGGGCGAACTGCTTCTGCTGTTCGGCGTGGGCTAGTTCCTCGCGCAGCGCGACAAGGCGAGACTTACTCTCGGCCAGTCGATTTGCTGCTTCATCACCAGCGGACTGCGCTGAATCCCTTGCCGTGCACGCTGATTCGAGTGCCGCGAGCGCTTCGTCGAGTTCCTGGCGTGCGGTGTCCGTGGATCCGGTGTCCGCGGGCTCGGGTGTCACCGTGGTGTCGGCGACCGCGGCGAGTGTCGGGCCTGCCGGGCCGAAACCCTCGTAGGTCGCGGAGGTGGCCAGGGTTCCGGTGCGGACCTGGTCGGCGACATCGGTATCAGCGAGTGCCGCGGTCAGCGTCTGCCCCACCTCGCGCAGCACCCCCACACCGACCGGATGACCGTGCTCGGCGGCCAGTGCCCCCGCCCGTTTGGCGAGGGCGTGCACGACCTGCTGGCGCTGTGCGGTGAGGCTGCGCAGCTGGTCGGCGGACAACTCCCGCTGCGCGGTGCGCAGCGCGGCGCCCAACTGCAGCAGCGCGTCGACCTCTGCCGGAACTACGCGGGCCAACAGGTTCACCGTCCACGCTGTGACCGTGGGTCTGCGCAACTTGCCGATGGCCGCGGCGAGCTCTTTATCGCCCGCGTCCTTGGCGGCTTTCACCCGATCGGCCCTGGCCGCCACGAACTCACCTGGGGCGAGTCCGTACAAGTCGACGGCAACCTCCGCGAGGGTCATACTTTCCAAGCGTAACGATCCAGCCTCTTCGAGCGACACAGAGCTCGGATTGCTTGACCGCCCACCGTGTGGGCGAACTGCGAAAGGCATTGATAGTGAACTTCTTTGGGATTCAACTCCTCGGCCGCCTGCTGCCCTCCATCCTCGGCTACTCGATGTTGGGAATGTACGGCCTCGGCATGCACTGACCACCTCTGCCCGCGGACCGGGCACACCGAAGATCGTCCGAAGTGCAGATGCGGTTCCGGCGACCGTGAGGGTATCCTCTCCGCGTTCACGACTGCCGTGAACGCGTTCGGTGAAAGAGGTTTCAGGTGAAGATCCCAGGAACGAGGCTGCTGGCACGAATTGTGCTTGCCCTTCTGGCGGTGGCCGCGGTTGCGGTCGCGGTGACCGGTTGTTCGGCAATCAAGGACGCGAGCAAGTCCGATACGGCAAAAGCCAAAGTCGGTGACTGCATCAATGTCATCAAAGGCTCGGCCGTCGACTCCAAGACCGAGCCGGTCGATTGCTCGTCGGAGAAGGCCGTGTACAAGATTGTGCAGACCTACGACACGAAGACCGATTGCTCGGAGGATTACACCTCCTACGAGGAGACCTTGAACGGGGGCACCACCGCATTCCTGTGCCTCGCGCCGAATTTCAAGCAGGGCAGCTGCTACATCGACAACAACCTCACCGGATACCAGTTCGCGGATTGCGCGTCCACCGAGGCCGCTTTCCGGGTGATCCAGCGGATCGACGGGCAGGTCGACGAACTGCTCTGTGCCGCGGGGTCGGAGAAATTCCTGACGGTCTCCGATCCCAAGACGACTTTCTGCCTCGGCAAGCCGAAGGCCTGAGCTAACGCCGAACCGCTCATTCCAGTAGGGCGACCGATGCGATCCGGTGCAGGGTGAAGTGCCGGACCGCGCCGGTGACCGGGTCCAGCGCATCGAGCTGGCCGTTGCCCACTTTCAACGGCTCGACAACGCGCTGGGTCGCGATGCCCGAAGCGTCGACATAGCCGATATTGACCGACCGCCGCACCCGTGCCGCCAATTGCAGCAGCGCAAGGGTCGCGGCGGTACTGGTTCGGGTGCCGTCGGGGCGCACTGCCTGCCCGTTGCGGGCGCTTGCGGCTCGCTCGCCCGCGCGCAGTTCGGCAACAAGCAGCGCCAGCTGTTCGGTGCTCGGTGGTGTCGGTCGATAGGGCTGGCGCGCATTCGGCCGGATCATGATGCGTGCGCCGCGTGGCCGCAGATCGACGATGGTGCCTGCCGAATCCTCACCTGCGGGCGCAAAACCGGCCGCGCGTAGCTGCTCGAGCAACTCGCCCAACGGGGCCTGGGCAATAGCAACGGTAGGGGCGATCGCCCGCAGCGCGAGTACGGTCGCCACGGGTGCGGCAAGGACCTGCGCAAGTAGTGCTGGGTCGTCGCTGCGCACGAACGACTGCGCCATCCCGGCCCGCAGCTGCCCGTGCCGCCTGGCCACATCGTCGATCAGATAGGTCAGCGCCTGCGGGATCGGCGTGCGTGAGCGCATCGTGAACAGCGCATGCAGTTCGGCCGCCGTCATACCGGCGTCCAGCGCGCGCCGCACCGAGGTCTCGCCGATCCGGTACACGGTTGCCGCACCCGCCGATTCGACATCGGCGACCAAGGCGATCTGCTGCTGGAGGTCCGCTGTCAGCGGGCCGGGTGCGATGACCGTCAGATCGGCCTGCACCAGCACGTGATCGACAGGGGCAGGCAATGCCCGCTCCATGGCGGCCTCGGCGTCGGCCGCGCCGGTCGGTGCGCCGTGCAAGAGTGCCCTGGCCGGTGAGCCGAGCGCGCCACGGCCGACGAAGCCGAGCGCCGCCGCTTCCCGCAGTGTGTTCTCGACCGCCTCCGAGCGAAAGTGCCTGCGCCAGCGCGGTTGCCGCCACGCCATGATCCTGCCGACATCGGCGGGGTCCAGCGCAGTGCCGGAGGGATATTCGCCGAGCAGATTCAGCATCGCGCGCCGATCGCGGGGTGCGTGCGGGGTGCGCAGCTCGATCGCCAGCGCCGCGAGCGGCTTGTCGTTGGCGTCGCGCATCCCGATCATCCACGGCATCCGGTCCAGGTCGAGCCAGGCCAGCGCGAGGGTGACCCAGCGTCGGGCGAGTGGGGCCTCGCGCCAGCCATCGGCGGCAGAGGTCGGCGCCCAGAAGTCATCGGTGGAGTCGAATTCCGGTGGCGGATCCGGTAGGCCCTTCTCGACCAGCTTCGCCGCCGCGAGCAGTTCGACGAGCAACCCGGCTCGGGCTTCGTCGACTCCGGTCTGTTTGGCGATGCGACGCAACTCCCGCACCCCGAGCCCGCCCGCCCGCAATGCCGGTGCCGGTGCCTGGCCCAGCGCCTCCAGCACGTCGGCGCAGTGCCGCAACAACTCTCCCACTTCGCCCGCAGCGACCGCGTTGATGTCCGCAGGAGCCTGTTTGCTCAGCCGCGGCTGCGGCGGGGTGAGGGCATGCGGGTGGGTCACCGGTTCGCGCCGTAGCACCTGGCCGACGGTGACCGGCAGTTCGACCGTCTCCTCGTCGATCCAGTGCAGCAGTCTGCGCGTCAGCAACTGCTGGATCGGGCGGTCCGGCGGTGTGCCGGGCGCGGCGTCCCTACTGCGCCCGCGCGGGCCGGTGGTGGCGAGTTTGTCCAGCAGTGCCCGTTCGGCGGGTGCGATCTGCGTGAGGGCGGTAACCACCTCGGGCTCGGTGAGTGCATCCGGGATCTCGGTGGTGCTGCCGATGGGCCACGGCAGCGCCTCGGCGCCCGCGGGCACCAGATGCAGGTCCTCGCCGTCGGTCCAGACGAGCGCGCGGTCGGTCAATCGCTCCAGCGCGGCATCGAGTACGGCCGCGCTCACGCGTTCGCTCAGCTGCACGTGCAGCGCGCCGCGCGATAGCGGGGTGGCGGCCCGATCGGAGCGGGTGACGCCGTGTACGGCAAGAGTTTCCACGATCGCGAACTCGAGGGTGGTCAGATCGTCGGTGGCGCGCAGCACCGACGCACGTTGTTCGGCGCGCGCGGCAAGCACCGCCATCGACGAGGGCAGTGGCACGGCCAGATCGGGCCGGAGTTCGAGCAAGGCCACGAGCTGGGCGTCGCTGCGGGCACCGAGCCATCCGGCCAAGGAGTCGGTCGCGGTCATCGAGTCCAGCCTACGGTGCAGCGCAGTTGCTCGCCGGGGCAGGAGTGCGCATTTCGGCACCCCACCTGTATGGCCTCGGACGTATAGCGCCGGGTTAGCATGGGCCGGTGGTGAACAAATCGAAGAAACCCTACGTCGACAATGGCTGGCCCAAGGTGGCCGATGGTGACCATGCGGTTACCGAGCTCTCGTCGGCTCGTTCCGGTGGTCTCTCACCGTACGGTGAGGACACCGAGTTTCCGGTTCCGGCTGATCAGCTGCCGTACATGCACCCGAACACGGTGATCAACCGCTGATCATGGGCGGAAGCCCGCGGACACGAAAAAGGTCCCCGCATCAACGTTGATGCGGGGACCTTTTTCGTGAATGAGATTGTGGTCGAAGCTCAGGAGGGGAGGAGTCCTTTGTTGGCTTCGAAGAAGTTGATGACGTTCGGATCGAGCTTCATGTTGCTCGCCTTGGCGCCACTCAGGAAATCGAGGGCTTCTTGCGGGATCTGCACGCCCTGCGCCTGAACAACGGCGACGGCGCGGTCGACCGCGGAGAAGACTTGCTGCGAGCTGTCTGCCGGCTGCACCTCGAGTGGGGTCTGCTCGGCGGGCTGCCAGCGCGGCGCGGCGTCCGGCGACTTCGGTGCGGTGCGCACGCTGGGTGCGCTGCTCAGACCGAGGTTGGACGAGCAGGAGGGCCAAGCGCCCCAGCCTTGGGTGGCGAGGACCTTCTCGGCGACCACGATCTGCTGTTCGCGGCTGGCCTGGTTGGCGCTCGCGGCGTACTCGCTGCCTCCGTGCGCGTTCCAGGTGCTCGGCGAGAACTGCAGCCCGCCCTGGAAACCGTTGCCCGTGTTGATACCCCAGTTGCCGCCGGCCTCGCACTGCGCGAGGCGATCCCAGTCGGAGTCCGGCGCCGCAGCGGCGTTGCCGGCAAGGGCTACACCCGCGGTGCCGATGATGGCGCCGGTGACGGCGACCTTGGCAACAGTGCGCCCGGTGGAGGTTGGCTTGCGATGGCGTCCACTCATATCGGGTTCTTCTGCCTCTCCTACGCACCTGCAAGTGGTCCGGACTGAGAGGTCGTCCGTCCGCCCTCACCCCTATTTCCGTCGGGGTCCGGTACCCGCGGGGTGAGGCTTGGTGCGGCGGGCCGGTGGTTGCCGGGTGTCCCGGCTGGGTAAGACGGTACGACGATCGCCGCGAAAAATCACTATTTGGTAACCGGCGTGTGCGGCGGGGTCTCGACGCGGTCTCGGTGTGCCCCCGAAGCTTTCACGCAGCTGGGAAGTGGTGCGAACCGGCCGATAGAGGGCCGTCACCACTCCGTGACCTCCTCGTTATGTGACGAGGATCACACTGATGATTTGGTAACGATCGGCTCGGGTAACCAGGTTCGCGTCAGCGGGAGCGGCGACCGGACCACAGTGCGTACCCCACGCCGACCAGGAATCCGAGCGGCGCGAGCATGGCGATCAGGTATAGCCAGAGCCCCGGCTCGGCGTCGCTGAGAATCGGCGTCAGAAATATCGCGACAATCGCCAGCAATCCGATCGCGAAGAGGCCGAGTGCGAGGTACAACAACCGATCGCTCGAGCGGCGCCCGGATCCACTCGGAGGCGGTGGCGCGGAAGGGTTCGTCACTCGAAGACCGTAAAACTGATGTGCTTGCGTTATTGGCACCGGGGTAGACTCGATGCCTATCGCGTCCTGCATGCTGTGGGGCGCGTTCTTTTCGCAAACTGACAGGACCTCTCTCGCGATGTTTCGCGCGGTGGGTCCCGGGCAGACGGGTGTGCTTGGTCCGATGGGGGCCGAGTTTCGATGACGAACGGGTGATGGCAGTGCCGACCGGCAGGGTTAAGTGGTACGACGTCGAAAAGGGCTTCGGCTTCCTTTCCCAAGACGAGGGTGAGGACGTCTACGTCCGTTCCTCAGCGCTGCCCGAGGGCATCGAATCGCTGAAGCCCGGCCAGCGTGTCGAATTCGGCATGGCCGCAGGCCGTCGTGGGCCGCAGGCGCTGAGCCTCAAGGTGCTCGAGGCGCCGCCGTCGGTCCGTCAGGGCCAGGAGCGCGAGCGTGGCGCACACCGGGAGCCTGCCGTCCGCAAGCACACGCCGGACGAACTGCACGGGATGGTCGAGGACATGATCACCCTGCTCGAGGCAAAGGTGCAGCCGGACCTGCGCAAGGGCAAGTACCCGGATCGCAAGACCGCGCAACGCATTTCCGAGGTCGTCCGCGCCGTCGCGCGCGAGCTGGATCACTGAGCGTGCCGACTCGCCGGGCCGCGAATGCGCCCGGCGAGTCGGCCACCTCGCGAAACCGGTGGTGGCACAGAGGGTCCCGCAGAGGGGTTCCTACAGCGTGCTGATCGACCAGGCGGCGTGCGGGAGGTAGAACTCTTGGCCCGTCTCGTCTTTGGCGAGGATGGGCAGCTGCATCTCGACGCCGATCAGGCGCAGCTCTGGCTCCGGCTTCGAGTCGATGGTCAGGTTGAGTGCACCCTTGGGGTAGTCGTTTCGGCTGACGATACGGTCCACCGTGTCGCCGTTGGGCAGCGTATAGACCAGTCGGGCGATCCACGGCGCGTCCGCGATCTGCTTGGGCAGCGACATCTGCAGCGGATACCCCGCAGGCACCTCCAAACGGACCGTCTTGCCGATCTGGCAATCCGGCGTCGACTCACCGCAGGGCAGCCTGGAGAAGATCGAGCCCACGTCGGCGTTGCCGCCGCGCTCCGGCAGGATTCGGCAGTCCTGCATCAACGGTGTGCAGTAGCCGTAGGGCCGCACTGTGATGGCGGTGCCGTGCGCGTAGGCGGTGATCTCCGGCTCGCGCTCGGGGGCATTGCGTATCAGCACCGCGAGGACGCCGACGAAGGCGACGACGAACACCAGTCCGGCGGCTGCGCCGAGCGCGATGATGGTGCGGGTCGGTGGCTTGCTCACGACTGCGCCTCGCCGACGCAGGGCTCCGTCGTGAGCGGCGCTGCTGTGTTGGTGGCTCGCTCGCTCACGACTGCGCCTCGCTGACGCTCGGCTCCGTCATGAGCAGGGCTGCTGTGTTTGTGGCTCGCTCGCTACGCTCGCTCACTAGATGGGATCTCCTATCCCTCGTTGGATGCGCTGGGTGTCGCCACCGCGTTGTCTGCCTGTTTCGGGAGCATGCGGCCGAGTGTGTGGAATCTCCTGCTCGGCATGCTGTGGTCGGTTGCCGCCGAGACCTGGTAGCAGGGAATGACCTCGGAAGCTGACGAAGGTCTGGACCAGTCCGACCACGAGTATCGCCGACACCACCGCGAAACCCTTCCAGTAGTCGGTCGGCAGCAGCACACCGGCCGCGCCGCCGACTACCCAGCTGAGCTGCAGCACGGTCTCCGACCGGCCGAAGCCGGAGGCGATCGACTCCGGCGGCAGGTCGTCCTGGATCGAGGCGTCGAGCGAGACCTTCGCCAGCGCGCTTGCACCGGCCGCGACGAGCGTCGCAAGCGCCGCGCCGAGCAGATTGTTCGCTAACACTGCGAACAGCGCGATGAGGGTGCACGCCGCGGTGCAGCCGAGCACGATCAGGGAGGGCTTGCCGAGTTTGAGGCGGGCGCCGGTGGCGTTGCCGGTGAAATTGCCGATGGCCGCGGCGACACCGACCACACCGAGCACGGCCGCCTGCTGGACACCACCGTGCTCGGTCGCCTTGGCGACGAAGGCCACATAGAAGGTGAGGAACCCGGTCAGCACCCGGATCGCGCTGTTGCCCCAGAGCCCGGTGACGACCGATCGGCCGAGCGGCTGCCTGCGCTTGCGCGGCGGGATGATGGCTTCCTTCGTCGGATCGAGCACTTCGGTGTTGGCGTGGTAACTGAGGGTCGCGGGGACCTCGCCCTCGGTGACCTCGACCCAGCGCGGGATGCGCAGGCTCAGATAGGTGCCTGCGACGGCGATCGCGGTGGCGAAAATCAGTGCGCCCGTTGAGCTCGCAATCGCGGCGGCGAGTGCGGCGAAAGCGCCTGCGCCGATGGTGCCACCGACCAGGCCGAATACCGTGAGCCGAGAGTTGGTGCGCACCAAATCGATATCCGGTGGCAGCACGCGTGGCGTCACCGCGCTCTTGAGCACCGAGAACGATTTGCTTCCGACCATCATGCACAGGGCGAGCGGATAAAGCGCCCAGGTGTCGAAGGCCACGATCAGCACCACGGTGACCACTGCGCGCAGCGCGAACGAGGAGGCGAGCGCGAGCCTGCGGCCGCGCTGCAGGCGGTCGAGCAGCGGTCCGATGAGCGGTGCGATCACCGCGAACGGCGCGATGGTGATCAGCAGATACAGCGCGACCTTCGACTTGCTCTCCGCGCTCGCGCTTGCAAAGAACAGTGTGTTGGCAAGGGCAACCGCGATAGCGGCGTCCAGGGCGAAGTTCGCCATCGTGGCGTAGGTCAGCGCGGTGAGGCCCGACTTGTCCGCGCCGTCGGCTTTCGCCGCGCGCTGGAAGGAGGCGATACCGCGCATGGTCAGCTGTTGGCCGCGCATCGCGGCAACTCTGGTGACGGTGAGCTTGCGGGGGGCGCGTTGCTCGCCGGGCTCGGTCACTGTGGCGCTATCCGCCGGCTCGGCGCCGGGTTCGGGTCGATGCGGCGGTTGTTTGCGCATGTCGGGGGCGGATCGATCGTGCGAACCCGGCACGCGGCAGGTGTCGAACTCCGCCGGGTCGGCCGGTTCGGGCCGGGTTTCGGGTAGTCGTCGGGTGTCGAATTCCGGCGGCCGTCCCGCGGTTGGCGGTTGGCGGCGGCCGTGCTCGGGATCCAGTGGCGGTAGCGGCCGTCGAGGCGAAGGTTCGTTGGGCGGCGGATATCGGTCGAAACCGGGGTGCCGTTCGATCGGTGGAGCCTCCTCGCGGTCCCACGGACCATGGTCAGGGCCGGAGGGATCGCGGGGAGTATTCACGCATCAATTCTGACTCATCCGTCTCGTCGCGTCTCAGGCCGGACGTCCGGTGTCTGGGAAGTGTGTTGCCGGGCCGGAGGCCCACTGCTCGGCCGAGCTCCCGGCGCACCCGACGGGTTACTCGTGCACTCACGAAACCACTCGTTGCGTGGCAACACGATTGGGAGCTTGCCGTGTTCAAGCGGGTACAAATCGGACCTCGAACATGGTCGGCCAGTACTTGCCGGTGAGCAGGAAGCGGTCGGTGCCGGGGATATGAGCGATCCCGTTGAGCACGTCGGTGTAGGCGCGGGCGGTGGGTGCGAGCAGGCCGCGGGCATCGATGTCAGCGAGTACCCGGCCGGTCTCGGGGTCGATGCGCAGGATCGTGTCGGTGGGGTAGTCGTTGGCGTACACCGAACCGTCGGCGGCGCAATCGAGTTCGTTCAGGTGTGCGTTGCGACGGCCGGTGAGGGTGACAGTGCCGGTCGGTGCGAACGTCACCGGGTCGCGAAAGGTGAGTGTGTCGGTGCCGTTGCTCATCACCAGCCTGCTCGCTCGGGTGCAGATGCCCCAGCCCTCGCCGTAGTAGGACACACGGCTGCGTTCGGCCAGTGTCTGCGGATCTCTGGCGAAGGCGATCCCGTCCTTCCAGGTGATCTGCCAGAGGGTGCCCGCGGCCGGCGACACGCCCTCGCCGAAGTACGGCGCGGGCAGATCGACGCGCGCCAGTTCGGCCCCGGTGGTCAGATCGGTCGCGCGGATATTCGACGCGCCCGGCTTGCCTGTGCCTTCGTAGAGCACATTGCCGTCGATGTCGAGACCCTGGGTGAACGCCGACGGATCGTGCGGACGGGTGCCGATGACCTCGATTTTCATCCGTTGTGGTTGGTCGTCTGCGCTGCCGCAGCCGGTCGATGCGAGCAAGCTGACCAGTACTGCGACGGCCAACGAACGCCGATTGCGCTCCATACGGCAAAATGTAGGCCGTGAGCGCAGTTTCTGTTTCGGAGTCCGGCGTGTGGCCGATCCTGGCCGATGCCGTCGACGTGGCCCGTCGAGCGCTCGTGGAGTTGGAGCCCGCCGGGGTCGGCGCGCATTTGGGGGTGACCGCGGAGGACGCGAGTGCGGCGACGCACCGCTTCGAAGCCACCCTGCCCGGCTACCGCGGCTGGCAGTGGGCCGTCGTCGTCGCGGCCGCACCCGGTGCGACCTACGCCACGGTCAGCGAGTCGGCCTTGCTGCCCGGCCCGGAGGCATTGCTCGCGCCCGACTTCGTGCCGTGGGAGCAGCGGGTTCGACCCGGCGATCTGGCGCCCGGCGACCTCCTCGCTCCACTGCCCAACGATCCTCGGCTGGTGCCCGGGTACGTCGCCAACGGCGACCCAGCGGTCGACGAGGTCGCCCGCGACATCGGCCTCGGCCGCACCCAGGTGTTGAGCCTCGAAGGCCGGGAGGAAGCAGCCGAGCGCTGGTACGCCGAATTCGGCCCCGACACCGAGATGGCCAAGGCGGCCCCGTCCACCTGCGGCCTCTGCGGCTTCTACCTGCCACTGGCGGGCGCCATGCGCGCCGCCTTCGGCGTGTGCGGTAACGCGATGGGCGCCGACGGCCGAGTGGTGCACGTCGAATACGGCTGCGGCGCACACTCCGACACCGTTGTCCCCACCGGCGGCGGCTCCCCGCTCTACGAGGCCTACGACGACGCGGCATTCGACGTGATCACCTCGGAAACCACACGCAAGCCCGGATCGGAAGCGGCGCAGCCCGCCGCCGCGCCGGACATCGAGCCAGCGACCACCGAGGTCGACTCGAGTGCCATCATCACCACCGCCCCCGCGGCTGAATCCGACACCGTGATCGGTTCGGCCGGTGCCGAGGTCGAGCCGACTGTGGGTGCGGCCGCTGGTGCTGCGGTTGAGTCGAACGCCGTGGTCGGGTCGGATGTCGAGGCTCCGGAGAGTGCGGAAACCGAGTCGCCTGTTGAGGCGCCGTCGGGCGTGGATCTGACGGATCGCCCAGCTGAATCCGACACGACGGTCGATTCGACTGTGGCTCCGACGGGTGCCGAAGCCGATTCGACTGTGGGCGCTGTTGGGGCTGGGCCGAGCACGGTGGGTGGGTCGGATGCTGCCGTTCCGGCGACTGCCGAGGTCGAGCCGACTGCCGAGGCGGCGTCGGGCGCCGACCTGGCCGGTGCTGGTACGGCCGAGCCGACCACGGTGACCGAGTCCGACGCTGGGACTGCGGTGAGCGTTCCGGCCGACTCGACTGCTGAGGCTGAGGCGAGCGTTGGCCTGCCGAGCGATGGTGTGGCTGAGGCGGACACAGCTGCGGTGGATGCGGCGGGCGGGATGGCTGAGCATGCTGCTGCCGAGTCGGATTCCAGCGCCACACCGGCTTCGAGCGCCGCTTCGGATTCGGCTGCGGAGCAGGCGCCGAGCGTGGCGGATGAGCCGGGTGACGATCGGCCGGAGCCCGAATCATCGGCACGGAGCTGAGCGAGACGGCCGAGGCGTCCGATCCGTTCGGCACCTCGGCGCTGCGTGTTGCGGTCCTCGCCGCGTGGCGTGATTCGCCGACCCGGCTGCGGGAGGATGCCGCCACCGAGGCGGATCTGGTGCGGGCAGGGTATCGGGATCGACTGCTGACCGAGTTGGCGCAGAATGCCGCCGATGCCGCCGCGAAGGCGGGCGTGCCGGGGCGACTGGTCGTCCGGCTCGACGGGCACACCCTGTGCATCTCGAATACCGGTGCACCACTGGATATTTCCGGTGTGCATGCCCTCACCGCGCTGCGCGCCTCCGCGAAGGCGAATCCGGCCGCAAGTGTCGGCAGGTTCGGCGTCGGCTTCACCGCGGTGCTGTCGGTGAGCGACGACATCGAGGTGCGCTCGACCACCGGTTCGCTGCATTTCTCGCGCGGGAACACCTGGAACGCACTGCACGACAATGCAATCGACGTGCCGGACACGGGCGGCGATTTCGCCCCACCGGTGCTGCGTCTGGCCTGGCCGAGCACCGCCGCCCCCACCGACGGCGACACCGAAGTGGTGCTGCGCCTGCGCGAGGACATCGATCACGATGCGCTGCTCACCGGGATGCGTGCCGAAGCCGTCGATCTACTGCTGGAACTGCCTGCCCTGCACAGCATCCGAATCGGCGACGATGAGCTGACCGCCACAACCACGGATCTCGGCGCCACCGACCAGGAGCGGACCGGCCTGCGCGAGCTGCGCATCACCGGCCAGGACCGCGAACAAGTCTGGTGGGAGTACCGGACTCCGCGCGCCCGCTGGCTGCTTCCGGTCCGCAACGGACGACCGGTGGCCACCATCCCGGATGTCCTGCGAGCCCCCACCCGATCCGACGAGGAGCTGTCGCTACCGGCCCTTCTGATCGCCGACATCCCCATGCAGCCGGATCGCCGCCGCCTGCTCCCCGGTGCGCATCTCACCGAACTGGCAACGGGATATAGCGATTTCGCCAGCGCCCTCCCGCTCCGCGACCGCCTCATCCTGGTTCCGACACCCGGCTTCGCACGCAGCGAGCCGGACGCTCTGCTCCGCGAAGCACTGATCCGCGAACTCCAGACCCACTCCTGGCTCCCGGTGGTAACCAGCCCCTCCGATGCGCCCTCGACCGCGATCGGTGACGTGGATTCGCTATGGGCCGAGCCTTTCCCGGAAGGCGCCGCCGCTCGACTCGAGTCCGCCGCTGACAGTGCTCATCCCCGCTCTGGTGCTGCCTCGGCCGACGAAGAACCCGGTGTTGCACCGGAGTCGGGCGACGACACGTCCCCGACTCCTGCGTCGCTGAGCGCTGGTGCCGCGGCAGGTGGCCGTCCCGGCGTGGATTCGCCGTCGGGTCGGGAAGTGTCGGATGACGCGGCGTCCGACCAGGTGTCGGCGAGTGTGGCGAGCCCCAGTCGCCCGTCTGGTTCGGCTACCGGCGGCCGAGATGACGTGGCAGCACCAGTGGGCGCGGGACTGCTCGATGACGGCGTTGCCGTCGCCCCGGCTGCTGCGCGCGGTCATGACGTTGCCGAGGGCCTAGGGTTTGCGGGGGGCCGGGCACTGTCGGGGCCCGCGGTGGGGACGGCTGTGCCGACTCGGGCGAGCGTGTTCGCTGGGCTCACCGCGGAGCTGGCCGGGCTGATCGATGATGTGGTCGGGCCGTTGGTGATTCCGGAGTTGTCCGGGCGCGTGCACAGCGAGGCGCTCGGTGTGCTGGATGTGCATCGGCTGGGGCTGGCTCGGCTTGCGGAGTTGTCGGGTGGTTTGGAGCGGTCGCCGCAGTGGTGGTGTTCGCTGTATGCGGCGCTGGAGCCGTTTGTCGTCGATCCGCTGGCCGCCGAGGAGTTGGGGGCGCTTGCCGTGCCGCTGGCCGATGGGCGGCTCGTGACCGGGCCGCGCACAGTGGTTTTGGACGATCGGCTCGCGGACCCTATTCCGGTGCACTGGGCGCGGCTCGTGCATCCGGAGGCGGCGCATCCGTTGCTGGCTCGGTTGGGGGCGCGTACTGCCACCGCCGAGGATTTGCTGAGCGATCCGGGGCTGCGTGCCGAGTTGGAGGATCAGCCCGGCGATCCGGATACCGCGGACGCGGTGCTCCGGCTCGCGGTCACCGCTGATCCGCTCGCGTTGCCGTCCTGGCTGGGGTTGCTCGAATTGCCGGACAGCTCAGGGGAATTGCTGCCCGCCGATGAGCTGCTGCTGCCGGGCGCACCGCTGCGCGACCTGTTGGTCGAGGATTCGCCGTTCGGCACCGCGGCCGAGGATCTGGTCGAGGGCTACGGCGCGCAGGCGCTGCGGGCTGTCGGCGTCGGCTGGGATTTCAGCATTGTCGTCGAGGCGGATCCGACCGGCCCGGATCATCATCTGGACGACGAGGACCACTGGTGGTCGGGCCTGCCGGAGGATCCGCCCGAACTGGCCGCTGTCCGCGACCTGGACCTGGTGGCCGAGACCGCCTGGCCGGAAGCGCTGCGGCAGTTGGCTTCCGGTGATCGCACCCGACGGCTGCTCGTCGATCCCGACGGCTACACCGCGTGGTGGCTGCGCAGGCACGCCCGCGTAGACGGCACGGTGCTCGGACTGCTGAGTCATCCTGCTGACACCGAATTCGCGGGCCTGCTCACCGAATTCGCCGTTCCCGGCCTCGGCCGTCAGGACATCGACGCCTTGCGTGCAGTCCTGGCCGACCCCGACGCCATCACCCCGGATCTGGCCGCTGCCCTGCTGGCCGCTCTCGCCGATCCGGCGAAAACACCTGCACCCGAGGTTATTTCGCGAACTCACGCACGATTGGCCGCCGCGGTGGCGGCGGACCGTCTCGACCTGGCCGACCTCGATCTGCCCGATCGCGTGCGCGCATTGTCCGGCGCGGTGGTCGACCCCCGCGAAGCCTTGGTGCTCGACCAGCCGTGGTTCGGCCTTGCCCTGCCGCCGGAACGCCTTGTCCTCGGCGATACCGATACGGCCCCCGCCTTGGCGACCTTGCTCGATCTTCCGCTCGTCTCCGAGGCCGTCACCGCCGAAGTGCTCGGCACCGGCCGGCGGACAACATGGTCGGCCGAACCGCTCGGTGTGGTTCTGCGCCAACTCTTCACGCTCGCCCCGCAGCAAGGTGACCTGGTGGTTCACGACGATCTTCGGATACGTCTGCACGGCGCCGCAACCGCCACGGTCGCCGTTGCGTGGTGGCAGGAGGGCACAACCACGCATGTGCGCATGCCGCAGGCGCAGGCGCAGGACTGATTGTTCGTCGGTCGGACCCTGGCTCGCCACGGCCGAGGTAGCCGCTGCCGTCCGGCGCGCTTCGGGTAGCCCGCCTATTCCGCGTAGTTCGAAACCATCTCACTGAGCAGGTCCAGCTGCCCGCGGACGCTCTCGCTGTCGTTGTCCACCAGCCAGCGCAGCACGATCCCGTCGATCACATTGAGGGTGAACCGGCTCAGGTCGTGCACCGGCATTGTGAACCGGCTTCCGGTCGCATCGCGTGCGTGATCGAGGAGGTCGGCGACAGTGGAGTCGTTGAATGCGTACTGTTCGCGCGCAATCGCGAGTTTCGCCGGTGTTTGTTCGCCTTCGCGAAGTGCGTAAGTCGTCGTTTCGTAAGTGAGTAGCTGTCGTTCCGGTGTGGCTTCAATGTTCAGCCACATCAGTTCGAGTCCGGCGCGCACCAATTTCTGAAGCGCTTCTTTTCCACTTCCGGCGTCTTGCCAAACTGTTTCATTGGCGTCGACAGAATCGCGTAATTCCATCGACAACGCTTTGACCAGCTCGGTCATGAGCGCGTCCTTGTTTTCGAAACAGTAGTGCACCACACCGAGCGAAACACCTGCCGCCTGAGCCACATCGCGCGTGGTCACGCCCGCCACGCCTTTTTTCTCGGCAAGGCCGATGGCTGCCTCGATAAGGTGGGCCCTTCGTTCTTCGACGCTCAATCGGGAGGACACCTCAGGGAGTTAAGCGTTCACGAAGCGTGCAGTCAATTCGCGCAGCGAAAAAATCTCGACTGGACGATCGTCCAGTTGTGTGGTTCGCTGCACAGTGGGATCGAAGGGAGACGCGTATGCCCGTGTCACGAAGGACGGTTTTGGCCCGAACTGTGGCGGGTTCGGCCACGCTGGTTACCGCGGCAGCGGTGGCCACGGTGCCCGGCGTTACTACGGCATTGAGTGCGTCCGCCGCAGCCGCACCGGAGTCCGGCGGATACCTCATCGGCATCGGTATTTCCGACATCACGGGTCCGGCCGCCGAATGCGGAATGATGGGCTACTCGCAATTCGAGCAGCAGACCGCGGGCATCCACCTGCGCCCGCGCGCCCGCGCATTCGTCATCGCCACTGCCGAGCGGCGAATCGTATTCGCGGTCGCGGAGAACGGCATGATCTTCCAGTCCGTGCACCGCGGCGTCATGCTCGAGCTCGCTCGACGCTTCGGCGAGCTCTACACCGAGCAGAACGTGTTGCTCACCTCGACGCACTCGCACGCGACCTGCGGCGGCTCCAGCAACGATTACGCATACAACCTGTCGATCCTCGGTTTTCAGCAGCAGGTCTACGACGCCGAGGTGAACGGCCTCGTGGAAGCGATCGCCGCCGCGCACGCCGATCTCGGTCCAGGCTCGCTCGCGCTCGGCCGCAGCGAACTGCACGATGCCAGCGTCAACCGCTCCCGTGTCGCCTTCGACCGCAACCCCGATGCGGACAAACAGTATTTCCCGCAGGCCATCGATCCGGCGGTCACCGCGCTGTCGATCGTCAAGGGCGGCAGACAGGTCGGCGCCATCACCTGGTTCGCGACTCACAACACCTCGATGACCAACCAGAACCGGTTGATCAGCGCAGATAACAAGGGCTACGCATCCTTCTCGTTCGAGCACATCGAACACGGCGTCCGATACCTCGACGGCGCTGCCGATTTCATCGCCGCCTTCGCTCAGACCAACGCGGGCGACATGTCGCCGAACCTGAACCTGCGCCCTGGCTCCGGCCCCACCGAGGACGAGTTCGAGAACACTCGCATTCTCGGCGAACGGCAGTACCATGCGGCGAAAGCCGCACTCGCCGAAGCGAAGTCGTTGGCCGGACCGGTCGACTCGATGCTCTGTTATATCGACCTCGCCGACATCGCCGTCGACGGTCGCTTCACCCCGGATGGTCTGCCGCGCCACACGGCCCCCGCAGCTGCGGGCGTTTCGCTCATCGCGGGCAGTACCGAGGACGGCCCCGGCTTGCCGGGGATTCCCATTCCGGAGGGCGTGCGCAACCCGTTCATCGATGCGCTCGGCAACCCCGACGTCCCGGCACCGGCGTGGCTCGCGGATGCCCAGGCGCCCAAGGCGATTGTCGCTCCGCTCGGTCTGCTGCCGCCGGTGCCGTGGGTGCCGAGCGTGGTACCGATCCAGATCGTCCGCATCGGTGAGCTCTACCTGGCCGGTGGCGGCGGAGAATTCACCATCGTCGCCGGTCTGCGGATTCGCCGCGCGGTGGCGGCGGCCCTCGGTGTCTCGCTGGAGCAGGTGCTCATGCAGGGCTATGCGAATGCCTACCACGAATACATCACCACCCCAGAGGAATACGACTCTCAGCAGTACGAGGGCGGGTCAACCCTGTTCGGGCGCTATACCTCGAGTGCCTACCTACAGGAATTCACCCGACTGGCAACGGCTTTCGCGGCCCGTCAGCAGGTTCCCCGCGGTCCGGCCCCGCGCGACGTGTCCGCCATGCAGCCGAATTTCCAGCCCGCACCCGGACCCGACGCCACGCTGCCCGGCCGCGCCTTCGGTGACGTGCTGGTCCAGCCCGCCGCGACCGCGGCCCGCGGCACCCGCGTCGCAGCCGAATTCGTTTCCGCCCACCCGAAGCACAATCCACGCCGCAACGACACTTTCCTGGAAGTGCAGCGGCGCAACAGCTCCGGCGAGTGGGTGCGCGTCGCCAATGAGGGCGAGTGGGCAGTGCGATTCCACTGGAGCAAGCGCGGCTCTGCGGTATCCGTGGCCCGCTTCACCTGGGATGTCCCGTCCGATGCGACGCCGGGTCGATACCGCCTCCAGCATTACGCGGACAGCCTGAGCCCGAGCGGCACGCTGCATCCGTTCACTGGCACCACCGACGAATTCGACGTGGTCTGAGGCTAGAGGCCGGTTTGCGCGCCCTTGTCGCCGCGCCGCGCGCCGCGGCGCTGGATCGCGAAGATCGTGTACCCGAGCAGACCGACGGCCAGCCCCATGAGGCACACCGGGCGGGCCGACTCCCAACGCTCGCCAGCGGCCCACGCCACCACCGTGGCGATCAGCCACAGCGCACTGCCAACGGCGAGCACCGGCCGTGGATCGGTGAGCCGCTGCGGGATCTCGGGCACTTTCTGCGTCACCGCCCCAGGGTAGCTGCGGGAACCGTCGTCCCGCAGCCAACGGGTCCCGTATCGTTTGCCACTGTGACAACGCCATCGGATGTTCGAGCTCTCGCTGGTGAGCTGTCGCTTGCCGTGGTGCGTTTGACGCGACATCTGCGGGGGCGGCGCGCCGACGCGCAAATTTCGCTGACCCAGCTGTCCGCGCTGGCCACGCTGCACCGGGACGGCGCGATGACGCCAGGCGCTCTCGCGGCCAAGGAGCGCGTGCAGCCGCCGTCGATGACGCGGGTGATCGCCTCACTGTCGGACCTGGGGTTGGTCGAGCGCAAGCCGCACCCGACCGATGGCAGGCAGATCATCGTCTCGCTGTCGGATGCGGGCCGTGCGTTGATCGCCGATGAGACCAGCGCCCGTGAGGCCTGGATGACCGAGCAGCTTTCCACCCTGACCGACGAGCAGTTGGTGGTGCTGACCAGGGCAGTCGGCATCATGAAGCAACTCGTCACCGAGTCCGAATAGCCCCGAGCAGCGGGGCCCTGGTATCTGGCGCTCCCGGAGCTACCGCGCGCCGAAGGGCTGGTCGCTGTCGACGATCTCGCGGCCGAGTGGGAACAGCGACAGCGGGATCAGCTTGAGATTCGCCCACCCGAACGGGATTCCGATAATCGAGATGAACAGCGGGATGCTGGTGAGCAGGTGGCCGAGCGCGAGCCACCAGCCCGCCACAATGAACCAGATGATGTTGCCGAGTAGCGAACCCGTGCCCGCGCCCGGCTTCTCTACGGTGGTCCGCCCGAACGGCCACAGCGCGTAGGCCGCGATCCGGAACGACGCGATGCCCCACGGGATCGTGATGATCAGGATGCAGCAGATGACGCCGGCGAGGATGTAGCCCAGTGCCATCCAGAACCCGACGAACACCAGCCAGAGCACGTTGAGGACGAGCTGAATCGGCTTCATGTGCTCCAGCATGCCAGCAGACCGGCAATTCGGGCATCAGTCCTGGGGACTACATCGCCTCGGGGAAAGACCCTGATGCGGGATCGGTGGACTCATCTGCCAGCGTCGATGCGCCGCAGCGACCATGGTCGGCGACACCGGTGCCGCGGTGCCGGGACGAGGTGTCAGAAGAACCAACCGAGAACCGCGTCGCGCTCGGCCCCGAACGCTTCGTCGAGCGCGCGCACCTGCCCGGAATCCTTGGCGTGCAACCGGTTCGCGGCGGCGAACACCCGCGCCGGATACGCACCGAGATACATGCTGCCGAGCACGTCGATACCGAGTTCGATATCGGCGGTGCGGGTGGTCGGCGCGCAGTCGGCGACACCGTCGCGTACCCGAAGCGCGAAGACACCGCCCGCGTTCCGGAACGGGTCGGTCACTGCGAGTACGACATCCAGGTCGCGCTGATACGAGCGCGCGCCGAGCGCGGCCGGTACATCCATGAGCCGCAACCAGAGTCCGTCGTACCGGTTGTCGGTCCGTACCCGTCTCGGATCGGTCAGCAGGTAGGGGAGCGGGTCGTTGTCGGTGAGTTCGGCCTCGATCCTGGTGACCAGATCCAGTCCGCAGAGCGTCCGCCACAGCGCGGCATGAGCTTCGGTGGTCACCGTCCGGATCTCGACCACACTGGCGGTTTTGACGCGGTCCCGGGAGTGGTATCGGTACAACACGTATCCGTCCTGGTGCAGGAGCGCGTAAAGGTCGGTGCCGCCTTTCCGAAAACACTCGGGGTCGAGGAAAGTGGTCTCCCAGCGTGCATCGGGACGCACCTGCGCGCCGGGGGTCAGCCTGCGCCACCGGTCATAGATCGCCCGCACCTGTTCGGTCGACTCGGCGAGTATCGCCAGTTCCACGCCGCCGGGATCCGGTGCCGAGGGCAGGAACTCGGCGAAGCGCCGATCGATGTGCACGGCGTTTTCCCGGATCGCCGGCCCGTATCCGAACCGTCCGTAGATGCCGCCCTGGCTCGCGGTGAAGATCGTCAACGGCAGCCCGGCCGCCTCGATCCGTCGATGTTGTTCGGTGTACATCGCGCGCAGAATCCCGCGCCGTCGATGCGTGGGCGCCACGGCAACCCCCGCGATACCGCAGGCCGAAACGGTTCGCTCGCCCGGCACCGTCAACGTCATCTTCGTCGACTCGACATGCCCGACCACCCGGTCACCGTCCACCGCGACAATCGCGTTCTCCGGCGGAAACAGCCGCCGATACGGCTCCCGCAACGCCGCGTCGGGCCGCATCCCGAAGGCCGTCTGGACCACTAGCTCGATCCCGGCCGCATCGCCCTCGGTAGCCGATCGAATGGTGATACCGGGTGTCAGCGTCATACCTGGACGATCCCACGCACCCGCGCCCGCTTGCACCCGATTTTCCGCCGGTGCGACTCCGGCCGTCGTCCGCGTTCGATGTGCCGGTCGAAGCGGGCGGGCACCGGTGTCGATGTCGGTGGTGCGGCCCGGCAGGATGTGTTCTTGTGGCCGAAGTGATCGATATCGACGACCCCGCCGATCCGCGGGTCGATGACTTTCGCGACCTCAAGTCCGCTGATCGGCGGCCCGACCTGCCTGGGCGCAAGGGGCTGGTCATCGCGGAGGGGGTCGTGGTGGTGCAACGGATGCTCGGCTCGCGGTTCCGGCCGAGCGCGTTGCTCGGGGTGGACAAGCGGCGCGACGAGCTCGCGGCCGATCTCGACGGTGTCGACGTACCGTATTACCGGGCGAGTGCCGAGGTGATGGCGCAGGTAGTGGGGTTCCACCTCAATCGCGGGGTGCTCGCCGTGGCCCAACGTCCCGCCGAGCTGACCGTGGACGAGGCGCTCGACGGAGCGCGGACGGTGGCGGTGCTGGAGGGCGTCAACGATCACGAGAACCTCGGATCGATGTTCCGGAACGCGGCGGGGTTGGGGGCCGAGGCGATTCTGTTCGGGGACCGATGCGCCGATCCGCTGTATCGGCGGGCCGTGCGGGTATCTATGGGCCATGTCCTCCGGGTGCCGTTCGCGCAACTTCCGCATTGGCCCGGTGGACTGGATATGCTGCGAGACAAGGGATTCCAGATCATCGCGCTGACCCCGAATCCGGCTGCGGTGAATCTGGCGACGGCGATGACGGGGGAGCGGGTGGCTTTGCTTTTGGGTGCGGAGGGACCCGGGTTGACCGTGGCGGCCATGCAGGCCACCGACGTCCGCGCCAGAATTCCGATGTCGCCGGGCACCGATTCGTTGAACGTCGCGACCGCGGCGGCAATGGCGTTCTATGAACGGGTGCGGACATCGTGAACGAGGGACGGTCGTGAACTATCTGCCGAACGGGGCGTATCGGCCCTATCCGCCTTACCAGGACCCGACGCCGTGGGCCGCCGGGGTCACCGTCGCCGTCATGGTGGGGTTACTGACGGCGGTCGCGGTGTACGCGTTCGGTGATGCGTTGGCGCACGTGCATCCGATACTTGCGGTGCTGGTCAACCTTGTCGCGGCCGGTGGCGCCGCACCGACGGCCTGGCGCTGGCGCTTCGTTCCGGTGACCCGCTGGGTGCTCGCCGGTGGTGCGGCCGGCGTGCTGCTCGGCTGGCTGGCGCTGCTGTTCGGCGGGTTGGCCGCATAAGGCGCGGCGGCACGGCCCACGCTCGTCCGTACGCGGGCTCGACCGGAACTGCGATCGGATGGCGGCGTTGCCGGTCAGGAGACGCGGTCCCGCCCGCGCAGCCAACTGAAAAGGCTGCGTCTGCGTTTCGCGTCGATGTCCGACTCGTCGTCCCTGAGCATCAGAGTGGCTGGGTCCGGTGCTTGGCCCTTCGGGTACAGGGTGAAACCGCACACCGAGATATCGCCGGGCATCAGCGCACCGTCGGTCGCGGGCGCGCGGTAGTGGAATCCGAGCCACTGGTGATTGGCGGCGTCGGCGAAGTCGGGTGGATCGAACGGCAGGGTCTGCGGGTCGGGCAGATCGCCGGGATACCACTGCACTGGATGATCACCCGCCCAGTACGGGCGCTCCCACACCAGCGGCAGGCCCTCGTCTTCGAGGATGTTCACCCGCGTCGAACTGAAGGAGCGGCGGAATTCGCCACGCTCCCAATGCGCGAAGGAGCCCCAGCCGTGCGCGGCGTCGAATGCGATGAGATAGGTGTGCTCCGAAGCCAGCGGCCGGACGAGTAATTCGGGCAGCGCCGTCGGATGCACCAACGCCGACTGCGTCGAACACACCACGGTGACACCGGGATAACAGCCGATGTACACCTCGTCGGCGTCCGGACCGGCGCAACCACCGAGTGTGCCGACCATGATCGGCAACACATCTCGGTCGGCGTGCAGCTGCTTCGCCAGGGCGAGTGCCGCATCCGGGTCCGGATCGTGGTTCGCGCGGAGTACCGCCAACGGATCGAGTGCGTCGACGTACCAGAGGGACGAAGCTTTGGACAGCATTTCCGGCACCTCCCGATGGTTGCACGAAACAGCTCCGCGAACTTCGAGCAACTCTCGGTGATTCCGACAACGTGCTGTCACCTCGAACCGCCCAACGCCGACAAACCACTCGACGCACTCCGAAAAATCTACCCGTACTTGACCGCGAACGATGTAGCTTCCGCCTGCGAACACGCCAGCGGCCCAAGAAATCCGCGATCGAGGCGTCTCAGCAACCTCCGTGTCGCCGCTGGCAAACATTTGCAGGGGCGGATCTTACGTATTTCCGGCGGCCGCACGGTGCCGGACTCGAGCACGATTGTCGGCGCGGCGAAGTGCGGCGCCCCAAGATGAAGATGCCGTACCCGTGGCAGGTCTACCGTGCTCGGTTCACCGGGCACTTTGCTGGTAACACGCGAAAACAGCCTGGCAAGACCAGCTTCGGTTGGTGCATGGCGGCGCGTCGAATGCCTGTGCCGAGCGGTCGTGAAGAGGGTTATGCGACCCGGACGACTCAGTGGCCGGAGCTACGGACGCCGAGTAGCACGTCCTCCCAGGACGGCATCGGAGCCTTACCGCGCTTGGTCCGATTGGACTTCGCGGGCGCGGCCTTGCCGTTGTTGGGCTTGGCGGTCTCCTCGGTGGAGGCCGCAGGAACCTTCGAAGGAGCCGGAGCCTTCGGCGCGGCGGGCTCGGACGGGACAGTGCCTGCGCTCGGTGCCGGGGTTGCGGTGGTCGAAGTACCCACGGCGGGTGCCGTGTTGGTTCCGGCCGCTACGGCAGGCGCAGTACCGCTCGCAGCCGGAATGGCGTTGGTGCTCGCGGCGGCCGGGATGGCGGTGCCGCTGCCACCCGCGACGACGGAACGCTGTTCGTAGTACTCGTCCAGCATCGGCTGGTTCTGCCGGGCCGCGGTCCGCGCAGCCGGGGCCGCTTCCCTAGCCGGTCGGGCTTCGGCAGGGCGAGTTTCGGCCGGCCTGGTCTCGACTGGGACCTCGGGCGCGGCGGGCGCCTCGATCTCGGCCTGCGGCGGAAGAATCGTGGCCAGCCCGCGTAGCGCGCGACCGAAATCGGGATCGATCAGATCGGAGGCGGGATCGTCGAGGGGCGACACCGAACCGCCGTGGGCATCCGGCTGGTAGCGCCAGTGCGCCGTAATGTCGGAACGGCCATTCTGCCACTGCAGTTGGGCGACCCAGAAGCCTTTCTCGTCTTTCCAGGCATCCCATTCGACGCCCTCGATATTGTGCCCGCGCTCGGTGAAGGCGGCGGTGACGATATCGATGAGGGTTTCCACCGCGGGGCCGTCGGCGCGGACCGGATGCGCCTTCTGCGCGAGTTCGGCGGCCCGGGCGCGCTCCAGCAGCACGGGGTAGGCGAACCGCTCGACCCGACTGGCCGGCATCCCGGACTCTTCGGTGACCTGTTCAACGGAGGCTCCGGACCGGATACGAGCTTGAATATCGCGAGGACGCATAGTTGCTTCCATTTCGATCTCAATCTGGCCGAATCGGGCAAGGTCTCCGCGGGCTGCGGCTCGAAGCTTGTCGTCGGCGGGCAGCCGGTACTTGGTGCCGGTCTCGGTGTCGATACACACGATGTGCGTGGAGTCGGGCGTCACCCCGATCACTCGAAGTTCACGCACCGTTACCTCCTTATCGCGTCGACTCGCGACACCGCCCACTTTCCGAAACAGTAGTGCACTACTGATGATCTCGAGGCAAGACACGCGGCACGGAAATCGGGCAATAACCGGCCGTGCCCCGCTAATCTGCTCTGTTCGATTCGCCGCGCGTGCTCGCACGGCGTGTCGAGCGTGGCGTGTCTGTGTTTTTTTGGCAGCGCCTTCGGCGCTGCGTGTTCGCGGCCCCCTTGGTCTCGCTTCCGAGCCGTCGAGACTCGCGACTTCGTCGCATGCGCTTCGACGGCTCGGAAGCGAGACGGGCCGCGAACTCTAGTGCTCGGTCTCGCTGCGCTCGGAAGGCGTCATCGTGCCGAGTGGGTGCGTCTGTGGGGTCTTGCGATTTTGTTGTCGGCGCTTCGGGTGTTCGGAGGCGAGATGGGGGTCGCGAACTTGGTGCTGGGTCTTGCTGTGTTCGGAAGGCGTCATCGTGCCGAGTGGGCGCCTTTGTGGGGTCTTGCGTTTTGTTGTCGGCGCTTCGGGTGTTCGGAGGCGAGATGGGGTCGCGAACTTTGGTGCTGGATCTTGCTGTGTTCGGAAGGCGTCATCGTGCCGGATGGGTGCGTCTGTGGGGTCTTGCGATTTTGTTGTCGGCGCTTCGGCTGCTCGGACGCGAGACGGGGCGAACTCTTTTGCTGGATCTCGCTTCACCCGGAAGGTGTCATCGTGCCGAGGGGTGCGTCTGGGGGTATTGCCGCGTCTTTGTTGGATGCGCCCCGGGTACTGAACGCTCGGCCACTGGGTGTGCGTGGTTACGAACGGGTGTGAGCGGTCACGAACGCCGTTGTTCGGACTCGCCCATTGGTTGGTGCTAGGCCAGCTTCTCTACGACGTAGTCGATGCTGCGGATCAACTGGCTGACGTCTTCCGGGTCGATTGCCGGGAACATGCCGACGCGCAGCTGGTTGCGGCCGAGCTTGCGGTAGGGCTCGGTGTCGACGATTCCGTTGGCGCGCAGCACCTTCGCGACGGCAGCCGCGTCGACCGAGTCGGCGAAGTCGATGGTGCCGACGACCTGCGAACGGTGTGCCGGGTCGGTGACGTACGGCGTGGCGTACTCGCTCGACTCGGCCCAGGAGTACAGGCGCGAGGATGAATCCAGGGTTCGCTTGACCGCCCAGTCCAGGCCACCGTTGCCGTTGAGCCACTCGATCTGGTTGGCGAACAGCAGCAGGGTGCCCAGGGCGGGGGTGTTGTAGGTCTGGTCCTTGGTGCTGTTGTCGATCGCGATCGGCAGCGAAAGGAACTCGGGGGTCCAGCGACCCGAGGCCTTGATCTCCTCGACGCGAGCCAGTGCGGCGGGGCTCATCAGCGCGACCCACAGGCCGCCGTCAGAGGCGAAGCACTTCTGCGGTGCGAAGTAGTAGACGTCGGAGTCGGAGATGTTCACCGGCAGACCGCCGGCGCCGGAGGTGGCGTCGATGGCGATGAGGGCGTGCTCCGAACCGGCCGGGCGCTGCACGGGGATCGAGACGCCGGTGGAGGTTTCGTTGTGGGCCCAGCCGATCAGGTCGACCGACGGGTCCGACACCGGCTCCGGCGCGCTGCCCGGCTCGGACGAGACCACGATCGGATCGCCGATGAAGGGGTTGCCCTTGGCCACCGCGGCGAACTTCGAGCTGAACTCACCGTTGGTCAGGTGCAGCGAACGCTCGCGGATCAGGCCGAATGCGGCCGCATCCCAGAACGCGGTGGTGCCACCGTTGCCGAGCACGACCTCGTAGCCGTCGGGCAGCGCGAACAGCTCACGCAGTCCGCTGCGCACCCGCGCAACCACATCTTTGACCGGTTTCTGCCGGTGACTGGTTCCGAACACCGAGGCGCCCACCTCGACCAGGGACTGCAACTGCTCCGGTCGTACCTTGGAGGGGCCACAGCCGAACCGTCCGTCGGCAGGCTTGAGATCGTCGGGAATCGTCGGGAACGCAGTGGTCATGGCACATAGGGTAGACGGTGGTATTGCTGTGTCGCTGACCACACTCCAGCTAACGTTGACGCCCATGAACATGGCGTCGGCTAACTCGGGGTGGCTACTGCGCAGTCGACGATCACGCAACTTCGGACTACGCGCCGGATCGATGTCGGATGCGCAGCGGCGGGAGTTGCTGATCCGGGGAGCGCAAGGCTCGGCAACGATCTTGGGGGTGCGGCCGCGGCGCAGCGAGCCGGGTCATGTGTTCTGGGTTCGGGTGCACATCGACGGGGAGATGCCCTACGAGACCCGGGTGCGCCAGCGTATGCGCGAAGACGACCTGGACTGGATGCAGCCCGGTGATGTCGTGTGCTGCCGGGTCGATCCGGGTGACCGCGACCGACTGGTGTTGTACGTGCCCGATCTCGCGGAGGCCGAGCGGGCGAGCATTTCGAAGATCCTGTCCGACGGCCGCCGCGCCGACGCCACCGTGCTTGCTGCCGCACCGGTCGCGGCCGACTACGGCGGCCGCGACGACCCGGTGCTTCGCCTCGACCTCGAGCTGCATGCCTGGGACGAGCCGAAGCCGTGGCGGGTGCGCCTGGTCCAGCCGGTTCCGCTGGCGGCCATCGGTCTCGTCGATCTCGGCCAGCATCTCGAGGTGGCCTTCTTCACCGTCGACCGCGGTGACTCGGTGGCTGTCGACTGGCTCGCCTCACTCGGCGAGGACTAACCGCGCTCCGAGGCCAGGCGGTCCGCGAACCGCGGCAGTCATCGTGGTGGTGTTCGCGGACCTGTTCATGACGTTGGCTATCTGGGTGTCAACCCCGGTATCCAGGCTCGCCCGGGAACGGGACATGGCTGCGGCAAACCTCGAGGAGCCGCTCGATCATGTCCCGTTCCCGGGCGATGCTGCGTTTGTCAGGCGGTGGCCGAGGGCGAGACTCGGCTAAGGGCGTAGCCGGTGACGGCGATGAGTGCGTTCTTCGCCGACTCGCGGTTGCGGGCGTCGATCATCATGACCGGGACGTGGTCGGGCACCGACAGGGCATCGCGGATGGCCGCTTCGGGGAATTTCGGCCCGTCGTCGAACTCGTTGACGGCGACAAGGAAGGGCAGGCCGAGCTCCTCGAAGTAGTCGACCGCCGCAAAGCTTTCATCCACGCGGCGGGCATCGACCAGCACAATCGCGCCGATCGCACCGAGGCTGAGGTCGTCCCACATGAACCAGAAGCGGTGCTGGCCGGGCGTGCCGAACAGGTAAAGCACCAGGTCATCGGCCAGGCTGATGCGCCCGAAGTCCATTGCCACCGTGGTGGTGTGTTTATCGGGAACCGGCGAGGTGTCGTCCACTTCGGCGCTCAGATCGGTGATCACCGCCTCGGTCCGCAACGGCACGATATCGGATACCGCGCCTACCAGCGTGGTCTTGCCGACACCGAACTCACCTGCGATCACGATCTTCGCCGAGACGGCGCGGGTTCCGGAGGAGGGGGCTACGGATTCGGGTGCGGTCATCGAAAGTCCTCGGCTGCGAATGGTTTCGACGAACGAGTAGCCCGGCCGTCGCGTACTCCACGGTCATAGTTCTTGAGGCCGTCCCGTATCGCTGCGGGATCGGGACGGCTGTCGGTATCGAGTTCCTGAGCCGCCGGCGGCGGCTCCGCACCGCCCGGCACCAGGTGGTTTCCCGGCTCCCGCAGTGGCAGCCCGGCTCTGGTGCGCAGCGTGACCGGCTGATCGGCGGCCCGCTGCGCGGCCGACCACCCCTCATCCGCCGCTGAGTTCCAACTCACCGGCGCCTCCTCCCGGCCGGCCTCCGGATCGGCGAGCCAGGCCGAGATCATGCCCGCGAAAATCGGTGTCGCCGATTCTTGCGCGGCCGGTGCGGGTTTAGCTGGGGCGGCAGAGGCCATGGATATCGCAGAACTGGTGTTCGGTGCGGTGGCCGGGCGATCGGAAGCGGTCGCGTTCGGTGCGTGTTCGGCGTCGCTGGTGCTCGCTGGAGTCGAAGCAATAGGCGAGCGTGCTCGATCGGCACCCCGGTTCACGGGTCCGGCCTGCGGCGCCATGGGTGCCACCGGCTGAGCTCGCGCATCGGGATGCCTGGGTGGTACGGCGGTCGCGGTGCGATCGGCGATTGCGTCGAATGTCGGTGGTGCCGCCTGATCGACGCCGGATGCGGTGCCAATGGGTGAAGCAGGAGGCGTCGGTGTCCGATGGGGCCTGAGCGGGGTGAGTGCGGCCGGTGTGGTGAACGGTGCCTTGTGGGCGTTGGGTGCGGTATTCGTGTGCGCTGTGTGGGTTGTATTCGCCGAGGGGGATGTGTTCGGCGATGCGATCGGGGTCGCCGGGGGTGTGGCGTTCGTAGGTCGCGAAGAGTTCGGGGTCGGTTCGTTCTTCGTCGTTGGCGAGGCAGCATAGGTTGCCGCATTGCCGGGAGTGCCGGTGGTGCCGACGGGGCGTGCGGCGTTCGGTGTCTGCGCAGCGTTGGGAGTGGTTCCCGAAGTGGAAGCGGTGGTAAAGGCTGCCGCGTCGCGGGTGACAGGTGTGGGCTCCGGCGATCGCCAAGGGGCAGGCGGCGCGGTTCTCGCCCACGGCGTAGCGGCCTCGACCGCCATGTCGGCGGTTTCGTTCGTGGGTGGTGTGGCGTTCGACGTTGCGTTCGTGGGTGGTGTGGCGTTTGACGTTGCGTTCGTGGGTGGTGTGGCGTTCGACGTTGCGTTCGTGGGTGGTGTGGCGTTCGACGCTGTGCTCGTGGGTAGTGCAGTGTCCGACGCTGTGCTCGTGGGCAGTGTGGTTGTCGACGGTGTGCTCGCAGGTGACGCGGTTGCCGATGCTGCTGCTTGGTCGGCGGCCTTCGCGAGTGCCGACGAGATCGGTGTTGCGGCAGCGTCCGTGGCAGGGGTGAACTTCCCCTGCGGTGCCGGGTTCCGACCTGCCGCCATGTCCAACTGCGGTACGGCTATCCCGCGAGGTGGCGGGGTCGGGCTTGTGGTCTTGTCGTGTTGTGGTGCGGCTGTGTTCACCGGTGGCGGGGTCGGGCCTGTGGTCTTGTCGTGTTGCGGTGCGGCTGTGTTCGCCAGTGGCGGCCTCGGGCTTGCCGTCTTGTCGGGCAGCGATCCGGCTTTTTCCACGGGTGGCGGGGTCGGGCCTGCTGCCTTCTCGGCGTTCGATCCTGGTTTCACCGGTGCGGCTCGGAAGAACGACGCGGTCTGGGAGACCCGGTATTGCTGGGTGTCCATGTCCGCGTTGTTCGGGGCGGTCGTGTTGGACAGTGGCGTGTTCGGAGTCGCTGTGCCCGATGCCACTGAGGTCGGTGCCGCTGTGGCCGACGTCGTTGAGGTCGGTGTCGCCGTGGTCGGTGTCGCGGGCGCCGTGGTCGGCGTCGGGGCCGGTGGTCTGGTCGGTGACGTGGTGGTCGGTGTCGCCGTGCGGGGTTCCGCCGGTGACAGTGCGGCTGCGCGCAGGCTTGCTGCCTGGTTGCGTGCGCCCCTGCGGTTGGCGCCCGGGACTCGTTTGGGCAGACCGTAACTGGTGATCATCGGTGCCGCCTGCGGTGCCGCGGCCGGTGGTTCCGGAGCGGGGCGGGGGGTGAGCGGTTGCTGGCCGATGCCGCTTGCCTGCGGTCTCGGGAGTCCGGCAGGACCGGTGAGCAGGCTCTTCGGCTTGTTCGGCAGCGACTTGTCGACGACCGGCGGCACCGGGGTGCGGCCGGTGTGCAGCGTGTCCCGGTGGACCTGGATGACCTGCGCTCCACCCGCCGGAGTGTCACGCTCCTGCGGCGGCACCGCGATCAGGGGCGCGGGGATGTGCAGGCTCGCGGTGATGCCGGGATTGAGTGCGCGGTCCTGGGTACGGCGCAGCCGCACCGTGATGCCGTGACGTTCGGCAAGTCTGCCGACCACGAACAGACCCATTTGCCTGGTCGTCGCGAGCGTGGCCGTTGCCAAGGTCGCCAGCCTGCGGTTGATCTCGTCGAGTTCGCCAGGCACGATGCCGATGCCCGCGTCGATGACCTCGACCAGCAGGCCGCCCTCGGAGGTTCTGCTGTAGGCGAAGGTCACTTCGCTGTCCGGCGGCGATGCGCGCAGCGCGTTCTCCAGCAACTCGGCGATCAGGTGCACCAGATCGGTGGCCGCGGTGCCCGTCACCCAACCATCGGGTGCCGCACCGGTTTTCACCCGCTGATAGTCCTCGACCTCGGAGCCTGCGGCGCGCAAAATGTCGCGTACCTCCACCGGCCCGGACCGGTCGTGTCGCGATTTGGTGCCTGCGAGCACCAGCAGGTTTGCGCTGTTGCGTCGCATGCGGGCGGCCAGGTGATCGAGCCGGAACAGCTGGTCGAGCCGCTCGGGATCCTTCTCCTCGAACTCCAGCGCGTCGATCATGCTCAGCTGGCGATCGACCAGGGTCTGGTTGCGCCGGGCCATGGTTTCGAACATGTCGTTGACCTGGTCGCGCAACTGTTGTTGCTGGGCAGCGAGTTTGAGCGCCTGCGCGTGTAGTCGGTCGACTGTGCGGGCGATCTCGCCGATTTCCTCGCCGGTGTGCACCGGCACCGGATTGACCCTGATGTGCTCGAGTTGGGCGCCGAGGCTGATGCGCTCGACCTCGTCGGGCAGGTCGCGATCGGCGAGCTTGGCCGCGCCGGCGCGTAGTCGGCGCAGCGGCAGCAGCAGTGATCGGGCGACGAGTAGACCGAACAGCAGCGCCGCGATCAGCGTGCCGAGCACCACGACGGAGGCCTTGATCGCCGCGGTTCGGGAGGCGTCGACAACATGGTCGACGTCAGCGAAGATGCGCTCGACGGTATCGCTCGCGAGCTTGGTGTACACGTCGCGGGATCCGAGCGCCAGATCGCGTAGGTCGGGCAGCTCCACCTTGCCTGTCTCGATGGCCTCGTCGATCGCGGCCTTCAGGATGACGTTGTTGGGGCGCACCACCCGGTCGAGTTCGGGTTTGGCGGAGGGCAAGTCGCGTTCGACGGTGTCGGTCAACGTGCGGAAAGAGCCTTGCACGGCATTGAAGTCGTTGACCTTCGAAGGATCCTGCATCGCCGACATCGCGACCATCAGGAAGTTGAAGCCCTCCAGCTTGCCGAGCAGCAGATCGAACAGCTGGACCTTCCCCATGACGACCGAGGGGATCTGAATCGGCGTGAGCAGCCGGTCGACGGTGCCGACCGCCTCACGGGCGATCATATTGTTCAAGCCCACCGCTTTGAGCGGATCGCCGCCGCCGCCCCTGCCGCCTGCGCGGATGACCTCGCTGGTGGCGGTCATCTCCCGCAACGCCGTGGCGACCGTCGGATCGATCCCCTCGCGCCCAGCACGCACAGTGGCCTCGGTGATCGCGGTGGACAGTTCGACCAGGTCCTGGTCGGTGGTGGTGCCGTAGACCTGCCCACCGGCGACGGTCGAGGCCGCCGACTCGAGTGCGGTGATGGCGGGAATGTCGGAGATGCGGTCGGCCGCATCGGTGTAGCTGGAGTAGTCGTTGAAGAACACCGTCAACCGGAGGCCGCCGAGCAGCATGGCCGCGGCGAGCGGAACGGCAACGGCCGCGGTGACTTTCCAGCGAACGCGCCACTGCTCGAGGTTCCGCAACCGAGTGTGCGCGATCACCGTCTGCGCCACCCTCATACCGCCTTCCGCTCGGATCGTACCGATCCGGTCGCATCGCCATTCGGCGAAATGTCCGGTGAGCAGCCGCGATCCGCCAATCAGTACCGCCGGACATAGTCCGTCAGCATCGGTACCTTACTGGCTGGATGCCTGCAGTTCCCACGTTTGGACGGATCGTTGTGTGAACCGTGCGAGGAGTCAGAGGCGCACTGAGGTGAAGCCGGCCGACCGCAGGGCAGGCAGCGCGGCGCTCATGCCCGGGGCGCTGCCGGACTTCGGTCGGCGCATATGGGCCAGTGAAATCGCGCCGGGCGCGGTGGCCCCCGCCGCACGCATCGAAGGTCAACGATCTGCTTGCCGGTTGCCGCGAAACTGCTGGTGATACCACGCATTTCCACGCCCACAGTTGGGGCGGGGTGCCTGCATGCCTGGCGGCGGGCGTGACAGCGGGCGGAGCCTGGGGTGCCGCGGTCACCGGTTCGACCGGTGCACCGGCGGCATTCCCACCGGTGGTTGTTGTGGTGGTATTCGATTGCGCGGTGGGCAGATTAGCGTTGTCCGCGCTACATCCGGCGGCCACACTCGTCACCGCTGCAACACCGATGCCGAACATCCGCCGCCGTGACACTCCACGACTCGACATCCCCGTAAGCCTCTTTCGACGCGCGTCTCGCCGGGGATGCGACGCGAGCCGAACCTCGTGGCAGGCAACAGATCCCGCCGCAACGTCCGGCTCGCGGGTTTACCCCTGGTGGAACCGAGCAGTCGAACTATGCGTGGTGCAACCACGCTCGAATCGGAAGCAGGCGTAAGGCGAATCAGGAGTGCGAGACCGTGGCCCAACCCGCGACGTCCTCGGGGCGGCGCGGCGCGGGGCCGGTGTAGATGGCGGCCGGGCGGACCAGCTTGCCGAGCTGCTTCTGCTCGAGAATGTGCGCACACCAGCCCGCCGTACGACCACAGGTGAACATGGCGGGCATCATGTGCGCGGGCACCTCGGCGAAGTCGAGGATGACCGCGGCCCAGAACTCGACGTTGGTCTCGATGGCGCGGTCCGGGCGACGCTCACGCAGCTCGGCGAGCGCGGCCTGCTCCAACGCGGCGGCCACTTCGTAGCGCGGGGCGGCAAGACGCTTGGCGGTGGCGCGCAGCACGCGGGCGCGCGGGTCCTCGGCCCGGTAGACCCGGTGGCCGAAGCCCATCAGTTTTTCCTTGCGGTCCAAGATGCCCTTGACCAAAGCGCGTGCGTCACCGGTCTTTTCGACCGCCTCGATCATCGGAAGCACGCGCGCGGGCGCACCGCCGTGCAGCGGGCCCGACATCGCGCCGATCGCGCCGGACAGCGACGCGGCGACATCGGCTCCGGTGGAGGCGATCACCCGTGCGGTGAAGGTGGAGGCGTTCATGCCGTGCTCGGCGGCGGAAACCCAGTAGGCGTCGATGGCCTCGGTGTGCTTCGGGTCCGGGTCACCCTTCCAGCGAGTCATGAACCGCTCGGTGACGGTGTTGCACTCGTCGATCTTCCGCTGCGGTACCGCGGGCTGGTAGATGCCGCGTGCGGACTGCGCCACGTAGGACAGCGCCATCACCGAGGCGCGGGCCAGGTTCTCGCGCGCGGTCTCGTCGTCGATGTCGAGCAGCGGCTCGTAGCCCCAGATCGGGGCCAGCATCGCGAGGCCGGCCTGCACGTCGACGCGCACATCGCCGGTGTGCACCGGCAGCGGGAACGGCTCCGCGGGCGGCAGGCTGCGACCGAACTCGCCGTCGACAAGTAGTGCCCACACGTCCCCGAAGGTCACCCGTCCGAGTACCAGGTCCTCGATGTCGACGCCGCGGTAGCGCAGCGCGCCGCCGTCCTTGTCCGGCTCGGCGATATCGGTGGTGAATGCCACGACACCCTCGAGGCCGCTGACGAAATCGCTCGGTACGGTGGCCTGCCCACCGGGAACCGCAGGGCTGGTAGTCATGTTGTGACTCTCCTTGCACATCGGGTCGCATGCTCGCGGGGAGAAAGGGATGTGTTTCACCCAGCACATGCCGATCACGAAAACCTTATCTCCTTGCTACCGCGGAGTAACGTCTGGCCCATGCGTGACCTGGACAATTCATCTGCCGGCCAGGAAACGGCCGAAAACTTCGCAACCACGGCTGCCGCGGTGGCGCGAATATCGACGGATCCGGCCGTGCTGCGGGCAGCCAGCGACCTGGCGGCGATGCGTGCCGAGTACGGCGGCATCCCGTTCGGCAGTGGTGAAGACACCGATCTGGACGAAACGTGGTTGGCGGGCGGTTGGGAACCGCTGCTGCGCCACTGGATCGAACAGGCCACCGCCGTTGGCATCGCCGAACCCAACGCGATGGTGCTCGCCACCGTGGCATTGACCGATGCCGGTCCGCGGCCGGTCGCGCGAACAGTGCTGTGCAAGGGTCTGTCACCCGACGGCGTGACCTTCTATACGAACTACGACTCGGCCAAGGGCGCCCAGCTCGCCGCCGACCCGTTCGCGGCCGCCACCTTCGTCTGGCCTGCGCTCGGCAGGCAAGTGCACGTGCGCGGCACGGTCGAATTGGTGCCCGCCGAGACAACCGCCGTCTACTGGCGCTCCCGCCCGCGTGACTCCCAGCTCGGTGCGTGGGCCTCGCAGCAGTCGCGGCCGATCGGATCGCGGTCCGAGCTCGATCGGATTCTCGCCGAGACCACCGCCCGCTTCGCCGAGGTCGACGACATTCCGGTGCCGCCACACTGGGGCGGCTATCTGCTGCGGCCCGACGAGGTGGAGTTCTGGCAGGGCAGGCGCAGCAGGCTGCACAACCGGATCCGGGTCCGCATCGAGAGCGACGGGATGAAGGTGCAGCGCCTGCAACCGTGAACAAGTGATGAATATCGCGTCGAGCCGGCCGGGTTCGACTCGATACGCTCTCGCCGGTGAAGCTGCTTGCCGACACGACCCCGCTGCGCTATCCGGACTATCGGCGACTGTGGTCGACCAACGTCGTCACCGTCATCGGGGCGCAGTTGGCGGTGGTCGCTGTACCGCAGCAGATCTATCAGATCACCGGTAGCTCGGGCTATGTCGGTCTGGCCGGGCTGTTCGGCCTGGTGCCGTTGATCGTGTTCGGCCTGTGGGGCGGCGCGCTGGCCGACGTGATGGATCGGCGCAAATTGCTGCTCATCACCAATGCGGGCACCGGAGTGACCGCGCTGGCCTTCTGGGGTCAGGCCGCCGCCGGACTGGACAACGTGTGGGTGGTGCTCGGCCTTTTCGCCATGCAGCAGGCCTTTTTCGCGGTGAACCAGCCGACTCGCAGCGCGACCATTCCCCGGCTGCTGCCGCCGGAACAACTCGCCGCGGCCAACTCGCTGAGCATGACCGTCCAGCAGGTCGGCGCCATCGCAGGGCCGGTCCTCGCGGGCGCGCTGATCCCGGTGGTCGGGCTGCCCACGCTGTATCTGATCGATGCGGTCGCCCTGCTCGCCACGGTGTGGGCGGTGTGGAAGCTGCCCGCGTTCCCGCCGACCGGTACTGCAACCAAGGCCGGATTCCGCACGGTCCTGGATGGTTTCGCCTATCTGGCGACGCAGCGCATCCTGCTCGCCTCGTTCGCGGTGGATGTGATCGCGATGGTGTTCGGCATGCCGCGGGCACTGTTCCCGCAGATCGCGCAGGAGACTTTCGGCGACCCGGCGACCGGCGGCGTCGCGCTCGGCTTGCTGTTCGCGTCGATGTCGGTCGGCGCGGTGCTGGGTGGCGTCTTCTCCGGCTGGATCCCGCGCATCCGGCGGCAGGGCCTCGCGGTAGTGATCTGCATCGCACTGTGGGGACTCGCGATGATCGGGTTCGGTTCGGCCGTCGGCTTTACCGGGCATGGCCTCGGTCTCGGGCTCGGCCTGTGGATCGCGCTGGGCTGCTCGGCCTTCGGTGGTGCGGTCGACATGATCTCCGCCGCGCTGCGGGTGACGATGCTGCAAACCGTGGCCACCGACGAGATGCGCGGCAGGCTGCAGGGCGTGTTCATCGTCATCGTTGCGGGCGGTCCGCGTATCGGTGATGTTGCCCACGGTTTTGCTGCGGCGGGCCTGGGTACCGCCGTGGCGGCGGCGGGTGGTGGCGTGCTGGTCGTCGTCGGCGTAGTGCTCGCCGCGCTCGCCTTCCCTGCTTTCGTCCGCTTTTCCGTGCGCAGGTCGCACTCCGAGCCGGTACCTGCGGTGAGTGAGCGCAACGAGTGAACGCTGCGCGCAGCGCGGGTGCGCTCCGACCTACTCATCGGTACGGGTGTCGAAACCTCACGCGTGGAGATCACGTTTGTGAGCTCGCTCGGTGGGCACCCTCGTTCTCGGGCAGTGCGAGCAACGACTAGCGTCTAGGTGAGAGCACCGCCGTGCCGACGCACCCCGATGCCGACGGTCCTAGCCTGAGAGGGATCCTTCTGTGCCCGAAAAAGACCACATCAACGACGCCAAGCCGGTGTTGAGCTACCCCGGTGGCGAATATGCCATGACCGTTGCCGAAGCCAAAGAAGGCAATGACGGCATCGACCTCGGCAAAATGCTGGCGAGCACGGGATACGTCACCTACGACCCCGGTTTCATGAACACCGCGCCGACCAAGTCGGCGATCACCTACATCGACGGCGAAGCGGGCATCCTGCGCTACCGCGGCTACCCGATCGAACAGCTCGCGGGCACCTCGACCTTCATCGAGGTCAGCTACCTGCTGATCTACGGCGAGCTGCCGACGCAGGCGCAGCTGGACGATTTCACCGATCGCATCCGCCGCCACACCCTGCTGCACGAGGACCTCAAGCGGTTCTTCGACGGCTTCCCGCGCAACGCGCACCCGATGCCGGTGCTGTCCTCCGCGGTGAACGCGTTGTCGGCCTACTACCAGGATTCGCTGGACCCGCGCGATCCCGAGCAGGTCGAGCTATCCACCATTCGACTACTGGCGAAGTTGCCGACCATCGCGGCCTACTCGTACAAGAAGTCGGTTGGCCAGCCGTTCCTCTACCCGGACAACTCGCTGAGCCTGGTCGAGAACTTCCTGCGCATGACCTTCGGCTTCCCGGCCGAGCCCTACGAGGTCGACCCCGAGATCGCCGCCGCGCTCGACATGCTGCTGATCCTGCACGCCGACCACGAGCAGAACTGCTCCACCTCGACCGTGCGCCTGGTCGGCTCGTCGGACGCGAACCTGTTCACCTCGGTTTCCGGTGGCATCAACGCGCTGTGGGGCCCGCTGCACGGCGGCGCCAACCAGGCTGTGCTCGAGATGCTCGACGGCATCAAGGAGCAGGGCGGCGACGTCAAGGAGTTCATCCGCAAGGTCAAGAACAAGGAAGACGGCGTGAAGCTCATGGGCTTCGGGCACCGCGTCTACCGCAACTACGATCCGCGCGCCTCGATCGCCAAGAAGCATGCCGACTCGATCCTGAGCAAGCTCAACGGTGACGACGAACTGTTCGACATCGCGAAGGCGCTCGAAGAGGCCGCGTTGACCGACGAGTACTTCATCTCCCGTCAGCTGTACCCGAACGTCGACTTCTACACCGGCGTCATCTACAAGGCCATGGGCTTCCCGACCCGGATGTTCACGGTGTTGTTCGCCATGGGCCGGTTGCCGGGCTGGATCGCGCACTGGCGCGAAATGCACAGCGAGCCACTGAAGATCGGGCGCCCGCGTCAGATCTACACCGGTTACGGTGCCCGCGATTACCACGAGATCACGAACCGCTGATCACATTTTCCCACCCATCACCTATCGAAGGGGATAGCCGAATGACCAAGCCGGAGATCGAGTTCCAGGCGGGCCCCGCGCCCACCGAGCTGGTTGTCAAGGACATCATCGAGGGCAAGGGCACCGAAGCGGTGCCCGGCGGCAATGTCGAGGTGCACTACGTCGGCGTCGAATTCGAATCCGGCGAAGAGTTCGACTCCTCCTGGAACCGCGGCGAGTCCATCACCTTCCCGCTGCGCGGCCTGATCCAGGGCTGGCAGGACGGCATCCCCGGCATGAAGGTCGGCGGCCGTCGCCAGCTCACCATCCCGCCGGAGCTGGCCTATGGCCCGGCTGGTGCGGGCCACAAGCTCTCGGGCAAGACGCTGGTCTTCGTGATCGACCTGCTGAACGCCAACTGAGCGAAAACCCTTACTGCGGCCCGTGTTCCACTTCGGTGGACACGGGCCGCAGTTGTTTCGCACCGAATCTCGACTGCTATGCAACGAGTGGCACACCAGCGCGAGCGCTACTCGACGTTCGCCGCAGCCATGTGCCACTCACCGAGTTGCTGACTCGGGAGGGCTGTCGGAGGGCCGTTGCGGCGGCGGTTGGTCGAGGGCCGGTGCGGTCGGCTCGAGGTCTACCAGTTCGTCTTCGGCCGGATCGCCGGAGTTCGCGGGCCATCCGTATTCGTCTACAGCGCAAGACGAACCATCCGACCGATAGAGGGTCGGCGTGCTATCCGTCGGGGCCAGTTCGAGTTTCATGACCGTGTCTTCGTGGAAGATCGCGAGCAGCGCTTGTACCGAGGGGGCGATGTCGCGCCGTGTCGAATCCGTCTCGGACATCGACCTAGGTTTCCGTTGCCGACGCAGGAAGATCGGCGAGGTTCAGCAGCGCCACCCAATAGGCATCGCGCAGCGCGTCCCACAGGTCGTGGTGACCGGGGAATGCGTCACGGACTGTCGCGAGATCCGGGGCAGCCGACTCATCGAACAACACCAAGCCCGGCCCTGCGAGGGGCAGCGATTCGCCACCCGGCCATCGGTAAGCCACCGAGGCGTCGGCCCGGTTCTGGATACGCAGAATCCGACAATCGTGTCCGATCAGCCGCCAGGTGACGACCTTCCGTCCGTCGGCTGATTCGGTGGTACGCAAGCGATCTCGGCGCATCATCGCTCCTCGTGGTTGGTGCGCCCGATGCCGGGGGAGCGCACACCCCGGCACCGAGACGATTCGGAGGCTGCGGGTTGGCCTGCCCGCTCGCGCATCGCGTGTGCGAACCTGTCGACCACATCGGTTGATGCGCCCACATAGGCGGTTGGCGGCCCGGTGAACGGGTGTCGTTGGGGAAGATCGCTTTTCGGCATCTGCCGACCTCCGTGGGATGGCTACGGATAGGTGCGCCAGGAGAGACCGTGAGGGAAGGGCAATCCCTGCTCCGGGCGCATGATCAGCACAGCACCGGGTTCATTCCTGCACTAGTGAAATCTGAATGTTCAGATGGACTTGTCCAAAACCCCAGAGTGAGATGCAGATACGCGGTAAAACGAGTTCAGAATTCAGCGAAAGCGTGTTCACCTCGAGGAGTATTGCGATGCCCCAGGACGAGTCTCCGACACTGCTGCGCCGCCAGCTGGGTCGGTTCCTCCGCGAAATGCGAGAGAAGCAAGGCTTGACGATTCAGGATGCGGCGAAGGAAGTTCAGCTCAGCTACAACGCACTTCAACGGTTGGAGGCCGGTCGCACAGTCAACCCGAAACGGCAGGACGTTCGAGAGCTGTGCATGTTGTATGAGGTTGCCGAGAGTGAAGCGAAGCAAGCGGTCGACCTCGCCTCTCGTGCGGCTGCGGCCAAGGATGAGGACGGCGTCACTTCACTCGGCGGGTTGTTCTCGGATGCGTTCAACATGTACATCGGGATGGAGCGGTCGGCACGACGGCTCTTGTCGTACGAAGTGCAAGTACCTGGCTTGCTGCAAACTGCTGACTACGCTCGTGCGCTGATCGGTGCGTTCTTCCACGGCGGAACCCTCGACGAGGTCGAGCGGCGTGTACAGGTCCGGCTGCGCCGGCAGGTAGTTGTCACCCGGAAAGCTACCCCTCTGGCGTTGGAGATCCTGCTCGATGAATCTGCTTTACATCGGGTCGTCGGAGATTCGCGAGTGATGGCGGCGCAGCTCCGCCAGCTTGCGGAGGTCAGCAAGCTGGACAACGTCAGCCTTCGAATACACCCCCACTCAGCGGGATTCACGCGCGGCATTTTGCACAGTTCGTTCGTGATCCTCGATTTCGGCGTCGACAGCAAGGGCAAGCCAATCGAGCCACCGGTGGTCTATCTCGACGGTGGGATGAGTAGCGATCTTTACCTCGAGAAGCCTGAGCTTGTTGAGCGATACACTGAAATGGCCGACGATATCCGGCGGATAGCGTTGGATGAGAAGAGCACGCGAGACCTGCTGCGACAGGTGGCGAAGGAGAAGTACGGTGACCGTTGACCTGTCCCGGGCACGCTGGTTCAAGAGCAGCCGCAGCGCGTCCAATGGTCAGTGTGTGGAGGTCGCGTTCCTCGATGCGGGCCTGGTTGGTGTGCGGGATTCCAAGAATCCGACGGGTACGGCGTTAGTCTTCACGCCCGGCGAGTGGTCCGCCTTCACTGCTGGTGTCCAAGACGGCGAGTTCGAGCACCCCTAGGTGCCGGGGTGACGCTATCCGGCGAGCATCACTGGATGAAACCGCAAGTAGGAACCTGTCGACAGGTAGCAAGGGGGCTAGCCACGTGACCGACAAGTACGACGTAGATCTCTCCGGCGCGGCGTGGCACAAGAGCACCCGCAGCTCTGCGACCAAAGATTGTGTCGAGGTTGCTTTCCTCGATGGCGGCTTGGTCGGGGTGCGTGACAGCAAGAACCCAACCGGCCCTGCACTGCTTTTCACTCCCGGCGAGTGGAGTGCCTTCGCCGCTGGTGTGCAGGACGGTCAGTTCGATCGCTCGTAGGTGCGCTCGGTGTAACTGACGAATAGGCCCGACCCCGAATCTCTTTCGGGCCGGGCCTATTTCATGAGCAGGCCGGTTCGCGAGATTCTTCAGAGGGGCCAATCGAGGGTTGTCCGGCGGTTGCGGTAGGCGGCGTCCATCAGCTCGAGAAGGTGCGCCTGAGCGACCTGGGTGCGGACACCGCTGGCGATATCGGTGATCTGAACGCTCTGCTGTGCGATTTCAGTCGGCCCGATGGCCGCGATGAGGTGATCTCTTGTCTTACGGGCGTTTCGAATCCGCGCTCCGAGTGACCCGTCATGGTCGACCCGGCTGCGAAGTCCGCGGTGGCGCGCTTCGTCGGCGAACGCGCGCGCTGCAACGTCCTGGTCGGCGCTGATAGGCAGGACTGTGATGTGGATAGGAGAGAGCCAGAACGGCAGGCGGCCCGCATAGCGTTCGAGTAGCGCTGCTGTGACGCGCTCCATCGACCCAACAGTCCCCCGATGGATCATGACCGGTCGATGTTCGCCGCCATCGGCGCCGACATAGGTGAGATCGAATCGCTCAGGCTGATTGAAATCGAGCTGGACGGTGGCAATGGTTTCTTCGTTGCCACGTCCGTCCCGCACTTGCAGATCGAACTTGGGGCCGTAGAAGGCGGCCTCACCTGCGGCTTCGACCAATTCCAGTCCGTGCTCATCGAGGACGGACTGCCCGGCGGTGCGAAGATACTCCTGGGCGTGCTCCCACTGCGCTTCGGTTCCGAGCCATGAGGCGGAACTGTCTCGCATCGACAGTCGGACGTAATCGACGGGAAGTCCCAAGATCTCTTGAGCGCGCAGTGCGGCCCGCAGTCCCAGCGCAGCTTCGTGCAGGACCTGGTCCGGTCGGCAGAAAACGTGAGTGTCATCGAGGTTGATTTGCCGGACACGACTCAAACCAGAGACAACACCGGAACGCTCGGCTCGGAACATGGAAGCGAGTTCGTTCAATCGAAGTGGCAGTTCACGATATGAGCGTTGAGTCGAGGCATAGATCAAAGCGTGATGAGGACAGTTCGCTGGTCGCAGCATCACCTCGTCATCGCCAATGCGCATGGCGGGGAACATGTCCTGGCTGAACTTACTCAGATGTCCGGATCGCTCGTATAGTGCCCGTTTTCCGAGAACCGGCGAGAACACGCCGAGGCAGCCATCGGCAGACGCCAGCTCCTTGGCCAGCTTCTGCAACTCTTCCCGAATAACGGCCCCGGCGGGGAGCCACATCGGAAGACCGGATCCGGCAAGCGGATCGGTAGCGAAGATGTCCATGTCATGGTTGAGATCTCGGTGGTCGGCGACCATAGGTGTCTGCTCCTGTTGTGTCGTACCGGAACAGACGGGAAAAGAAGAAGCCCCGGAATCTGCTCCGGGGCTTGTGATGTCGAAGGGCTATCAGTCCATCACGAAGGCGCCGGAAGTGTCCGGCGTCGTCGTGGAAATGCGGCGTCCCTTCATGGCGAAGGAGTCTACACGACCTGCAACAACTAGGCCCGGCTCCGAATCTCCCGCGGGCCGCGCCTATTTCATGAGCAGGCCGGATTGTGCGGCAACCGCATTCGAAGGACCCTCTGGAGCAGGTGCGCCGGTTTTGTGAGGCAAGCCGAGTCACTCGGGCCGTCCAGTGCGGTGGAACTGTTGCAGGCGCTTGCGTCGTGGGAGGGGCGCAAGGCGGGCAGGGACAACCTGCTCCGGCGATTGTCCCGGAGAAATTCGCGCGACTCGTCGCGGAGCATGACCTATATTTCAGCCCTTACGGTCAACATCGAAAGTAGGGGTCTTGAAGCTGGCAGAGGCATTGTCGTTGCGGGCGGATTCGGCGCGGCGGATCGAGCAGCTGCGCGCTCGCATCGTGAGCAGCGCCCGCTATCAGGAGGGGGAGGAGCCTGCCGAGGATGCGGCGGGGCTGCTTGCCGAGGTCGGCGAGGTGCTCGGGGAGTACGAAACATTGATCCGGCGCATCAATCGCACCAATGCCGCCGCGCAGATCGACTCGGACGGCACATTGACGGATGCGCTGGCGCGTCGGGATGCGTTGCGGCTGCGTCATTCCGTGGTCACCGCTGCGGCGGATGCGGCTTCGGGCAAGGGGCAGCCGGGTTATGCGCGTCAGCTGCGGTCCGAGCTGAAGATGTTGTCTGCCTTGCCTGTTGCGGAGCTGCGTGGGCAGGCCGATGAGCTTGCCAAGGAGCTTCGCGAACTCGATGTGCGGATCCAGCGCGCCAACTGGGAGGTCGATCTGCTGGACTGATACAACGAGGTGGAGCAGGTAGTTGTCGCGGAGGCGTGCGCAACCCGCTGAGCCGACGGGTATTCGGCTCACCTCCTGGTGCACGATGGGCAGTGCGAGGGTTCAACTCCCTTCCTCACATGGCAGCCCAGCATCGCGCACAAGTGACAGGGCACGGCACACAGCACACCACCATGTGCAGATCCGCGACGACGAGGGCGGGCAAGGGGCACTCCACCTCTATACAAGCGATAGGCGCAGCAACCCATGGAGCACTCGCTGGTAACAACACCACCTCGCTGCTGAGTGCGAACCCGTCACGGCTGGCGCGCAAGCCGGCGAATTCAACCAGACACTACGGCGTTTCGTCGAATCGACGGTAGTGGAATGGCGGCCCGAACCAAAGGTCAGAACAACCATTTCACTACGTTCGATACCTGAAATGCCTGTGACGCAACCACAGCCAGTCCCCGCGCTGGAAGCCGTGTGCCTGTCCACCCAGGTTGCGGCTGAGCGCTGCGCCACAGTTCACCGAACGTCACTCGTGGACGATTTCGACCGGATCGGTGAGTGCGAGTGCGAGCGCGGCCTGCTGGCTGGTGCTGCGCTGGGGGAGGGCGGACATGGCCTTGTCGGTTTGGGTGCCGAGGTTGGTGACGATCTGCTGGAGGCCGGTGACGCCTGCGGCCATTTGGCTGATGGCGCTGGTCAATTGGGCGCCGCCCTGGTCGGCGAGCTGTGGGAGGCCCTCGGCCAGTTTCGCGCCTTCGTTCAATTGGGCGCTCGCGCTTTGCAATCGGGCGACGACGGTGCGTAACAGGGTGCCCAGATCGGTGTTCGGGTCCACCGCGCCGCCTACCAGGCTGCCGAGACCGGTCAACTGAGATCCGGCCTGGCTCGAAACGCTGCGCAGGGCTTCGAGTTTTCCGATGACGTCGGCCAGTCGGGGATCACCCGCGAAGGGCAGCGCGCGCAGCAGTGGGAGGATCTGATCGAGGCCGCCGCTCACGGTATTCGCGGTCTGCTCGACTTGGGCGATGGTGAGCCCGGTCGAATCCAATGCCGAGGCAAGCTGATCTGCCTGCGCCGCCGCACCGTCGACCGTTGAATTCAGCATGGCGATCGCCGAAGTCAATTGTGCGGAGCCTTCTTTGGCGAAGCTCAGGAAGCCGAGCAACTGATCGGCCCCCGAGCTGAACTGGTCCGCGCCCGCGGCTGCCGCGTTCACCCCGGCATTGAGCAGTTGGGTGGTCAATTGCACCGACGAGAGCTGGGTGCGCGCTTGGGCGACGGCCGACAGCGCGGCATCGACGCCCGCCGCGCCGATCCGATGCGTCACCTCGTTCACCGCCCCGTTCACCAACTGCGCGTCCGCACCTTCATGCGTCGCCACGGTGACTTTGGCCCGCTGAGGTTGGTCGCCGGCCAGCGTGCCCATTGCCGCGGTGAGATCGGCGGGCAGTGTGATCACTGCGGCGTAGTCGTCGAGATCCGCCTCCCCGGGCTTGGCTGCGGTCCATTCGTAACCGCCCGCCTGCTCCAGCGCCTGTACGACGCGCCCACCGGTCGGCCCGGTGTCGGCGTTGACCAAGGCGATTCCGGTCGGTGCGGCGGCGGAGCGCGAGCAGGCCGTGATGCCGCCCCCGACCGCGCCCGCAACGACAATCCCGACGGCGAGGAGTGCCCAGCGGGCGCGTTTTCCGATCACATCCGCAGACCCTATGACCCCCGATTGGCGCAACGAATAGCACTTCTCTGAGGATTCGGTAAGGACAACCCGTCCAGCGCCGATGACTCACTCGAACAACGCTTGTCGCACCCCCGACATTCGGTGTGCGGCATATCACACAGTCGGATTCTGCGCCGCGTCCACGCCCGCCGTCGGAAATCCGATTCTCCTGCTGGCCATGGTGGCCGGTGCGGCGGATATCGGAGCGGCTCAGTGCGCGGTGCGGTTGGGCAGATGCAGGACCAGTCGGATGCCGCCGAGCGTGCCGTTGTCGAAATAGGCTTGTCCGCCGTGTAATTGGGCCTGCTGAGCGACCAGGGCGAGGCCGAGGCCGGATCCGCCTTTGCTGGCTTGGCTGCCTCGGAAGAAACGGTCGAACACCGCGGCGCGTTCGTCCAGCGGGATGCCGCTGCCATTGTCGTCAACGGAGATCACGATGTGCCCGTCGGGTGCGCGATGCGCGGACACCAGCGCCTCGGTGGCGCCGCCGTGTGTCACCGAGTTCTTCAGCGCGTTGTCGACCGCGAGGCGCAGCCCGGCAGGCAGGCCGAGGGTCACCAGTTCGGCGTCGGTGTCGATGCGAACGGTCAGTCCGGGGAAATGCCGCATGGCGTCGTGTGCGGCCTGGTCGCACAGGTCGCCGACATCGGTGGCGATGTGGTCGCGTTCGTTGGTGAGATCGCCGGTGGCCAGGCGCTCGAGCGCGGCAAGGGTGGTTTCCACCCGGCCTTGGCTGCGCGCAAGGTCGGTGAGGATCTCGGTGCGCTGGGCTTCGTCGAGGTCGAGGGTGCGCAGCACCTCGAGATCGGTACGCATCGCGGTGAGGGGGGTGCGCAGTTCGTGGGCGGACACGGCGGCGAAATCACGCGCGGTCTCCAGCGCGGCGGCAGTTTCGTCCTGCGCCTGGTCCACGCGGTGCAGCATGGTGTTCACCGCCTCGGCGAGCTCCTCTGCTTCGCGCACACCCGAGCCATCGACCGGTGATTGCGGATTATCGGGATCGGGCCTGCCGCTGCGGGCGCCGACCTGGTGGGTGAGGTCGGTGATCGGTCGCACCGCGCGTCCGGCGAGCAACCAGCCGAGCGCGGCGGCGGCGGCGATGGCAAGCGACGCGCCCGCAAGGACCCAGCGCTTTTGCTCGGCGGTTGCGCGGGCCGCTTCGGCGGCGGGGATGCCGAGTGCCACCGTGCGGCCCGGCGGTTGGTTCTCGGTGGTGGTGAGCATCCGATAGCGGACGCCGTTCACGGTGGCAGTGTGGAAACCTGGTGTCAGATCAGGTAATTGGGTCGGGCCACTGGCGGTGACGATGCCGTTGTCGCGGACGGTGACCGCCAGGTTGGTGTCCAGCCCGGAAATAGTGACGAACCCGGCGGCCAGCTCCGGCTTGAGCAGGACGATCCGCGAGACGATGGTGATCTGCTGATCTATCTGCGCCACATTGTTGCGTTCGATCGCGCGCACGCTGATGAGGCTCAGTATGGACACAATGATCACTGCGCCCGCCGCCGCGGCTGCGGCGACCCTGGTGCGCAGCGAAAATGACCGGCGGCGACGCCTTTTCGTCGGCGCAGGAGGTGTGGTCGGCGACCACGAGGTCTCCGGCGCTGCGGGCGAAGAGTCGGTCACCTTGTGCTCGAGTTCATTTGGAGGCTCGCAGCACGAACCCGACGCCGCGGATCGTGTGCAGCAGCCGGGGTGTATCGCCTACCTCGAGCTTGCGTCGCAGATAGCCGACGAAGACATCGACCACATTGGTGTCGGCGGCGAAGTCGTAGCCCCACACCAACTCCAGCAATCGCTCGCGGCTGAGCACCACGCCCGCATTCCGCGCGAGCGTGGACAGCAGCTCGAATTCCCTTTTGGTGAGCTCGATTTCGTTCCCGTGCAGCAGGGCGCGATACCCGGCGATGTCCACCTCCAGCGGCCCGACCGTGACCGCACCGGGCGTGGCCGTTGCGGTCACGTCCGCGCGACGGCGCAGCAGCGCCCGGATCCGTGCCACCAACTCCGCGAGCACGAACGGTTTGACCAGGTAGTCATCGGCGCCGGATTCCAGCCCCGAGATCCGGTCGTCGACCGAGGCGCGCGCACTCAGCACGCAGATGGGCACCTCGTTGCCGAGGGCCCGCAGTGCGGTCACCACCCCGGCGCCGTCCAGCACCGGCATGTTCATGTCCAGCACGATCGCGTCCGGTGCGTGCTCGGCGACGCTGCGCAGCGCTGCGGCGCCGTCCCTGGCGACAAGCACCTGGAAGCCGGACAACCGCAGCCCGCGCTCGACCGAGGCGAGCACGTCCTCGTCGTCGTCGACAACAAGGACAGTCGGGGTCGTACGCTCGCTCGTCACGTCGTTCATTGTGCGCTTCCGCCTCTCCGCGTATTCAGGCCATTCCAGCAGGTGCCGCGACGTTTTGCGGTCAGGTCCCGCGTTGGGTGCCGCCGGAGTTTCGGGGCGTGCCCGGTCAGTTACCCATGTACTTACGAGAGCAGCCTGTCGGGATCGGAAAAGGCGAGCCGCGAGTGCCGGCTAGTAGCTGTGGCAGGAGTCGGCGACCGCGCGGATCGTTGCGCTCAGACCGGAGGCACGCGGATCGTTCTGCGCGTCCTGCGCCGCACTCGGGTTCTCGTCGATCATGCGCTGGAATTCCGCGCGGCGCTGTTCGACCGGCTGATCGAACTTGCGCTGCAGCTCGGCCTTCTGGCTCGGGTTCGAGTCGAGAATCGAGGCCAGCTGCGGGGCCTTGGCATGCAGGGCAGCGTCGACCTGGGCGAAGGAGCAATCGGAGGTCAGCAGCGGCGCGGCCATATCGGTCATGACGTCGGCGGAGGCGATGGTCGGCGCGAGGAACATCGCGACGGTGGCGAGTCCGCCCGCGGCGAATGCGGTGTAGGCGGGTCGACTGCGCAAGGCCTTCATAGTGTGGCTCCAGATCTTCGAGGGGTACGTCAGTGGTGGTCTCGACGCTGTCTCGAGGCTATTGCCATGGGCTGGCACATCGGTGAGCGATCCCTGAGAAACCTCTGAGGGATGCTAACGCCGGGTAAAGGCAAATCTATGACGGCACAACCGGATCCGCGTTCGGCGCGAGTGGCGTGCCGGTATCTGCCGACGGCGGTTGGGCAGTGGCGATCTGCTGCTCCAGGGCGGCGAGCACCGAGGAGTCCTCGATGGTCGAGGGGATCTCATAGGCGTCGCCCGCGGTGATCTGCCGGATCGTCTTGCGCAGGATCTTGCCCGACCTGGTCTTGGGCAGCGCGGAAACCACCACGGCATCGTGCAGGGTGGCGATGGCGCCGATCTGCTCGCGCACCCGCTCGATCAGTTCGTCGCGCAACTGCGTCGGGTCGATCTCGACGCCGGACTTGAGCACCACATACGCGATCGGCCGCTGGCCCTTGAGTTCGTCGGGCAGTCCGATCACCGCGCATTCGGCGATCGCCGAATGACCCGCGATGGCGGCCTCGATGCTGCCCGCCGATAGTCGGTGCCCGGCCATATTGATGACATCGTCGCTGCGGCCGAGGACGAAGAGGTAGCCGTCGTCGTCGAAATATCCGGAGTCGCCGGTGAGATAGTGCCCGGGGAAAGCCGACATATAGGACCGGACGAAGCGGTCTTCATCGCGCCATAGGCCGGTGAGGGTGCCTGGCGGCATGGGTAGTCCGATGACGATATTGCCCTCGGTACCTGGTGCGACCGGATTACCTTCGGCGTCGAGGACACGCAGCCGGAATCCGGGCACCGGCACCGACGCCGAGCCCGCCTTGATCGGAAGCTGTTGCAGGCCGAGTAGATTCGCGCAGATCGGCCAGCCCGTCTCGGTCTGCCACCAGTGGTCGACGACAGGGCAGTCGGGCCGGTCGGCGAGCAGGGTCTCGGTGGCCCATTCGTAGGTCGCCGGATCCAGCCGCTCGCCCGCGCAGAACAGCGCGCGCAGCGAGGACAGGTCGTAGCCGCGTGCCAGCGTGGCGTCGGCATCGGCCTTGCGAATGGCGCGCAGCGCGGTCGGCGCAGTGAACAGCACGCGGACCTGATGCTCGGCCACCACGCGCCAGTAGGCGCCCGCGTCCGGGGTGCCGACCGGTTTGCCCTCGTATAGGAGGGTTGTCGCGCCGACCAGCAATGGCGCGTACACGATGTAGGAGTGCCCGACGACCCAGCCGACGTCGGAGGCGGCCCACATCACCTGTCCCGGCCCGACGTCGTAGATATTGCGCATGGACCAGGCCAGGGCAACCGCATGTCCGCCGTTGTCCCGGACCACGCCCTTCGGCTTACCGGTGGTGCCCGAGGTGTACAGGATGTAGAGCGGATCGGTGGCGTCCACCGGCACCGGATCGGCGAGCGGTGCATCGCGCACGGCGTCGTCCCAATCCAGCCACTGCGCCGCGACGGTCTGTGCGGAGCTCGGCAGTGATTCGGTTGCGGGCTGGGGCGCGGGGAAATGGATCGTCGGGAACTGCGCGCGCTGCTTCACGATGACATTGCGCGGCGCGCTGGTCTCGGCAAGATCCAACGCGTGCAACACGATCGGTGGGTAGTCGATCCGGCGGCCCGGCTCCAGACCACCGGAAGCAGTGATGATCAACACAGGCGCCGCGTCATCGATGCGTGCCGCGAGCTCGGGCGCCGCGAAGCCGCCGAAGACTACGGAATGCACCGCGCCGATGCGGGCGCAGGCGAGCATCGCGATGACCGCCTCGGGGATCATCGGCAGGTAGATGATGACGCGGTCGCCTTTGGTGACACCGAGCCGGACCATCGCGCCGGCGAATCGGGAAACCTCTTCGAGGAGTTCGGCATAGGTGAAAACGCCTCTGGTGCCCGTCATAGCGGAGTCGTATATTAGGGCGGCCTGGTTGGCCCGGCCTTCCTCGATCGCGGTGTCTCCGTGCACATGTCGATCGAGGGCGTTGAAGGAGGTATTCAGGCGAGCATCAGGGAACCATCTGGTCACAGGGCGGGCCACGGTGTCGACGATCTGGGTTGGCGCGACCTCCCAATCGATCGCCTCCGCCGCACTGCTCCAGAACTCGGCCGGATCGACCAAGCTGGTCTGATAGACCGGTCGGTAGTCGTGCTTCGCGTTCAACCCGGTGACTCCCTAGCCTCGCCTCGATGCCCGCCTCGATAGATCAGGACGATTGTGGCAGACTTCACGCGACGCCCGGGTGGGTGCCGCGACCTCTGGTTATGCCTGGAACGGGCTGGTCAAGGCCCGTAGCCCTACTCGGAGTCAACCAAGAAGTTATTGATCCGTTAGAATCTGATGTCACTTATTTGGGCAGTCGTAGACGCAATTTCTCGGCCAGCCGCAGTTCCTCGGCCAGCTCTGCCTGTCGAGCCAGCATGCGAGTGTGGAGGTTCGCTGATGGCGCGTGGTTGGGGCCAGTTTGGAAAGTGAGTGGGAGATGCGTGACGCCGCTAGGTCCGGCAGCAAACGCTGGGCGCTCGGCAACTGGGACCTGCGTTGGAAGGTTACGGCGGTTTTGGCCGTGCCGCTCGCAGTCGCGGTCGGCCTCGGCGTGTCCAGGATTGCTTCCGAGTTCGCCGAGGCGAACCGGCTCGCCGGTGCCGCCGAGAACATCGGCGCCATCCCGGCCGTAACCGCGCTCAGTGCGCAGACGGCGACGACCGCCGCCTCGCAGATGATTGCGCTGTTCCCTGGTGCACCGTCGATCGTGTCGGACAAGAACCTCGCCGACCTCGATGCCGCCATCGGCAATGCGGAAGCAGTTGGCCCCCAGCTGAACGCTGTGTCGGGCGCTCGCGCGTCGCTGGACAACATGCTCACCCAGGCAAAAGCCGTTCGTGCGCAGGGTAAGGCCACCTCGACCCAGTCGGGCCCCGAGATCATCGCGATGATCGACCGGGTCCGCAACGACAGTGTGCGTATCGTCGAGTCCACGGTCGGCCAGGTCAGCGACCCCGCCATCGATACGGCGAAGCTACGTCTTGTCGACTCGCTCAACACCCGCGCCTCGCTGGTCGGTGAGATCGCCGCGTTCCCCGAAATCCTGCGCAATGCGCAGGTCGGCGTGCAGGCCTTCCTCACCGCGGCGAACACCGAGCGCTCGCTGCTCAATGTCCTCGCGCACCGGTTCGCCGACGGTGATACCTCGATCGCCGACGTGCGGGCCGGCATCGATACCCGAATCGGGCTGCTGAGCAGCCCACAGGCGCAATCCGGTCAGCTCCCGGTCGGCGACCTGAAGAACTCGCTCACCGCCAGCCTCGATGTCTACGAGCGCGTCGTCGGAAAGGCGACCAAGGACATCGACTCGTCGATGAATGAGCTGGTGTCGACGGCCAACACCGACGCGTGGACCTACACCGCGGTCGTCATCGCCACTATCCTCGCCGCGCTGCTGCTCGCCGTCTTCGTGGCGCGCTCGATGATCGTGCCGCTGCACCGGCTGCGCCTCGCGGCGCTGCGGGTGGCCGAGAGCGATCTGCCACACGAGGTCGCCCAGCTGCGAAACGGTGCTTCCCCGGAGGACGTGCCGCTGGAGCCGATGCCGGTGCGCAGCACCGAGGAGATCGGTCAGCTGGCCCGCGCCGTCGACGACATCCATGGACAGGCGCTGCGTCTGGCCAGCGATCAGGCGCAGATGCGTTCTCAGGTCAACGACATGTTCGAGACCCTGGCGCGCCGGTCCAAGTCGCTCGTCGACCATCAGCTCACGCTGATCGAGGCGATGGAGTACGACGAGAAGGATCCGCGACTGCTGGAGAACCTCTTCCGGCTGGACCACCTCGCCGCTCGTATGCGTCGTAACGGTGACAACCTGCTGATTCTGGCCGGTACCAAGCAGCGCCGCGCCAAGTCCGCTCCGGTCGAGATCGCCGACGTGCTGCGCGCCGCGATCTCCGAGGTCGAGGACTACGAACGCGTCAAGCTCGGTGCGACACCGCGCGGTTCCCTGAAAGAACCCGCTGCCTCGGATATGGCGCACCTGTTCGCCGAGTTGCTCGATAATGCGCTGCGTGCTTCACCGCCCGAAACCGACGTGAAATTCACCTTCGCGCAGGCCCACGACCAGGGCATGCTCATCGAAGTGGCCGACCGGGGTATCGGTATGCCGCCCTCGGAGATGGCCGATATCAACCGCAGGCTGGAGCAAACCGCCGAGCCGGGCCCCGACACCGCACGGCACATGGGTCTTTTCGTGGTCGGCAGGTTGGCCGAGCGGCACGGACTCACGGTCCGATTGCGGCCGACCTTCGATACCGCGCGGGATCCGGGTGTCACCGTGACCGTGCATGTGCCGGGCGGCCTGATCGTCATCGGACAGGGACAGCAATCCGCACTGCCGACGCAGGCCGCGCCCCAGGTGTCGGCCGGTGCTCCACAACGGCAGGTGAGTTCGTCATCGATGCAGATGCGGGGAATTACCAGGACTCCTGGGGGCAATGTGATGGTCACCGTCGATCCCGGGGTGAGCGGCCCGATTCCGGTCAGCAGCCCGGCCCCCACAGACGGTGGTCCGGCCGCGGCAGGCGGTGGCTTGCCGCAGCGGTCGCCTGGATCGACGATGTCCGCTGGCCTGAGCCCCAATTCGACTCAGGGCGGTCCGTCTCTGCGCCCCACAACCGGACAGGCGCCGAGCGGTCCGCAGCGCGGCAAGCTCGCCGCGGCGAGCTTGCCCAAGCGCAGCGTGTCGCCGGGTGGTCCGCCGCCGCGCCAGCCGGATGGCGGCGAACCGATCGTGACGGGTCTGCCGCCGCGTGATGCGAACTCCGGTGAGCTGCCACTGCGGCAGCCGGGCGCCAATGGTGTGCCACGGCCTTCCGCAAGCGGAGGTTTGCCGCAGCGTCAGCCGGGCACCACGACTGGCCTGCCGCAGCGTCAGTCGGGTCTGAACGGTGTGCCGCCGCGCGAACCAGGTTCGAGTGGTCTGCCCCAGCGTGATTCGAACACGGGTGGTTTGCCGCAGCGTGAGCCGAGTTCCGGTGGTTTGCCGCAGCGTGATTCGGGCACGGGTGGTTTGCCGCAGCGTGATTCGGGCACGGGTGGTTTGCCGCAGCGTGACTCGGGCACGGGTGGTTTGCCGCAGCGTGACTCGGGTCTGGGTGGTCTGCCGCAGCGTCAGTCGGGTCTGAACGGTCTGCCACCCCGCGACCCTGCTTCGGATGGTTTGCCACAGCGTGATTCCGGTCCGAACGGTCTGCCGACGCGCGATCCCGCTTCGGGTGGTCTACCGCAACGTTCGTCGGGCCTGAACGGTCTGCCGCAGCGGGAGTCCGGTGCCAACGGTCTGCCGCAACGGGAGTCCGGTGCCAACGGTCTGCCGCAACGGGAGTCCGGTGCCAACGGTCTGCCGCAACGGGAGTCCGGGGCGAGTGGCCTCCCGCAGCGTGAGTCGAACACGGGTGGTTTGCCGCAGCGTGAGCCGAGTTCCGGCGGTTTGCCGCAGCGTGATTCGGGTCTGGGTGGGTTGCCGCAGCGTGACCCGAGCACGGGTGGTTTGCCGCAGCGTGACCCGAGCACGGGTGGTTTGCCGCAGCGTGATTCGGGTCTGGGTGGTTTGCCGCAGCGTGACCCGAGCACGGGTGGTTTGCCGCAGCGTGATTCGGGTCTGGGTGGTTTGCCGCAGCGTGACCCGAACACCGGCGGTTCGCCCCAGCGTCAGCCTGCGGCGACGAACTTGCCGCAGCGGGACGCGCTGGGCGATCTACCGCAGCGTCAGCCCGGCTCGCAGGTGCCGCCTGGTCTGCCGCAGCGTGACCCGAACACCGGTGGTCTGCCGCAACGTGAATCGACATCCGGCCTCGGTCTGCCGCAGCGCGAGCGCGGCAACCCGCAGCCACCGAGCGGCGAACAGCCCGCGCTCTCCGATTCCGGAGCGCCGTTGGCAGGCCGCGACCCCGGCCGCCACAGCTTCAAGGCCGATACGGGCAAGGCCGCGTCGTTCTTCCAGACCAGGCTGCAGCCTGCGGCGGAAACCAACTCGCCCATGGACAGCCCGATCTTCGCCGAAATGATGTCGGCGTGGCTGACGGATCCGAACCCGGACCGGTCCCAGGTGGCCGCGTCCTTCGAATCGCCGGGCGACGAAGGATGGCAGGCGGCTCGCGCAGCGAGCGAAGCCCAGGCCGAAACAAAGACAGCCGCCGGGTTGCCCCAACGCAATCCGGGCGGAAGGCTGGTCCCCGGCGCCGTAAGCGGCGCCGCGGATCGGGCGGCACGTCGCGATCCAGAAACGATCAGGTCCAGCTTGAGTCGTCACCAGCAGGGCGTCCGGGATGGCCGCGCAATGAAGGCAACGAACCTAACCGGAGATAAAGGAGACCGATGAACCCCGATCTAGGTGGTACGAATCGTCAGCTGGATTGGCTGGTTTCGAACTTCGCCAACGAGGTTCCTGGCGTAGCTCATGCCGTCCTGGTCTCGGCTGACGGGCTACTCATGGCCGCGAGCGCCCAGCTGCCCGTCGATCGCGCCGAACAGCTCTCGGCTGTCACGGCGGGACTCGCCAGCCTCTCGGTCGGCGTCTCGAACCTGTTCGAGGGCGGCACCGTTTTGCAGTCGGTGGTCGAGATGGAGCACGGCTACCTGCTACTCATGGCAGTCGGCGACGGCTCTTACCTCGCGGTGCTGACCAACACGTCCTGCGACATCGGTCAGGTCGGATACGAAATGGCCTTGTTGGTCGAGCGTGTTGGCCAGACAGTGCAGGCCACGCCACGCGTCACGATGGGTTCCTGATGGTGGGATGGACATAGACGATCACCGCATGGGGAGCGCCGAGCCGAGCCTCGTACGCCCATACTCATTGACTGCGGGCCGCACCAGGCCCGCAGTCGAGTTGGCATTGGAAGCCCTCGTCGCATCGCATCCGGTCGCCCTGGAGCGGCAGTTCGAACTGACCAACATCGAGACGTCCATCGTGGAGTTGTGCAGAGAATCGCCGTCCGTTGCCGAGGTAGCGGCGCGTTTGGGTATCCCGATCGGGGTGGCCAGGGTGCTTGTGGCCGACCTCATCGAGGCCGGGCACGTCCGAGTTTCGGCGACTTTGAAAGACGATTCCAGCGACGATGAACGTCGCGAGCTGATCGAAAGGGTTCTCAGTGGACTCCGGCGTATTTGATTCGACGGCACAGGTCGATACCCGAACCAGCAAGCCAACCTCGGCGAAGATCGTCGTCGCCGGCGGCTTCGGTGTCGGCAAGACCACGTTGGTCGGTGCTGTTTCGGAGATTGTTCCGCTGCGCACCGAGGCGTTGGTGACCAATGCCAGCACCGGAATCGACAACCTGACGGGTGTTCCGATGAAGTCCACCACCACGGTGGCCATGGACTTCGGTCGGATCAGCCTTGCCGATGATCTGGTCCTGTACCTGTTCGGTACGCCGGGCCAGTATCGGTTCTGGTTCATGTGGGACGACCTGATCCGCGGCGCCATCGGCGCCGTGGTGCTGGTCGACACCCGCAGGCTCGAGGACAGCTTCGCGGCCGTCGACTACTTCGAAGCGCGCAACCTACCGTTCCTGGTTGCGCTCAACGAGTTCGACGACGCACCGCGCTACCCGATCGAGGACATCCGTCAGGCGCTCGCGGTGCCTGCGGATGTGCCGATTCTGTCGATCGACGCGCGGCGGCGTGAGCCCGCCAAGCATGCGCTGGTCTCGTTGACCGAGTACGCCCTGCGCAAGGTGATGCAGGGCTACTGAGTTGCTCGCGCGGCGCGCGTCGAATCAGGACCGGGTAGTTATTCTCCCTCGGTGAGGATTTCGGCGCGCGAACTGCTCGGGCAACTGCTCGACCCGGACTCATTTGTCAGTTGGGATCGGCCACCCGTCGCGGTGGCCGCCACCCGGCGGTATCACGAGGATCTGCATAAGGCAGCGGTCGCGGCGGGCACCGATGAGTCGGTGCTCACCGGCGAGGGGCTTTTGCGTGGCCGCAGGGTGGCCGTAATCGCTTGTGAGTTCGGATTTCTGGCGGGCTCCGTCGGGGTTGCCGCCGCCGAGCGGATAGTTTCGGCGGTCGAGCGTGCCACCGGGTCCGGGCTGCCGCTGCTTGCTTCGCCGACGTCCGGTGGCACCAGGATGCAGGAGGGCACGGTTGCCTTCGTGCAGATGGTGAAGATCGCAGGCGCCGTCGCCACCCATAAAGCCGCAGGCCATCCCTATCTGGTGTATCTGCGCGATCCGACCATGGGCGGGGTGTTCGCCTCGTGGGGCTCGCTGGGGCATATGACCTTTGCCGAACCCGGCGCGTTGATCGGGTTTCTCGGCCCTCGGGTCTACAAAGCGTTGTACGGCAAGGACTTTCCCGAGGGTGTCCAAACCGCGGAGAACCTCTATCACAGTGGTGTTATCGACGGCGTGGTCCCGGTGCCGGTGTTCCGCCGTATCGCGTATCGCGCCTTGAGTGTACTCAGCGGTGTGCCGGATCCTGTTGCGGCGGAACCAGGTTGGGCCGCGCCCAGGCGCCACGATGGTGGGGATCTCGTGGGTGTGGATCCCTCGAGCCGAGCGTCCGAAGGCTCGGCTTGGGAGTCGGTGACCATCTCGCGCCGCCCGGGTCGGCCCGGCCTGCGCGACCTGTTACGTCATGTGACGCAACGGGTTCCGCTCAGCGGCACCGGTCAGGGCGAATCCGATCGCACCATTGTGCATGCGCTGGCCAGGTTTCGAGGCAGGCCCTGCGTGGTGTTCGGGCACGACCGCTCGGGCCAGCAAGGCGAGCACACCATGGGCCCGGCTGCACTCCGGGAGGCCAGGCGCAGCATGGCACTTGCCCAAGAGTTGCGACTGCCGCTGGTACTGGTGATCGACACTGTCGGCGCGGCGTTGTCGAAGGAGGCGGAAGAGCGCGGACTCGCTCCCGAAATCGCCCGCTGCATAGCCGATTTGGTGACCCTGGACACCCCCACCGTCTCGGTGCTGCTCGGTCAGGGCACCGGCGGCGGAGCGCTGGCGCTGCTGCCTGCGGACCGGGTGCTCGCCGCCACGCACGGCTGGCTGGCGCCGCTGCCACCGGAGGGCGCGAGCGCGATCGTCTACCGCGACATCGACCATGCGTCGGAGCTGGCGGATGCGCAACGCATCCGCGCCGCCGACCTGTGCGCGGACGGCATCGTGGACCGCATCGTGCCGGAGCTCCCGGACGCGGCCGACGAGCCGGTCGATTTCGCCCGTCGCATGGTCGCCGCCATCGCGGCGGAGCTCACCGAGCTGCAGGACCGACCGCTCGCGGAGCTTCGCGCAGCGCGCCACAACCGCTACCGCAGACTGGGTCTCCCCGGGCAGTGACAGGTCGATCCGAACCGAATCGTCGGATGTAAATCTGGGCCCCACCAGCGAATTGTGAGCCAACACGCCAAGTGGTGTCGTTGACGACTTGCGGTAGCACTTCTACCGTCGATAGGTGACCTTCAGAAGCGAGACATGCGCCATCCCCTCGATTGTGCTGAATGACGGGAACGTGATCCCGCAGCTCGGCTTCGGTGTATTCCAAGTGCCACCCGATGAGGTTTTCCCGGTGGTCACCGCTGCGTTGGAGGTCGGCTACCGCAGCATCGACACCGCCGCCATCTACGGCAACGAGGAGGGCACGGGCCGCGCCATCCGGGAGTTCGGGCTGCCGCGCGACGAGGTGTACGTGACAACGAAGCTGTGGAACTCCGAGCAGGGTTACGACTCCACGCTGCGCGGCTTCGACGCGAGCATGCAGCGACTCGGCCTGGAATATCTCGACCTCTTTCTGATCCACTGGCCGGTCGCGCAGGCCGATCGCTACATCGACACCTTCCGCGCCTTCAAAGCATTGAAGTTGCAGGGCCGGATCCGGTCGATCGGCGTCTCGAACTTCACTCTCCCCGATCTCGAGCGGCTCATCGGCGAGACCGGCGAGATCCCGGTGGTCAACCAGATCGAGTTGCATCCGAGGCTGGCTCAGCGCGAGCTGCGCGCCTTCCACGACAACAACGCCATCGCCACCGAGGCGTGGAGCCCGCTCGGCCAGGGCACCCTGCTCGACGACCACACCATCGTCTCCATTGCCAACGAGGTGGGCCGCACTCCCGCACAGGTGATCATCCGCTGGCACTTACAGCTGGGCATCATCGTCATCCCGAAGTCCGTCACCCCCGCGCGCATCGCCGGCAATTTCGACGTTTTCGGTTTCGAACTCACCCCCGAGCAGATGGATGCGATCAACGCCTTGGACAAGGGCGCACGGATCGGCCCCGACCCGGCGATGTTCACAGCCGGCTTGGTATAGCCAGATACTTGCTGAGCTCCACCGCGGCGGCGCGACCCGCTCGGTTCGCGCCGATGGTGCTCGCCGACGGGCCGTAGCCGATGAGGTGAATGCGCGGGTCGTTCGCGACCTGGGTGGCGAGGCGGCCGGTCATGGTGATGCCCCCGCCGGGGCCGCGCAGGCGCAGTGGCGCGAGGTGGTCGAGGGCGCTGCGGAATCCGGTGGCCCAGAGGATGACATCCGCGTGCTGGAACGAACCGTCGGCCCAGCGCACGCCGTCCGGTTCGATGCTGCGGAATATCGGATGCCGGTCCAGTGCACCCCTGGCCTGCGCGGCCCGCAGCCGGTCGTCGAGCCGCAGTCCCGTCACCGAGACCACTGAGCCCGGTGGCAGTCCCCGCCGCACGCGGTCCTCGACCATGGCGACGGCGGTGCGGCCGTCTTCCTCGGCGAAGGTATCCCGGAACACCGGTTCGGACCTGGTGACCCAGGTGGTCGTCGTGACCTGGGAGATCTCGTCGAGCAGCTGTACGGCCGAGACACCACCGCCGACCACGACAACATGCTTGCCGGTGAATTCGTCGGCAGTGCGGTAGTCGCGGGTATGTAGTTGCCGTCCCGCGAAGGTCTCCGCACCCGGGTACCGCGGGATGAACGGATGTTCCCAGGTTCCGGTGCCGTTGATCAGCCCATGCACCCGGATCGTCCCGGCGGAGTCGGTCTCGACGTTGAGAATTCGAGCGCCCTCCGGATCGTCGTCAGCGCGGCGATCACAGACGACCTTGACCGACACCTGTCGTCGCACCCTGAGGTCGAACCGTTTTTCGTACAGCTCGTAATAGCGCGGCACTGCGGTGGCCGCGGGCGCGGACTCGGATCCCTCTGGCAATGTCTCGGCGAACGACATACCGGGCAGATCGTGCACCCGGTTCACCGTGGTCAGCGTCAGCGACGGCCAGCGAAACTGCCAGGCACCGCCGGGCCCCGGCGCGTGGTCCACGATCAGGAAGTCGCGTTCGGCACGCAATCCGAGGCGCTGTAAGTGGTAGCCGGCCGACAGCCCGGCCTGACCGGCACCGATCACCAGGATGTCGAAATCAGTCGGCACAGCCGCCGATCGTATCTCTTCTCCTAGTGCCTGACCGGTCTGTGCCGTCGACTGTGGCAGAGTTGACTGTAACCACTCGAACCGGTCAGTTGGGGAGGACGCAATGCTCGGTGTCAGCCGCGATGGCGACGTAGTCACCATCGAATTGCAGCGCGAGGAGCGTCGCAACGCGCTCAACAATGAATTAGTGACACAGCTGAGCGAAGCAGTGCGCACGGCGGCCCAGGATGCGCGAGTGATCGTGCTGACCGGGCGGGGCCCGATCTTCAGCGCGGGCGCGGATCTGTCCGGCGTCTACTCCGACGAGTTCCTCAGTGGCCTGCTCGACATGCTGCACACCATCGAGTCGGTTCCGGTGCCGGTGATCTCCGCGATCAACGGTGCCGCGCTCGGCGCGGGCGTGCAGATCGCCTTGGCCTCCGACCTTCGAGTGCTCGAGCCCGATGCCTACATCGCGATTCCCGCGGCCAAGCTCGGCATCACGGTCGACCGCTGGACCGTCCGGCGGCTGGCGTCGCTGATCGGCGGCGGTCCCGCCCGCACCGTCCTGCTGGGTGCGGAACCGATCTCGGCCGCCGACGCCTACGCCTTCGGCTTCGCCAACAAGCTCGGCACGCTCGCCGACGCGCAGGCGTGGGCGAAGTCGATCGCCGGACTCGCGCCCCTGTCGCTGCGCCACATGAAACTGGTATTCAACGACGACGGCACCCGCGATCCGGAGAACCAGCTGCAGCGTGCGGCGCTGCATGCCGCGTGGAACAGCGCGGATGCCCGAGAGGGCCGCTTGGCCAGACAAGAGAAGCGCGCCGCGAAGTTCGTGGGGCGATGACATGAACCTGAAGACGATCATCCGCGCCGCGGCGGGCGTGCTGGGCGTTGCATGGGTGGTGCGCGCGGTGTGGGATATCCCTTCCGCGATCGGCGCTTCGATGTCGGCCATTCAGCCATACGCCTCCGGTGCCGCGAGCTACCGCAATCGCCAGTTCCACAACACCGAGGCCAGTAGCCAGATCGTCGCGGGCTCGGTGCTTTCGCTGCTGTATTCGGCGTTGACCCGGCGCAATGCCGGTCGTCCGCGCGGGGTGATTCCGCTGGAGACCCCCGAGGTGCCGTCGGCGGCCGCCGATCTCGCGGTCACCTGGTACGGGCACGCTTCTGCGCTCGTCGAGGTAGACGGGTACCGGATTCTCACCGATCCCGTATGGAGCGAACGGGTTTCGCCGTCGGCGGTAGTCGGCCCGACGCGGATGCATCCGGTCCCGACGCCGTTGTCGGAGCTGCCGCCGGTGGACGCGGTGATCATCTCCCACGATCACTACGACCATCTGGACAAGGCCACCGTCCGGCAGCTCGTGCTCGGTCAGGCCGCGCCGTTCCTGGTGCCCATCGGCATCGGCGCGCACCTGCGGCACTGGGGTGTTCCGGAGCATCGGATCATCGAATTGGATTGGGGCGGTTCGATCTCGCTGGCGGCACTCGGTCGCGAGCGGGACGGTACCGACCTGGTGATCACCTGTACGGAGGCTCGGCATTTCTCCGGCCGGGGCCTGGTGCGCAACACCACGCTATGGGCCTCCTGGTCCCTCGTCGGTCCGACCCGTCGGGTGTATTTCGGCGGAGACACCGGCTATACCAAGGCCTTTGCCGAGGCCGGTGCGGCGCTCGGTCCGTTCGATCTGACGTTGCTGCCGATCGGCGCCTATGACGAACGCTGGCCCGATGTGCACATGAACCCGGAGGAAGCGGTGCGCGCCCACGCCGATCTGTGCGTCGACGACCCGGGCCACGGCATGCTGGTGCCCATTCACTGGGCGACCTTCAATCTGGCCTTCCACGGATGGTCGGAGCCGGTGCGCAGGATGGTCGAGGCGGCGCGGGCGGTGGGCACCTCGATCGCGGTGCCGATGCCGGGGGAGCGTGTGCATCCCGATGGCCTCCCAGCACGGGATTCGTGGTGGGAAGATGTGGGTTGAACACCTCGGTCAGGCGTACCTCCGCCTTCGCTCCGGCTGTGGGTGGACTGCGTCCAGCAGTGTCCGTTAGGCGTACCTCCGCCTTCGCTCCGGCCGTGCGCCGGCTGTGGGTGGACTGCGTCCAGCAGTGTCCGTTTAGGCAACAGGAAGGAACGATGGCATGAGTCTCGTGGACAGTCTGAAGGGCCTGGTCGGCAAGGGAAAGGACGCGGCGGCCAAGAACGCCGGCAAGATCAACGAAGCGGTCGACAAGGCCGGTGACTTCATCGACGAGAAGACCAAGGGCAAGTACTCGGACAAGATCGAGAAGGGCAAGGAGGCCGCCAAGAAGGTGGTCCCGCCGGAGCAGCCCGGTCCGCAGGCTTGATGTGCGGCGGGGGCCGAATCGTGTCGGTCCCCGTCAGTAGAATTCGGCTATGGTGACCCGCCGTAGTTTCGGTGGCAGCTCGGGCCTGCCGGGCATCGAGGTTGAATTGAGCAACCTCGACAAGGTGCTGTATCCCGCGACCGGAACAACAAAAGGCGAGGTCATCGCCTATTATTCGGCCATCGCCCCGGCCATGCTCCCGCATATTGCCGACCGCCCTGTGACCAGGAAGCGTTGGCCCAACGGCGTCGACGAGCCGTCGTTCTTCGAGAAGAACCTTGCCGCACACGCTCCGTCGTGGCTGGAGCGGCACGCTGTCGAGCATTCCGATCGCCGCGTGGTTTATCCGGTGATCGATTCCGAGGCGGGCCTGGCCTGGCTAGGGCAGCAGGCCGCGCTGGAAGTCCATGTGCCGCAATGGCGTTTCGACGGCGACGAGATCGGTCCCGCAACCAGGCTGGTGTTCGACCTCGACCCGGGGCCGGGTGCGGGCCTGGCCGAATGCGCAAAGGTCGCGCTCGCGGTGCGTGACATGGTCGAGGGCATCGGGCTGCACGCGTTCCCGGTTACCAGTGGTAGCAAGGGAATTCACATCTATGTGCCGCTGGACCGCGAGTTGAGTCCCGGCGGCGCGTCCACGGTGGCCAAACAGGTAGCCACGAATCTCCAACAGCTGCACCCGGATCTGGTGACCGCGACCATGGCGAAAGCGGTGCGCACCGGCAAGGTCTTCTTGGACTGGAGCCAGAACAACCCCGCCAAGACCACGATCGCGCCGTACTCGCTACGCGGCCGGGCCCATCCCAATGCGGCGGCGCCGCGCAGTTGGTCGGAGATCGAGAATCGGAAAAAGCTGCGGCACTTGCGTTTCGACGAGGTGCTTGCGCGCTGGCAGGACGACGGCGATCTGCTCGCCGGGCTCGATCCAGCGCTGTCGAACACCGACGCGCTGACGAAATACCGGTCGATGCGCGATCCGGCGCGGACACCCGAGCCGGTGCCTGCCGCGGTGGCGACTTCGGGTACCGGTGATCGGTTCGTCGTTCAGGAACATCATGCGCGGCGGCTGCATTGGGACGTCCGGCTCGAACGCGACGGAGTGCTGGCCTCGTGGGCGGTGCCGAAGGGCCCGCCGACCTCGTCGGAGCAGAATCGGCTCGCCGTGCACACCGAGGACCATCCGCTGGAATACCTGGACTTCCACGGTGCAATCCCGAAGGGCCAGTACGGCGCCGGCGAAATGACGATCTGGGATTCGGGCACCTATGAGACCGAGAAATGGCGCGACGACGAGGTGATCGTCACGTTCCACGGCACCCGGTTGCAAGGGCGCTACGCCCTGATCCGGACCAACGGCAATCAGTGGCTGATGCATCTGATGCGCGAGCAGTCACCACCAGCCGATGGCATCGAAGGTGACAGGCCGAACGGAGGTGCCCAGGCGCTCACCCCGGCGCCGCGGCCGAGCGGCCCCGCGCCGTTTCCGCGTGGTCTCGAGCCGATGCTGGCAACCCACGGCGAGGTCGCCGACCTCGATGCCGCCGACTGGTGCTTCGAGACCAAGTGGGACGGCTTCCGGCTGATCGCCGAAATCGATTCCGGCACACTCACCTTGCGCAGCCGTGCGGGCAATGTGGTGACCAGTCGATACTCGGGGATGCGCACGCTGGCCACGGAACTGGCAGGCCACAACGTGGTGCTCGACGGTGAGGCCGTGGTGTTCGACGACCACGGCGTCGCCAATCTCGGTCTGCTGCAGGCCGATGCCGCGCGGGCTGCCTTCGTCGCCTTCGACGTGCTGTATCTAGACGGGACTTCGCTTGTGCGCAAACGGTATTCGGATCGTCGGCGCGTGCTGGAGGCGCTCGCCGCGCAGGCGCCCTCGATGCTGGTGCCGCCGCGGTTGGATGGTTCGGGCGCCGACGCGCTGCACTACAGCAGGCAGCAGCGGCTGGAAGGTGTGGTCGCCAAGCGCAAGGACTCGGTCTACCTGCCCGGCAAGCGCGGGCACTCCTGGGTGAAAGAGCGCAACTGGCGCACCCAGCAGGTGGTGATCGGCGGCTGGCGGCGCAGCGAGGCGCGGGATTTCAAATCACTGCTGGTCGGCATCCCGCACGAGGGCAGGCTGTATTACGTGGGCCGGGTCGGCACCGGCTTCAACGAGCCCGACATGAAGGACCTGGCTGCCCGCCTATCGAAATTGGTGCGCAAAACCAGCCCGTTCGACAACGACCTGACCACCGAGGAACGCAAGGAAGCAGTCTGGGTGACTCCCGAACTGACCGGAACCGTGCGCTTCATGAACTGGACCGAAACCGGCCGACTCTGGCACCCGGCCTGGCTGGGACTGTCGGACTGATCCCGCCGACCGCGCGGATGGCCGTTACCCTGGGCTCGAGATACTCAACTTCGTTGCGCCAGTTCGCCTGGAAGCCGGCGGCCTCGCGCTGGTCGACGAAATGCAAGTGGCGCTTGGGTACGGTTGATTCGCTGATGTATCGGCTCGACACTGTGTCGGCTCGCGAACAAGGAGTGCCCTGTGGATTTCAAGAACCTGGCGAACAAGGCGATGGACCTGGCCCAGAAGAACGCCGACAAGGTGGATACGGTCATCGAGAAAGCGGGCGATCTGGTCGACAAGAAGACCGACGGCAAGTTCGCGGCTCAGGTCGACAGCGCTCAGGAAGCTGCCAAGAAGGCAGTGCGCGAGCAGGGGTGAGCGCCGGATTGCGGTAGTCGACCGGGGACATTCGGTTCCCCGGTCGACGAATGCCTCGCAGGCGAAGCTCAGGCGGGCTCGCCTGCGAGCAGCGGAAGAATGGTCGCGGTGTCGGTCACCATGGCGTGGCCCTGGAACTCGAATTCGTCGTAGGCCCGGGTCATCGCTTCCTTGTCGCGGCCGCCGCAGGCGTCGCTGATGACAATCGGTACGAAGCCCAGATCGGTCGAGTGGGTGACCGTCGGCGCGATGCCGATCTCCAGCGCAACCCCGACGATGGCGTACGCGCCGATGCCGAGGTCGCGCAGCACCGCGGCCAGGGGCGTGCCCTCGAACGCCGACATCGATGTCTTGTCGAACACCACCTCGTCGGCGGTCGGCCGGAGCTCGGGGACCAGTTCGAAGGCCGGGGTGTCGCGCTGGAGGATGAACTTCACATCGTCGACCGAATCCGCCTGCTGCCAGCTCATCGCCATCCGCAGCGCGAACGTTCCGCTCAGCCTGCGCGGCAGGAAGAAATGCCGCAGGAAGATCACGGGATAGCCGCCGCGGCGGGCCGCCTCGACTACGCGCGCGACCCGCTCGATGATCTCCTCGCTGTCCGGTAGTTGGCTGAGCACACCGACCTGCATGTCGTAGACGATGACGGCCATGCGGTGCGGGGCACACACGTCGGCGAGTTCTTCGGGTATGTCCAGTCCGTTGCCGTGTCGCAAGGTCAGCTCAACTCCATCCTCGATACCCCGAACACCGTCCGGACCCGTTCCGGCGGCGATTCGGTTGCGCTTGCTATTCGATTGTGCGGTGGGCACTTTCGAATCCACTGTAACCATGGGTGACCAGGACGAGTGCGGCGGTGGGCCTGCCCTCGAGTGACCGTTGCCGGGTCTGATATTCGGCAGTACCGTGGGTGTCCCGAGGCAGGACAGAGTCGGCGCCGACGCACCCGGCGCGACAGTGTCGCGCCGTGTCGGAACATTGGAGGCCCGATGAAAATCCTCCGTGGAAGGTGGCGTGCCACAGCACCGGCCTGGGTTCTCGCTGCCGTTGCGATGGTGATCTCGGCCTCGGTGATGATGGCGCCCGCCGCAGGAGCGTATGTGCCGCGACCGGACGCCGATCCGTTCTACGCCGCACCCGCCGACCTGGCCGACTATCCGGACGGTGCGATCACGCGCTCGCGGCAGATCCCGCTCTACGGTCTGCCCCTCCCGGTTTCGGCGTGGCAGGTGCAGTACCGGACCAATGACGCGAGCGACCGGCCGGTGCCGGGGATGACCACCGTGATGGTGCCGAACCTGCCCTGGTTCGGGCCGGGCGAAAGGCCGCTGCTGTCCTACCAGATCGCCGAGGACGGCCTCGGCAGCCAGTGCGCGCCTTCCTACGCCCTGCGCGGGGGATGGGAGATCGGCGGCATCAGCACCTGGATCGACACCCCGTTCTTGGCCGCGGCGCTTCTCCGCGGCTGGGCGGTGGTGACCAGCGACTACGAGGGCCCGCAGTCCCGATTCCTGGACGGGGTGAACTCCGGGCGCGGCGTGCTCGACGGCATTCGCGCTGCCCGCGCCCTCGCGCCGGGCGGGATCGGGCCGAGGAGTCCGCTTGGGGCTTGGGGCTACTCGGGTGGCGCGTTCGCCACGCTGTGGGCGGCGCAGCTGCAACCGGACTACGCACCCGACGTCCGTTTCGCGGGCATTACCTCCGGTGGTGTGCCCGCGAACTGGCCCGCCATCGCGCAAGGTGTGGACGGTACTGTCCAGGCCGGTCTTACGATGTTGGTCTTGCTCGCGGTCGCGCAGAACAACCCGGATGCAGGCATCGTAGAGATGCTCAATGACCGGGGTCGCAGGATGCTGGCCGAGGACGCGACCGCCTGCGGTTTGGACCTGATCGTCAAATACCTCAATGCTCGGGTCGACGATTACACGATCGAGCCGAATCTGCTGTCGCACCCGAGCTTCCGGGCGGCCACCGATCCGCAGGAGCTCGGTGCAGGCGCGCCGCGGGCGCCCACATACCTCTACCACAGCACGACCGACGACGTGATCCCCGTCGCGGGCTTCACCGAACTACTCGACCGATACTGTGCGCAGGGCGCCGACATCAGCTTCGTGTATTCGCTGCTGCCGAGCCATAACCCGACCGCCGCCGGTGAGGCCGCCGGTGCGATGGGCTATCTCGCCGACCGGTTCGCAGGCCTGCCGGTCGCCCCCGGCTGCCACGGCGGATGAGATCAGATCCGTCGAAGATCAGACAGTCCCGGGCCGCGGACTTCCTCTGGTTCTCCGACGTCGACGCGTCCCAGACCTGAAGTCATCGGAGCCAAAGGATGATGGCGGCAACGATCAGGCCGCGCACCGAACTCGAATGAGTTCGGTGCACGCCTGTATCAAGACTTGTCGACCTAGCGAACCGGTACCGTCGGGGTCGCGAACTTCGTCGTTCCCGGCGGGGCGGTCAGGGTGCTGACCAGGTCGATGCCCGCGATCAGCAGCGCCGGTCCGCCCACCACGATGGTGCCGATGACACCACCGATCGCGGCGCCCGCGACGACGCTGGCAACTACGCCCGGACCACCGACGATACCGGTCAGTCCGACCAGGGCGCCGATCACCGTGCCGATGAAACCGCCTATCGCCGTGGCGATTCCGAACTGCGACAGGAACGTGTCCTGTGCTTGCTGGTTCTCCTCGGTCGAGGCGATTGCGGTCAGCGGCGCCGGGTGAGCCTGCGCGTAGTCCTTGACCGGGGTCAGCTCGAGCACCCGGCCCGCGTTGTGCACCGCGTGCGGCAGCGGGAACTCGAGTCCGTCCTGGCGGAACGACAGCGGCAGCGTGAGCACCGTGTTGCCCGTCGGGTCCTTGATGTCGACTGAATTGCCGGCCACCTCGAACACCCCGCCGGTCAGCGTGGTGACGACCTTGCCGCCGACCAGCTTTGTCTCGTACCCGATTCCGGGTGCGGGCGCCGGTTGCGCATGGGAGGTGCCCGCGCCGACCGCCACCGCGGCGACGATCGGGACTGCGGCCGCAGTGATCTTGCGGAGAATCATTGGGTGTTCCAATCTTCATCAGGTTTAAAGCTCTACCCAACGCCACACACGCCGAAATTCCTTCCCCCCGAACGTGTGTGCAGAGACTTGATGTGATCTAAAGAACGGGTACTGCGAAGGTCACCGTACCGCGCGGACGGGTGTTCGGACCACGATTTGAGGGGTAATCGTTTCTGTTTCAGGTGACGAAATCCGCTATAGCGCTGCGCTATACGGCCAGGCGTGGCCGACTGCGGTCAGTTCAGCACATTGATCGCGCGCGCGATCACCAGCGCCGCCAGGACAAGTGATATCGCCGACTGCGCCATCATCATCGTCTTCGCCCATCGTGACATCGGCATCACATCGGTCGGGCTGAAGGCGGCCGCGTTGGTGAACGCCAGGTACAGGTAGTCCACGAACTGCGGCTCCCATTCGGGCTCGGCCAGTTCCGGGTTCTGCATCTGCACGAACAGGAAGTCCGGCAGCGTCTTGCGCGCGTGCGCTCGCGCGGCGGGGCCACCGCGGTCGAACTCCCAGTAGCCCAACCCGAACACGACCACATTGGTCAACCAGATGGCGCCGCCGGAGCCGAGCAATTTCGCCGGGTCATCGCTGAGCGTCCTATCGATCAGCCCGACCACAAGCCGATCCGCCGACCACGCAGTGGCCAGCGCCAACAGCGCGATGAGAGCCAGCCCACCCCAGCGCAGCCAGGTCTCCTCGCGGTCGATCCGCACCGGATTCGCCACCACGAGGAACCCGAGCACCACCACCTCCAGCGCGGGCAACAGCCACGCGGGTTCCGGCCTGAACTGATTCGGCAGCAGCACTTGCAACACCACGATCGCCAGCACCGCAGCGGTGGCCGCAATCCGTGACTCACCCGCCGTCCTGCGCTGCCAGGCCGGAACGTCGTTGTCGCTGTCGGTCACACCGGCCAGTATCGCCCTGCCGCGGGCGAATCCGACATCTGCCACGCCATTGGCCGCGACCAGTAGTGCCGCCTGGCGACGATGCCCGTCTGCTGCTGCGGACGGGCATCAACGGCGGCGAGTCAGAGCAGCAGATCGAGCCCGATCGCGCCGGCACAGACGGCGACGACGATGGCCAACGCCATCGCATCGCGGCGACCGGGAGCGCTGGGGTGCGCGGTGAGTTGGCCGGTGCCGCCGCGGGCCGTGATCGCCTCACCCAATTCGCCTGCGCGGCGGGTGGACACGGCCATCGCGGCGGTGAGAATGTCGATCAGCGGATTATCGGCAGCACGTTGCAACATGCCATCCTTCGGCCGCAGCTTGCGGGCCGCGCGCAGGACCCGCATCTCGTCCATGAGCAGCGGCAGACCGCGCAGCGTGAGGGCTACGACAACGGCCCATTCATCCACGGGCAACCGAAGTCTGCGCAGTGGCGCCGCCATCTTGGCGAGGGCGGGGGCGACATCGCCGAGCGGTGTGGTCCAGGCGATCATGAGCGAGGCGGCGAGCAGGACCAGACCGAACGTCGCGATCTGCGTATACCGCAGCACGGCCGCGCCGCCGACCGAGACATTCATCAGCGCGCCGACGCCGAGCAACGCCCAGAACCACCAGGGCAGTCGCGGCAGCGTGCCGAGCGGCAGCCGGGCGATCACGCCGATCAGCAGCAGAAACACGACGACAACGCCGAGCACCGGCCACGACGGCTGGAACATCAGCAGCAGGCTGATCAAAAACGCCGCAATCATTTTGGTGCCCGCCCAGAGACTGTGCACCGGGCTGGACACCGGGACTTCGCGGAAGAGGACTGCGCTCATCATCGCCCTCCGTGCTCGAGGCGCCACGCTGACGCGGCACGTGGATCGAGGTGTTGTGCGGATATCTCGGACACATTCGCGAGGTCGGGCACCGGCGCGGCTCCGAGGATGCGTCCGGACTGTAAGTGCACGGTCCGGTCGCACACGCCGGCCAAATCGTCGACGTCGTGCGAGATGACGATCAGGGTGAGACCGGAATCGCGCAGGCGGGCAAGGAGCTCGACGACATCGGCGCGACCCTCGGGGTCCAGGCCTGCCAACGGTTCGTCGAGTACGACGACCTGCGGGTGGCTGGCCACGATGGCCGCGAGCACCACCCGCTTCGCCTGCCCACCGCTGAGTTCCTCGATGGATCGCGCGGCCAGCCGCCGATCCAGGCCGACGGCATCCAAGGCGCGCCCGACCGCGCCGGAGCCGGTGGCCCGCCCGCCCCAGTCGGCGATCTCCGCGCCGACCGTCTGTTTCTGCATCTGCAACCGAGAATGCTGGAATGCCAGCGCGACTCGGCCGATTCGTTTGGCGATCGGCTTGCCCGCGAGTTCGCAGCGGCCCGAGCTCGGTTCGATCAGTCCGGCCATGATCCAGGCGAGAGTGGATTTGCCCGATCCATTGCCGCCGACGATCAGCAGCGCTTCACCGCGCCGGACCGAGAGGTCCACCGAGTGCAATGCCGGTGTCTCCCAAGGTGTTCCACGGTTATAGGTGTGCCGGACATCGCGTAGCTCGAGCACCGGCTCGCCCATGGGCCTGCGGCGCGCGTCACGAACCGGCAGTGGCCAGGCGGGCAAGTGTTCGACCGTGCGCCCGCTCGACAGGTGCACGACCCGATCGGCGGCCGCGGCATCGGCTTCGTGGTGGGTCACCAGCACCACCGCCATGTGGTGTCGTTTCGGCAGTCCGGCCAGCAGCGTGACCAGGTCCCGACGGCCGTCGGGATCGATCATCGAGGTGGCCTCGTCGGCGATGAGCAGTGCCGGACGTCGTGCCAGCGCCGCGGCGACCGCGAGCCGCTGCTGCTGGCCGCCGGAGAGGGTGGCGGTCTCCTTGTCGCCCATGCCGTCGAGGCCGACCTCGCGCAGCAGCGCGTCGATGTCGACCGCGGCGGCCAGCTCCTCGGACAGGCCCCACACCACGTCGTCGGCCACAAGTACGCCGAGGGTCTGGCTCTCGGGCCGCTGCAGCACCAGCGCGGTGCCGCCGAGGTGGCCCAGACCTGCGGATCCCGGACGGAGCACGGTGCCGGAAGTCGGCGGGTGGCCGGCCAGCAACCGGGTCAGCGTCGATTTGCCGGAGCCGTTGTGGCCCACGATCGCCACGAACTCATCGAGGGCGACGGTGAGATCAATGCCGTGCAAAGCGTCCACCGCCGCCCCCGGGTAGCGGAAGGTGACATCACGCAGCGTCACCGGCAGCGGTGCGATGGGGCGGTCGTCGGGCGGCGCATCGAGCCGATCGCGGCCGGGCAGATCGGCAAGCCGGTCCAATACCGAGCCGAGAACGAACCAGGAGAACACCGCGCTCAGCACGATCCCGGCGGTCACCGCCGCGGTGAACCAGACCCACCACGATGCGATCACGGCATCGGTGAGGTCGGCGGCGAGCCGCCCGAGCGGCTCCAGTTGTGGCTGCCGCGCCGCGAGGTCCTCGAAGCCGTGGGCGAGATTGCGGATGCTGTCGAACAGCAGGTTGCGGGAGCGGGAGAAAACCAGCAGGTTTCCGACGGCGAAGGCGGCCCACGCCAGCCCGACGAGCACCGCGAGTCCGAGCACCGCGAACAGCCCGCCGCCACGTCGCTTGACCGTGCCGATAATGCCCGCGAGAGTGGCGGAGCTCACCAGGCCGATGGCCGGCGCGATGCCCGCGGCGACGAAGGTGACCAGTGCCGCGGCGATGGTGGCGGTGAGCAGGGCACGCAGGCGATAGCGATAAGCCAGCAGGCCGAGCGGCACTGCGGCGACCAGTTGTAGTCCGGCGGCGAACGGGATCACCGATCCGATCGTGACCAGCCCTACCGTGACACCGCCCAGCACCGCACCGGTGGCCAATTCGATCGGGCGCAGCGGTCCGCGCTCGATGGGGCCTACGGCCGAGGGCAGATCATTCACGCAACAAGTCTGCCCGTTCGAACCTCGCCGTGCTCGGGCCCGCCGAGGATGGGGGTCGCCCGTCGCCTCGATCGGGCCCCGTTGTGGTGCGGGCCGGGGTGGCGGCGCCGGCACATGGCTGCCCTGCGACCGCGAGGTCAGGCAGCGGGAGTCAGGGTGTAGTCGGCGGCGTGCACCCTGCGGAGTTTGCGGCGGTAGCTGATCTGGGTGCCCGGCCAGTTGTTGGTGATGCGACCCGATGCATTGCGGTACCAGCTGGAGCAGAAGTTCCACGGGGTCTTGGCCAGGCGCTGTTGCAGGGCGGTGTTGAACTGCTGTTCCGGCTCGGCGCGTACCTCCAGATAGTGGCCGGGGCTGGTGGCGAGCAGTTCGATCGCTTTGCGGATGTAGCGGGCCTGGGATTCGATCATGTAGATGATCGAGCCGACGCCGAGATTGGTGTTCGGCCCGTAGACGAGGAACAGATTCGGGAAATCCGGCACCGTGATGCCGTAGTAGGCGTGCGCGCCGCCCTGCCAGGCATCGGAGAGCTTGCGGCCCGCGCGGCCGTAGATGCTGATGGGCCACAGGAATTCGGTGCCCTTGAAGCCGGTCCCGTAGATGATCACATCCGCTCGGTGTGCCGTGCCGTCGGCGGTGCGCAGGCCGTCGGGGGTGATCTCGGTGATCGCCGCGGTCTCCACCTGCACGTTCGGCTGTGTCAGCGCGGGGAAATAGTCGTTGGAGAACAGTCCGCGCTTACAGCCGATCGGATAGTCCGGGCTGAGCTTGGCGCGCAGTTCCGGATCGGTGATCTGCTCTTCCAGATGCCGTGTCGCGATGCCGCCGACCAGCTTGGCAATCCGCGGAAACTCGACGAGTCCGAGCGCTACGAATTCGGCGATGGCCCACCACCCGAATCGTTCGGCCAGCAGTGCGCCGGGCACCCGCGCGAATAATTTGTGCTGGATCGGCTTGTAGTCGGTGTCGAACTTGGGCAGCACCCAGGCCGGCGTGCGCTGGAACAGCGTGAGGTGGGCGACCGACGGCTGGATCTCCGGGATGTATTGGATGGCGCTGGCACCGGTGCCGATGCAAGCCACCTGTTTCCCGGTGAGTTCGACGCTGTGGTCCCATTCGGCGGAGTGGAAGGCCTGGCCTGCGAAGGTGTCGATGCCGGGGATATTGGGCATGGCGGGGCGCGAGAGCTGACCGACGGCGGGGATCAGCACATCGGCGGTTCTCGCGGTCCCGTCGGCGGTCCGCACAGTCCAGCGGCCCGTGCTGTCGTCGAACTCAGCGTCGGTCACCTCGGCGCCGAAGTGGATGCGCTCGAGCAGGTGGTGCCGGTCGGCGACACCGCGCAGGTAGTCGTGGATGGCGGCCCGGCCGGAGTAGCGCTGCGGCCAGTCCGGCTTGGGCTCGTAGGAGAACGAATACAGCGGCGACGGCACGTCACAGGCGGCGCCGGGATAGGTGTTCTCCCGCCAGACGCCGCCGATATCGGCGGCCCGCTCCAGGATGGTGATGTCGTCGAAACCGCTACGGCGCAGTTCTATGGCCATCCCGATGCCGCCGAAGCCGGATCCGATGATGATGACCGACGGCCGATTGTCCGCGTCCATGTGACACCCCTCACAGCAGTGCTTTCCCTACCACTCTAGGACCGCACGGCACCGGGGATCGAGATTTTCGGCCATAATGGCTCCTGTGGAACGGGTGCAGGATCCGGGAATCCGCGACTGGAACTTCCCGCGCGGGATCGCCAGCGTGGTGCTCATGGTCGGCTATGCGGGTGAGCAGGGCGTGTCCGCGGCGCGGATGCTCGCGGGCACCGGGCTGACCGAGGCGACGCTGCGGGACCCGGACGCGCAGATCGACGCGCAGATCGAGCTCGCCGTGGTGCGCAATCTGGTGCGAGAGCTGGCCGATTGTCCCGCCCTCGGCATCGAGGTCGGCCGCCGCTACCGGATCACCACCTTCGGGATCTTCGGCTTTGCCTGCGTCAGCAGCCCCACCCTCGGCGAGGCGATCCTGTTCGCGCTGCGTTATCTCGAGCTGAGTTTCACCTTCTGCCTGCCCGTCGCACAATGGCGGGCGGGCGAATTCGTCGCCTGGGTGCACGACGAGTCGATCCCCGCAGATGTGCGGCAGTTCCTGGTGGAACGCGACGTGACCGCCATGCACCAGGTCATGAGCGACCTGCTCGGTACGCCGGCCTCGCTCGTGCGCGCCGAATTCCGTTTCGCCGAACCGGCATACGCCGACCGGCTCACGGAGGTCTTGGGGGTGCGAGCGGAGTTCGGGCGTATGCACAACCTGTTCGCCATCGAGCCTGCGATGCTGGAACAGCCACTGCCGCAGGCGAACGAGCACACCTGGGCAATCTGTCTCGCACAATGCCGGGACCTGGTCGATCGCCGCCGTGCCCGCACCGGCATCGCGGCAGAGGTGCGCGAGCTGCTGGTGCCCGGCGGCGCCGACGGATTCGCCGCACCGGCCGGAATCGACACCGTCGCACGCAATCTCAATATGAGCACCCGTACGCTGCGCCGCCACCTGGACGCTGCAGGCACCAGCTATCGAGCCCTGCTCGACGAGGTGCGCCGCGCCCTCGCGGAGGAAATGCTCACCGCCACACCGCTTTCGGTGAGTGACGTCGCCATCCGCCTCGGTTACGCCGAGTCTTCGACCTTCATTTTCGCCTTCAAACGCTGGACCGGTGCAACACCCGCCGCCTACCGGCGCGAGCGTGCGCTGCGGCGATAGCGGTCAGTTCGGTTGGACTCCGATCCAGCCGCCCATCGGAACGCTGCGGAAATGCGTTGTCATGCGGTGGTTTTCGTCGATGACGTGCAGGGCGAGGGCGGGATCCGGAGCGTAGTCCATCACGTGGTCGGGGAGGTCGAGTTCCCATTCGCCGCCGAGCACGGACGCAGTGCTCGGGGCCACGAGCAGCGGTCGCCCGGCGAAGGTCGTCGCCACCGCGGAGTGGGCGTGGCCGGTGACGACACCGACGATGCGCTGGTCGCCGGCGACCAGTTCGGCGAGGCGATCGGGCTCGGCCAGTGAGATGTCATCGATGACAGGACTGAACAGCTGGGCGGGCGGGTGATGCAGCGCGAGTAGTACGGGTGCGTCGGCGGGAGCCGTGGCCAGCACGCCACGCAGCCAGTCGTAGGTCTCGTCGCTCAGGCGGCCACTCGCCTGGCCGGGGATGGTCGAATCCAGCAGCGCGACGGTCAATTCGCCGACGCGGTGCGCGTGGTTGATCGGTGCGGTCGAAGCCGGTTCGCCGAGCAGTTCGGTGCGGAAGGCGGCGCGATCATCGTGATTGCCCGGAATGGCGTACACGGGGATATCGATGCGCAGCGCCGCGCGCGCTTCGGCGTACTGATCGGGCTTGCCGGAATCGGTGATGTCGCCGGTCAGCAGGATGGCGTCGGGCTTGCGTCGCAGGTCGGTGAGGAACGCCAGCGCCCGTTCGACGCGTTCGGCGTTGCGGGCGCCGAGATCGAAATGGGTATCGCTGACCTGAGCCACCAGGATCATCGCCGTTCGCTTTCTCTGGGGGATCGCTCCGTTGCGTCAGAGTGTGCCCGCGTCGTGTCGACGGCACGCCATCAGGCTAGATGACCTGCGCATTACGCGTCGCCATGAGGCTCGCCACCGGCCGAAACCATATCGGCGGTCTGTGTTGGCACTCACGCCCGCTGTCGCGACGCGGCCGGTGCAGTGGGCGACGTCATTGCTCGGTGGTCAATGCGGCCAGGGTCTGCAAGGCGCGCAGGAACGCTCGCCTATCCGCGGCGCTCAAGTTTGCGAGCAGTCGGTCTTCCTGCTCTTGGATCTCGCGTTGCGCGCGTTCGCGGGTGCTGCGGCCGGCGGCCGTCAGTGACACCAGGTGGGCGCGCCGGTCGGTGGGATCGGGTGCGCGGTCGATGAGCCCGCGCTGTTGTAGTTCGTCGAGCACGCCGATGATGCGGGTTTTGTCCGCACGGATCGCCTTGGCCAGTGCGGATTGGGTGTAGACGGGTTCATCGCCGAGTCCGAGCAGCACCACGTAGCCCCACATGGTCAGGTTGTGGCGCTCGAGCACGGGCAGCTCTGCCGCGACGAGCGCGCGGCCGAGCGGGCCGATCATCGCGGCGAGATCTGGGCGCTTGGCTTCGGGCATAGATAGAAAATACTGCTTGGCAAATAATAAGCTGGTGCATACGATATGATTGAGCTTATTATTCGGAGGAGGACCAATACATGACCACCGATTCGGACGCCCGCGCCGAACTGCGCACCCTGGATGCCATCGGTGACGGTGCCGATCTGGTCGCGCTCGACGCACAGGCGGTGCGCACCAGCATCGAACTGGTATCGCACGTCACCACTGCCGATCTCGCCAAGCCGACGCCCTGCGCCGACTGGACACTGCACGGCCTGCTGACGCACATGATCGCCCAGCACTACGGGTTCGCCGCCGCTGTGCGCGGCGAGGGGGACCCGGTGCTGTGGAAGCTGCGCCGACTCGGCGACGACCCGGCCGAGGACTACCGTGTGGCTGCGGAACACGTCATCGCAGCGTTCGCGGAAGACGGTGTGCTCGAACGGAAGTTTCGGCTGCCGGAATTCACCACGGACTTCGAATTCTCCGGCGCCCAGGCCGTCAGCTTCCACTTCATCGACTATGTCGTCCACTCCTGGGATATCGCCCGAACTCTCGGCAGGACAGTGAGTTTCGACGACAGCCTGTTGACCGCCGCGCTTGTCGTCGCAGAAGTTGTCCCGAGTGGTGCAGCCCGTCTTGCCCCCGGCGCCGCCTTCGCCCCGGAAGTCACCTGGTCCGGCGACTCCACCCTTGACGACATCGTCGCCATCCTCGGCCGTTCCCCGAACTGGCCCGACTGAATCGATGCGTGGCCGCCGATCCGGCTCGCGAAACGAGCTGCATAGTCAACCGTCTCGCAACGCTTGTTGGCACGGCCGAGTTCGATGTCCCTGCTGCGACCGCGGGGCCACCGACTCGGGGTGCGCTGCGGACCTACACGTCGCGGAGCAGTTCGTCGGGTCGGCTGCGTGGCCGTGCCGCGTGACCGGTACGGCCGTCGGCCCGACGATGGCCGCGGAATCGTGCGTCGCACAACGTGTTATCGGCTCAGCCGAAGTTTCGATGTTCGTGCTGCGATCGCACGGTCGCAGGCCCGGGGCGAAATTACCTATCGCGCAGCAGTTGGTCGGCTCGGTCGAGGATCGCCTCGGCATCGTGCTGCTCGGCGCGCACGGGCAGCCAGAAATCCGGGCCCGGCGTCGCCGTCAGCGCGAGCTCCGGGGGAGTGCGCCACGGTGCGGCCAAGCCGAGCTGCCATGAGTGCAGGTGCGTGCGCTCATGGCGGCCGGACTTGTCGAACAGTGGGTCGCCGACGATCGGATGTCCGATCCAGGCCAGGTGCACGCGGATCTGGTGGCGGCGGCCGGTAATCGGGCGCAGTGCGAGCACGGTGTGGTCCTCGTCGCGGTGAACTGCCAGGAACCGGGTGATCGACGGATAGTTCTTGGTGTCCAACAGGTCTGCCGGGTCGACGAACCAGCGATCCGCCGCGGTGCGGATGCTCTCGCGTGGTGCTGCGATACGGACCCGGTTCTTCCGTCCGACGCTCAGCGGCAGCTCGATGACCCCGCGGTCGGGCAGCCCCGTCGACTCGACGATTGCCAGATACGCCTTCTCTGCGGTCTGCTTGTTGAACTGCCTGGTCAACTGTCCGTGCGCGCCGAGCTCTTTGGCGAGCAACACCAACCCGGAGGTCACTTTATCGATCCGATGCACCGGATACAGCGTCTCGCCCGCCGCCGCGGCGGCCTCGACCAGATCGCTGTCGTGACGCTCCCCGGTCACGGAAATCCCGGCGGGCTTGTTCAACGCCACCACCGCCGCGTCCTCGAACACGACACACTGCCGCCGCACCTGCGCCCAGTCCACATCCACCCGACGAGCTTAGGGGCCGCATTTCCACGCCCAACGACGAGTGGTGCCCGGCTACGGCGAGGTTGTGGTTGGTTACCTGTTCTTGCCGTTGCGGCGCAGGGTGTGCGGGCGCAACCGGTTGAAGCCGCGGACGCGGACACTGCGGAGATTGCGGATGTCGAACTGGGGGTTGTCGGCCAGGGCAGTGGCGGCTTCGTCGTCGACGAGCACGGTGCCGGGACGGGCGACGCCGGTAAGGCGGGATGCGATGTTCACCACGGAGCCGTACAGGTCGCCGAAGCGCTGTAGGACGGGCCCGTAGGCGACGGCGACGCGCAGCTCGGGGGTGCCGCCGACCATCATGGTGCTTTCCTGGATCGCCAGTGCGATCCGTGCGGCATCGGCCGGATCCTCGGCGGCGAACATGACCTCGTCGCCGACGTTCTTGATCACCCAGCCGCCGTTCTCGGTGATCGCCGCGGTCGTGGTCGATTCGAACGCTTCGAGCAGCATCGCGAGTTCATCGGGGTGCAGATGCCTGGTCAGCCGGGTATAGCCGACCATATCGGCGAAGCCGACCGCCAGCTCGCGGACGGATTCACCCGCCGTTGTCCCTGGGTCGAGTGACCGGGCGAGCGCGGCAGCGAGGTGGCGGCGCCAGGCGTAGCCGTTGAGGTGTTCGAGCGTCGAAATCGCCGCTTCGGTGGCGGTGCGGACCGTATCGGCCTGGTCGGCGCCCGGCTCGGCCTCGGCAATGCGGGCGTTGATCTCCGCGAGCACCAGGTCGACCTGCCATTCTGCGAGCCGGGCCACGCCCTGGCCGAGGGTGCGCACCGTCGCGGCCTGCTGCCTGGCGTCGGCCGAGGACAGCACATTCAGCGCGCGGAAATTGCGGACCGCGGCAACATCGGCGTCGGTGTAGTCGACGGCGTCGTCGGCGACAGCAGGAAAGCCGAGCGCCGCCCACAGCCGCCCGGTGAGCTGCGTCGACGCCCCGGCCTGCGCGGCAACCTCGTTCCTGCGGTAGCGGCGTGGTCCGTCGAGCAGATACGACTCCACGACCGACTGCACCAGCTCGGAATTCTCGGTGGGAACCATGGCCGGTACCTTACGGCCACGCAGCCGGCGCAGGGTGTCAACCGAGCAGGGGAGGGCCGTATCAGCGTCAGGCCACAGTCCGGGCGAGAGCTGATCGTGGCCGATCACAAGGTCGGCATTGCGGCGGTGGTCAGCTCAGGTGCAGCCACTGCCCGGATGAGGGGATGCCCTGCTGGTCCACAACGCTGAGCAGATACCAACCCGGCGGTGCGAGCGCTGGGTTGGTCGGCAGGGTGAACGTGACCGAACCCGGTGCGGTGGTGGTGAATTCGAGGTCGACGAGGCGTTGCTCATTGTCGCAGGAATGGGTGCATGCGCTGGGGCGCATGAGGGCGGCTTCGCGGATATCGGCCGTGGTCGTTGCGGCGACTGTCGCGCCGTAACTCGCTGCGGTGGTGGCCAGTTCGAGCTGCGGCCGCGGTCCGCGGAAGAGATAGGGCGGCCAGAAGATTTCGATCCGAAGTTCTTCGGTCTTGCGGGCCGGGTTCGAGCCCGCAGTGACCACCTTGCCGTCCGGGGTGAGCAGCGCGATCGAGTGGTAGAGCCGGGGCACCCGGGAGGGCCCGGTGTGCATCCAAGCGCCCATCGCCGGATCGAAGATCTCGGCATGCGGCGGCGCATCGTGCGCCATTTCCTCCATACCGGAGCCGCCGGTCGCCAGCACCGTCCGGTCCGGTAGGAGCACCGCGCTGAGATGCATTCTGGCGTGATCCATCGGTGGTGCGGGGTGATAGGCTGGTGTCGCAGCGGTGCAGTCGACGACCCTGGCATCCGCCAAAGCCGGTGCCGGACTGTGCATATCGAACCCGCCGCCGCCGAGGATCATCACCTGTTGGAGTTGGGCGGGCGGCAGCAGCACGCTTGCGGCCTGATTGCGGGAACCGGGGTCGGCGAGCCCCGGCACTTCGACGGTGGCGCCGGTCGTCGGATCCCAGATCGACGGGCGCATACCGTTGTTCGCGCCGTACTGGCCGCCGCTGTAGAAGAACCTGCCGTCGGCGAGCAGCTGCAGGTGGCCGTACATCGGGATCGGGCCGGGTGTCGGCAGTGGGGACCAGGTTTCGGTGGTGTGGTCGAACAGTTCCGGAACCACCGAGAGGAAGTTGTCGGCGCCGAGGCCCGAGACCGCGAGCACATCGCCATTCGGCAGCGGCGCGAGCGTGGGGTACCAACGCCCGAAGGCCATGTCCGGCGCCGCGGTCCAGGTCAGTGCGATGGGATCGAAGATGAGCGCGTCCGGCAGTCCGTAGAACGGGTCGTATCGCTCGGTGCCACCTGCCGCGAGCAGCCTGCCGTCCGGTAGGAATGCCTGTCCGACGCAGAACAGATCGATCGGGGTGTCCGGCGCGCTCATGCCGGGGTTGGGGTAATGCCAGACGCGCGTGCGAAATTCGTGCGCGTTGTGGCGATCCGGGTCGTTGCCGGAACCGGCGAAGAACAGCACGTCTCCGGTGTGCAGGAGCGCGGCGTGCACCGGGTTGACCTCGGTGTCGAAATCGAGGATCCGCCACACCCCCAGATGCGCGGCATGCCGCAGATCGGTGTCGAGTTCGAGGACCCGCAGCAGGCCCGTATTGATGCCGGGCGGCGCGTCGATTGTGAAGACTACCAGCTCCGGCGCCGCATCCTCGGCATGCAGCACAGTGATTGCCGCACCTTGGTTTTCGTACAGTCCCCACTGCGGCACCGCCGCCCAGCCGCTCCATCCGTCGACGGCATGCCCGGTGCCGTCCAGGCCCCAGCCGACGGTGTAGCGGCCCGCGTTGATGCCGTCGGGGTTGTCCACCGCGAAGACGATCAACTCCGGCCGGCCGTCACCGTCCAGGTCCACGGCCGCGACACCCGCGCCCTGATTTTCCCAGCCATACCAATCGGGTACCGCGACCCATGGCGTCCACTCGTCCACTGCGCCATCCACGGTCAGCCCCTTGGCCAACCGGAACTGCCCCGCATTCTGGCCGGGCGGATTGTCGACTGTCAGCACCACGAGTGTCGGCTGCCCGTCGATGCTGGTGAGGCAGATGTCGGCGCCCTGGTTCTCCCAGCCGTACCAGTCCTTCACCGCGAGCCACGGTGTCCAGCCGCCGGTCACCGTGCCGTCGGCGGCCAGGTCGCGCCCGATGCGGTAGTACCCCTGATTCTGGCCCGGCGGATTGTCGACCACGAACACCACCAGATCGGCTCGGCCGTTGCCGTTCAGATCCGCGACGGCGACTCCGGCGCCCTGGTTCTCCCAGCCGAACCAGTCGGGCACCTCCAGCCACGGCCCCCAGCCCTGCACCGACCCATCGGTCGCGAACCCGGTGCCGACCCGGTAGCGCCCGATGTTCTGTCCTTGCGGGTCGTCAACCATGAGAACGACGACGTCCGACGTGCCGTCACCGCTGACGTCCGCGATCGCGACTCCACAGTCCTGGTTTTCCCATGCTGCCCAGTCCGGAACCGGAACAAATTGCCCTGCCACGGGATCCATGGTGGTCGGTCACCGCGGATCCGGTGCGATCTTTTGTCCGATCTGCCGCAAGAGTCGACCGGTGACAATGTTGCGGCGTCGATGCTGATCGGGCCGTGTGCGGAATCCGTTGGGCTGGTCGCGCTTCCGACTGTTCTGTTCAACACGACGGAGCTGCATGGTCCCAGGTACCGAGCCGGTGGCTTCGCGGGTCTGTTCGAGCCGGCGTCGTTGGCGGCGGTGTTGCTGCGAAAGTGGATGGTGCTAAGGCGTTTCCGGATGGGTGTCGTGATGCGGGGCGAGTGATTCCCAGGACCATGTGAGAGTGCCCGCGGTCAGGTCGGCGATAACGCCTTCGAGCCAGCGTGATTCGGCCTCGGTGACGGCGCGCAGGTATTCGTCCTCCAGCATCACCACGCGTGGCAGTGCCATGGCGGCGGCTTGTTCGGCGTCGGCCGTCATCTCGGCGAGCTTGGCGCGCAGGGATTTTGCGCGTCGTTCCAGTTCGATGCGGGCACCGTCCGGGCCGAGCAGCATCAGAAATGACAGTGCCGCAGGGAATTCGGGGTATTCGTTGCGTGGGTCGCCGATCATGTCGGCCAGCCAGGCGGCACAGGCCGCGCGCCCCGCTTCGGTGATCGCGTAGACGGTTCGCTCGGGGTACTGCTGGTCGCGTCCGGTCTCGCGAACGGTGACCAGTCCGGCATCCTGCAATCTGCCGATCGTCTTGTAGAGCGCGGCGCGCTGGCTGACGTTGACCACCTTGTCCTTGCCCCACTCCTTGATCCGTCGCTGGATGGCGTAGGGGTGCATCGGCTCCAGATGCAGGATGCCCAGCAGCGCCATCGCCAGTGGAGACCGTTTGAACTGCATCGATGCTGTCATGACATCCATTCTAGTGGTACTCGGACAACTAGATTCCTAGAAACTAGTTGCCAAGAAACTAGTTCCTGTGTCACTATTAGTCCATCAGCGAAGCCGCTCGAAAGGACACTGAAATGACCATCAAGCCCACCGCAGTCGCCACTCGAATCCACGTCGATCACGAGACTGCCAAGCGGCTCGGCAACTGGACCGACGCCAACACCTTCGAGGTCGCGGCCCGCTACGGCAGCCTCGTCATCGACCTGCGCTCCCCGCAGATCACCGGCGATATCGAGGTGCATGCCGACCTCGACCACGCAATGGTCAAGCTGCTCGTCCCCGACGACGCCGTCATCGACCAGACCGGTGTGCAGTGGACCGGCCGCGGCCGGGTCAAGGACTTCGCCCGCCCGAAGGACGCCGCAGGCCGTGTCATTCGCCTCACCGGCACCAGCGCGCGCAGCGAATTCCGCGTCCACCGCGCGGGTGTCGCCGTTCTCTCGGCCATGTTCTCCCGCGAGTTTTTCGAAGACGCCCGCCGCGCCCGCCGCGAAAACCGCACCCCGACCGTCGCCGACCCCGCCAACACGCCGGCCTGAAAAGTCAAGTGCCCCGACCCTGAACCCATCGGGGTCGGGGCACTTCGCGTCGGGTCGCCAGGCTCGACACCGGCGCCGAACCCGGCCTTCACCCGGTCACGGTCGCCCGAGTGCAGACATGACACATTTCGATGAAGTCGCCAGCGAGTCACCCGCAGAACAGGACTTGGCGCCGTGCGGCTGGCTGGGCGTCGCAGCAGTGGGTGTGGGGCCTGACCTACAGTGGGGTCTCTGTCAGCAGCCTGACCTGGGTCGTGGCCTCCGCCCCTGGTTTCCGCGAAGGCGTATCCGCCTTGCTCAGTAGTGTTTTCAACGCAGCAATCGCCGTGGGTGCGCTGGTCGGTGGGCTCGCTGCCGATGGCATCGGCATCACCGCCACGATGTGGGTCGGCGGTGCACTGGCCGGCGCGGCGATGCTGAACGCCGCATTCGGGCCGGCCCCGGCCGGTGGAAAGGTGTGACGGCTGCCCTGGCCTGGGGAGCTCCCAATTCCCACCGATGGGAGCCGCGATCTCCGGTGATGATGTTGTGCCGCAATACACTTCCGTCTGCTGGTCCGACGGCGTGTCGTCCGGCAGCTGAGACGGTGTCGGCATGGTCCGGACCGATAGGCGTAAACCCCGGGTGGCCTGGTGCAGGGTCCCCCGGGGTTGGTCGAGAGATGGATGCTGCCGCCACCGCCGGTGTCAGGCAGATGGTGGATCGAATCGATCGTCGAGGATTCCCTCGTAGCGGCGTCCGACAACATCGCACGCCTTCCCGAGCTCGGCAGTCATGATGTCTTTCACGTCGATGAAGCCTTGGCATGGATTGATTCTCACGACCGCGCCTTTCATGTTGCCGAATCCCACGGCCATTCCCGATGTCGTGTGTATCGGTTCTGATGGGCTCGATAATGATGGGCTGTTCCTGTGTAGGGAAGGGGCGCGGTAACGGTTTCGGGCATTATTGAATTGCAATTGGAAAAATGGGCCATTTCTGGCGCCGAATCTTATTGATACCAAATATGCGCACCTCGCACGTTCCATCGCGTGGGTGATCTCCGCGTGTCTTCGGTGCCACGGCAGCCGCCAGCCGCGGTTTGCTCCATTCATCAATGCCCACAGCATAATCCGTCACCGAAGCAACATCGACGGCAACCGGACCCGGGTCTCTCGGCTGCCGGAACCTCAACGTCCGCTACCTCGATGACGCTGGCGCGCTGCCGATTTCGTGCCAGCATTGCGACGCTCATCGCTGCAACGGAACATCCAGCAGCAGAGGCGATTTCATCGATGTGACCCAGCCCACGCGGCGTCACCAGCGACTTTACCGCGATGCTCTCCGGGCATCACCGTTTGTTCACATGGATGTCTTGCAACATTGCCTATTACAATCGTGGACCCCGGTTTAGGGTTTAGCTGTGCCTCGCTCGGTAGTCGGACAGCAGACACGATCTCTCGACGACATTTTTCACCGTGCGCTTGCCGGACTTCGGCGTTTGCTATTTACCTTTGATCGCGGAGTGTGGCGGCGAAGGGTGGCGTGGTTCGGGCTGATGTTTTGTATGTTTATTGTATTTCCGGCCGCCGTGGGCGCCGTGGCCACCGCACAGTACGAGGCGGCGAGCGCGTCGCCGGGGGTCTCCGAGATCGACGGATTGAGCTGGATGAAAATCCGTGACTCGTCCGGTGTTCCGTTGGCCGGCTACCAGTTCAGTACCAACCATGGTGGCCCGTTGAACGCGGGTGCCACGATTCTGTGGGCCATTCTCGGCCTGGAGTTCATCGGGTACATGGCCATCGTGACGACGGCGATCTGGGTGATCGGGTTCGCGTTGAGTTTTCGATGGCTGAATATGTTCGGGTCGGCGTTGCACGGTGTCGCCGATGCGTTGACCGGCCAGATCGCGACACCGTTGATGTTGGTGACAGCGGCGACGATCGGCGCATTTTTCGTCGCGTGGTTCATTGTCCGTGGCAATCCGGCCAAGGCCACTATGCAGGTTGTCACGATGATCGGTGTCGCGATCATCGGCCCGGTGTTCCTCGCCGATCCGCTCGGGGATGTGCTGTCCTCCGACGGGTTGCTCGCGCAGGGACGTGATGTGGGGATCTCGGTCGCTGCGGGTCTGAACGGCGATAATCATCCGAACCCGACGCACCTGGTGACCACGATGCAGGGGGATCTGGCAGATAACTTTGCTCGGCGCCCGCTGCAGGTGTGGAATTTCGGGCACGTGGTCGACGAGCGGCCGTCGTGTCGTTCGGCATGGTCGGCCGGTGTCGTTTCCGGCGATGACGAGCGGATCAAGAACGGCATGAAGGCATGCGGGGATTCCGCGGCTTATGCCAAGGCCGATAACCCGACCATGGGCCAGGTCGGCACCGGACTGATGCTGTTGGTCTGCGCCGGGATCCTGTTGATTTTCGCGGTGTACCTGTCGATCAAAGTGGTCAAGGCCGCGCTGGATGCGCTGTACCACGGGTTCATGTCGATATTCGGCTTCGCCGCAGGAGGTTTCGTCTACGGGCCGACACAGACGTTCCTGGTCCGCAATGTCGTGGACAGTTTTGTCGCGGCGGCCAGGATGACCGCCTTCACTGTTTTCCTCGGTGTGTATGTCCTGTTTCTCGGCAACCTGTTCCGGCAGGCGCAGGGCCAGGTCATGGCGGTGATCGTCATCGCGGGCGTGGCCGAGATCGTCGCCATCTCCCAGTTGAAGCGACTCAGCCGCAGCCTCGACGGCGGCAATGAGTGGATCGCCAACCGATTTGCCCTGGCGATACAAAACGGCCAGACCAGATCCGGCGGCAGCGGCGGCAGCGGCGGCAGCGGCGGCACTGCCCTCGGCATGGGAAGCAGCAGGGGGGGCGCGAAGGGGGGAACGGTAGCCGGCCTCTCCGCCCTCAACACCATCAACAGTTCGCCGATCACCGCGTGGCTCGCGGGCGGTGTGGCGAGTCCATTGAACCCCCTCGCGCGCGGGCGTAGAGCGGTTGACCGCACCAACATCAACGTCGCGCCCAAACGTCAGGAGTCGCACACCTGGAACCAGTTGGCTCGGGATAACTGGAAGTCGATAGTTGCAGGATCCACCAAGTCGGGGGGCATCAAGAACGAGTTGTCGGTCGCCAAAGCATTGAAGAGCCTGGAGGACGCCAAGATTTCCGGCAGCCAGCTGCCGGCTGCGCTGCTGTCTGCTGGATGGAGTCACAGTATGGTCACCAACGCGATGCGCGCATCGAGCACCCAGAAATCGAGTATGTCGCAGAACCCCTACGGGTTCGCGCCCCTGCAGAAGGCCGTCGCCGCCGCGCGAGCGGTGCAGAATCACGTCGGCGACGAGGCGCACATGTCCTTTGCCGCCCAAGCTTTGGTGTCGGCCGACAGCTTCGCCAGGCACGCCAACGAGCCGGCGCCCGGCGCTGTGATCGACACCAAATTTGTCAGAACCGTTGAACAACATTGGGATTCGGACAAAGCGCTGCGCGCTGCGATCACGCCCGACGAATGGAACAAGGTCGGCCGTGACACCCGCTGGGCTATCGGGCACAAGGTGGCGACGCTGCATCAGGAGGCGGCGCAGCAGTACTACGCCCAACCCTCCGATCTCAACCGTGCCCGGCTGATGGCGTCGGTCAGGAGAGTCTCCAACCTCGACCATCTGGAACCCCACGGCGGACTCGACCCCTGGGACCCGTAGCCGTCATCGGGGCAGGCGTCTGTTGGGTGGCGAGCGCGTCGCATCGGGCGTGACACCTCCTGGGTCTGATCACGCACGGCCCGACGCCCGATGAGTTACTCCGCACGCTTTCGCGGCCACGGCCTGCCAGATGGTGTGGGTCTACGACCGGCCGGTGAGTATGGAGCAGTTGGAGGCGGGTTGACGCCATCGTTCTGGCAATGAGTTGGTGGGTCACGACCGGCAGGCCGTCGTGCCCTGAGCTGCCGACCGGCGCCGGGCCGGGGCGGGAGTCCAGGAAGAACAGAATTGCGTCCATCGGACGCAGTGTGTCCAATTGGACACATTCGGATTGCGCCACGCCCGGGAAATAGGACGCCGCAATCAGCTGTAATTCGCTGACGCTGTGCGAAACTTGCCCCGCACAGTAATTTACTCCTCACCCTCGGAGGACCGTCCATGACGAATTCTGTTGCGGCACTCGATCTGCCCGAACCCCTGGTTATTACACTGGGGAATCTCAAGGGCGGTGTCGGCAAGACGACATCAGCGTTTTTCTTGGCAAGTTACTTCGCTTCGATTCACGGACTGCGGGTGCTGGTAATCGATGCCGACCCGCTCAGCCAAACCGGGTACTCGTGGCATCGACGGCTGATCAGGGGGGAAATCGAGGTCCCGTTCGAGTTGATCGCCTTCCCGTCCAGGCACGTCAACGACTGCATTACCGACAATGCCGCGAATTTCGATGTCATCATCGTGGATGCCGGGGGTGAGTCGGCCGAGATCTTCAAAGCCGCCATCCCGGCAAGCGATGAGCTCCTGCTGCTGACGAGTGTGAGCCCCTCTGAAGTCAAACGAGTGCCGAGTACATATAGGGCTGCCGAGGAGGCGGCGTCCGAAAGTAGTCGGGAGATTCGGGTGCGAGTCCTGATGACCAAGGTTCCGGTGACGATGAAGAATGGCGTGAATGTCTCGACCGAATACCGGACGCAACGGGGGAATCTGGAGAGCGCTGGATACGACGTATTCCAAACCTATTTGAGCTCTTGGAAATGGTATCGAGAGGCAGCCGACGGGGAGGTCGGCGAAGGCGCCGAGAACCCGATCGAAGATTTGGGAGAGTATCGGCAGGTGGGCGACGAGCTGGTGAGCTCATATCGGGTCGCAGTGGAGGTGCCGGCCTGATGCCTCCCCAACGCAGGAAGGGTTCGATAGGCGGCCTAAATCCGCTGGCCGACGGTGCTGAGCACACTCCACCGGTGTCGCCGCTGCGCGACGCCGAATGGCGGCGTCGGGGTGCTATCGAGACGGTCACCTCGGTGGGCGCCGCGTCCGACGCGCCCACGGAGCCGCTCCCGGAGCCGCTCCCGGAGAAGGCCCCGGGTCTGAATGTCTTGACCATGCCGGTACCCGTCGCCGGTGATGGCCCGCTGAGCGAGCGGGAGCGGTCGCAGCTGACATTGTGCGAGTCGTCGATCGACACACTGCGCATCGCATTCTGGGCCGCCGGGCGGGCTCTGCAGATTGTGCGCGACGGGCGGCTGTACCGCGACAATCACGAAACATTCGACGAGTACGTGGAACAGCGGTGGGATATGCAGCGGTCATACGCCCACAAGCTCATTCGAGCTTGGCCACTTGCGGCCCGGCTGCACCCACTGGCGCCGACCATCAACGAGGGCCAGGTTCGCGAATTGCTGCCGGTGGCTGCCGAATACGGCGAAGACGCGGCGATCACCATATACACCACGGTCGCTGGTGGCGCCGATGTGAAGGTCACTGCGGGCAAGCTCCGGGAAGCGGTCGCGCTCCTTCCCGAGCGTTACGACGAAGCCGTGGTGGTCGAGCGACTCCAGGCGTGGCTGCGTGGTGAATTGCCGGATGACTCGCACGACCGGGCGGCGGACATCTTCACCGCGATGGAATCGCGGCTCGTCGCGCTGACCCGGCGAGTCGTCAAGGGCTCGAGTGGTGATCCGGTCGCGGCGCGCGAATTCGCGGCGAAGCTCCGCACGATCGCGGAACAGATCGAGGAGCAGATCACCGCCTGAGATCTACGGTCGATGGTGCCCCGCAGTGGAATGGATTTCCGCTGCGGGGCACTTTGTATAACCGGGGTCGAAAATGCTATGCGGCATATGAACTTCGAATCATTGCGCTGCGGCCTTCGGAATTAGTTATTGTTTCGTTATCGAAATGCAAGTGTGTCGCCCTTTACGTGGTGCAATATGTGCCGAAAGGTAGACGCTCGGATCGGATCCGCTGGATTAACAGATCACCGTGATGGTATTCGAATCAGTTCGAGGTCTTGGTGAAGTCCTACACGCCATGAAATACGGCGTCGTAAGGCCCGCCATCGGCAGTCGATATGAAAATCGGAGGACCGTATCATGGCATCAACGACAGACGTCCGATATCTTCGCTCCCTGCGGCGCGTTGTTTTCTTGGCGCTTGCTGCGGGGGTTATCGCCTTCCTTGCAACATTGCTGAATTCGGCTCAGGCATCGGCTCAGCCGGTGACGATTCCGAGCGTGGGAACGTTCGAGGTTCCCGACGATATTTCGATCCCCGCGGATATTGTCGGAATCGATTTCCGGCAGAACGCCATACTGCAGAAATTGGAAGCCCCGATGGCCTCCGATACTGCCGGAGCCGGTTTCCGGCACAACGCCATATTGCCGGAATCGGAAGCTCCGATCGGTTCCAATTTTGCCGGAATAGAGTTTCTTGCCCCCGCCGCGTTTCCTGAAATCGAGCTTGCTGCACTCGCCGCCGCTCCGGGAATTGAGCCTGCGACACCCGCCGGTGCCCCGGCGTTCGAGCTTTCGGCGCCCTTGGCTGTTCCGGGCGCGCAGCTTCCGGCGCCTGCGACGATTCCGGTGCCTGCGAACATTCCGGGAATGGAACTCCTATTCCCCAACGGCCTTCCTCGAATCGACGTTCCATTCCTTACCAGCCTTCTCGGAATGGCTCCTCCGGCGCAGACCGCTCCCGCTGTAGTGAAGCCGCCGAAAACCACCGGCGAGGTCGCCGTCGACGCCGCCCGAACCAAGCTCGGCTCCGCCTACTCCTACGGCGCGGTCGGCCCCGGCGCCTTCGACTGCTCGGGTCTGGTGCAGTGGTCCTACGGGCAGGCCGGTGTGGACGTGCCGCGCACCAGCTACGGGCAGCTCGCCGCCGGAACGCCGGTATCGCTGGACGACCTGCAACCGGGCGATCTGGTGTCGTACTACGGCGGCAACCACTCTGCCCTCTACGCCGGTGACGGCGAAGTCATCCACGCATCGACCTACGGCACCGGAGTGATCACGTCGCCGGTCTCGTCGATGCCGCTGGCGGGTGCTCGCCGGTTGTGACCGACGCCTGTCAATGCGCCCACCGGCCCACCGTTCATATGTGCCGCACCCGAATCCACCCGAATTGTGAGTCGAGGCTGTGATGGACGACATGGCTTTCGCGGCCACTCCTCCCTCTCCCTGCTCGTACGACCGGCGCGCTTGCGCTCTACAGGCCGGCATCCAGCCCGATCGAGCAGACCGCGGCAAAGCCGAGTTCGTCGGCGCGGTATTCGGTCCATCGAGGACCGACTCGTACGGATCGTTCGAACAGTCGACTGCCCTGGATGCGGCGTTCGATGCCCCGAGCGCGCTCGTAGCCGGTCGTCGAGGAACCAGCAGGCTCGCAGTCTGCGAACCCGCCGCCCAACACGGCGTGGTACTGGACGGCCAGATCGGTGCGAAGTGAAAGCTGCATCCCATTGCGCGCACTCGCCGGGTCCTCGAGCGACCAGTGACGCTGCCGCAGTGGAACATAGGGCACTGGGAATCTTGATTTCGGTCATGGCTTTCGGCCCGTGACGGCCAGGTCTGATCGACCCCGGTTCGTATCGTCGGACCTGAGGTGGCGGTTGGGCATTTCCTAGAGGTTTCGATACTGGATGCAGCCAAATACATTGCGCTGTTTGATGATACAAGTTGCGCTCGCGCTTCGAATATTGCGTTCGAGGTGTAGCCGCTCGTCCGAGAGGCGCTGAAGCCACTCTGTGTCGCCGAGTGTTTCGGTGGCGGCGTCGGAGTAGTGCTCGCGCTGATTGTCCTGGATGACGATCAGGCTCGCGATCGGGCCCGCGGCGCAGTCGAGTCGCAGACTGGGGCCGGAATACGCTGAGGTGCACGTCCGGATCGTGGTGAAGCGGTGAAACATGGTGGGGGCATAGGGTTTACAGGCAAATGGGCCCGCGCCTTTCTGCACGCCCAGCGCGTGGGAAGCCTTCGGGCCGGTGTGTCGACGGCGAGTTCGAGCGTCCGTAGGCGCTGAACCGCACAGACCGGCGCAGCGGTCCGAACCGACTATGCCGGGTTTCGTCGTGTGTGCGGCTCGCCGGCCGAAGTCGAAGTCGAAGGCCAAGACGACGGCAAACCGGCGACCGTAGTTCGGTTGGCCGAGTCCGGCGGGCGATGTTCGTACTCGACAGTGCCCACCATGGTCTGGATCAGCGTTCGCCACACCGCACCACCGGAGAGTCTTCGCTACTGACCCGGGCTGAGCTGGTGTTCGGCGGTCGCAGCTTCCGGGTGCGGACGCTATGTCACTCGGCGAATTGTCCTCGACTGATCGACTGATCCGGCTTCGTCGTCTGGGCAGGATCAAGGTTTCACAAATATCGGTGCCGATCGCCCTCTGTGGGAATTGCTCTTGACATTCGGCGATTATTTGAAGAGCATCGCTCTTATTGAAGAGCGATGCTCACGTAAGTCGCCGAGTGTCAGCCTCGCCGTCCACTGCGGATCACGTAGGCGGCGATCACGACGATGATCATCAACAGGATCGTGGTGCCGATCATGACCGCGCTCGTGCTGTAGTTGGGGAGATCTCCCGATTCGGCGGCGAGCAGCACCATGCGTTGGCTATTCATCACTGCCTCTTTCCGATATTCCGAGCGTAGGCGTCGGATAGCGGGTTCGGCCGTTGAGATATCGCTAAGAAACCTCCGAATTCCAAGGTTCGAGCGGGAGCACCGAGTTCCGGTGCGGCCGCGCGGCGGTTGCTCCCGGCTCGCGCAACCCGGAGATGATCGGCCAGGTGCGGGTCCGCGAATGGGATGTGAAGGTTTTCGGGGTATGCGACTTCTCCGAGATGGATCGACACACTATGTACGGCACGGCCGAGTGCTTGCGGTCATTTCATGGTGGCGAGGTTGTGCCAGAGGTTTTCGAGGCTGTCGGTGCCACCGAACAGTGTGGTGAAGTTGGTGGAGTCGAGGAGCACGATGTCGCCTGCACGCGGGCCGGTGGGTGGCATCCAGATCAGCGCGTTGAATTCCGTGTTCCCGGCGGCGGTGAAGGGATGGGGCCGGGTGGGGTCGACGCGTTGGCGTCCCAGGACTCGGAGCGAGTCGCTTTCGGGCATCGTGAGCTCGTAGTGCGGCAAGTGGGGGTGGAAGTTGAATGTGGTGACGTTGTCGAGCAATTGGGGCGTGTCCAGATCGCGGAACCCGGTGAGGGGGGCGATCTCGTCGGTGCCGTCGACGACCGCGGGGCGTAGGCCCCACTTGTTGTGCACCGGCACGTCGAGCGCCTTCATCAGCGAGCGTGTGTATTGGCCGAATCGCTGCTGACGGGGCACCAGCGGGTCGCCGTGATGCTGGTATTCGGTTTGTCGCTGGGTGTAGTCGTCGGTGAAGCCGACGTCGTGGTGCGGTGCCAATAACAGGCAGGTGCCTTCGCGTTCCAGCCATTCGCGGATCGCGGCGACCTCTTCGGGCGCGGCTTCCTGTTCGGAGAGGAGGTGATCGAGCCCGAATACCATCAGCGTGTCGGTGTCGTCGAGGATTCGTTCGTCGATCGGCAAGGTGTAGCCGGCCTGGTCGATGCGCTGGAACACCGCCACGGGGTGGCCGGTCGCCGCACCGGCCAGCCGTTGAAACGCGAGCGTCGAGCGGTGGAACAGTTCGAGTGTGCCTGCGATGCCTTGCAGGAAGTGCGCTGCGTCGTATTCGGGGGTCTCGTAGCCCGGCCACAGTGCGTTGCGGACTTCGGTCATCGTGGAAAAACGGTTGTACATTTCGGCGGGATCGCGTTGGGCCTCCCACGGGTAGCTCCACGTCCAGTAGATGCTGATCCGTCTGCGCCCGTTGTGCGGGCGTGGGATGTGGTCCTGGTTATAGGTGCGTGCCCGCGGTCGGGTGTTCATGATTTCACCTCTCGACTGTCGAGGGCGGCCAGGTAGCGCAGGGCGCCGATACCGGGCAGGAAGAAGTACGCGCCGCCCCTGAGTGTGGTGAAGGCGGGCAGCCCCTCGATTACTGTGCGGATAGGCCGTTTGGGGATGGTGAACTCCAAGGTGCCGTCCTGGGCGCCGCAGATGGGGTCGTGCTCATTATCGAGTTCGTGGAACGTCTTGTCGTTGATCCAGACGTTTTGGGCGAACTCGAACTGACGAACCAGGCTGGCGCAGATGATGAACGCGGCAATGCCTCGGTCCACCCCGTCATCGGGTGCGCCCTCGGGTAACGCAGGCCCGTAGGTGGCTCCGCGACGAATCATCCTGCGGCGGTTCATATTCACTGCGGTGTCGCGTGGATTGAGTCGCCGCGCGTGCGAGCCGAGCGGTACCGCGTAGCCGTGCGGGTCCATCTCTTTGTAGTTGAAGTCATTGTTCCGCATGGGATCTGCACCCAGCTGTGGATCGTCCCGGTCGGGTGCCAACACCAACGGGGCGCCGCTTCGCCAACGGCCCATGAACTTCGCAGCGAGCAGTTCCTGCTCGTCCGGGGTGTCGGCATGCGCACGCAGATGATCCCGAAACGCACCGACGTGTTCTTGCAGCCGTCGGTATGCCATGTAACTTCCGTTGCGGGACAACACTTCCGGTTGCGGCAGCCCGTGAACCGGCCCCTCCTCATCGGGGTAGCCCAGGATGAATTCACCGGGTTTCAGCGGTGCGCCCGAGCCCGGCGTCGGTTCTTCACCGGATCCCTCGATCACCGGTTGGGACAACCGGTCCCGGAACCCGAAATGGTCATGGGCGTGGTCGAACGGAGGCGTCGCGTTCAAATCCAAGAACGACAACACCCGCACACCTGGACAGCGGGCGACGAGCTTGTTGTGCTCGGCGGTGCACCTTTGGTGCTCGGCATCGCTGCGGGCGAACAAGATCGCGATGGCGTGCAGGTCGTCACCGGCCAGCCCGCCCTCCCAGTTGTCCGGGTGATTGGCGCCCGTGTCGCCCAGGATGTCGGCGCGGGCGGCCATGCCTTCGCGGAACTCGTCGGGAAAAGTGGCGAGCGATTCCTCCGACACCCCGAGCGCACGCAGCCCGCGCCAGGTGAAGGCCAGGGTGATCCAACGCTGGGAGCTGTCCATCGAGGCGCTTGCGTCTGCCGCCGAGTCGACCCGGTCCAGCAGCTCGGCCAACCAGGCCCGGCCCCCGGCAGGATCGTCGAAGGACAGGAACTCGTAGCGGCCTGTCATCGCCGGGGTGCGCGTCAGCAGGATGTGTTGGATATCGTCGAACTCGAGCGCCGACGTAGTGGTCACTGCATCTGGTCGAGCATGTCGGAAAACGCCGCCTTGAGTCGCAGCGCCTTTTTGATTTCGTCAGCGGTGACGTAGGGGTATTCTCCGTATTCGAGGAAGCTCGGAAATTGGTGTTCCCGAACGAATTTGACGAATGCGTCCGGATTTTCCTTCCAGTCTTCGGGGAATCCTTCGAGATTGGTGAAGACGGTGGTGATACCGGTCTGGGCGAAGAGCGCCACCGCATCCTCGGTGTATTTGTCGAAATCAGTGTCGAAGATGCCTTGGTATTGGAAATGCAATCCGGAGCCGACATCGAACAGCACCCATCGCAGATAATGCAGCCGCAGTGGTGCCAGCACATCCGGACTACCGGCGACCGCCTCCTCGATCTGCTTGCCGTATGCGCGAACGGCCTCTTCTCGGCCCGGCTTCACCTTCGCGATGATCGAGAAACCATAGGCGGCGGGCGTGCGTGGATAGATCGGGCCGTATCGGCCCCGCTCCAGCTCGAAATAGCCTTCGGCCGGTATGGCCATAGCCGCCGGTTTGCTCCAGCTACAATCGGTCGTCGACATGGCTCCACCTTCCATACCGCTGTAGGAAACCGGGCGCCGATCAGCGTACGCCTCCAGGCGCATGGCCGCAGCGCAATGCGCGGTGAATGCATGCGCTGACCTCGCCCGAATCGGTAAGTCATACCTGCTGATAGAGGTCTATCAGAGGCCGTTAGCCGGGAATCCGCTCCGCTAACAGATATTGGACGGTCCCGTGGATCGGCGTCGCTTCGACCGGGCGTCTGGCGATATCGCCACGCGGCCGTGACCTGCTCCATCAAATTTGAGTGTGTCCAGTTTGCTGTGCGCGCCGGAAAAGTGAGGATGGAAACGAGTGGCGGTCGTATGTCCAGACTGCAAGGAGATCCTGGAAACTGAAATGATCTGGTTCACTTATTCGAATCCATCGCCCCGCCAAACATGCTCGGGTTTGGCAGGATGATGCCATGCCAACGCAGCCGCAACACTCGGATCAGGCCTCGACTTTTCGCAATCTGTCGACGCCGCGAGCCGCCGCACTGGCCGGAGTCCTATTCGCGGTGTTGTTCGGAACAACGTTGATTTTGATACGCATCGAAATACCCGAAGGCGTTCGGGATTCGACTGAGTTGATGAAGGGCACACAGACCGCGATCAAGACAGCGACCGTGCTGATGCCCTTCGCGGGCATCAGCTTCCTGTGGTTCATCGGCGTAGTGCGCGACGGATTCGGGCGCTACGAAGACCGGTTCTTCCTGTCGGTGTTCCTCGGCAGCGGGCTGCTGTTTCTGGCGATGATGTTCGTCGCCACCGCCACCGCCGGAGCGCTGGTAGCAAGCAACACCGGGGTCGTCGATACGGCCGCCCATGCCGAGGTGGTCAGCTTCGGCAAGATGGTCGTGTTTTCGGCGACCCAGACGTATGCGCTTCGGATGGCCGCCGTGTTCATGATCTCGTTGGCGACAATTTGGTTGAAGACCAGGTTGATGCCCCGGTGGCTCGCCGGCCTCAGCTACCTGCTGGCGCTGACACTGCTTATCGGGAGCGAAATCAGCATGTGGGTCACGCTGGCGTTTCCCACTTGGGTGCTCGTAGTCAGCGTTCTCATCCTGGCCCGCTCGGGACACGTCGACAACGAGCGGACAACACGCGACTCCGTGTAGAAAGCGGTAGCGGGAGTTTCGTAGTCGGGAGGAACTCGGCCGTAGTGGACCAACGGCCCGCCGAGTCTTCTCGCGATCCACGGGAAGTCGGAGCAGCGGGCGCTGCTCCGAACCAAACGGGCCGTGTGCGTGTTGATACCGGTAGGGCCGAAGAGCCTACGGGTTGTGGTGCGGTGCCAGGAGCCAAGAGATAGTCTCCCGGTTATCCCCGAAGCCGCCCTGTGCGCGACGCTCGGCGTCCCTGCCTGAAACGTGGAATAGCGAACTACGCACCAGCGGTGTGGAATTCAACTCGGACGGGCCATCGCGCGACTGCCGACTCGGTCCGGCTCTCGGCGCGCGTTCACCACTGTCAGCGTGTGTCAGCCGATTGACAGCGCGATGCACCAGCGTGTGCTGCGGCGGCGATGCGCTGCTGATCCGAAGGCTGCGGTGAAGGGAAGAACCAGCGATGTCCGATGTCATTGGTGCACGCGATTTGGTAGGTAAGGTCGCGTTGGTAGTTGGCGGGAGCCGAAATCAGGGTGCGGCGTTCGCCGAGAACCTCGCCGCCCGTGGGGCGACCACCGTCATCAGCTACCTCGGTAACGAGTATGCCGCGCAGCAGACGGTGGCCACGTTGACCAAATACGACGTGACCGCGGCGGCTGTCCGCTCCGACGCCACCTCGTCGTCGGAGGTGGACGCGCTGTTCGCGAAGGTGGTTGCCGAGCACGGCAAGCTGGACATCGTCATTCACACTCCGGGTGCGGTGATCAAGAAGCCGCTCGTGGAATTCACCGACGAGGACTTCGATCATCTCATCAACCTCAATACGCGCAGTGCGTTCAATACGCTGCGCGCTGCCGCTCGCCATCTTTCCGATGGTGGGCGCTACGTGGTGCTTTCGACGACCCTGACCGCGATCATGACCGGCACCTACGGCCTGTATTCGGGCTCCAAGGCCGCCGTCGAGCGCATGGTGCTCGCCGCGTCCAAGGAGTTGGGTGCTCGTGGTATCACCGTCAACGCGGTCGCGCCCGGACCCATCGACGACGACTTCTACCGGGGCGCGGAGACCCCCGAATCCATCGAGGCGGCAACACATCACAGCCCGCGGGGGCGGCTCGGTATCCCCGAGGACATCGCTCCGGTCGTCGGGTGGTTGGTGGGTGACGGCGCGGCGTGGGTGTCGGGCCAGACGATTCGTGCCAACGGCGCGATGTTCTGACCTGCGTCGGGTGGACCGATAGCTTGCGGCTTCGCGCGGTCGGCTCATGGCGCAGGCAGTCGAGGACCCTCGTGCCGTATCACATGGATCACACTGTCCGGTTCGGTCGTTGCCCGCGTCGTCATTGCGAATCCGCGGCGGCGGATTCGGATCTCGGCGAGGAGTGCATAAAGGTCGTCGACGGTGAGTGCGTGCCCGACAGCGAGCGCGCGGTCGTAGGTGGCAGGCTCGAGCTGGGTTCTCGCGGCGTCGATGATCTGCTGTGCACCAGGCCCGCGATGGTTGTGTTCGCAGCACAGGTTGTCGCGGGCCACGATAATCGTCACCGCGAGTTCCGCGTCCCCGTCGGCCAGCACCGCAGACCCATAGCCCATACTGATCGCGAACAGTAAAGGCAGATTGCCGCTGAGCTGCTGTAGTGCCAGTGCGGCAGCCAACTCGGTGTGGGCGCTGTGGCGGTCACCGTTGCCGACCAGTGCAATGGCATACACGGTCCGGCCCCAGGTCTCGACGAAGGTCGCCATGGTGTCGACCGGACGATCCGCCCGTGCCCTGCTTGCGGCCAGCATGGGGAGCGCCTCGTGGAAGCGCGCCAACGCCTCGCCGAGTTCGCCACGACGACGGGCTATCTCGGCTTCCACCACGTGCATCCACGCTCGGGTGAACGTGGGTACGGTGGCGTCGAGTCGGACACGGGCGCAGGCGATCTCGCCCGCGGCTCCGGCGATGTCACCATGCCACACCCGTAGTTGTCCCAGCCACGTGCGTACCCCGACGACCTCATCGGCACTCGTCCAGGTGGCGGTCAGTGCCGCCGCTTCCGCCATCGCTGCCGATGCCGCGGGTAGCCCGAGCGTATTGGTGCGCTGCTTGGCAAGGACCAACAGCGCCCTGGTCAGCCCACGGGGCTCGCCGATGTCTCGAAGTCGGACGAGAGCATTCTCCAGGTCGAACGCCGCGGCCTCGTGTCGAGCGGCGTCGAGCAATTCGACGCCACGTCGCACCTGGGCGTTGGCCGCGAGCCAGGGGTCGGTGGATCGAACGCATTCGTCGAGCAGCGTCCGATCCCCACCGCGACTGTGTTGCAGCGCGAGCATGAGAACAAAGGCAGGGTGTGGCTGTCGCTGCTCGGTCATAGCCTGCCGCACGAGCCGGTCGAGACTATCCGAGTCACCTTCTGCTCGGCCCCACGAAAAAATGTCGTAATGCACCGGCAAGCGGTCCGCGAAGGCGCAAGCCAGGTAGTCGGCAGTCGATCCGGGTGGCGGTTGTCCGACCAGTCGGAGCACTTGTTCTCGCCAGTGCATTGTCTCGGCCTGGAAGCCGCACAGTGTCCAGTACCAGATCAGGTTGCCGTACAGGCGCAACGACCGGTCGATGTCGACGGTTTCCACGGCCCACCCCACTGCGGCGACGCAGTTGTCATGTTCGATGTTCAGTCGGGCGACCCATTCGTGCTGGCGCGCGGTCCGTAGTGCCGGCTCGGCCCGCTCGACCAGGTCGAGAATGTAATCCGCGTGCGCTCGATCCAGCGCCGCACGCTCGCCCGTGGCCGCGAGTTCCGTTGCGGCATAGGCGCGGATGGTTTCCAGCATGCGATAGCGCGCACCATCGAACTCGACGAGCGACTTGTCCACCAGTGAAGCAAGCGTATCGAGGTCGCCCCCGCAGACCTGCTCGACAGCGTCCAGTGTGGCACCGCCGACGAAAACCGAAAGCCTGCTGCCTAATTCGCGTTCGGCTTCGCTGAGCAGATCCCAGCTCCAGTCCACGACCGCACGCAGCGTCTGGTGGCGGGTTGCCGCGGTGCGATACCCGTTGGTGAGCAGCAGGAATCGGTCGTCGAGCCGCTCGAGAAGCGTGCTCGGTGACAATGCGCGGATGCGCGCCGCGGCGAGTTCGATGGCAAGCGGTAGCCCATCGAGTCTGCGAACGATGCCGCTGACCGCCGCGCAATTGTCGTCGGTGAGGGAAAAGGCCGGGAGCACGGTTTCGGCGCGATCGATGAAGAGCCGCACGGCAGCGGATTCGGCGGCCGCCGCGGAGGTGTGTTGCCTGTCGGGCAGTGCCAGCGGCGTCACCGGGAAGAGGGTTTCGCCGACAATGCCGAGCGGTTCGCGGCTGGTGGTCATGATGGTCAGCGCGGGACAACGCCGCAGGATTCCGTCGACAAGCTGCGCCGTGCGTACGGCAAGGTGTTCGCAGTTGTCGATGATCAGCAACAAACGCTTGTCGGCCAGCACCGAGCAGATCTGGGTGAGCGCGTCGGAACCGACGTCGTCCCGATTCGCGGAAACGGTCAATGCTGCCAGGATGGCGTTGCCCACCACGCTCGGGTCGGTCACCGAAGCGAGTTCGACCAGCCGCAGGCCATGCGGCCAGCGCGTCGTGATTCGGGTCGCGGTCTCCACGGCCAGCCGGGTTTTCCCGGCACCACCGGGACCGACCAGGGTGATCAATGCATTCGATGTCAGCATGCGATCGAGTCGGTCGACGTCGGCGTCACGGCCGACAAAGCTGGTCGAGCGGCCAGGCAGCGAGGGTGTGCTCACAGTCGGCTGCGGTGCGGCATGGATCTCGCGCAGCGCGGCGGTCAGCGCCTGCCCCGGGGCGGCGGCCAGTTCACGGTCGAGCAAGTCCCGGGTCTGTTCGAACACTCGCAGCGCCTCGGCGGGGCGGCCCGCTGCCGCGAGCGTCCGAACCAGGGCGGCAGACAGCGTCTCTCGGAAGGGATGTGCCGCGGCCTCCTCCGTCAGTTGCTGGATCAGCTCCCCGGCGCGACCCATGGCTAGATACGCGTGCGCTCGTGCCTCGATCGCGGTCAGCCGCTGCGCGGTCAGGGCTGCGGCAACAGACTCGAACACGGCAAAGTCCAGCAGATCGGCAAGGGCCGGTCCGCGCCACAATGCCAGCGCAGCATCGATCAGCTCGGCGGCCTGTTCGGCCTGGCCACGCTCCAGGTGCCATGTCCCTTCGGCGACGAGCTGGGTGAAACGAGGTGCGTCGACGGCATCGGAGGGAATCGTCAGCACATACCCGAGACTGCGGGTCTCGATCGGATTCGCCGGCGCCATCGCCGCTCGCAGCCGTTTGACCAGCGACTGCAGTGCGTTAGCGCATCCGACGGGCGGTCGATCACCCCAAATTCCGTCGATGAGCCTGCTGGTCGAGACCACCTGGCCCCGATCCAGCGCCAGCATCGCCAGCAATGCGCGGACTCGCGGACCTCCGACGGACACGGCTACCTCGTCCGCGGAGAATATGGAGACCGCGCCGAGTAGGGCTACCCGCATGAATTCTGGAGGGTCGAGCGCACCGCATACAACACTGAACAGTTGTACCAGTGTTGGCGCTGCTGTGCTGGTCAGCGCCGTGAAATCGGACATCGGTGACCGACGGGCAATGACGTGTCCGCCTTACTCGCGATTGGCCCACCGCCGTGGGGATCGCCTGTCGGTCCCGGTCGTCGTCTCCAGGGGATGACTGATGCCAGCGCACTGACAGCGACTGACAGCCGCTCGTCAGCACACTGGGAAACACTCCACCCATGAGTTACGACAACCTCACCGGTCGGACCGCCGTTGTTACCGGCGCGGCAAGCGGCATGGGCGAGGCCACCGCCCGTACGCTCGCCCGATCCGGCGCCCGCGTCGCACTGCTGGCACGGCGCACCGAGCGGCTGACCGAACTGGCTGCGAAGATCGCCGCGGACGGCGGTACGGCGGCGGTGGTCACCGTCGACGTCACCGACCCGGACAGCGTCACCGCGGCAACGGCCCGGGTACACGAGATATTCGGCCCTGCGAGTGTGGTCGTCAACGCCGCTGGCGTCATGCTGCCCAATCCGATTCTCGCGGCCCGCGACGACGAATGGGCGCGCATGGTCGACACCAACATCACAGGCGTGCTGCGCGTAATCCGAGCTTTCGCCACCGACCTCGTCACTGCCGCGGACGCCGGGCACCCGGCCGACCTGGTCAACGTCTCCTCGATCGGCGCCCACGTCGCCTTTCCCGACTACGCGGTCTACGGTGCGACGAAGGCGGCTATCACGCAGCTGTCAGCGATGTTGCGCACCGAACTCGGGCCACGAAACGTCCGCGTCACCAACATTGAGCCCGGCCTCACCGACACCGAATTGGGCAGCCACATCGACAATCCCGAGCTCACCGACCAGCTCGACGGAATGTTCATCGCCATACCGGCACTCAGCGCCGACGACGTCGCCGACCTGATCGCCTACACCGTCAGCCGCCCCGCCCACGTCAACCTTCGTCAGATCGTCGTGCTGCCGACCAAACAGGCATGATCAGTAGCGCACGGCTTTGCACCGAAAGGAAATAATGATCTTGGTAACGGGTGCCTCCGGCAATGTCGGAGGCGCACTGGTCGTGGAGTTGGCCGCACAGGGACGTCCGGTACGCGCATTGGTTCGCGACGCGGGGAAAACCACGCAGCGCCACGAAGTCCAGTTCGTCGAAGGCGATTTGAACCGACCGGACAGCCTGTCCGAAGCCCTCGCCGATGTCGAGGCAGTGTTCCTGCTCGGCGGCTTCCGCGATATGCCAGGGGTGCTCGCGAAGGCGCGGGCGGCAGGGGTCGCGCATGTCGTGTTGCTGTCGTCGCGATCGGTGGTGGGTGGTCACGCCGACAATGCCGTCGTCAAGATGCACATGACCGGTGAGGCCGCGATCGGCGCATCGGGTATCGACTGGACGTTCCTGCGGCCGAGCGGCTTCATGTCCAACACCTTCGAGTGGCTCGAACAGCTACGGGCCGGTGATGTGGTGCGCGCGCCGTTCGGCGGAGTACCGATAGCCGCCATCGATCCACGTGACATCGCGAGCGTCGCCGCGGCGGTGCTTACCCGCCGTGAGCATTACGGGCGTAGTCATGCACTCAGCGGCCCTGCAGCTCTGCTGCCCGCGGATCGTCTCGAGATGCTGGCCCAGATCCTCGACCGGCCACTGCGTTTGACGGCACAGTCCGACGCCGAGGCGAGGGTCGAGATGAGCCGGACCACCCCGGCCGAGTACGTCGATGCCTTCTTCCGGTTCTTCGCCGACGGCGAGTTCGACGATGCGCCTGTCGTGCCCACGGTGCAGGAGATCACCGGACGGCCACCGCGCACCTTCGAGGACTGGGCCACCGATCACGCGGAGGCGTTCCGATGAAGCGATCGACAGTGTCTTTGCTCGCCCTGCTCTGTGCGGCGGGCTGCTCGTCCACCGTCGAGCACCCGCCGGGGGAGTCCGCACCTGTGGTCGGCCGATTCGCCTCCGCCAACCCGGGTTCGGTCAATACCTACTGGTGGCAGGCCCCGCAAGGACTGGTCATCGTCGACACCCAGCGGTCACTGACCGACGCCCACGCGGCACTGGCTGCCGCCGAGGCGACCGGCTCGCCCATAGCCGCGGTCCTGATCACCCACTCCCACCCCGACCACGTCGGTGGCGTCGGAGTGTTCCATCAGGCATCCCCCAACGCGCCGGTCTATGCCTCCGCACCCGTCGACACCTCGATGCGCACCGACCCGCTGCACTTCTATGACGTCACCCGAGCACTCCCCAATTCCGACTATGCGCCCCAAATAACCTATCCCGACCACACTTTCGCACCAGGCGCGACGATCGACGCGGCAGGCACCGCACTGGAGACCGCCGAGTTCGGACCCGGTGAGACCGAGACCGCAACGGCCTACTACGACCCGAAGACTCGAGCCCTCTTCGCCGGAGACCTGGTCGCGGACAAAGCAACTCCCGCGCTGCTGGAGGGGCATTCCTGCGGCTGGCTCGTCGATCTCGACCGACTGCGCACCCGTTTCCCACACATCCGAACGATCTATCCCGGCCACGGCGCGCCCGGCGGCCCCGAACTCATCGAGGAACAGCGCACCTACCTCGAGCATTTCCGCCACCTGGTGCGCGCCGCGCTTCCCGACGGCACGGATCTCACCGAGGACAAGCTGAACTCGATTACCGCAGAACTGTCGCGCGACTATCCCGGCTACCCATCGGTCGCCTCGCTCCCCACATTGGTGGAGGAGAACGTCAAGAGTGTTGCGAGAGAAATCCGCGCCGAGGACCCCGGCACGCTACCCACCCCGTGCCGGGCCGGTTGAGCGCTGGAACCCCCGCCTCGGGACCCTGCTGCCGCGCCCGCATCGCTCTGTGGCTCGGTGCGGTTACGGCATCTCAGGGTCGGTTGTCCGTGACAGGCGGCGACGGATCGCGTCATTTGATCCCGTACCGGAAGATGCCGAGCTTCTGCGAAGAGGAATACGGCCTACGGGCTGCGGTGCGGTGCTAGTAGCCAGCGTGTTCGTTGCAATGCCGCTTCGGCTTCGGTGGCCAATTCACGCATGCCGTTCTTGATCGCCGCCCGGATGGTCCGCTGAATCTGATGAGGCAAACGGTGCTGCTCTGCTGCCGTGATGGCCTCCGCGAACGCTTCGGCGGCACCTTTATATTCATTGATCGCGACCAGTACTTCGCCCGTCGTCACTCGTTCGATGATGCGCCACTGAGGGCGGCAGGCGTTCCTACCGTGAGGTTTACGAGTCGACCGGCCTCGACGACGCGACCGGTAGCAAGCAAGCCGCGGAGTTCAATTTCGCGCAATGTGAACGGCTGAAACAGCAAGTCACTGCCCGTGTTCAGCTCTAGCAGTCCCCGATACTGACGCAGGGCAGAATCGAATCGTTCACAGTCCCCAAGTTCACCGGTCGCACGGCACAGGAACGCAAGCGTCGAGCCTTGGTCTGCGGGTTCCAGCGATAGCTCTCATGACTGCTCCAGTCGGGCAACTGCCGCGCCGACGTGGCCCGCTTTACGTAACTCGTTGCCGTGCATGCGGAGCGTGTGAGCGTAGAACGCTGGGTCATCAAGGTGAGCGGCCACCTTGACCGCCTGACCGGTCCAGCGGGCGGCCGATGATAGGCGTTCTTCGGGCAGGACCGTCCCGAGCGAGACGCCGAGTGCAACCCGAGCTTGTGCGAGCAGGATGAGGCTGTCTCGTTCCATCCGCCCCTCTGCTGCCCTGGCTTCCAGCCGAGCGACCAGGGGCCACAATTCGTTGACGGCCTCGACGGCGTGGCCGGATTTGCGGGCGATCTCAGCAAGTCGCACCGTGCTGTCGCCGAATTGGAGCATGGCTCGGTATTCCGCGTCGTCTGTGCCGGTCACACCGAGTACGTGGGCGGGCAGCCCCAACCGTGCCGCGATGTGTCGGCGGGAAGCCAAGTCCGTGATGGCGCGGCGGCCGGTTTCGAGCATCGACACATATGACTTGTCGTAGCCGAGTAGTTCGGCCAACGCGACTTGGTTCAGCCCGTTGATGCGGCGGTAGGCGCGGAGGATCGTCGGTAGGTCGCGGGTTGCCATCGCGGTCGCTGCCTCGGGTGCGGCCCATAACCAAATGGCGGACGCGATGGGAGCGGCGCGGACGACGATCCGGCTCGTGGCACTGGTGTTCGCGGCACAGGTGGGACACACGGGCTCGCTCGCATAGCGGCCGATGACGCCGCACGCCTGCACCTGTCGCCGCTCATCATGTCCCTTTAGACTTTCTCCGCTGCCCGGAGTTGAGCGAACCAAGTCATGACGGATCGCTTGTAGCCGTCTAGCATGTTCAACCCAGCTATCTCGTCCTCACGAAACAACCCGACCTCTTTGTGCTCGTGCGACAAAACTGGATCGGCGTCGGTGTCCGGGTAGCAGCCGTACGTCACGATGAACACATGCTTCTCGACCTGGTTGATGTAGTAGATCCATGAGTCGAGAATCGGCCCCGTGGTAGCCGGCCACTGCGTCTCTTCGGTGATCTCGCGAGCTACACATTCTTCGGGCGTCTCCTCGGTTTCGATTCTGCCGCCCGGCAACTCCCACTCTTCCCGCTCGTTCTTCAGCAGCAATACCCGACCGTCACGAACAGCCACGCCTTTAACTGATATCGAGTACATGTACGGGTCGAGTCGATCCTGCGGGAAGCGAGCCGGGCCGACTGGGAGACTATGACGCGCATTGCGGCAGAGCTGCGGGCCGAGTCAAGGTTTACCCCGCCAGCAAGCCGAAATAGACGGTGTGATTGCTCGGTATAGGGCGGCGCACCCAGAGACCGTATCCGGTAGTATGCATTTCGTTGGGTAACGGCCAACTATATGCATACTCTTCCGGAGGTGGTGCTGATGACTGAGTATCGCAGCACTGTGCTGCCCAGTGAGCTCTGGCGGGCACCGCTTCGAACCCTGCGGCCGCAGGACTTGGCTGGCATCTACGCCCAACCGCGGCCCGAGATCGCGCGGCTCGTCGATCGAGGCGTGCTGCACCGCGTTGCTCACGGCTACTACGTCATCGTCGCGCCGGACTATGTCGGCCGGACCTGGCTGCCTAGCCTCGAGGCAGTCGCCGCGGGTATTGCATCATCGATTTACGGGCCGGATCAGACCATTGTGATGGGAATCAGCGCAGCCCGCGTGCTGGGAGCCGTACCTCGTGCGCTGGCGACCGCGGTTGTCGCGGTTCCGGCCCAGCACCGGTCGATCGCATTGACCGACCGCTCGGCACAAGTCCGGTTCGTCCGCCGCGATACCGAAGCGCTCGACGCGGAGCGCGTCGAAACGCCACTGGGCCCGGCGCTGGTCACAACGCCGGAGCAGACCGTGCTCGATCTTGCCCGGCGCCCGGAACTGGGCAACGCCGAGGCGGAGGTTCGTCCGGCGATCGAGACGCTCTACCGTCGTAGCGATTCGGCGAGACTTACACAGCTCGCTACGGACCAGCGTCTGGGTGCGGCGCTTCGACGTGCGGAAAGTTGGGTGGGGTATGAGCATCGACGAACGTGACAGTGTCGCAGCTCAATTCGGAGTTCCCCCGGAGCAGGTCGAGCGCGACCATCTGATCTCCCATCTGCTAGCGGCAATCAGCCGCAGGTTCGGCGACCGACTGCACTTCATCGGCGGAACTGCTCTTGCCCGTACGCATCTGGTGAGTGGCAGGCTCAGTGAAGACATCGATCTGCTTGCACTGGACAACCGAACGGTACTGGCAGCCGAACTCGACGCCGCTTTGCCGCGATCGGTCGCGCGGAGCTACGGTCGGCTGGAATGGGCACCGTCGTTGAGTAATGTCCCGGATACCGGGGCCGCCCATCTTCGCTCCGCATACGGTGTGTCTGTCAAGATCCAGTTGCTGTCGGCACGTGGCAGATCGGTATGGCCGACTGAACTCCGCGATCTCGAGCAGCGGTACAGCGACGTGCCACCGGCCGAACTTCTCGTGCCCACATTGCCAGCTTTTGTTGCAGGGAAGACCGCAACATGGCACGACCGGCGCGCAGCACGCGACCTGTGGGATCTTTGGGCGCTGAACGACATCGGCGCGATCGACGGCGCTGCGGGAGCGTTGTACCGGAGGTGCGGCCCGACCAACCGGCTCCCCACCCCGCAATTGTTCGATCGTGCACCGGACGAGGACGACTGGAAGGCACAATTGGCCGGGCAGACTCGACTTGTGATCAGCGCCGCGATCGCGCTGTCTGCGGTTCGAGACGCCTGGGCACGTATTACGGAGTGACGGCGAAGCATCGGCGGGGGGTGAGGCGGGGGAACGCCTCGCTGCGGCGCAGGCTGCGGCTATAGTCGCGTTGCTGCGGTGGATGGCCATCGGTAGCGAAGTCGGCGAATGGTGCGCCTGGGGAATCGAACCTGCGACGCCAAAAAACCGCCCTGGGCTGCGGAAACGCAGTAGCAGGTTGGTGCCCTCGGCAGGACACGCAATACATGGGCAACTGGAAAACGCCTGGTTATTATGGGTTTGTACCGGATCTGAGGAGCGCGGGTGATATGTTGCGCTCGCCATAAGGTTATGGTGCGGGTACCATAACCTTATGGGTCTGAAGAAGACGACGGTAATGGTCGACGAGGCCGACCTCGAGCTGGTGAAGATGGCCGCGGCACGTGAAGGGCGGCCGGAGTCCGAGTATTTTCGTGAAGCTTTTCATCTGGCCGCGATACGCACTCGCCGATGGGATGAGGAGTGGGATATCCCCGTACTCGACTACGGGCATGCGGTGTCGGCGGATGAAATCGACAGCACTGTGCGAGAAGCGATCACCAACACCGAATCCGATGCTGGATGATCGTGATCGGCGACACCTCAGGTCTGGTCGCCGCTTTCAACTCCGCGGATCCCGAGCACGTCTGCGCGCGCGCAGCGCTGCAGCAGGCGGCGCTGACCATCGTCTCTCCACTCGTGTTGCTCGAAGTCGAACACATCACCACCCGAAATCTCAATCGTCGAGCCGCATATGCGGTGAATGATTGGTTGTTGGCGCAAGAGCGCACCGGACGCATCGAAGTGCCCACGGTCTCGGCGGACTTGTTGCGGGTCGCACGCAGGGTGCAGAACAGATACCTGGCCTTGCGCCTGGATCTCACAGACGCCACCAATGTTTCATTGGCGGAACGATACGAAACCGTGGCGGTATTGACACTCGACCGACGTGATTTCCGCGCAATCAGCCCGCTCACTGGTGATGCCGCGTTCCGCCTGTTGCCCGATGATCTCTAGTGCCGTGTCGAGCAACGTTCGGTACGTAATTCGGATGGCGAATTCTCGAGCCTGTAGAGACGTTCCGTATCGGGCTGCCGTGCTGGTTGCGCCCTCGGACCCGCAGCGACTTCAGGAACGACAGTAACTCCGTCCAGCGTTTCCGATCCCGGATCCAGTAGTACACGCCCGGTGGCCAAGGTCGAGGGCGCCGAACATATGCCGCACGCCCTGGCGCAGGTTTGTGCCCTCGGCGGGGCTATAAGGATGGGACCGGTGGCGACCAGCGGTTTTCATGGGGGACGTTGACGATCGAAACGAGATTCGGCTATCCGAAGTTGACGTGAATGCGCTATGAGGAACTAGAACCCCGAACCCGCTGTAAGGGTTCGGGGTTCGTCTGTGTTCACGGCCGGTCACCGGTAGACCCTAACGTGTGCGCTACCTGTGGGTATGCCGCAACCGATTGAACAACAGGTCACCGATGGTCACGCGTAGTCACGCTGAAAGTTTGGGGAAACTTTGGGATGGGTCAATTCTGACACGTCGCGGGTCGGGTGCAGTCGCGGCGCGCGGGTATCTGCTCACACCTGATGACTACCTCGGGCCACTCGTCGAGAAGGGGGAAGCGCATCTTGGGCGGATTCAGCGTGATACCGACGCTGTGGCGAACGCTCGCAGGCGGGTGAACGAATTGCCATCCGGATCCACGACGACGGCGCTGCGGAAACTCGATTCCACAGGTCTGCCATCCGGTTGGCAGACAGTTTGTGTGGGTGATCTCTGCAATGTCAAGGTCGGGCCGTCCGCTCTCAAGAAATCCCACATCGCCATCGGCGTCGACGGCATGGTTCCGATACTGCGGCCTAGTAGTCTCACCGCGCGCCAAATCGACACCGGTGACACGGACCGGACCGCAGACACGGTAGCCGAACAGTTCGACGCCTGGCGGGTGCGCGCAGGTGACCTATTGGTTGTTCGAGTTGGCCGGGTGGAGAAGGCAGCCATCGTCCTTCCGGAGCACCACGGCTATCTGATCGACTCCAATCCCACCCGACTGCGAGTAGAGCCGGAAATCGTCGCCCCGCGGTTTCTGTTGGAATTCCTGCTGCGCGGCACGAGCGTCGACCAGATTCGAGCCACTGCGACGGTCAATTGGAAGGAGAACGCATCGCCGCCGCCCAGGCGAAAGTGCTTGCCGCACTGTTGAAATGGCAAGCGGATCACTGCGACGCCGACCGGTGCTGAATCCAGCACGCTGCGGCCCGGGGTTCCTGGCCTCGTGCTTGCTAGAGGTCCGTACCAGAGCAGTCGTTTGACCTGCGCATTTCAGTGTGCGTGAAATAACGGATGAACGGCGAGTGGTGTCCTTGGGGAATCGAACCTGTGACGCCAAAAAACCGCCCTGAGCTGCGAAAACGCAGTGACAGGTTGGTGCCCTCGGCAGGATTCGAACCTGCGACACCCGCTTTAGGAGAGCGGTGCTCTATCCCCTGAGCTACGAGGGCGTATCAGTGGACGTCGGGGAGTCTACCGGGTTGGGGACGAGGTTCAGAATCGCTGGCGCGTCGGGGACGCGGTGGGCCGGTCGTGGGTGGCAGTCGGGTGGCCTCGACCAAACCGGGCCGGCTGTCCGAACACTGCTGGCGGGGATCGAAATCGCTGGTGCGTCGGGGTGTAACGGGGCTGTCTTCGGGTGGAATTCCGGCGGCGCGACCAGATGCCAGCTGTCCGGGCTCTGTTGTCAGAACTCCGGGTTGTGTGATGCCAGGTTGTCAGAAGCCGTCGAACTCGCCGCCGTCGAACCCGCCATCCCCGCCCCAGCCCGCATCGTTCCCACCCGCGTCGTAGCCGCCTTGGTCTCCACCGCCGGTGTCGTAACCGCTCACATCGTTGCCGGCGTCGTACCCGGCGGCATCGTTGCCGCCCGCGTCGAGCCCGTCCTGATAGCCCTCGCCGTAACCACTTTCGAAGCCTTGCGCGTCGTAGCCGACCCCGGACATCCCGGAGAACAGCGACGAGAACAGCAATGCGGAGCCGAGTCCCCAAGCGCCGCCGATCAATGCGGGCTTCCACCACGGTTCGGAGTACCAGCCTGCGGGCACCGGACGTCCGGCGACTCGGCCGCCGGGATAGTAGTTCGGAGTATTCGAGGACGGGTTCGGCGATGCCGCGACCGCTCTGCCTTCGTATTCGACCGTTCGCTTTTCGGTGACCTGACCGGCCACATCCTGTCCATCGAGCGCAGGCACCGCGGGGCCGGGATCCATGCCCATGGCCGATCGAGCGGCGCGGATGTAGTACATACCCTCGAGCGCGGTTTGCTTCGCCAATCGCGCCTGCGCGGGTGTGCGCGCCTGGTCGATCTGCGAGCCTGCGGCGATCTGACGTTCGGACGCGTCCGCTAGCGCCTGTTTCGCCGCATCGTTGCTGCCGGTCAGGATGTACACCTGGCCGCCGAGCCGTTCGATCAGCTGCCTGGCGTCGGCGGACGCGTCCGCGAGTTCGGTCGCCGCGCGCTGCTTGGTCTGCTGTGCACGTATGACGACAAATCCGACGGCCAGCCCGACGATCACGATGATCAGTAACCACTCCACCGCTCGTGCCCCTTTCGCCCTCAGGGTCCAGTCAGGCCCAGTTTACTGGGGGCTTGCTGAGACCGAGCTGAGCTTTGCGGCGGGCGAGATGAGCGCGGATCCGGGTCAGTTCGACGCCGACTCCAGGCCGGTGGCTTGGGCTTCGTCGTAATCCGCGAGGTCGAAACTCTTTGTCTTCCACCGATAGAGCGCGGTGGCGCCCGGCCAGTTGTTGGTGATGCGGCCCGCGGCGTTGCGATACCAGCTGGAGCAGAAGTTCCACGGGGTGTCCTTCAGCCGCCGTTGCAGCCATCCGTCCCAGTTCTGCTCGACGTTCGCTCGGGCCGCGAGATAGCGGCCGGGCCGGTCGGTGAGGTACTCGACGACCTGACGGATGTAGCGGGCCTGGGATTCGAGCATGTAGATGATGGAACCCGAGCCGACGTTGGTGTTCGGGCCGTACATCATGAACATGTTCGGGAAGTGCGGGACCGAAAGGCCGAGGAAGGCGCGGGCGCCCTCGTCACCCCAGACGTCGGCGAGCTTGCGTCCGCCGATGCCGTAGATATGCATCGGCGCGAGGAACTCGGTCCCCTTGAATCCGGTGCCGTAGATGATCACGTCGATGGGGTGCTCCACGCCGTCCGTGGTGCGGATACCGGTCGGGGTGATCGCTTCGATCGCCGTCGTCTCCACGGCGACGTTCGACTGTGTCAGCGCGGGGAAGTACTCGTTGGAGAACAGGCCGCGCTTGCAGCCCGCCGCATAGTCGGGTGTCAGCTTCGCGCGCAGTTCGGCGTCCGGTACCTGCTTGGCGCGGTGCCGGTCGGCAAGCGCGACCACGGGCGCCCTCATGGCCGGGATGTCCGTCAGTGCCAGCGCGAGCACCTCGAAGGTCGACCAGATGGCGAATCGTTCGGCCAGCCGGGTCGGCGGCAGATATTTGAACACGGCCTTGTGCGCCGCGCTGTACTCGACGTCGAATTTCGGCAGCACCCACGCCGCCGAGCGCTGGAACAGCGTGAGGTGGGAAACCTGCGGCTGGATGCGCGGAATGTATTGGATCGCACTGGCTCCGGTGCCGATGCAGGCCACGCGCTTGCCGGTGAGGTCGACGCTGTGGTCCCACTCGGCGGAGTGGAAGGCGGCTCCGGTGAAGGTGTCGACGCCGGGGATATTCGGCATGGCGGGGCGCGAGAGCTGGCCGACAGCGGGGATGAGGATTTCCGCGGTGCGGCGTGCGCCGTCGGCGGTGCTGACGGTCCAGCTGCCGGTCTGCTCGTCGAACTCGGCATCGGTCACCTCGGTGCCGAATTCGATGTGGCGCAGCAGGTCGTGCTTCTCGGCGACGCCGCGCATGTAGTCGTGGATATCGCGCTGCTCCGAAAACCGGCGCGGCCAATCGGATTTGGGCTCGAACGACCAGGAGTACAGCGGTGAGGGCACGTCGCAGGCGGCGCCGGGATAGGTGTTCTCCCGCCACACGCCGCCGAGATCCGCGGCGCGCTCCAGGATGATGAAGTCATCCATCCCGGCCCGGCGCAGCTCGAGTGCCATACCGAGCCCGGCGAACCCGGCTCCGATAATGATGATGGACGGCGTCTTCATAGCTAGAGCCTAAGTGGGCGATCGGCGGGCACGAAGGCATTCCAGGACGTTGAATCAACATTTTCGGCCACGCCGGAGGTGCTCAGCTGCCCGCGAGTTGGCGGGCGATGACGAGGCGCTGGATTTGATTGGTGCCCTCGAAGATCTGCATGACCTTGGCCTCGCGCATGTAGCGCTCCACCGGGAAGTCCTGGGTGTAGCCGTAGCCGCCGAAGACCTGGACGGCATCGGTGGTGACCTTCATGGCGGCGTCGGTGGCGATCAGCTTGGCGACGCTGGCCTGGCGTGAGTAGGGGAGTCCGGCGTCGCGGCGGCGGGCCGCGTCGAGGTAGGTGGCGCGGGCCGAATCGACCGCGGCGGCCATGTCGGCGAGCACGAAACCGAGGCCCTGGTGGTCGATGATGCGGCGGCCGAACGTAGCCCGCTCCTTGGCGTAGGCGACCGCATCGTCGAGTGCGCGCTGGGCCAGGCCGACGGCGACGGCCGAGATGCCGAGGCGGCCCGAGTCCAATGCGCTGAAGGCGATCGAAAGTCCCTGTCCCGCATCGCCGATCAGCCGGTCGGTGGGCAGCAGGGCGTCGTCGTAGGCGGCGGTGGTCGTCGGAATCCCGCGCAGCCCCATCTTCTCTTCGGGCTTGCCGAAGCTCAGCCCCTCGGTGTCGCGCGGAACCAGGAAGCAGGAGATGCCGCGCGAGCCCTCGCCGGTCCTGGCGAACAGCGAGTAGAAGTCGGCGCGGCCGCCATTGGTGATCCAGGCCTTTGTGCCGTTGATCCGGTATCCGCCGTCCACCGCGGTGGCCCGACACCGCAAGGCGGCCGCATCCGATCCGGCGTGCGCTTCGGAAAGGCTGTAAGCGCCGACGGTTTCGCCCGACAGCATCTCGGGCAGCCACCGTTGTTTCTGTGCGTCGGTACCGAAGACGAACAGCGGGTGGCACGACAGGCTGTGCACGCTGACCGCGACCGCGACCGCGGCCCATCGACTCGCCAACTCCTCGAGCACCTGCAGATACACCTCGTACGGCTGCCCGCCACCGCCGAATTCCTCCGGATACGGCAGGCTCAGCAGCCCCGCCGCGCCGAGCGCGGGGAAGACCCCGTCGGGAAACGTTCCGGTCTTCTCACACTCGACCACCCGGGGCTCGAGCACCTTGTCGGCGATATCGCGAGTCAACTCGAGCAGATCCCGCGCCTCTGGCGTCGGCAGCATCCGTTCAACAGCCATGCCACCTGTTCTACCGTCCGCCCCATGGGCCTGCTCCGGGCAGCCCCGTTCCGCCGGCCCGGTCACGCGGCGGGCCGATGGCGGCGGTTGCTGCCCGATTCGGGTTCGGTACGTCGCATACGGGCGTTTGACCTGCTGATGCCCGACACGCTCGTAGGTGTGGCGATCCAGCCGAGGTGATAGGTTGCCCGGCATGTCTCGCCGCGATGAGAAGACCGTCGGCCTTGTCTTGGTTACCTACCAGAGCGCAGAGGATCTGCCGCCGTTCTTGGCGTCGCTGACGGCGGCAGTCGAGCCGCTGACGGTCGATGTCGTCGGTGTCGACAACACATCCACCGACGGGAGCGCCGGCCTTGTCGAGCAGTTCGGCGGGACAGTTATCCGCAATCGCGAGAACGTCGGCCTGTCCACCGCAATCAACCAGGGTGCAGCCGCGACAAATGCCGAATGGATCCTGGTCGCCAACCCTGATACACACCTCGCACCGGGCTCGATAGCCGCGCTTGTCGAAACCGCTCGCACTGACGACAAGATCGGCATGATCGGACCGCAGGTGACCCGGCTCGACGGGACGCACTACCCGACCGGGCGCCGGTTCCCGTCGCTCGCGGTGGGCGTCGCGCACGCGCTGCTGGGCGGTGTGTGGCCAGGCAATCCCGCCACTCGGCGGTACTTCGGTGAGCCGGTGACCGCGGTGCGCGATGTCGACTGGATCTCGGGGTGCTGCATGCTATTTCGGCGTGCGGCGTTCGACGCCGTCGGTGGGTTCGACACCCGCTATTTCCTCTACTTCGAGGAAACCAAGATGGCACTCGACATGCACCGCGCCGGGTGGCGGGTCGTGCTGGACCCCACCGTCGAGATTCGCCACCGCGAAGGCGGCAGTATGCGGTCGGCCCCGTTCCGGAAGATCCGCAGCCACCACCGCAGCGCCTTGCGGTTCTACTGCGACTACCACCAGGGCTCGCCGTGGCTGCTGTTTGCCCCGCTGGTCGCGGCGGGCCTGCTGGTGCGTGGTGCGGTGTCGGTCCTGCGGACCGCAATCACGCAACGCCTGCGTCGCTAGGTGAACGACTGCTCGGAGTGGTGAGCGGACGCCGGGTCACTGCCCGATTCCGGTTCGGCACGTAGCGTGTGGGTGTGAATTCCGTTGCGTTGCACGGGGTCTTGTTCGCGCATGGCAAGGCGTCGGCAGCGCTGTTGGCGATACCGGCCTTGCTCGGGTGCGCGATGCTCGTCGGTGCGCCACACGTGCATGCGGCGGATGTGCTCGATCGCGGCTCCACCGATGCGGCGGGCGGCCGTCGGTACTACCTGCACGTGCCGCCGGGGGATCCGGCGGGGAAAACCGCTGATGGTCATCTGCACGGGTGCTGCTGATGCAGTCCGACCATGGCCTCGATGTGCAGCGCGGCATGATGAATTTCCTGCCGGCCCACCGTCTCGGCGTCCCGGGCCGGGCGTGCGGCTGACCCGATCCGGGGTCGGGATACGCGGGGGGTATCGGAGCTCGCGTTCCTGGCTTATTATCTGCGTATGAATGCAGATAACGAGCCATTAGCTCCGCCCCTGGCGGAGGATCAGGTGGGGCTGGTTGTCGAGGTGTTCCGGATGCTGGCCGATGCGACCCGGGTGCAGGTGCTGTGGGCGCTGGTCGATCGGGAGCTGTCGGTGAACGACCTGGCCGGGCACATCGGGAAGCCCGCGCCGTCGGTGTCCCAGCACCTGTCCAAGCTGCGGATGGCGCGATTGGTCCGAACTCGACGGGCTGGGACGACGATCTTCTACAGTCTGGAGAACGAACACGTCCGGCTACTGGTCATGGACGCGGTCTATAACGCCGAGCACGCGGGTCCCGGCATCCCGCCGCACCACCGCAGCGTCACGGCGGTGCGCGAGCTGCCCCCGGGGGATCGGGCGGTGTCGGAATGAGCCATGAGCGCAATGGTTTCCGCTGGCGCGGACTCGACCTGCTGCACCGATACGGCCACGCCCAGAGCCGACTCGCCGGCCGAGATGGCAACGGGCACATGCACAGTGCTGCGGACGGCCACGATCACCCGCACGGCTGCGAAACTGCTCAGGGGTATGACCACGACCATGTAGAGGGCCACGGGCACGACCACGATGTGCACGACCACGGCCATGCACATGAGAACGGCCACGGGCATGGCCAGGCCGTTGCACATGACCATGGCCACGACCACGGGCAGGCCGTTGCGCACGACCACGACCAGGCCGGTGCGTGTGACCACGACCGTGCACAACACGGTGGCCATGGACACGAGCATGTGCACGACCATGGACACGAGCACGATTACCCGGACGGCTTACGGGGCATCCTGCGGGAGATCTTCGCCCCGCACAGTCATGACGCCGCCGACAGCGTCGATGATGCGTTGGAGGCCAGTGCGGTCGGCATTCGAGCGGTGAAGATCAGTCTCGGCGTGCTCGGGGCGACGGCCCTGGTGCAGGTGCTGATCGTTGCGATGTCCGGGTCGGTGGCGTTGGCGGCGGACACCGTTCACAACTTTTCCGACGCGTTGACCGCGGTGCCGCTGTGGATCGCGTTCGCGCTGGGGCGGCGGGCGGCCACCAGCCGCTATACCTATGGGTTCGGGCGCGCAGAGGATCTCGCGGGCCTGTTCGTGGTCGCCATGATCGCGTTGTCGGCGTTGATCGCCGGGTACGAGGCGGTGCGGCGACTGCTGGATCCGGTGCCGATCGAGCATCTCGGGTGGGTTGCCGCGGCCGGGGTGATCGGATTCCTCGGAAACGAGACGGTGGCGCTGTATCGGATCAGGGTGGGGCGGCGGATCGGTTCGGCCGCGCTTGTCGCCGACGGCCTGCATGCGCGAACCGATGGATTCACCTCGCTGGCAGTGCTTTTCGGGGTTGCCGGGGTGGCGCTCGGGTTCCCGTTGGCCGATCCTGTCGTCGGCCTGCTGATCACCGTCGCTATCCTCGCGGTGCTACGCACCGCCGCCCGGGATGTGTTCCGCCGCTTGATGGACGGCGTGGAACCGAATTTGGTGGCCACCGCGGCGCAGGAGCTTGTTGCCGAGCCGGGTGTGCTCGGTGTGCGCAGCCTTCGGATGCGCTGGATCGGTCATCGCCTGCACGCCGATGTGGAGTTGGACGTCGCTGCATCCACCTCTCTCGCCGATGCGCACCGGGTGGCGCACGGCGCCGAGCACACCCTCACCCACGCGGTCCCCAAGTTGGACACCGCCCTGGTCCACGCCTATCCCGCGCATTCGGGCTGACCTCGGGAAACTGATGGCAGTCGCCTATAGGTGGCGGCACAAAGTTTTCCAGCGCCACCTCGGGTGGGGCCTACTGTTGGGTAGCATCGCCGATGTGATGTGGCTCATGGTCGATATGCCGGTAGGCCAGCCACCGAAGGAAGAGGAGTTCCGATGTTGAGCACCATGCAGGACGAGCCGTTGTCGCTGGCGACGTTGCTGCGCTATGCATCGACGTTCGTGGGTGATTCCACCGTGTCCACCTGGACCGGGTCCGATGTGCGCACCATGACCTATCGCGAGCTGGGGGCCGAGTCGGCCCGGCTGGCGAATGCGCTGCGCGGGTTCGGGATCGGCATCGGTGATCGTGTCGGCACGTTCATGTGGAACAACAACGAGCACATGGTCGCCTACATCGCGGTGCCCGCGATGGGGGCGGTACTGCACGCGCTCAATATCCGGCTCTTCCCCGAGCAGGTGGTCTACGTGGCCAATCACGCCGAGGACCAGGTGGTCATCGTCGATGGCACGCTGCTGCCGATGTTCGCCCAGTACCTGCCGAACCTGAAGACGGTTCGCCACGTGATTGTGGCCAACGGTGACGCCGCCGCGTTGGAGGCGCCCGCGGGGGTGCAGGTGCACTCTTACACCGAGCTGCTCGCCGCGCAGCCGGACTCCTACGACTTCCCGGTGATCGACGAACGATCCGCCGCCGCAATGTGTTACACCTCCGGCACCACCGGCGACCCGAAGGGCGTTGTGTATTCGCACCGCTCCAACTGGCTGCACGCCATGCAGGTGTGCTCGCCGAACAGCATGGGTTTCACCGAGGCCGACAATGTGCTCGCCATCGTCCCGCTGTTCCACGCCAACGCGTGGGGCCTGCCCTACGCGGCACTGATGTCCGGGGCGAATGTGCTGATGCCCGACCGTTTCCTGCAGCCGGGGCCGCTGCTGGAGCTGATGGCATCGCAAAAGCCCACCTTCGGCGCCGCCGTGCCGACCATCTGGGGCGGCGTGCTTGCCGGCCTGGCCGCGAAGCCGCAGGACATCTCGCATCTGCGAACGGTGGTGGTCGGTGGCTCGGCGGTGCCGCCGTCGATGATGCGGGCGTTCCAGGAAAGGCACGGCGTGAAGATTCTGCACGCCTGGGGCATGACCGAAACCTCGCCGCTCGGCAGCGTCGCGCATCCGCCCGCCGGCGCCACCGGTGAGCAGGAGTGGGCCTATCGCTTCACCCAGGGCCGATTCCCGGCGAACGTGCAGGCGCGGCTGGTCGCCGATGACGGCAGCGTGGTGCCCAATGATGGAGAAGCGTTGGGTGAGCTGGAGGTTCGCGGGCCCTGGATCACCGCGTCCTATTATTCGCCGGACGGGTCATCGGTCGATCCGGACAAGTTCGATGACGGTTGGCTGCGCACCGGCGATGTCGGCAAGATCAGCCCGAACGGCTACCTCACGCTGGTCGATCGGTCCAAGGACGTGATCAAGTCCGGCGGCGAGTGGATCTCCTCGGTGGACCTGGAGAACGCGGTCGTGGGTCATCCGGCCGTTGCCGAGGCCGTGGTCATCGGCGTCCCGGACGAGAAGTGGGACGAACGCCCGCTGGTCGCCATCGTGTTGCGGGAAGATGCCGAGGCCAAGCCGGAGGAGCTGCGCGAATTCCTGGCCGACAAGTTCGCCAAATGGCAACTGCCGGAACACTGGACCTTCATTGCGGAGGTGCCGAAGACCAGTGTCGGCAAGTTCGACAAGAAGCGCCTGCGTGCCCAGTACGCCGACGGCGAGCTGACGATCACCACCCTGTCCTGAGCTCACCGCAGCAGGCCCGGCGCGGGCGAAATATATTGCCGCGCCGGGCCTGTGCGATGCTGCCGATCAGCAGTTACGAAGCTCCGGGCTCTGATTGAGCAGTTGAGCGCGGGTGCCGATGAACGTGCTGTAGGTCTCGCCGCCGACCGCGGACAGCGGGAAGGCCGCGACTCGGTGACAGTTCTGGAAGGCGAGTTTCACGCCGAAGTGCCGTTCCAAGCCGCCGCGGATCGCGTCGGAAGCCATGGCACGCAGCAGTTGACCGCGCGCCACTTCGTCCGGCGGCGGAACCACGTTGTCGGCGTATTCCTCGGTGCCGGAGTGCAGTTCACCGGCCACCCGGCTGACTACCTCCCAGGCGTAGGGCAATGAATTGCGAACACATTCGACGAATTCCGCGTCGTCGACCTCGCCACGTTCGGCGCGTTCGAGTAGTGCGGTGGGAACATCGAGGGACATAGCGCTCTCCTCCGGGGATGAGGTGGATGGCGGATGCGATGCCCTGAGCATTCTAATCGAAAGTGGTTGTCAACAATCCAGGATTCGTCGTGAAAGTGCCCGTTTCAGAGCGGTTTTCGTATCGGAAGCCAGGGTGTGGACCAGTTCGCGGGCCGGTAGCTCAGAGGTGAGAGCGTGTGTCTGACCGGCCCACAGGTTCACTTCCTCCGGATTGCCCGCTGCCCTCGCGGCGGCCCGCAGCGGCGCGGTGGCAAAGTGGATTTCCGGATAGGCAACCGGCGCCGTCGCGGTGTGTTCGTCCAGGAACCGGTTGCGCAGGCCGCGCGCCCGGCGACCGGTGAACGCGCGGGTCAGCATGGTCGCGGTGGTGGAGTCGACGGCGGCGCGGTGCACCGGGTTGGTGCCCGCTTCGGGGCAGCGCAGAAATGCGGTGCCGAGCTGGGCAGCGGCCGCGCCCGCGGCCAGTGTCGCCGCGATCCCCGCGCCGGTGCCGATGCCGCCGGCGGCGACGATCGGGACTTCGACGCTGGTGGTGAGGATCTGAAGCAGCGCGAGTAGCCCCAGCGGGTCGACGTTGTCGTCGGCGACCCGGTCGACGAAGGTGGCGCGATGCCCGCCTGCCTCGGCGCCCTGAGCGATGAGCACGTCGGCCCCTGCCTCGGCTGCGATGCGCGCCTCGGCGGCGGAGGTGACCGTCACCCATGCTTCCGACCCGGCCGCGTGCAGTCGGGCGATCTCGGCAGCGGTCGGACAGCCGAAGGTGAAGGTGACCACCGCGACGGGAGCCGCGACGAGCAGTTCCAGCTTCGCGTCCCAGTCGTCGGTGTCGTACTTCGGCGTGCCGAGCTCGTGCGTCGCGCCGAGCTCGGCCAGATAGCCGGCGAAGGCGGTGGGCGGCGTCGGCGGTCCGGGGGTGAACAGGTTGACGCCGAACGGCGCGGTGGTCAGCTCGCGGGTCGCGGCGAGGCGCGCCGCGGTGTCGTCCGCGCTCAGGTAGCCGGCGGCCAGCAGGCCGAGTCCGCCCGCCGCGGATACGGCCGCGGTCAGCTCGGGAGTGGAGGGTCCGCCTGCCATCGGGGCCAGCACGATCGGGACGCGCATTTCGTCGATGACCACGGTCCCAGTGTCGCTCATCTGGACGGTTGACCCCGGCCTACCTGCGATTTCCCGCGAGAAGGTTGCGGAATGGTCACGACGGGGTAGAGTTCCCGTCACAACGGATGCCGAAACGTTACATAGTCCGGAGTTGCCAGATCGTTACAAACGGTGTGGTTCCGGCCCGGAATTCGTTGACCACCAATGTAGGTCGGAAGCTAGGACGCAGCTGTGTCGCACCATCGTGTAGGCCCCAGTTCCATAACCGTGATGAGCCTCATCGGCGACGGTGTTTCGGGTCGGCCGACGCGGCATCGCGCCGAGTCGACCACGACCGAGCGGGTGAAGGTCGCCGCAGGCGTTGCGGTCGCGGCGAGCGCGCTGCTCGGCACCGCGACCCAGGTTGCCCCGGCGATCGCAGCACCGCTGCTGCCCGGCTCCCATGACGCCGACGAAGCTACTACTCCCATCAGTTTCAAGGGCACCGGCTCGCAGCCGGTCTCGGAGGCCAGGGCCGCCGCGACTCCCGTCGCCGAGTCGCTCCCCGTGCCGCAGGTCGCGAAGCCGATTGCCGCGCCGGTCGCCGCCCCGTTCGGCATCGGCAACCTGCCGCCGGAGATCGCGGGCCCGCTGGCCCAGGTCGAGCAGATCCTGAAGGGCGCGCAGCAGCAGCTCGCGCCCGCCCCCGCGGTTCGCCCGGTCGCCGGTGCGATCAGCTCCGGATACGGCAGCCGGTGGGGCGAGTTCCACTACGGCCTCGACTTCGCCGATCAGCTCGGCGCTCCGATTCATTCGGTGAGCAACGGCACCGTCATCGAGGCCGGCCCGGCGTCGGGCTTCGGCCTGTGGGTCCGCGTGCAGCAGGACGACGGCACCGTCGCGGTCTACGGGCACGTGAACGAGATGCTGGTGCACGAGGGGCAGCGGGTCAACGCGGGCGATGTCATCGCCACCGTCGGCAACCGCGGCAACTCGACCGGTCCGCACCTGCACCTGGAGATCTGGGACCAAGCGGGAAGCAAGATCGACCCGATGCCCTACCTGGCCTCCAAAGGTGTTCCCCTGCAGTGGGGCCCGTCGGCGCACTGATTATTGTTGCCCGGCTTGATGTTCGGCGGATCGCAAGCCTCACGCGAACACCAATCGGTCGTTAGGCTCTGGCGGTGACCGAGCTTGGCGACATCTTCGAGCCTGGATCACCGCACGGCCGCACCTACGCCGTGCTGGTGCATCATCCGCGATCGAGCCTGTCCGATATCGCCGGATATTTAGGTCTGCCAGTCGATGTGGCCGAGGCACTACTGAAAGTACTGCTCGACCTCGACGCCGCGGAATGCCTTGTCGGTCCCGACGGCCAGCTGCTGTGGGATGCGCACGCCCCGGAGTCGCTGTCGGAGGCCGAGGCTCGACGCAGGCAGCAGGACATCAACCACATGCACGCCGCCGCATCGCGACTCAGCGAGACCTTCCGATCGGTGCGCCGCTCGCCGCGCGCCAACGGCTCCGTAGTGCCGGTATTCGAGCGGCTCGAGATGCTGGCCGACTTCGAGGAGATGCAGACCGCGGCGCGCAGCAGCGTCAAGGTGATCGAGCGCGGCCCCTATCTCAGCGATATCGAACGCGAGCAGCGGCTCTTCCAGCTGAAGCGGGCCAGGATCGGTGCGGGCATCCGCTACCAAACCCTGTACCAGGACACCATTTATCAGGACCCGGAACGGCTGCGGCACGCGCTGTCCACCAATGCCAGTGGGGCACAGGCGCGCACGCTGCCCGAGCCACCGTTCAAGCTGATCATCAGCGATGACGAACGGGCCAGCCTGGTGCTGCATGCCGATGAACGGCGACCGGACCCGATGGGCCTGCGCATCAACGGTTCCGCGGCGTTGCGCCTGGCGATCAAGACCTTCGATGTGCTGTGGTCACTGGCCGCGCCGATCTCGGTGAATCCGTCGGCCGATGAACTCGACGAAAAGGACAAGGCGATCCTGACCCTGATGGGCCTCGGCGCCACCGACGACACCATTGCGCGAAGACTCGGAATGTCGCGGCGCACTGTGGTGCGCAGGACCGCCCGATTGCTGGAGCGACTCGGTGCCAGCACGCGTTTTCAGGCCGGGGTGCAAGCAACTCGTCGCGGTTGGCTGTGAATTCGCTCACGGAGCTGTGAAGTCGCTCACGGATTGGGTATCGGTAGCAACATAGGACGAATTCCGGCCGATAGTCCAACGATCGGCGCGCATGATGCGCTGCCGGTCCGGCAGCTGCCCGAGCCGGGCTCGGTGATGTGCGTTGCTTATATGATTGTCGGGCCGCGCGCCAAGACCTCGAGTCCTTGGTCTCTTGGTGGCCTGATGCGGTCGTGCGGCTGTGCTCTATGTGAAGGGTGAAAGTACTCGAATGGATGGTCCTCGTCGTTCTGCGCGCGGAAACCGTCGACGGCGGTCGGGCGCCCCATTATTCGGACAGCTGCTCACCGCGTCGGTCGAGTCCGCTGCCGAGTCGGTGGCGATCCGATTCAACCCGACCGGTGACCCGGCCGATCAGCGCGAACTCAGCTACCGCGAGTTGGACGAGACCTCGTCCCGGCTCGCACGTGAGCTGATCGATCGCGGTGTCGGCCCTGGAAACTTCGTGGCCGTTGGCATCACCCGCTCGGTCGAATCGATTGTGTCGATGTGGGCAATCGCGAAGACGGGCGCGGCATTCGTGCCGGTCGATCCTTCCTATCCGCCGGATCGCATCGAATACATCCTGTCGGACTCCGGCGCGAGCCTTGGTTTGACCACCACGGCGCACCAGGATGCGCTGGGGACGTCGATCGAATGGATCGCACTGGACGATGACGTGCAGGCCGACCGCATCGCGGGCCGACAAGCGCATCCCATCTCCTACGCCGACCGCATCGGCACACTCACCGAACAGCACCTCGCCTACATCATCTATACCTCTGGCTCCACCGGTCGGCCGAAGGGCGTCGCGGTCACCCACACCGGGCTGTCCGCCGTCGCGGGCGTCCGCGAGAAGCTCGAGGTCACTGCCGACGCCCGCGTGCTGCATGTGAGCTCGCCGAGCTTCGACTTCTCCATCATGGAGTTCTTCATGGCGTTCACCAGCGGAGCGACGCTGGTGGTCGCGCCACCGGGCGTGTTCGGTGGGGCCGAGCTCGCCGAGCTGTTGCGCCGCGAACGGGTCACGCACGTGATGATCACACCGGGTGCGTTGGATTCGGTCGATCCCACCGGGTTGGACGATCTGCGGTCCCTGGTGATCGGTGGCGAGCGCTTGCTGCCCGAGCTGATCGGGCGCTGGGTTCGCGATGGCCGCAAGGTGTACAACTTCTACGGCCCGACCGAGACCACCGTCATCATGACCGCCTCCGACCCACTGAGCGTCGGTGATCCGATCACGATCGGTAAGACCCTGGCCACCAGCATCGGCGCCTTCATTCTGGATGGGCGGATGCGTCCGGTCCCGGTCGGTGTGACCGGCGAATTGTATGTGGCAGGCCCCGGCCTCACCCAGGGCTATCTCGGGCGGCCCGGGTTGACCGCGGAGCGGTTCGTGGCCAGCCCGTTCGGTATCGAGGCGGGCGATCCGGGGGCGCGGCTGTATCGCACCGGCGATGTAGTGCGCCGCACCGAGTCCGGTGATATCGAGCATTTGGGCCGCTCCGACTTCCAGGTGAAGATCCGTGGTCTTCGCATCGAGCTCGGTGAGATCGACAGCGCGCTGAGCAATCACCCGGATGTTGACTTCGCGGCGACGTTGGGGCGCACGCTGCCGTCCGGTGTGACCGCGCTGGTGTCCTACGTGCTGCCGCGGGCGGATGCGAGCGGGAACCGGGTCGGGGTGGATACCGCGGCACTCGCCGCGCATGTCGGGGAAACGCTGCCCGCCTACATGGTTCCCCAGGCGATCATGGTGCTCGACTCGATTCCGCTGAACCCGGTCGGCAAACTCGATCGTGCGGCACTGCCGGAGCCGGTGTTCGCCGCGCGCGAGTTCCGAGCGCCGACCACCAGGACCGAACAGGTTGTCGCCGAGGTGTTCGCCGCGCTGCTGACACCCGACGCGCCGGACGCCCGGGTCGGTGCCGACGACGACTTCTTCGAGCTCGGCGGTAACTCGCTGCTGGCCACCCAGGCCGCGGCGCGCATCGGTAGCGCGCTCGACGTGCGGGTGCCGGTGCGGTTGATGTTCGAGGCGTCCACCGTCGAGGCGCTCGCCGCACGGGTGGAGGAAGAGGCCGGAGCAGAGACCGGACCAGCGTTGCAGGCCCGAGTGCGTCCGGAGCGGATTCCGCTGTCGTATGCGCAGCAGCGGATGTGGTTCCTCAACCGGTTCGATACGGCCAGCGGTGTCAACAACATTCCGCTCGCGGTGCGGTTGTCGGGTGCGCTCGATATCGACGCACTGCGGGCCGCCGCGCGTGACCTGGTCGCCCGCCACGAGGTGCTGCGAACGGTGTATCCGGAGATCGATGGCGAAGGCACGCAGGTCGTGCTGCCGATCGACGATTCTCGCGCCGTGCCGGAACTCGACGTCGTGCCGACCACTACGGCGGAGCTGGCCGAACTCGTCATCGGTGTGGCGGTCTCCGGATTCGATGTTGCCCTCGCGCCGCCGATCCGGCTTCGGGTGTTCCGGCTGAGCGAATCCGAGCACGTGCTGGTCTGCATCGTGCACCACATCGCCGGCGACGGCTTCTCGATGGGGCCGCTCACCCGCGACCTGATCGCCGCCTATTCCGATCGTGCGCGCGGCGCGCAACCGCAGCTGCCGCAGCTCGCGGTGCAGTACGCGGACTTCGCGATCTGGCAGCGCGAGGTACTCGGCGCCGAAGATGATCCGGAGTCACTGCTCGCCAAGCAGATCGCCTTCTGGCGCGATGAATTGGCCGGGCTGCCCGAGCAATTGGAACTGCCCGCCGATCGGCTCCGGCCCGCGGTGATGTCCAACCGGGGCGATTTCTTCGACTTCGACATCGATGCCGAAACCCATGCTGCGCTGAACCGGCTTGCTCAGAAACATAATTCGACGCTATTCATGGTCGTGCACGCCGCCCTGGCCGTGCTGCTCGCACGACTTTCCGGTACCAGGGATATCGCGATCGGCACCCCCGTCGCTGGTCGCGGCGAGGCCGCGCTCGACGACCTGATCGGCATGTTCGTCAATACCGTTGTGTTGCGCAGCGATGTCGACCCGGAGCTGTCCCTCGACGAGCTGCTGCAGAAGTTCCGCCAGATCGATATCGCGGCATTCGGACACGTGGACGTGCCGTTCGAGCGGCTGGTGGAACTGCTCGACCCGGCGCGTTCGATGGCAAGGCATCCGCTGTTCCAGGTGATGCTGCTCTTCCAGAACATGGCGCCGACCGAGCTGGAACTGCCCGGGCTCGCGGTGTCGGGTGTCGACCTCGGTGTCGCGATGGCCAAGGTCGATCTCGAACTGACCATCGTGCCGCGTGAAGAAGGCGGTGTGCCGAGCGGTATGTCGGCATCGTTCACCTACGCCGCCGACCTGTTCGACAAGGCCACGGTGGCCGGGTTCGCGCAGCGCTTGAGCAAGGTGCTCGCCGCGATGGTCGATAACCCGGGGCAGGACGTCGGTGCGGTCGAGTTGCTCGAGCCTGCCGAGCGGCAGCGAATCCTGGTGGACTGGAACGACACTCGTCACCCGGTTGCCCAGGAGCTGCTGCTGGATGGGTATCGGCGCGCGGCCGCGACCCACCCCGATGCGGTGGCCGTGGTGTACGAGGGCGCCGAGCTCACGTATCGCGAGTTCGACGAGCGGGTCAACAAGCTGGCCAGGTTGCTGATCAGCGAGGGTGTCGGCGCGGAATCGCTGGTCGGTCTCGCGGTTCGGCGTTCGCTCGATCTGGTGGTCGGCATGTACGCGATCGTCGCCGCCGGTGGTGCGTATGTGCCGCTGGATCCGGATCATCCCGGCGAGCGGATCGCGCACATCCTCGATACCGCCGCGCCGGTCTGCGTGCTGACGACAACCGCCGACGCGGTCGACGCCGTCGCGCCCGTGCTGCATCTGGACACGATCGACCTGGAACGGTTCTCGGGTGCTCCGATCGCACCGGAAGAGCTGCTGCGCCCGGTCTCGGGACACAACCCGGCCTACGTGATCTTCACCTCGGGCTCCACCGGTCGACCGAAGGGCGTGGCGATCTCGCACACGGCCATCAACAACCAGATCGAATGGATGCTCGCGCAGTACCCGCTCGGTCCCGACGATGTCTACCTGCAGAAGACCGCAACCACCTTCGATGTGTCGCTGTGGGGCTACTTCATGCCGCTGCGCGCGGGGGCCAGGCTGGTCGTCGCCACCCACGACGGTCATCGCGACCCTGCCTACATTGCGGAAACGATTGCCGCACAACGTGTCACGGTCACCGACTTCGTGCCGTCGATGCTGACGGTGTTCGCGACACATACCGCGCCCGGCGCCTGCCCGACGCTGCGTGAGGTGTTCGCCATCGGTGAGGCGCTGCCGCCGGAGACGGTGGGGGCATTGGCCGCGGTTTCGGACGCGACGGTGCACAACCTGTACGGGCCGACCGAGGCCGCGGTGTCGGTGACCTACTGGCCTGCTCGCGTCGGTGAGCTCGCCACCGTCCCGATCGGCCTGCCGCAGTGGAACACTCGGGTATTCGTGCTGGATTCGCGGTTGCGGCCGACGGCGGCGGGTGTGGTCGGCGAGCTCTACCTGGCCGGTGACCAGCTGGCGCGCGGTTATGTGGCCCGGCCGGATCTGACAGCGGATCGGTTCGTTGCCAACCCGTTCGAGCAGGGCGCCAGGATGTATCGCACCGGCGACCTGGTCGTATGGCGGGAAAACCCGCTGCGGCTCGAATATCTGGGTCGTACCGACTTCCAGGTGAAGTTCCGTGGCCAGCGCATCGAGCTCGGTGAAATCGAGACGGCGCTGCTCGCCCAGCCCGCCGTGAGCCAGGCTGCGGCACTGGTGGTGCCGTCGGTGACCGGCGATCAGTTGGTCGGCTATGTGGTGCCGCGGCCGGGTCAGCAGATCGAGCAACAACAGTTGCTCGCCGCGATCTCGGAAGTCCTTCCCGCCTATATGGTTCCGGCCGCACTCGTGGCGCTCGACGCCTTCCCGCTCAACACCAGCGGCAAGCTCGACCGCAAGGCGCTGCCCGCACCGACCTTCACCGCTCGCGAATTCCGGGCTCCGGTCACCCAGTCGGAGGAGATCGTCGCCGCCGTTTTCGCCGAGGTACTCGGCGTCGAACGCGTCGGCGCCGATGACGACTACTTCGCCATGGGCGGTAACTCGCTGCTGGCCACCCGCGCAGTCGCCAGGATCAACGACGCGTTGGAAACCAATGTCACGGTGCGCGATCTGTTCGAAGCCTCGACCGTCGCCGCGCTCGCGGCCAGGATCGTGCCCGGCGTCGGACGTGATTCGGCGGCCCGCCCCGCGCTGGCCAAGGCCGAACGGCCGGAGCTGATTCCGCTGTCGCTCGCGCAGCAGCGGATGTGGGTGCTCAACCAGCTCGATACCGAATCCGCCTCCTACAACCTGCCTTTCGTGATTCGGCTGACCGGAGCACTCGACGTGACGGCGCTGCGTCTCGCCGTCGAGGATGTGCTGGTCCGGCACGAAGCATTGCGCACGCGGTTCCCGACGACGGGTGTCGGTGGCCAGGCCCGTCAGGAGATCTTGTCCGCGGCCGAAGTGTTGCCGGAGGGACTGCAGGTCGAGACCCCTTCGGATGTGCTCGCTCGTGTCACCGAGCTGGTGTCCGCCGGGTTCGACGTCACCGAGCAGGCACCCGTTCGGGTCTGCCTGCTGGCCAACGGCACCGCCGACGACCACCTGCTCGTCCTTGTGGTGCACCACATTTCGGCCGACGGCGCGTCCTTTGCGCCACTGGCCCGTGACATGATGGCCTCGTACATCGCTCGTACCGGCGGCGAAGCCCCCGGCTGGGCACCACTGCCGGTGCAGTACGCCGATTTCGCGCTCTGGCAACACGCCGTCATCGGCACCGACGACGACGAGAACTCGGTGGCGGCACGGCAATTGGCGTACTGGCGCGAGCAGCTGTCGGGATTGTCGGGGACGCTGGAATTGCCGCTGGATCGCCCGCGCCCGACGGTGCCGTCGAACCGCGGTGCGTCGGTGGGCTTCACCATTCCGGCCGAAGTGCACGAGGGTCTGATCCGCATCGCGCGTGAGCACCGGTCTTCGCTGTTCATGGTGGTGCACGCGGCGCTGGCCGTGCTGCTCGCCCGGCTCTCTGGCAGTCCGGATGTCACGATCGGCACGCCGATCGCCGGTCGCGGCGAGCGTGCGCTGGACGAGCTGGTCGGCATGTTCGTCAACACGCTGACGTTGCGCACCTCGGTCGAGCGGACCGCGAGCTTCGAGGAATTGCTCCTGCAGGCGCGCGAGGCGGATCTATCCGCCTTCGCCAACGCGGACATCCCCTTCGAGCGGGTGGTCGAGGCCGTTCTGCCCGGTCGCTCGGCCGCACAGAGCCCGCTGTTTCAGGTGATGCTGTCCTTCCAGAACCTGGAGCAGCCCACGCTGGAGCTGCCGGGCCTTACCGTCGGTGCGCTGGATTCCGGCGCGATCGCGGCCAAGTTCGATCTGCAGCTCGTCGTCGAGCCCCACCTGCTCGCGGACGGGAAGCCCGGCGAGATCTCCGCGGTATTCACCTATGCCACAGACCTTTTCGAGGAGTCGACGGCGCAGGCATTCGGTCGCAGGCTGACGCGCATCATGGCGGCCGCAGCCGCCGATCAACAGGTGCTCATCGGCGACATCGATATCCTCGACGCCGAGGAGCATGACCGGGTGCGTATGGGACCGGCCGCGGCCCCCGAACCGAGTGTCGTAGGACCGGCCTCCGGTGGGACCAGGCTGACCCAGGCACTGGCCGCGGCGGTGGACGACGATCCCGACGCACCTGCGCTGGTGTGGGGCGAGGACGAAATGTCCTACCAGCAGCTCGATGCCCAGTCCTCGCGCCTGGCCAGGGTACTGATCGGGCATGGTTGCGGTCCCGGTGTCGGGGTGGGGGTCCGGCTGGATCGCGGCACCGACTCGGTGGTCGCGGTGTGGGCGGTGCTCAAGGCGGGTGCCGCGCTGGTACTGCTGGCTACGGCCGATATGCCGTTGCCCGCCGCACCGGTCGTCAAGATCGGGCTGACCGCCGGAGGGCAGCCGGTCGATATGGGTGGTGTCGACTGGCTGCGACTGGACGACGCGGCGGTGATCGCCGAGATCGCCGAGCAATCGGCGCGCCCGGTGACCTACGCGGCTCGCAACGGCGTGCTGCGCGGCGAAGATCCGGCACTGGTGGTCGCGGCGAGCGGTGTGACGATGACCTACGACGAGTTGGCAGTAGCCACCGATCGGCTGCGCACCCGTACCGGTCTGACCGTCGAGTCCCGTACCTTCCAGTGCGGACGGCCGGATTCGCCTGCCGCCCTGCTCGAAGTGGTGGCCGCGGGAGCGACCGGTGCCGCCTTGGTCGTGGTTCCCGGCACCGAGCTTGCGGTGGCCGATCTGGCGACTTCGCTGGCCGATGAGTGGGTTACCCATCTGCTCGCCGATCGGTCGACCCTCGACGCCATCGATACCGCGTTGCTGGAAGACCTCCAGGCCGTCGTGCTCGATGACGGGTCTACGGTCGAATCGGTGTCGGTGTCGGTGTCGGGGTCGGCCGAGGTGGTCCTGCTCGATGAGCTGCTGATGGTCAGGTGCTGGTAACGAACCAAGGCTCGCGAGATCGGTTTCTGCTTCTGTGGCGTACGCCCAGTTACTTGTAAAACAAGCGACAGGAAGAGTTCTGCAATGCTCGGTGTGTTCGGGAATGGGCGAACGGCCCCGCGGTACTGCAGTCGAACGGTGACGGTGGCATGAGCTACCCCGCTCGCGTACGTCCCACCCGAACCCGCAAAGCCCGCGTCACAACGCTGCCGCAGCTGATGGCGACCGCCGTGGAGTCGAACCCCGGCGGTGTCGCGCTCGTCTTCGCCGATGCCACGACGACCCACGCGCAGCTGAGCTATGCCGAACTCGACGACCGGTCGACCCGACTGGCCCGACTGCTGATCGACCATGGGATCGGACCCGAAGATCTTGTCGCGGTGGGCATTCCGCGGTCGGTGGAGTCGGTGGTCGCGGTGTGGGCGATCGCCAAGAGCGGTGCGGGCTTCGTTCCCGTCGACCCGAACTATCCGGCCGATCGTGTCGCGCACATGGTCTCCGATTCCGGAGCTGTGCTCGGACTGACCGTGGCGTCGGTGCGCTCCGGCCTGCCCGGCCAGGTCGAGTGGCTGGAAATCGATACCCCGGAGCTCGGGCAGCTGCTGCGGCAATTTCCGGCGGATCCGGTCACCAACGCGGATCGGGCGCGTCAGTTGCGCGCCGAGCATCCCGCCTATGCGATCTACACATCGGGATCGACGGGCCTTCCGAAGGGCGTGGTTGTCACGCAGGCCGGCCTGTCGAGTTTCTGTGACGAGCAGCGCGAGCGGTATCGGGTGACGTCCGCGTCGCGGACGCTGCATTTCGCATCGCCGTCGTTCGACGCGTCGGTGCTGGAGTTGCTGCTTGCACTCGGTGGCGCCGCGACGATGGTGGTGGTTTCGCCAACCGTCTATGGCGGTGACGAACTGGCCGAGTTGCTGCGCAGGGAGCGGGTGACGCACGGGTTCATCACCCCGGCCGCACTCGCCTCGCTCCCGCCCGAGGGGCTCGACGAGCTGCGTGTCGTGGTGGCGGGCGGTGAAGCGTGCCCGCCGGAGTTGGTGCGGCGCTGGGTCTTACCGATTTCCGGTGGAACTCGCGAATTCTTCAATGGTTACGGTCCCACTGAGACCACCATCATGACCAACATCTCCGCACCGATGACGCCCGGCGAGCCGGTGACGATCGGTGGGCCGATCCGCGCGATCACGGAGTTCGTGCTGGATGATCGGCTGGCTCCGGTCCCGGACCGGGTGCCGGGCGAGCTCTACATCTCCGGGGCACAGCTGGCTCGCGGATATCACGAGCGGCCGGGGTTGACCGCTGTCCGGTTTGTCGCCGATCCCTTCGGCCCGCCCGGCTCTCGGCTCTACCGCACCGGTGACCTGGCCCGTTGGACCGCGGACCAGGAGTTGGAATACCTGGGGCGCAACGATTTCCAGGTAAAGATCCGTGGCTTCCGTATCGAACTCGGCGAGATCGACGCGACCTTGGCCGCCCATGAGACCACCGATTTCGCTGTCACCATCGGGCACGAACTCGACAGCGGCAGCACGATTCTCGTGTCGTATGTGCATGGCGCGAACGGCATGTCCGCGGATCCGGAGCAGTTGACGGCGTTGGCCGAGCAGAGCCTGCCCGCCCATATGGTGCCGACCGTCATCATGGTGCTCGACGAGATTCCGCTGACGCCGGTCGGCAAGTTGGATCGCCGGGCGCTGCCCGCACCACAGTTGCGTACCAAGGCTTTCCGTGCCCCTTCGGATCCGTTCGAGACCGTGGTGGCGAGTATGTTCGCCGAGGTACTCGGCACCGACGAGCAGGTCGGCGCCGACGATGACTTCTTCGCGCTCGGCGGAAACTCGCTGATCGCCACCCAGCTGATGGCCCGTTTGGGTGCGGCGCTGGATACCCGCGTTCAGGCGCGCTGGCTGTTCGAGACGCCGACTGTCGCAGGACTGGCCGCTGTGCTGGCGGAGCATACGGGCTCCGGCGGACGTACCGCGCTGGTCGCCGGACCACGGCCGGAGCGGATTCCCTTGTCGCTCGCGCAGCAGCGGATGTGGTTCCTGAACCGGTTCGATCCGGAGTCGACGGCCTACAACATTCCGATCGCGGTCCGCTTGCGTGGTGCGCTGGATACCCGAGCTCTCGCCGCGGCTGTCGCGGATCTCGTCGCCAGGCACGAGGTGTTGCGGACCATTTACCCGGAGACCGAGGACGGTCCGGTGCAGGCGATCCTGCCCGCGGAGCAGGCCGCGCCGCAGTTGGACGTCCAGGTGGTCGGCGCGCAGGAGATCGAGTCCGTGGTGGCGGAGTTCCTGTCGACGGTCTTCGATGTGACCGCCGAGGTGCCGTTGCGAGCCGGGTTGTTCCGGCTCGACGAGTCCGATAGCGAATACGTCCTTGCGCTGGTTGTGCACCATATCGCGGGCGACGGGTCCTCGATCGGTCCGTTGACGCGTGATCTGATGACGGCGTACGCGGCGCGATCGGTGGACCTGGCGCCGGAGTGGGCGCCGCTCGCAGTGCAGTACGCGGACTTCAGCATCTGGCAGCGTGAACTGCTGGGTAGCGAGGACGACGCGGAGTCGTTGGCGGCCGAGCAGATCGCGTACTGGCGTGGTGCGCTTGCGGAGCTGCCGGATCAGTTGGATCTGCCGACGGATCGGCCGCGGCCCGCGGTGCAGTCGTTCGCCGGAGGCAAGGTCGAGGTGCGAATCGACGCCGAAACGCACCGGGGCTTGGTGCAATTGGCGCGGGGCGAAGGCGCAACGCTGTTCATGGTCGTACACACCGCACTCGCGTTGCTGTTGGCCCGTTTGTCGGGAACCGACGATATCGCCATCGGCACACCGATGGCGGGTCGTGGTGAGCGTGAACTCGACGACCTGATCGGCATGTTCGTCAACACCCTGGTGTTCCGGACCCGGATCGACGCGGGCCAGTCGTTCACGGATTTGCTCGCGCGCCAACGGGAATCGGATATCCAGGCGCTGGCGCATGCGGATGTGCCGTTCGAGCGGCTTGTCGAGGTGCTCAACCCGGTGCGCTCGACCGCGCGCCATCCGCTGTTCCAGGTGGGTCTGTCGTTCCAGAACCTGGCCAAGTCCGAACTGGAGTTGGCGGACCTGACGGTATCGGGTGTGGATTTCGATGCCGCGGTGTCGCAGTTCGATTTGCACTGGATCGTGGGTGACAGCTACGACGCGGAGGGAAATCCGGCCGGGATAGGTGGAGCGCTCACCTACGCCATCGGCTTGTTCGACGAATCGACGGTGCGTGACTTCGTCGAGCGATTCCAGCGGTTGCTCAGTGCGATTATCGCCGCGCCGCGCGCCGCGGTCGGTGACATCGACATGCTCGATGCGGCCGAGCGGGTCGCGTTGGTGGTCGGCCGAAACGCCACCGAACATCCGGTGGATTCGGCGGCGACCTTGGTGTCGTTGCTGGACGCGACGACGACCGCCGCACCGGATGCGGTGGCATTGGTCGGTGCCGACGGCAACTCGATGACCTACCGTGAGCTGGACGCGCGAGTGAATCGCCTTGCCAGGTACCTGATTTCACAGGGCGTCGGCCCGGATGCCAGGGTTGCTCTTGCCTTGCGCCGCTCGGTGGACCTTGTGGTCGCTATGTATGCGGTGGCACGGGCCGGTGGTGCTTATGTTCCGGTGGATCCGGATCAGCCTGCCGAGCGAACCGGCTACATCCTCGAAACTGCCCGGCCCGTGTGCGTGCTGACCAGCGCTGCCGAGGACTTCGCCGACACGGTGGCACCCGTGGTGCGGATGGAAGCGCTCGAGCAGGCAGGTATTTCGGACGCGCCGATCGCCGATGCGGAGCGCGTTGCGCCGGTGGATCCGCGGCACGCCGCGTATGTGATTTTCACGTCCGGTTCGACCGGGCGTCCCAAGGGCGTCGCGGTCTCACACGGTGCCATTGCCAACCAGTTGCTCTGGAAGGCAGCAGAATTCGGGCTCGGTCCGGGTGACGCCGTGCTGTTGAAGACGGCCGCGACGTTCGACCTTTCGGTGTGGGAGTTCTGGTCGGCGACCGTGTGTGGCGGCAGGCTGGTTATCGCCGCGCCGGATGGGCATCGCGACCCGGCCTACCTGAATGACCTGATGGCGCGCGAATCGGTCACGACACTGCATGTGGTGCCGTCGATGCTCGACGCGCTGTTGGAGGGCCGCCTGCCCTTCACGCTGCGCCGGGTGCTGGCCATCGGGGAGGCGCTGCCCCACGCGCTTGCGCAACGCTTCCTGCGCACCTATCCGGTGAAGGACCTGTTCAACCTCTATGGTCCGACCGAGGCAGCGGTGTCCATCACCAGCCATCGGGTGACCGCCGCAGACACGGTGTCGGTGCCGATCGGTCTGCCCGAGTGGAACAGCCAGGTCTATGTGCTCGATGCGCGGCTGCGGCCCGTCCCGCCCGGCATCGCCGGGGAGTTGTACCTCGCGGGCGCGCAACTGGCCCGCGGCTACTTCGGCCGACCGGATCTGACCGCGGATCGGTTCGTGGCCAACCCCTTCGGGTCGGGCAGCCGCATGTATCGGACCGGCGACCTGGTGGTCTGGAATACCGCCGGCGTGTTGGAGTACCGGGGCCGCACCGACTTCCAGGTAAAGGTCCGTGGTTTCCGTATCGAGCTGGGTGAGATCGAGGCCGCGCTCGCGGAGCTGCCGTCACTCGCTCAGACCACCGTGCTCGCGAAGTCCGACACCAAGACCGGTGATCGCCTGGTGGCCTATCTGGTACCTGCCGATCTTGCCGCGGGTGTCGATGTGGCCGAGGTGAGGTCCGCGCTCAGTGCTGCCCTGCCGTCCTACATGGTCCCCGACGCTTTCGTGGTGCTGGATGCATTGCCGCTGAATATGAACGGCAAGCTGGATCGAAAGGCGTTGCCGGAGCCGGAGTCCGCCGTGCGTGTTTATCGGGCACCGGTCACCGAGTGGGAAACACTCGCCTGTCATGCGTTCGCCGAGGTGCTCGGTGTCGAGCGAATCGGCTTGGATGACAACTTCTTCGAGCTCGGTGGCAATTCGCTGGTCGCTACTAAGTTGGCCGCACGGCTGGGTGTGGCACTGGCCCAACAGGTTCCGGTGATGCTGTTGTTCACCGGACCCACCCCCGCGGAAATGGTTGCCCAGTTGCAAGCACGCGGAGTCGGCCGGCTCGATATCGGCGCCGCGTTCGATGTGATGCTGCCGCTGCGTCGATCCGGCACGGCAGAACCGCTGTTCTGTATCCATCCGATCGGTGGCATCGCCTGGTCGTTCGCGGGCTTGGCGGCTCATCTCGATCGGAACCGGCCGATCTACGGTTTACAGTCGCCGGTGCTCGGTTCGGATGAGGCGCTACCGGATTCGATCGACGACTGGGCGCGCCGCTACGTCAAGGAAGTCCGCGCGGTACAGCCCGAAGGGCCGTACCACCTGCTCGGCTGGTCGCTGGGTGGTGTGCTCGCGCACGCCATGGCGGTGCAGCTGCAGAGCGAAGGCCAGCAGGTCGCGCTGCTCGCGATGATGGACAGCCATCTGGTTGCGACGCATGGTGCGACGGCGGCCGTGCCGATTGCCGAACTGCTCGGCGGACTGCTCGGCGGCCAGGCAACCGATCTGAGTCTCGGCGCGGACGTGGACGTAACCGAGCTCGCGCGGCGACTTGCCGACCTGCCCGAGCCGTTCGCGTCGTTCGGTGCCGAGCGGATCGCCCGGGTGCTGGAGGCCGGTATTCGCTCGGCGACCTTCATCGGTGCATACCGTGCGCGACCGTTCGTCGGTGATGTCGTGTACTTCACCGCCGCCCACGATGATGCGACCGGCAGTGCGGGTGCCGGGACGTGGGTCGACGCGGTATCGGGCGCTGTACACAACTATCCGGTGCAGTCCACGCACTGGCGCATGACGACCGATTCCGCGCTGACCGAGATCGGCACGGTCTTGGGTGCGGTCTTGCCGCGCTCGGCGGTCTAGACGAGCGCTTGGGCGAGAATCTGAACCGTGCGCACATGCGACGGAGGTGAAATCGAGACGGCGCCGCTCGCTCAGCCTGCCTTGAGCCAGGCGGCGGCGCTGGTGGTGCCGTCGGTCAGCGGCGATCAGTTGGTCGACTATGTGGTGCCGCGGCCGGGTCGGCAGATCGAGCAGCAGCAACCCGTATCGGCCTGACCGTCGAGTCCCGCACCTTCCATTGCGGACGGCCGGACTCGCCTGCCGTGCTGCTCGAGGCGGTCGCGGCGGGAGCCTCGCTGGTCATTGTTCCCGACGCCGCCGATCCGGCGACGTCGCCGGCCGATGAATGGGTCACCCACCTGCTTGCCGATCGCACGACCCTCGACGCGATGGATATGACCTTGCCAGCGGATCTCCAGACCGTCGTGCTCGATGCGGGGTCGACGGTCGCGTCGGTGGCTGTGCCGGGGTCGGTCGCGCTCGTCTTGCTCGACGAGCTACTTGACGTCGGGGAGCCAGTAACGAACCCACGTCCGCAATCGGTATCTGCTGTGGTGGGGTAGGCCCCTGCCATGTGTTGTTGCGTTAACAAGTGGTTGGGAAGTTTCTGCGATGTTCGATGTGTTCGGGAATTGGCTGGTGTCCCAGCGTTGCTGTGATCGATTGGTGGCGCAAGCATGAGCCGCCCCACTCGTGTCCGTCCTACCCGAACCCGCGGAGCCCGAGTCACCACGTTGCCGCAGCTCATGGCGACTGCGGTGGAGTTGAACCCCGGTGGCGTCGCGCTCGTTCACGCCGACGCCACCACGACGCTCGCACAGCTGAGCTATGCGGAACTCGACGATCGATCCAACCGGCTGGCCAGACTCCTGATCGACCACGGCGTCGGGCCGGAGGACATGGTCGCCGTGGGTATTCCGCGGTCGGTGGAGTCGGTGGTCGCGGTCTGGGCGATCGCCAAGTGTGGCGCCGGATTTGTTCCCGTCGACCCGAACTATCCTGCCGATCGTGTCGCGCACATGGTCTCGGATTCCGGTGCCGTCCTGGGTTTGACCGTTGCTTCGGTGCGCGCCGACCTACCCGACCGGGTCGAGTGGCTGGAAATCGACACCGCCGAGCTGGTGCAGCTGCTGGGGGAGTACCCGGCCGATCCGGTCACCAATGCCGACCGGGCGCGGCCACTGCGTGCTGCGCACCCCGCCTACGTGATTTATACGTCCGGATCGACGGGCGCACCGAAGGGCGTGGTCGTCACGCAGGCGGGGCTGTCGAGTTTCTGCGATGAGCAGCGTGAGCGCTATCGGGTGACTACCGCATCGCGGACCCTGCACTTCGCGTCGCCTTCCTTCGATGCGTCGGTGCTGGAATTATTGCTGGCGCTCGGTGGGGCCGCGACGATGGTCGTGGTGTCGCCGACCGTCTACGGCGGTGACGAGCTGGCCGAGCTTTTGCGTCGGGAGCGAGTGACGCACGGGTTCATCACCCCGTCCGTCCTTGCTTCGCTGCCACCCGAGGGACTCGATGAGCTGCGGGTTGTAGTGGCCGGTGGTGAGGCCTGCCCACCAGAGCTGGTGCGGCGCTGGGTATTACCGATATCCGCGGGAACCCGCGAGTTCTGCAATGGTTACGGGCCCACCGAGACCACCATCATGGTCAATATCAGCGCCCCGATGACGCCGGGCGTGCCGGTGACGATCGGCGGCCCGATTCGTGCGATCACCGAATACGCGTTGGATGCGCAGCTGACGCCGGTACCGGACCGAGTGGTCGGCGAACTCTATGTCTCCGGGGCGCAGCTGGCCCGCGGATATCACGATCGGCCGGGGCTGACGGCAAGCCGGTTTGTGGCCGATCCATTCGGCCCGCCCGGCTCTCGGCTCTATCGCACCGGTGACCTGGTCCGCTGGACCGCGGATCAGGAGCTGGAGTATCTGGGGCGCAACGATTTCCAGGTGAAGATCCGCGGCTTCCGGATCGAGCTCGGCGAGATCGACGCGGTCCTCGCCGAACACGAGACCGTCGATTTCGCCGTGACCATCGGGCACCAACTGGAGAACGCCGGCACGATCCTCGTGTCGTATGTGCACGCCGCGAACGGTTTGCCGGTGGATCCGGCGGAGCTGACGGCGCTGGCCGAGCGCAGCCTGCCTGCGCATATGGTGCCGACCACCATCATGGTGCTCGACGAGATTCCGCTGACGCCCGTCGGCAAGCTGGATCGGGGGGCACTGCCGACGCCGCAGTTGCGTACCAAGGCTTTCCGCGCCCCGTCGGGGGTGATCGAGACGTTGGTTGCCGACACGTTCGCCGAACTCCTCGGTACCGATGCAGCGGTCGGCGCCGATGACGATTTCTTCGCACTCGGCGGTAACTCACTGATCGCCACGCAGCTGACGGCCCGCTTGGGCGCGGCCCTGGATACTCGCGTTCGAGCGCGCTGGCTGTTCGAGACGCCGACCGTCGCAGGGTTGGCCGCCACGCTGGCGGAGCATGCGGGTTCCGGCGGCCGCGTCGCACTGGTAGCCGGTCCGCGGCCGGAGCGTGTTCCACTGTCGCTCGCGCAGCAGCGGATGTGGTTCCTGAACCAATTCGATACCGCGTCCGCGGCATACAACATCCCGGTTGCCGTGCGACTGTCCGGTGATCTGGACCTCGCCGCGCTGCAGCTGGCCGTCGCGGATGTCGTGGCCCGTCACGAGGTGCTGCGCACGGTCTACCCGGCACACGATGGCATTGCGTACCAATCGGTGCTGCCGCCCGGGCAGGCGGTGCCGGACGTCTCCCCGGAACTGGTCGATGCCGCCGCGTTGCGGGAACAGATCGGCGGTCTGGTGGTCGCGGGCTTCGATGTGACCACCGAGGTGCCGTTGCGCGCCAAGCTGTTTCAGGTCGATGGTGTCGACACCGCCGCCGAATATGTGTTGGTCCTCGTCGCGCATCACATCAGTGCCGACGGCTGGTCGATAGGACCGTTGACCCGTGACTTGATGCTGGCGTATGCGGCACGCAGTGGCGGCGATGCACCAGCATGGGCTCCTCTGCCGGTGCAGTACGCGGATTTCGCACTGTGGCAGCGGGCTGTGCTCGGTTCCGAATCCGATCCGGAATCACTTGCCGGACAGCAGTTGTCGTACTGGAAGCAGGCGTTGGCCGGGTTGGCGGACGAACTGAACCTGCCGTCGGACCGGCCGCGTCCCGCGGTGCAGTCCTTTGCCGGTGGCCGCATCGATTTCGTGATCGATGCCGAGCGGCACGCGGCGTTGGTCCGGCTGGCGAAAGAACACAACGCCACCCTGTTCATGGTGGTGCACGCCGCGCTTGCGGTGCTGCTCGCGCGATTGTCGGGTGCGGACGATATCGCCATCGGTACTCCGGTGGCCGGTCGTGGTGAGGCCGAGCTCGACGACGTGATCGGCATGTTCGTCAACACTCTTGTGCTGCGCACCGAGGTGGCCGGGCAGCTGAGTTTCCTCGAGTTGCTTGCTCGCACCAGGGAAGCCGACCTGCAGGCCTTCGCGCATGCCGATCTGCCGTTCGAGCGGCTGGTCGATGTGCTGAGCCCGGAGCGCTCCTCGGCGCGGCAGCCGCTGTTCCAGGTGATGCTGTCGTTCCAGAACCTGCCCGATGCCGATTTCGAGCTCCCCGGGTTGCGGATCGGTGCGGTGGACTTCGAGGTCGAGACCGCGAAATTCGATCTGTCGCTGACCATTCAGGCAACGACGGGCACGGATGGCGGCATGGCGGCCTCGCTGTCGTTCGCCGAGGATCTGTTCGACGCCGCCACCGTCGCTGGTTTCGTCGAGCGATTCACCAGGGTGCTCGCGGCGGTCACCGGTAATCCCGACGCGCCGGTGGGCGATCTGCCGGTGCTGGCCCAGGACGAGTACGAGATGCTCACCCGGGTGCATCCGGTCGATGTCACGGGTGCAGACCTGTTGCCGGATATCTTGACCCGTGGTGTGCGATCGGGTGCCGACCGCATTGCGGTGCGGTATCGAGGACGGTCGATCAGTTACGGCGAATTGGACGAACACACTTCGCGATTGGCGCGGGTGCTGATCGATCGTGGTGTCGGTCCGGACCAGCTGGTTGTGCTGTGCTGCCCGCGCTCATACGAGACAGTCGCGGCCATGATGGCGGTGGCGAAAGCCGGCGGCGCGTGGGTGCCGGTCGACCCGACGCACCCGCGGGATCGGGTGCGATACATGGTCACCGATTCCAAGGCGGTTGTCGGCGTCACCTTTGCCGAATATGTCGACGAACTGCCCGACGACGTGGAGTGGCTGGTTCTCGACGATCCGGAGGTCGAGCAGTTGTGCGCGGCGCAGTCCGCGGCTGCGGTCACCGATGCCGATCGATTGGCGCCGTTGCACATTCGGCATCCCGCCTACGTGATCTACACGTCCGGCTCGACGGGGCGGCCCAAGGGTGTCGTGGTCACCCATACCGGTCTGAGCAGCTTGCTCGACTACGCGATCGAACTGCACCGGTTCGGGCCGCAGCATCGAATGTTGCACGTGCGCACCACCATTGCCGACCCTTCGGTGCTGGAATGGATGTGTGCCTTCGCCACCGGCGCGACCTTGGTGATCGTACCGTCGACCATTATCGGCGGACCCGACCTGAGTGAACTGATCCGTGTCGAGCGCGCGACACACACGATCATCACCCCGGCGGTACTCGGCACCTTGGATCCGACCGGGATGGACGACCTGGTTGTCGTCGATGTCGGTGGCGATGTCACGACAACGGAGCTGGTCGACAAGTGGCAGCCGGGCCGCAGGTATCTCAACGCCTATGGTCCGACCGAATCCACCATCACCTGCTCCTATGGTGATCTGGTCGCCGGGCGGCCGGTGACCATCGGGCCGCCGGTGCCGGGGACCTCGGCGCTGGTGCTGGACAGCAGGCTCAATCCGGTCCCGCCGGGTGTGGTCGGCGAGTTGTATCTGGCCGGCGCCGGATTGGCCCGCGGCTACAACAATCGCGCGGAGCTGACTTCGGAGCGTTTCATCGCCAATCCGTGGGGCGAGCCGGGTGCCAGGATGTACCGGACCGGTGATCTGGTGCGCCGGGTTCCCGAGCCGAACGGTCCGGTCGGTTGGACACTGGAGTATCTGGGGCGCACCGACTTCCAGGTCAAGATCCGCGGTTTCCGCATCGAGCTCGGTGAGATCGATGCGGTGCTCGGCAGCCATGACGATGTCGAATACGTGGTCACAATCGGCCGCGAGACCGCAGCAGGCGCACAGATTTTGGTGTCGTATGTGCTGGCGGCGCCAGGTCACGTGGTCGATCCGGCACGCCTCACCGAGTTCGCCGCGCGCAGTCTCGCGCCGTACATGGTGCCCGCGGCGATCGTGGTGCTCGACGAAGTTCCGTTGACTCCGATCGGCAAGTTGGATCGTAAGGCGTTGCCGGAGCCGGAGTTCAAGGTGACGGTGTCGCGTGAACCCGTCGGTGTGGTGGAGTCGCAGCTTGCCGGGTTGTTCGCCCAGGTGCTGGGTGTGGATCGGGTCGGTGTCGACGATTCGTTCTTCGCGGTCGGTGGCGACAGCATTATGTCGATCCAATTGGTGTCGCGGGCCAAGGTGGCCGGGATCGTGTTCACCCCACGGGATGTGTTCGAGCAGAAGACGGTGGCCCGGCTGGCCCGGGTCGCGGTGGACGTGGGGGATATTGCCCTGGTGGAGTTGGCCGAGCTGCCGGGTGGTGGTGTCGGTGAGGTCCCGTTGACGCCGGTGGTGGCCGCTTCGCTCGCTGCCGGTTCGTTCGGCCGGTTCGCCCAGGCCATGGTGCTCGGGCTGCCGGAGGATATCGACCACGCGGGTTTGGTCGCGACCGTCGGCGCGGTGCTCGATCATCACGACGTGCTGCGCTCGCGCGTATCGCAGGTCGATGGACGCTGGCGCTTCGAGGTGCAGGCACAGGGCGCTGTCGACGCGGCCACGCTGGTGCGCGAGGTCGAGGTACCCGCCGGTGTCGACGACACGGAGCTGAACCGAATCGGCAGCGCCGCTATGGATTCCGTGCTCGATGCGCTGGATCCCGCCGCGGGCGTGATGCTGGCTTTGGGGTGGGTGCGCAGGCCGGACGCACGTGACGCGCTGATCGTCGCGGCTCATCACGATGTGATCGACGGTGTGTCGTGGCGCATTCTGATCCCGGATCTGGTGCTGGCCTGGATTCAGCGCGCGTCCGGGCAGGCTGTCGCGCTGCCCGCCACCGGCACGTCGTTCCGGCGTTGGGCGCACGGTCTGGTCGAGGAGGCCGCCGGTGCCGCTCGGATCGGTGAGCTCGACTACTGGCGCGGGTTGCTGGCGGCATCGGATCCGCTGCTCGGCATCCGTGCCCTCGATCCCGCGGTGGACACCCATGCGACGGTGCGCCAGTTCGCGGTCCAGGTGCCGGTCGAGGTCACCGATGCGGTGTTGACCAAGGTGCCCGCGCTGTATCGCGGTGGTGTCAACGACGGTTTGCTCGCGGCGCTCGCTCTCGCAGTGCGTTCGTGGCGGGCCAGGCGCGGCATCGACGCCCCGGTTACTCGGGTGCGGTTGGAAGGACACGGCCGCGAGGAGGATGCGGTCCCCGGTGCGGATCTGACGCGCACCATTGGCTGGTTCACCAGTCTCTATCCGGTGGCGGTCGACCTGTCCGGTGTCGATATCGATGCGGCCAACGCCGGCGGGGCAGCCACGGCGGCCATGCTGAAGTCGGTGAAGGAGCAGCTGCTCACGGTGCCGGACAAGGGCATCGGCTTCGGCATGCTGCGCCACCTCAATCCCGATACCGCCGCTGCGCTGGCCGGCGATCTCGGGCAGATCGGGTTCAACTACCTGGGGCGGGTCTCCACGGGCGGGGTGCCCGAAGGGTTGGCCGATGCGGGCTGGCTGCCGACCGGCGATCTGGGTGATCTAGGCGTGGAACTGGATCCCGCCATGCCCGCCGCCGCGGTGGTGGACATCAACGCGATTGTGGCCGATACGGACGCGGGCCCGCTGATGAATGTCATGTTCCAGTACGCCGGTGAGATCATCGACGAGGCCGCGGTGCGCGAGCTGGCCGATGATTGGCTTGCCGCACTGACCGCAGTGGCTCGGCATGTGGCCGATCCGGCGGCCGGTGGTCTGACGCCGTCGGATGTGCCGCTGGTGCGAGTTTCCCAGGCGGAGTTGGACATCTGGCAGCGGGAGCATCCCGGTCTGGTTGATGTGTTGCCGCTGTCACCGCTGCAGTCCGGGTTGCTTTTCCTGATGGATCTGCTGGCCGGATCGGTGGATGCCTACGTCACCCAGTTGGCGGTCGAGCTGTCCGGCGATCTCGATCTGGATCGGATTCGTCGTGCGGCGCAGGCGATGCTGGACCGGCACGCGAACCTGCGGGCCGCCTTCGTACCCGCCGCGGACGGCACCCAGGTGCAACTGATCGCCGATGGCGTACAGGTGCCGTGGCGGATTGTCGACGCGGTGCCGGATGCCGATCTGGTGTCGCTGATGGCGGCCGATCGACGGCTCGGATTCGAGCCGACGACAGCACCGCTGTTGCGATTCACGGTGTACCGCACCGAAACCGGGCGTACCCACCTGGTGCTGACTTCGCATCACATTCTGCTGGATGGCTGGTCGACGCCGCTGCTGATGAAAGACCTCATGGTCTTCTACGCGACGCACGGTGATGCGTCGCTGTTGCCGCGGGTGCGGCCCTATCGCGATTACCTGGCCTGGCTGTCAGCGCAGGATCGGGAACTCACCGTGCGGGCCTGGGGCGCAGCGATGGACGGGGTGGAGCCGACCCTGCTGGCCCCGGCGCTGCCCGTGCCGCCGGCATCGGCAGCCGGCTTCGGTACCAACACCTTCGAGCTGTCCTCGGCAGAGCTGGCCGCGTTCGCTGCCGCGGCCGAGGTTACCGCCAACACGGTGGTACAGGCCGCATGGGCGCTGGTGATCGCTGGTATCACCGACCGCGAGGATGTGGTGTTCGGCGCCGCCGTTTCCGGGCGGCCGCCGCAATTGGACGGTGTCGACGACATGGTCGGACTGTTCGTGAACACCATCCCGGTCCGGGTTCGCTTCGATCCGCAGATGACGGTGCACGAGCTGTTGGGCAGGCTGCAGGGTGAGCAGGTTGCGCTGCTGGATCATCACTACCTCGGATTGGCCGATGTCCAGCGCACCGTCGGTGTCGGCGAATTGTTCGACACACTGGTGGCTTTCCAGTCCTACCCTGTCGATGCCGACGGTTTGCAGCAGGCGGGCAGCAATATCGACGGCCTCGCGGTCGCGGGGTTGCAGTCGGCCGAGTTCACGCACTACCCGTTCTCCGTGCAGGTCGAGATGGGCGCCCAGATTCATGTGAAGGTGATGCACCGGCGCGACACGGTGACCGACGCGGTGGCGCGCGACATCGTGGCGCGATTGCGGATCCTGATCACCGAATTGATCACGGCACCGCAACGCAGCATCGCGGCGACGAACTCGGTGCTCGACGCCGCGCAAACCGACCTGATCACGCAGGCCAAGTACTGGCGCGCCGCGCTGGCCGAGCTGCCGGATGAGCTGAATCTGCCCGCGGATCGGCGCCGTCCCGCAGTCCGATCGGCCATGGTCGGGCAGGTGCTGTTCGCCGTCGAGGACTCGGTATACCAGAGACTTCAGGCCATGGCCCGCGAGCGGAACACGACGATCTTCACCGTTGTGCACACCGCGCTCGCGGTGTTCCTTGCGCGGATGTCGACCACCGACGATATCGCCGTCGGTGCGCCGGTCGCGGGTCGATCCGTGACCGAATCAGACAGTGCCACAGGCGCATTCGTCAATTCGGTGGTGCTGCGCACCTTGGTGCGTGGCAAGGTCACGTTCGCCGAACTGCTCGCGCAGGTGCACGCCACGGAACTGGATGCGTTCGCGCACGCCGACATTCCGTTCGATCAGCTGGTCGATCTGCTGACCCCGGAGCGCTCGGCGGCTCGGCACCCGCTGTTCCAAGTGGCGCTCTCGGTCGACACCGACACCGATGCCGGGGTCGGGGTCGATACCGAACAGCTCGATCTGGCACTGAACGTCCGCCGGTCGGACGACGGCGTGCACGCGGCGTTCGCCTATGCGCGCGATTTGTTCGACGAGGACACGGTGCGGGTGTTCGCGGAGCGATTCGTCCGATTGCTGGACACGATGCTCGCCCGGCCGGATGCGCCGGTCGGTGATGTGTCCCTGCTCGCTGAATCCGAATACGAATACCTGACTCGGGTGCGGCCGAACCAGTCGATGGCCGGTGCGAGTCCGGCGGGGACGGAGCGAACACGGCCGGCCACCCTGCCGGAGCTGATGGCGGCTGCGCTGCAAGCGAACCCCCTCGGTACCGCCGTCGTCTTCGCCGATGCGACGACGACATCGGCGCAGCTGACCTACGCCGAACTCGACAAACGGTCGACCCGGCTCGCATGGTCGCTGATCGACCGCGGGGTCGGTCCCGAAGATCTTGTGGTGGTAGGAATTCCGAGGTCGGTGGAGTCCGTGCTCGCGGTGTGGGCGGTGGCCAAGACAGGCGCGGGATTCGTGCCGGTCGACCCGAATTATCCGGCCGAGCGGATCGCGCACACGGTGTCGGACTGCGGTGCGGTGCTCGGGCTCAGCGTCGCTTCGGTCCGCGACGACCTGCCGGACCAGGTCGAATGGCTGGATATCGACGCGCAGGGATTCGGTGCTGCGGGGGCGGGGCATCCGGACGCACCGATTACCGATGACGACCGCGTGCGGCCGCTGCGCGCCGAGCATCCGGCCTACGTGATCTACACATCAGGGTCGACAGGCACGCCGAAGGGCGTGACGGTTACCCAGGCCGGACTGGCGGGCTTCTGCGAGGAGCAGCGCGTTCGGTACCGGGTGACCAGTGCCGCGCGCACCCTGCATTTCGCATCCCCCGCTTTCGATGCGTCGGTGCTGGAGCTGCTCCTCGCACTCGGCGCCGCGGCAACGATGGTGGTGGTCTCGCCCGCGGTCTACGGCGGTGGCGAACTAGCGGCGCTGTTGCGCCGCGAGCAGGTCACGCATGCGTTCATCACCCCGGCAGCCCTTGCTTCGGTGGATCCGACCGGCCTCGACGACCTGCGTGTCGTGGTTGCCGGCGGTGAAGCATGTCCGCCGGATCTGGTCCGGCGTTGGGTCTTGCCGATCGGGCAGCAGGGCACCCGCGAGTTCTTCAATGGCTACGGGCCGACCGAGACCACGATCATGACCAACATCAGCGCCCCGATGGTGCCGGGTGCGCTGGTGACGATCGGCGGCCCGATCCGCGAGATCGGCGAGTATGTCCTCGACGAGCGGCTACGGCCGGTGCCCGATGGCGTGATCGGCGAGCTCTACATTGCCGGGGCACAGTTGGCGCGCGGCTATCACGCCCGCCCTGGGCTGAGCGCGGGACGGTTCATTCCCAATCCGTTCGACACCAGTGGTTCTCGCATGTACCGCACCGGCGACCTGGTGCGGTGGACTGCGGACAGTGAGCTGGAATACATGGGGCGCAACGACTTCCAGGTGAAGATTCGCGGTTTCCGTATCGAGCTCGGCGAGATCGATACGGTGCTCGGCGCGCATGAGAATGTCGACTTCGTGGCCACGATCGGCCACGAACTCGACAACGGCACAACGATTCTGGCCGCCTATGTGCATGTGGTCGGTGCGGCCGAAGTCGATGCCGAGGAGTTGACCGCATTCGCACAGCAGCGGCTGCCCGCGCACATGGTCCCGACCACCATTACCGTGCTCGACGATATTCCGCTGACGCCGGTCGGCAAGCTGGACCGTCGTGCGCTGCCCGAACCGGTATTCGCGGCGCGGCCGTTCCGTGCGCCGTCGACGCCGGTCGAGAAGATTGTCGCGCGGACGTTCGCCGAGGTGCTCGGTCTTACCGAGAGCACCGACGGTAGTGCGGCGGATAATCGAATCGGGTTGGACGACAACTTCTTCGAACGTGGCGGAAACTCTTTGGTCGCCACGAAACTGGTGCGTCTGCTGAGCACGGAGCTCGGCGAACGTATCCCGGTTATGTGGGTGTTCAACGCGCCTACTCCGGCGGAGCTGGCCACCGAGGTGGAACGGCGCCGCGGCGGCCAGGTCGCCGACGATTCCGCGTTCGACGTGTTGCTGCCGTTGCGGCAGTCGGGATCGCTGGAGCCGCTGTTCTGCATTCATCCGGTCGGCGGTCTGTCCTGGTCGTTCGCTGGTCTGGCCGCGCACGTCGATCGGGAGCGGCCGATCTACGGTTTGCAGTCACCCTCGCTCGGCTCCGACGAAGCACTGCCGAATTCGATCGAAGATTGGGCGCGGCGCTATATCAAGGAGATCCGTTCGGTGCAGCCGCAGGGGCCGTACCACTTGTTGGGCTGGTCGCTCGGTGGTGTCATCGCGCACGCCATCGCTGTGCAGTTGCAGGACGAGGGCGAGCAGGTCGGTCTGCTGGCGATGATGGACAGCTTCTTGGCCACCGCCATTGATGTCGAGGCCGTCGAAGCCGACGCCACACCCGAGCCGTTACCGATTGCCGAGTTGGTCGGTGGATTGTTCGGCGACGTCGACCTGGGCCTCGATGCGGACATCGACGTGGCAAGGCTGGCCGACCAGTTGGCAGGACTGCCGGAACCGTTCGCCTCGTTCGGCCCCGAGCGGATTACCCGAGTGGTCGATGCGGGTATTCGATCGGCAGCCCTCATGTACGAGTACCGCGCCCGCCCCTTCCATGGTGACCTCGTCTACTTCACCGCGGCCCACGATGCGCCTGCCGGTAGCGCAGGCGCCGCGACATGGGTCGCCGCGGTCGATGGCACCGTGCGCGACTTCGACGTGGCGCAAACGCATTGGCGGATGACGGCGGGCTCGGCGCTGGCCCGCATCGGCTCGGTACTGGACGAGGTGTGGGCGGGTTCGCCCGGTAGTGCTGCCGCTGTCGAATAACACCTGGTAGCAGGTAATATTCGGCGCCGGTCGGGATCGAGTCGGTAGTGTCCGACGCGATCTCGACCGGCACCGCGCTCGACCGGATCGTCGAGGTGCTGACCGCGAGCTCGCGGTGCACGGCATTATGAACCATTGACCAGTCAGAACATTCGCCGAACGACTCGCGTCAGCCCGGCTCCCCGGGTAACTTACCGGGGCGTAACACCGTGGGCCCCCGATGCACCTGGCACTCGAGGCGGTCACCGGCGCACGCCTACACTTCTTTCGTTGCGTGGTCGCAGTCGCCCAGAACGACGACCTCGAAGTGGGGCTTTGGAGATAGTGTCGGCCGCGCGGCCCGGCTTGACGCGAGAGGTGAATGAACTCGAATGGATATTGCTCGACGTTCTGTTCGTGTCAACCGCCGTCGGCGGTCGGGGGCGCCGCTTCTCGGGCAGCTGCTGACCGCAGCGGTCGAGTCAGCGGCGAATGCGGCGGCGATCCGGTTCAACCCGACCGGTGATCCGGCCGATCAGCGTGAGCTCACCTACCGCGAGCTGGATGAGGCGTCCTCACGCCTTGCGCGTGAGCTGATCGATCGCGGTGCAGGCCCGGGGGACCTGGTGGCGATCGCGATCACCCGCTCGGTGGAATCGGTGCTCGCGGTCTGGGCCGTCGCGAAGACCGGGGCTGCCTATGTGCCGGTCGATCCGGCCTATCCCGCGGACCGGATCGCGCACATCCTGTCCGACGCGCAGGTCCTCTTCGGACTCACCACGCAGGCGCATCGCGCGGGCCTCGGGCGATCGGTGTACTGGATCGAACTCGACGATCCGGTGGTCGCCGAACGCTTCGCCGCCCGGCCCGAGCATCCGATCTCCTACACCGATCGGGTCCGGCCGCTCATCGACAAGCATCCGGCCTACGTCATCTACACGTCAGGATCGACCGGACAGCCCAAGGGTGTCGTCGTCACCCACACCGGGCTTTCCGGCCTGGTCACCGCGCAATGCGAGCGCTACGCGGTCACCGACCGATCCCGGGTCACGCAGCTGAGCTCACCGAGCTTCGACCTCTCGCTGATGGAGATGCTCTTCACCTTCGCCTCGGGCGCCACACTCGTCATCGTGCCGCCGAAGGTGTTCGGCGGCGCCGACCTTGCCGATCTCCTCCGCCGCGAGCGGATTACCCATCTGCTGATCACACCGGGCGCACTGGAGTCGGTCGAGCCGACCGGCCTCGACGAGCTGCGCGTCGTCGTGGTGGGTGGTGATCGGGTCCATCCCGAACTCGTCGGCCGCTGGGCGACCGGCGACCGCACGATATTCAACGCCTACGGTCCGACCGAGGCCACGGTCATGGTCACCACCACCGCGCCGATGCGGCCGCACGCGGAAGTCACCATCGGCGCAGCCATCCCGGGAGTCGGCGCGTTCGTGCTGGATTCGCGATTGCGCCCGGTGCCTGCGGGCGTGATCGGCGAGCTGTACCTCTCCGGGGCCGCACTCGCGCAGGGCTATCTCGGGCAGCCCGCGCTGACCGCGGACCGGTTCGTCGCCAGCCCTTTCGACGCCGAGACCGGCGCCGAGGACAGCAGGCTCTACCGCACCGGCGACCTGGTCCGGCGGCGCGAATCCGATGGCGCCTTCGAATATCTCGGCCGCTGCGACTTCCAGGTGAAGATCCGCGGCATCCGTGTCGAACTGGGTGAGATCGACAGTGTGCTGACCAGCTATCCCGGCATCGATTTCGCCGCGACCGTCGGCACCACGCTCCCGTCGGCGATGGCGCTTGTCGCCTACGTGCTCGCGCATCCCGGCGTCGTTGTCGATACCGCCGAGCTCGCGGCGTTCGCCGGAAAATCGTTGCCCGACTATATGGTTCCCAGCGCCATCGTGGTGCTCGACGAAATTCCGCTCACCCCGGCGGGGAAGCTGGACCGGGCCGCGCTGCCCGAACCGGTGTTCGCGACCGAACAATTCCGCGCACCGGCCACCCGGACCGAACAGATCGTCGCCGACGTCTTCGCGGCGCTGCTGGTCGCGGGCGCCACCGATACCGGTGGCCAGGTCGGCGTGGATGACGACTTCTTCGCGCTCGGCGGAAACTCGTTGCTGGCGGCGCAGGCCGTGGCGCGCATCGGCAACGCACTGGACGCGCGAGTGCCGATGCAGCTGCTCTTCGAGGCGTCTTCCGTTGCCGGGCTTGCCGAGCGGGTGGAGCGGCTGGCCGGTACTGCCGCTGGTCCGGCACTCGGTTCGCTGCCGCGGCCCGATCGGATTCCGCTGTCGTTCGCGCAGCAGCGGATGTGGTTCCTGAACCGCTTCGACCCGGCGAGCGCGGTCGACAACATTCCCGTGGCAGTGCGGTTGTCGGGTCGGCTCGATGTCGACGCGCTGCGCGCTGCGGTGCGCGATGTGGTCGAGCGGCACGAGTCGCTGCGCACGATCTATCCCGATATCGACGGCGAAGGCTTCCAGGTCGTGCTGCCGGTCGAGGATGTGCGGGCGGTTCCCGAGCTCGAGCCGCAGCAGGTCGCCGAGATCGATTTGCCCCACTTCGTCACCGCGGCCATCATCGATGGCTTCGATGTGACGACCGAACCTCCGGTGCGGCTGCGGCTGTTGCAGACCAGCGATGCCGAACACGTGCTGGTGTGCGTTGTCCACCACATCGCGGGCGACGGTTTCTCGATGGCCCCGCTGACCAGGGACCTGATGGCCGCGTATGTGACTCGGACGCGGGCCGGCCGGCCGGACTGGCAGCCGCTGGCCGTGCAGTACCCCGACTACGCGATCTGGCAGCGGGCGATTCTGGGCAGCGAGGATGACGCGAATTCGCTTTCGGCCCGGCAGATTGCCTACTGGCAGCACGAATTGGCTGATCTTCCTGGCCAATTGGAATTGCCGGTGGACCGGCCGCGTCCCGTGGTCGCGACCAACAATGGCGCGGTCTTCGCCTTCGATATCGATGCCGAGGTGCATCAGCTGCTGCGCAATGTTGCGCAGCAGCACAATTCGACGCTGTTCATGGTGGTGCACGCTGCGCTCGCGGTGCTGCTCGCGCGGTTGTCGGGCACCAGGGACATCGCGATCGGGACGCCGGTCGCCGGTCGTGGCGCGGCGGCGCTCGACGATCTGATCGGTATGTTCGTCAATACCCTTGTGCTGCGCACCGATATCGACCCCGACAGCACCTTCGGCCAGCTGCTGCGCGCGGTACGACAGACCGATGTACAAGCCTTCGGCCACGCCGACGTGACGTTCGAGCGGCTGGTCGAGTTGCTCGATCCGGTCCGTTCCACAGCGCGGCATCCGCTCTTCCAGGTGATGCTGACCTTCCAGAACCTGACGCAGCCGGAGCTGGAACTTCCCGGTCTGGCTGTGTCACCCATGGAGATGGCGCTGCCGGTGGCAAAGTTCGACCTGCAACTGGAAGTCGTCGAGAACATCGATGCCGACGGTGCCGCACAAGGTATTTCGGCACTGCTCACCTATGCGACGGACCTGTTCGACGCGGCCACCGTGCACGACTTCGCCGACCGCTTCTGCAAGATCCTCGGCGCGGTGGCCGCCGATTCCGCCGCCGTCGTCGGCGATATCGACGTGTACGCACCCGGTGAGCGTGCACTGGTGCTGCACGAATGGAACACCCCCGGCGTGCGGGTGCCCGAGGTGACCCTGGTCGACCTCATCGCCGCCCAGGTGCGAGCGCGACCCGATGCCACCGCCGTGCGTTGCGGGGACACCACACTGACTTTCGGCGAGTTACAGCGTCGCGCCAACCGGGTGGCACGGGCCTTGATAGCTCGCGGCGCAGGACCGGAAACGCTTGTCGCCGTGGCGGTTTCACGGACCGAGGAGCTGCCGGTCGCCCTGCTCGGGGTGCTCACGACCGGGGCGGCGTACCTGCCCGTCGATACCGCCTACCCGGTGCAGCGGCTGGAATACATGCTCGCCGACGCCGCACCGGTGTGCGTGCTCAGCACCGCGAGCGAACGGGATGCCGTGCCCCCCGGCGATATTCCGGTCGTGCTGCTGGAGGAAGCGTCCGAATTCGCCGACGGCAGGATCATCGATGCCCATCGCATCGCGCCGCTGCGCCCGGACAATCTGGCCTACGTCATTTACACCTCCGGCTCGACGGGCGAGCCGAAGGGCGTCGGCGTCGCGCACCGCAATGTCCTGGAGTTGTTCGCAAACACCCAGCTGCTTCTCGAATTCGACGAAACCGATGTGTGGACGCTGTTCCACTCCTTCGCCTTCGACTTCTCGGTGTGGGAGTTGTGGTGTGCGCTGGCCAACGGCGGCAGCGTGGTGATGGTCGACCACTTCACCGCACGCACTCCGGAACAGTTGCGCGAGTTGCTGATTCGCGAGGGCGTCACCGTGCTGAATCAGACGCCCTCGGCGTTCTACCAGCTGGCCGAGGCCGACCGCGCGGCGCAGTCCGCCGCCGCGGGCAGGCTGGCGCTGCGCTACGTGATATTCGGCGGCGAGGCACTGGATCTGCGTCAGCTGCAGCCCTGGTACGAGCGGCACGCGATGAACGAGCCGTGGCTGGTGAACATGTACGGCATCACCGAAACCACGGTGCACGTGTCGTTCCTGTCGCTGGACGAGCGACTCGTCCACAACGCCGCGAGTGTGATCGGCCGTGCCCTACCCGGCCTGGACGCCTTCGTTCTGGACACTCGGTTGCATCCCGCCCCGGTCGGGGTGGCCGGGGAGATCTATGTCGCGGGCGGTCAGCTGTCGCGGGGGTATCTCGGCAGGCCGGGACTGGCGGCGACGCGTTTCGTCGCAAATCCGTTCGGCGCGGCTGGATCTCGGATGTACCGCAGCGGCGACGTCGGCCGCTGGGTCGGTTTCGGCGGCGAGGCGAGCCTGGAGTACGCAGGGCGCAGCGATCAGCAGGTGCAGTTGCGCGGATTCCGCATCGAGCTCGGCGAGATCGAGTCCGCGCTGCTGCGCTGTCCCGGCGTGAGCCGGGCCGCGGTGCTCGTCCATTCGGACGAACACGCGGGCGATCGGCTCATCGGCTATGTCGTCCCCGCAGCCGCCGAGGACGGGCGGCGCTACCGGCTCGATCCGATCGAACTGCGTAGTCAGGTGGCCGAGTTCCTGACCGGCTACATGGTGCCCGATGCGTTCGAGATCATCGAGACGTTGCCGCTCACGCCCAATGGCAAGCTCGATCGAAGGGCGCTGCCCGCGCCGGCATTCATCAGTACCACCACCTTCCGTGCGCCGGGCTCACCCATCGAGCAGGCCGTCGCCAAGGTGTTCGCCGGGCTGCTCGGCGTCGACGAGGTGGGGCTGGACGACGACTTCTTCCTGCTCGGCGGCAATTCGCTGCTGGCGACCAGAGCCGTCGCCAGGATCAACGAGGCGCTGCACGCGAACATCGTGGTGCGAGAGTTGTTCGAGGCGAGCACCGTCGGCACGCTTGCAGCCCGCATCGTGCCCGGCGCCGCGGCAGCCGCCGAAGCCAGGTCGCCGCTGGTGCGTATGACTCGGCCGGATCGGATTCCGCTGTCGCTGGCCCAGCAGCGGATGTGGGTGCTGAACCGGGTCGATCCGAACTCGCTCGCCTACAACATCCCGATGGCGATCCGGCTGACCGGCGCACTGGATGTCGACGCGCTGCGCTATGCCATCGCCGATGTGCTCGAACGACACGAGTCGCTGCGCACCCGCTACCCGACCGACGGGCCGGGCGGGGCGGCGTACCAGGAGATCCTGCCGGTCGACCAGGTGCTTCCCGGTGGTCTCGCGGTGGAGGTCACCACCGATCCGGTCGCCAGACTCACCGCGATGATGTCCACCGGATTCGATGTGACAGAACAGGTTCCGGTGCGGGCGCTGCTGCTGAACGTCACCGCGGCGGTGCGCCGCGCGGGGTCGGCGGAGGTGCATCTGCTGGTTCTCGTCGTGCACCACATCACCGCCGACGGCACCTCGATGGTGCCGTTGGCGCGGGATCTGATGACCGCCTATCTCGCACGCATCCACGGCAATTCGCCCGATTGGCAGCCGCTGGAGGTGCAGTACGCGGACTTCGCGATCTGGCAGCGCGAGGTCATCGGGGCCGATGACGATGAGAACTCGGTTGCTGCACGGCAATTGGCGTACTGGCGCGAGCAGCTCGACGGATTGTCCGGCGCACTGGAGCTTCCGGTGGACCGACCGCGGCCCGCTACGCCGTCCATGCGTGGCGCATCGACCGCGATCCGGGTGCCCGCCGCCGTGCACGAAGGACTCGTGCGTATTGCGCGGGAACAGCATTCGACGCTGTTCATGGTCGTGCACGCGGCGCTGGCCGTGCTCCTGGCCCGGCTGTCGGGCAGCTCCGATATCGCGGTCGGCACCCCGTTCGCCGGGCGCGCCGAGCGCGCACTCGACGATCTGGTCGGCATGTTCGTCAATTTGCTGACGCTGCGTACCGCGGTGCCGTCCGGGATCGACTTCGCCGCTCTGGTCGATCAGGTCAGGGAGACCGATCTTTCGGCATTCGCCAACGCGGACATTCCGTTCGAGCGGGTGGTCGAGGAGACCGTGCTTGCGCGCCCGGCAGGGCGCCATCCGCTGTTCCAGGTGGCGCTGTCGTTCGAGGACACCGAGCCGCCGTCGCTGGAACTGCCGGGACTGACGGTGACGGGGCTGGACGCGGGCACAGTGACCGCGAAGTTCGATCTCCAGCTGATCGTCGAGCCACGCCATCGTGGCGACGGATCGCCCGACGAGATGCTCGCGGTATTCGCCTATGCGACGGATATTTTCGATCACGCTACGGTGCAGGCCTTCGGGCGGCGCTTCGAGCGGATACTTGCGGCCGTCGTCGCCGACCCGCAAGTGTGCGTCGGTGACATCGACATTCTCGATGCGCAGGAGCGCAGTCGAGTGCCGACCGCACCGGTCGCGGACGCGGACGCGGGTACCGAGAACTCCGCGTGCACCGCGCGGATCGCGCCGACCCAATTGCTGGCCGTCGCGGTGGAATCCGATCCGTTCGGGCCCGCGGTGGTGTCCGGCGAAGCCGAACTGTCCTACCAGGACCTCGACGCCGGATCTTCGCGACTGGCCCGGGTATTGATCGGTCACGGCTGTGGACCAGGCACCGGCGTCGCGGTGCGACTCGACCGCAGCCCCGACGTGGCGACCACCATCTGGGCCGTGCTGAAGGCGGGTGCCGCCCTGGTTCCGATGCGGGCGGCCGACTCGGCGCTGCCGAGCGAGCCCGCGCTGAAGGTCGGCATCAGCTCGGCGAGCGATATCACGCGTCGCGGGGTGGCGCCGACCGGCGGCATCGACTGGCTCATCCTCGACGATCCCGCGGTGATTGCCGAAATCGACCTCCAATCGTCCAAGCCCGTGACCTACGCGAATCGAGCAAGGACGCTGCGGGGTGACGATCCGGCGATCGTGCTCCCCGACATCGGTGCGACGTTGACCTACGACGAATTGGCGACCGCGGCGCAACGGCTGGTCGCCGGCGCCGGGCTCACTTTCGAATCCCGTACTTTCCGGCACGGTCGTCCTGAGACGATGGCCGCGCTGCTGGAAGTGATCGCTACGGGCGCGGTGGGCGCCTCGGTGGTCGCACCGGGCACAGCGGAGCTCCATTTGCCCGAGGTGCTTGCCGACGAATGGATCACTCACCTTTTCACCGACGCCGCCGGTCTGGCCGCCGTCGAGGTCGGTGAACCCGCGGATCTGCAGGTTGTGGTGCTCGACGACGGTGCTGCCCGACCGATGCTCATCGCGGGCGATAGCGTCGAGGTGCTCGCGCTGCCGGATCTGCTCCGGCAGTAGGGCACCAATCTTCGTCCTCGCCCCCATAATGTAGCGGTCCCCTACGACAGCGGTTACCGTGTCCGTCGCGAGCTCAGGCACGGTACTTCCGATAACGATTGCCGTTGACCTCGGCGATGCTTTCGGTAGCGCTGTGGAGGGGAGCGTGTTCGTGTGAATAGGTAAGGTGAGCTGCTTCATGTTTCGCGTGGTCGGACAATATCGGCACGAGACATGGAAAGCGGTGCACGCATGACGCGCACGGCCCGGGTCCGGCCTACCCGGACCAGTAGAGCGCGCACCGCCACCTTGCCGCAGTTGATCGCGGCCGCCGTGGAGGCGAATCCGGCAGGCACCGCCATCGTCTGCGCCGATGCGACCAGCAGATCCGTCGCGCTGAGCTACGCCGAGCTGGACGAGCGCTCGACCCGGCTTGCGCGGTTGCTCATCGAGCGGGGCATCGGCCCCGAAGACCTGGTCGCGGTGGCCATGCCGCGATCACTGCATTCGGTGCTCGCCGTGTGGGCGGTCGCCAAGACCGGCGCCGGGTTTGTTCCCGTTGACCCGAACTATCCGGCCGAACGGGTCGCGCACATGGTCGGCGATTCCGGGGTGCGCTTCGGGCTGACTGTCGCCGCAGTCCGTGACGATCTGCCCGACCTGGCCGAATGGCTTGTCATCGATACTCCGGATGCGGCACAGCTGCTGGAGGAGTATCCGGCGGATCTGATCACCTATCTGGATCGGGTGCGGCCGCTGTATGTCGAACATCCCGCGTACGTCATCTACACGTCGGGTTCCACCGGCAAGCCGAAAGGCGTGGTCGTCACGCACGCCGGGCTGGCCCGCTTCTGCGATGAGCAGCGGGCCGGCTATCGGGTCACGCGCACCGCGCGCACCATGCATTTCGCGTCCCCGTCCTTCGATGCCTCGGTGCTCGAGCTGCTGCTCGCACTCGGCGGCGCCGCAACCATGGTGGTGGTCGCGCCGACGGTGTACGGCGGTGCGGAACTCGCCACCGTCCTGCGCAGGGAAGCGGTGACCCATGCGTTCGTCACGCCGGCGGTATTGGCCTCGGTGGATCCGGCCGGTCTCGACGAGCTGGCTGTGGTGATCGTCGGCGGCGACGTCTGCCCGCCGGAGTTGGTGCGGCGCTGGGCGTTGCCGATCGGGTCGGCGCGCACCCGCGAGTTCTGCAATGGTTACGGGCCGACCGAGACCACCATCATGACCAATATCAGCGCGCCGCTGGTTCCTGGTGCGCCGGTGACCATTGGTGCGGAGATCCGTGGCGTCACCGCCCATGTGCTCAACGATCGGCTGCGCCCGGTGCCCGATCGGGTGATCGGCGAGCTATATCTCGCAGGAGCACCACTGGCTCGCGGCTACCACGGCCGGCCCGCGCTCACTGCCGCCCGCTTTGTGGCCGATCCATTCGATCCGGCCGGCGGTAGGCTCTACCGCACCGGCGATCTGGTGCGCCGTACTCCCAGCGGTGAGCTGGAATACCTGGGTCGCAACGACTCGCAGGTGAAGATCCGTGGGTTCCGCATCGAGCTCGGTGAGATCGATGCCGTGCTGGCATCGCATCCGCACGTCGACTTCGCCGTCACGGTCGGTCACCGGCTCGACAGCGGGGCCACGGTTCTCGCGTCGTATGTGCACGCCGTGCACGGGATGCCGATCGATACCGGGGTTTTGGCGGCACTGGCCGAGCAGGCCCTGCCCGCCCACATGGTGCCCGCCGCGATCACGGTCCTCGACGCGGTTCCGCTGACGTCGAATGGCAAGCTGGATCGGACGGCGTTGCCCGCGCCGGTGTTCGAAGTGAAGGCGTTGCGCGCACCGTCGACACCGATCGAGGAGATCGTCGCGGGCACAGTCGGTGACGTGCTCGGGGTCGCGCGGGTCGGTCTGGACGACAACTTCTTCGATCTCGGCGGTAATTCCCTGCTGGCCACCCAGGTGACCGCGCGCCTGGATGCCGCGCTGAACACCCGGCTCGCGGTGCGCGACCTGTTCGACGCGTCGACGGTCGATGCACTGGCGGTGCTCGTCGAACGCAACGCAGGCTCGGGGCGGAGTAGGCCACGGCTGGTCGCTGGTGAGCGTCCGGAGCGGATTCCGCTGTCGCTGGCGCAGCAGCGGTATTGGTTCCTCAACCAGTTCGACACGGCCACCTCCGCGGTGGACAATATTCCGCTCGCGGTGCGGCTGTCCGGCGCGCTGGACGTGGTTGCGCTCGGCGCGGCGATCGGCGATGTGCTGATCCGCCACGAAGTGCTGCGGACCACCTATCCGAGTTCTGGCGACCATCCGCATCAGGTGATCCACCCGGTGCCCGCGACGCCGTTCGCGTTGGTTCCTTTCGACACCGACGAAGCCGATCTGGTGCCCGCGCTCATCGAATTCGCGTTGACCACCTTCGATGTCACGGTCGAGGTACCGCTGGCGATGGCGCTGTTCCGGTTGTCCCCGGACGAACACGTGGTGGCGTTCGTGGTGCACCATGTGGCGGCAGACGGTGCGTCGATGGGGCCGCTCGCGCGTGATCTGATGCTGGCATACGCGGCGCGCGTGGCCGGGAATGCGCCGCAATGGCTTCCGCTGTCGGTGCAGTATGCCGACTATGCGCTGTGGGAGCGAGCGGTGCTCGGCTCCGAGGATGACCCGGAATCACTTGCCGCACAACAGATCATGTACTGGCAGACGGCGTTGGCCGGACTGGCGGACCAACTCGAGTTGCCCACCGATCGCCCGCGTCCGCCCGCGCAATCGTTCCGCGGCAAGTCGGTTCGCTTCGAGATCTCGCCGGACCGGCACGCTCGGCTGCATGAGCTGGCCCGGGCACACCATGCTTCGCTGTTCATGGTGGCGCATGCTGCGTTGGCGGTGCTGCTCGCGCGGCTGTCGGGCAGCGCTGACGTCGCGGTCGGCACGCCGATCGCGGGTCGCGGCGAACGCGAACTCGATGATCTGATCGGAATGTTCGTCAATACGCTGATTTTCCGTGTGAGTGTGGGTGCAGACGAACGGTTCTCGGACCTTCTCGTCGATGTGCGAGAGCGGGATCTGGAGGCGTTCGCAAACGCGGACGTGCCGTTCGAGCGCATTGTCGAAGCGCTGAACCCGGCGCGTTCGACGGCGCGCAATCCGCTGTTCCAGGTGGGTCTGTCGTTCCAGAACCTGGCCGAGACCGCCTTGGAACTGCCAGGGCTGTCGGTCGGCGGTGTGGAATTCGACCTGCAGCTCGCCAAGACCGACCTGCATATCTCCTTGCGCGACCGGTATGCCGCGGACGGTACGCCCGCTGAGATCGTTGCCGAATTCGGTTACGCCACAGACCTTTTCGATGAGTCGACGGTGCGTGGGTTCGCGGATCGGTTTCTCCTGGTCCTCGATGCCGTGATCGCCGACCCCGAGGTCGTCGTCGGTGCGATCGATCTGCTGGCGCCGGAGGAGTCGACGCGGATTCTCGCGGGCTGGAACGACACCGCGCGTGCGGTCGATCCGGCCGCGACGTTGGTGTCGTTGTTGGATGCGACGGTGGCGACGTCGCCGGGTGCGGTGGCGTTGGTTGCCGATGAGCCGGATGGCCGGCGTGAGCTGACTTATGCCGAGCTCGATGCTCGGGTGAATCGATTGGCGCGATATCTGATCGGGCGTGGTGTTGGTCCGGAGGATCGGGTGGCGTTGGCGATTCACCGGTCGGCGGATCTCGTGGTCGCGATGTATGCGGTGGCGAAGTCGGGTGCGGTGTATGTGCCGGTGGATCCGGATCAGCCTGCTGACCGCGTCGATGACATCCTGGATACGGCTGGGCCGGTATGTGTGCTGACGACGGCGAACGATGGGTTCGTCGCTGCGGCGGTGGATTCCGTGGCGATCGACGAGGTCGATCTGTCGGCGTATGCCGATGCGCCCGTCTCGGCGGATGAGCGTCGTAGTGTCCTGACGGCCGCGAACACGGCGTATGTCATCTTTACCTCGGGTTCGACTGGTCGGCCCAAGGGTGTCGCTGTCTCGCACGGTGCGATCGTTAACCAGCTGCTGTGGAAGGCGGACGAATTCGGCCTCGGTGCCGAGGACACTGTGCTGTTGAAGACGGCGGCGACGTTCGACTTGTCGGTATGGGAATTCTGGTCGGCGGCGGTGTGCGGTGGACGGGTGGTGATCGCCGCGCCCGATGGCCACCACGACCCGGCATACCTGAACGAGTTGATGACGCACGAGTCGGTGACAACGCTGCATGTGGTGCCGTCGATGCTGGATGTGTTGCTGGTCGGGCGGCTGCCGGGGTCGTTGCGTCGGGTGCTGGCGATCGGTGAGGCGTTGCCCGCGGCGACCGCGCAGCGGTTCCGGCGTCGTAGTTCTGCTGAGTTGTTCAACTTGTATGGTCCGACCGAGGCCGCGGTGTCGATCACCAATCACCGTGTCACGGATGCCGATTCGGTGTCGGTGTCGATCGGTGCGCCGGAGTGGAACAGTCGGGTCTTTGTGCTGGACGCGCGGTTGCGTCCGGTTCCGGTGGGTGTGTCCGGTGAGTTGTATCTTGCCGGTGCACAGTTGGCACGCGGCTACTTCGGGCGCGCGGATTTGACTGCGGAGCGGTTCGTGGCGAATCCGTTCGGGTCCTCGGAGCGTATGTACCGGACCGGTGATCTGGTGGCGTGGAATGCTGCTGGTGAGTTGGAGTATCGGGGTCGTACCGATTTCCAGGTGAAGATCCGTGGCTTCCGCATCGAGCCGGGAGAGATCGAGGCAGCGCTGCTGGCCTTGCCGCAGATCGCGCAGGCCGCCGTCATCGCGCTATCCGATCCGAGAATCGGTGACCGATTGGTCGCGTACCTGGTCGCGGCGGGTCCCGGCTCGGGTGCGGATGTTGTTGCGGTGCAGGCGGCGTTGTCGGCGGTCTTGCCGTCGTACCTGATGCCGAGTGCCTATGTGACACTCGACGCGCTACCGCTGACCGCCAACGGCAAGCTCGACCGCACGGCATTGCCAGAACCGGAATTCGAGACGCGGGTCTTGCGTGCCGCCTCGACTCCGATCGAGGAGATCGTGGCGGGCGTGTTCGCCGAGGTACTCGGCGTCGAGCGAGTCGGCGCCGACGACGACTTCTTCGCGCTGGGCGGCAACTCACTGCTTGCCACTCAGACCGTGGCCCGGGTCGGCGCGGCACTGGATACCCGAGTGCTGGTGCGTCAGCTGTTCGAAGCGCCGACTGTTGCGGGGTTGGCTGCCAAGGTCGAGCAGCACGTCGGCACGGGCGGGCGACTCGCATTGGTCGCCCGAACGCGACCGGAGCGAATCCCGTTGTCGCTCGCCCAGCTTCGAATGTGGTTCCTCAACCAATTCGACACCGACTCGGCGGCCTACAACATCCCGGTGGCGCTGCGGCTGTCCGGCGAGCTGGACATCGCCGCGCTGCACCTGGCCGTGCGCGACATGGTCGCCAGACACGAAGTGCTGCGCACGCTCTACCCGCAGACCCCCGACGGCCCGATTCAGCAGGTGCTCGCACCGCACGAGGTGCCTGTCGATCTCGCGCCAGTGCACATCGCGGAAAGCGAGGTCGGCCGACAGGTGCAGCACCTCGCGGGCGCGGGCTTCGACGTCAGCGTCGAGGTCGCATTCCGCGCCACCCTGTTCCAGGTCGACGACGGCGAATACATACTGGTTTTCGTTGCCCACCACATCGGGGCCGACGGCTGGTCGATGGGGCCGCTGGTGCGCGACGTCATGCTCGCCTACTCCGCCCGCAGTGCTGGTGCGGCCCCGGCATGGACGCCGCTGCCTGTGCAGTACGCGGATTACAGCATCTGGCAGCGGGCACTGCTCGGCACGGAATCCGATGCGGACAGCGTGATTTCGGTGCAGGCCGGTTACTGGCGTACCGCGCTGGCCGGTTTGCCCGGCGAGCTGAACCTGCCCACCGACCGCACCCGTCCCGCGGTGCAGTCTTTTGCGGGCGGTACCACGGATTTCGTGGTCGACGCGCAGGTGTACGCCGGCCTGCGCCGACTGGCTCGCGAGCACAACGCGACCATGTTCATGGTGGTGCACGCCGCGCTCGCGGTGTTCCTCGCTCGGTTGTCCGGCAGCGACGACATCGCCATCGGCACCGCGGTGGCCGGGCGCGGCGAGGCCGAACTCGACGACATGATCGGCATGTTCGTCAACACCCTGGTGCTGCGTACGCAGGTGCCGGGTGAGCTCACCTTCGGTGCGCTGCTCGCCCGGACCAAGGACGCCGACCTGCAGGCCTTCGCACACGCCGACCTGCCGTTCGAGCGTCTGGTCGAGCTGCTCAATCCGCCGCGCTCGACCGCGCGGCATCCGCTGTTCCAGGTGGCGCTGTCGTTCCTCGATCTCCCCGACAGCAGCTTCGAGCTACCCGGGCTCAGCATTCAGACCGTCGATTTCGACATCACCGTCGCGCCGTACGATCTGGCCCTTGCCATCCGAGCGGCAGGTGACTCCGGCGACGGCGTCGGCCTGTACGGCGAATTCACCTACGCGCGAGACCTTTTCGACGATGTCACCGTCCGAGTATTCGCCGATCGGTTCACCCGGCTGCTCGCGGCGATCGCCACCGGGCCGCAGATCCCCGTCGGCGACCTGCCGCTGCTCGACGCCGCCGAAAGCGCGCTGCTGACCGGCCCGCACCGGGATCGGCCGATGGCCACCGGGCTGTTGCCCGACCTGCTGACGCGTGCCGTCCACGCCGACCCCGAGGCCATCGCTGTGCGCCACCAGGGCCGCTCGGTGAGCTATCGCGAACTCGACAAATACTCCTCGCGGTTGGCGCGTGTACTGATCGACCGCGGCGTCGGCCCGGATGGCCTGGTGGCCCTTGCCTTCCCGCGTTCCTACGACATGGTCGCCATGGTGTGGGCCGTAGCGAAGGCCGGTGGCGCATACCTGCCGATCGACCCGACCTATCCCGAGGAACTGATTCGGCACATGGTGACCGACTCCGGTGCGATCGTCGGGGTCACCGCCGCCGCGTACGCCGAGGAGTTGCCTGGTCGCGGGTGGCTGGTGCTCGACGATCCCGGCACCCAAGCGGTGGTAACGGCATACGCGGCCGATCCGGTCACCGATCGCCACCGGCTGACGCCATTGCGGCCGCAGCATCCGGCGTATGTCATCTATACCTCCGGTTCGACCGGAATCCCCAAGGGCGTCACTGTCACCCACGCCGGACTCGACGGCCTGATCGACTACGCGACAGAAGTGTTCGCGGTCGCGCCGCGGCACCGGTTCCTGCACCTGTGCTCGCCGAGCTTCGACCCGTCGGTCCTGGAATGGCTGTGCGCCTTCCACACCGGGGCGACCCTGGTAATCGCGCCGCCGACCGTGGTCGCGGGTCAGGAGCTGGCCGAATTACTGCGGACGGAACGGGTTACCCACGCGATCTGCACGCCCGCGGTGCTCGGCACGGTCGATCCGACGGGACTGCCGGAGCTCGAATTCCTCTGTGTCGGCGGTGATGTGACCACGCCGGAGCTGGTGGAGAAGTGGCAGCCGGGTCGCCGGTATGTCAACGGATATGGGCCGACCGAGGCGACTGTCGCGGCCTCCTTCGGTGACCTGCACCCGGGGCGGCGCGTCACGATCGGCAAGCCCGTGCGCGGAATGTCGTTGCTGGTGCTGGATTCGCGGTTGCGTCCGGTGCCACCCGGAGTTGCCGGTGAGCTCTATCTGGCGGGTGCGGCGCTGGCCCGCGGCTATCACAACCGTGCCGGACTGACGGCGCAACGCTTCGTCGCCGATCCGTGGGGCGGTCCCGGTGCGCGGATGTATCGCACCGGGGATGTGGTGCGTTGGTACGCCGAACCGGGGGAGCGGGCGGGCAATGCCGCTGTGCCCTCGGTGGATTGGGAGCTCGACTGGGTCGGACGCGCGGACTTCCAGGTGAAGATTCGTGGTTTCCGCATCGAGCTCGGCGAGATCGACGTGGTGTTGGCGAGTCACGACGATGTGGAATTCGCGGTCACCCTCGGTCGTGATACCCGCAGCGGTGAGAAGATGCTCGTCGCCTATACGCTTGCCGCGCCGGGCCGGACCATCGATACGGCCGAGCTCGCCGAGTATGCCGCGAGTATTCTGCCCGCGCACATGGTGCCCGCGGCGATCGTTGTGCTCGAGGAGCTTCCGCTGACCCCGGTCGGCAAACTCGACCGCGCTGCGCTGCCCGAGCCCGACCGCGCGCCGCGACAATACCTGGCGCCGTCGACCCCGCTGGAGCAGGTCGTTGCGGAGGTGTTCGCCGAGGTGCTCGGCGTCGAGCGCATCGGTGCGGACGACGACTTCTTCGCACTGGGCGGCAGTTCGCTGGTGGCGACGCGTGCGGCGAGCCGACTGCGCGTCGAGACCGGTGCCGAGGTGCGGGTGCAGTGGTTCTTCACCGACGCCACCGTCGCGGCGCTGGCTCGCCGGATCGGAGTCTCGGACACCTCCGCCGAGGACGATGCCGCGTCGAATGTGAACGCCGCGCTGGAAGTGTTGCTGCCGATTCGCGCGGCAGGCGCGGCCGCGCCACTGTTCTGCATTCACCCGATGGCCGGATTGGCCTGGTGCTATGCAGGTCTCGGGTCGCACGTGCGGAGGGATCGGCCGATCTTCGGGCTGCAGTCGCCCGCCCTGTCCGAGCCGGGTTACCTGCCGGATGCACTGGACTCGATGGTGCGCCGCTACGTGACGGAGATCCGCGCGGTGCAACCGGAGGGGCCCTATCACCTGCTCGGCTGGTCTCTCGGCGGCACGCTTGCACACGCCGTTGCGGTCGAACTACAGGCCGAGGGCGCGCAGGTGGCGCTGCTGGCACTACTCGACGGTCGCACTGGCGGCAATATCGCCGACTTCCGCGCCGAGATCCGTGCCGCCTTCGCCGAACTCGGCATCGACGCCTTCCCCGGCACCGATGACCTGCAGGCGCTCGACGACACCGCACTGGCCGCCCTGCACGCCGCCATCTCGCCCGAGCTGGCCGTCCTCACCGCAGAACGGCTCGGCCGGATCTACCGAGCCGCGGTGCGCTCTGTCGAGCTCGCCGTCGACCACCGGCACCGGGTCTTCCACGGCCGAATGGACTACTTCACCGCCGCAGGTCACGAGACCGAGCACGCGGCCTGGCAGCACTACGTCGCCGGCGCCATCGTTGCGCATCCGGTTCCCGCCCGCCACGAGCAGCTGACCTCCCCGGAGGCACTCGACATCATCGGTCCACAGCTCGCCGCCCTGCTCGACCGGCAAACTGTCCCGAGCATCGCGATGCCGGAAGTTGGTGTCGCGCCGGTGTTTACGACGGCGACCGGCATCGAACGGGCCGCCGAGGCCACCGCTGCCCCGGCGGCCGAGGTACCGGACGTTGCCTTCGTGCCGGTAGCTGCGGCAGCGCCGGGTGTCGACGAAACACCGGTAGCTCCCACACCCGAGGTCGACGTGCCTCGAGTGGTCGTCGCGCCGATGGCTTCGACAGCGACGAGTGTCGAAGGTAAGCAGGAGGTGGCTGCCGCTCCCGAGGCCGGGATGCGGGGCGTTGCGGTTGGGCCGATGGCTTCGACGGCGTCGAGTATTGAAGGCATGCGGGAGGTGGCTGCCGCAGCCGAGGCCGGGGTCTCCGCTTTCACTGTGGTGCCGAGGGTGACCGCAATGCCGAACGTCGAACCACTCGCCGACGCCACGCCCCACGGTGCGGCTCCGGAAGCCGTGCGGCAGTCACCACGACTGGGGGAACCCTATGACGATGCAGCGGGTCCGCTGCCGTTGACGCCGAATGCTGCGCGTTTGCTGGAGGCCGGTGTCGAGGTGCGGGCGATCGTGATCGAGGTGCCGTCGAATTGTTCGGCCGAAGCTGTGCAGTCGGCTGTCGATACCGTGCTCGAACAGCATCCGATGCTGTGGGTCCGGTTGCGTCGTGGCGAGCGCTCCGGTGCACCGGTGTTCGAGATCCCGGCCGCGGACCAGCGGCTCGACGAGGCCTTCCTGCAATTGGATGCGACGAGCACGGAGACCGCGCCGCCGCTGGATGATGTGGTGCGCGAGGTGGCCACCGAACTGGATCCCGCGCACGGCCGCAATATCCGCTTCGTCCTGATTCGTGGGCAGCACGACGCGACACTGGTGGTGGTGGCCAACGGTTTGGTGGTCGACGACGCCTCGTGGCGCACGATCATCGACAAGCTCTCCACCGCCTGGTGGCGTGGCAGACACGCCACCCCCGCAGTGCCGGAATCGGGTCTGCGCGAGCTGCTGCGGGAGTTGTCGCGGCGGTCGGAAGGCCCGGACGTCATCGATGAAATGTCTTGGTGGCAGGACACTTTGGGGGCGGTACCCGCGACCCTCAATCCCGTGGGCGACTCACATCCACGATCACGCCGCCGGGTGTCGCTGACCATCACTGCCGAGGGCACCGCGGCCGTCGCCGTCGCGGCCGCGGCGTATCAGGCCGAGGTCGAGGAGGTCCTGCTGACCGCGGTGGCCCTCGCACTGGTCACCGCCGCCGGTGAGACAGTCACCCGCACCATCGGCCCGGTGATCCGACTGGCCGCCGACGCCCGCTCGGTGACTGTGACCGACACCATTGTGGGCGGGTTCACCACGGACTACCCGCTCCCGCTGTGGCTGGACGGTGTGGATGTGGCGGACGCGCTCATCGGTGGCCCCGCGGCAGGCGTCGCGATCGGCCAGGTCAGGGAGCTGCGCCGGTCGGCGCCGGGACGTGGCGTCGGTTATGGCGTGTTGCGTTATCTCAACTCCGACACCGGCGCGCGGCTGCGGGCGCTGCCGCGGGGGCGCTTCGCGCTCCGGTATCGTGATCTGCGTCCGGCCCGGGTGCACAGCGAGGCGCCGAGCGGTGACCTGTTGCTCGACCTCACCGCCGATGCCACCGCCGAGGGCATGCTGATCCGCTTCGACTACGCCGCCGACGTGTTCGGCGGTGACGAGGTGAAGACCTTCGCCGAGCATTGGATCCGGGCATTGGGCGGGCTGGCCGAGCACGGCCAGCAGCTGATGGGCAGGTGACGCCCGTCTCGGTAGGCGAGGCAGAGGTGGTCGTGATTGGCCAGGTCAGGCATGATGGGGCAACATCGCAGTAACGATGGCCCCTGTTATCACGACGACATAGGCCGTATGGTCGGCGTGGTGCCGAGTGCGGATGCCCGGCGGCCAGGGGAAAGCCCAACCATAATCTCGATACGAAGTGAAGGTGTGAAATTGATCCGTCGACAGACTCGGCGTCGTGGCACGCGTGCCGCCGCGATGATCGCGGCCACCGCAGTTCTCGCGGGCGTCATGTCCGGATTCGGCACATCCACGGCGACGGCTGACCCGATCATCGATCAGAAGGCCCTGCTCGCCAACCCGATCGCGGCCGACGGCTCGAAGATCGCGAAGGCCGAGTACAAGGACGCGCGCAGCATCCGCCTGACCGTGTTCTCGGCGGCGATGGACAAGAACGTCACCATCGACGTGCAGCGCCCTGCCGATGCGTCGGTGCCGCGGCCGACCCTGTACCTGCTCAATGGCGCGGGCGGCGGTGAGGACGACGCGTCGTGGGTGGCCAAGACCGACGCGCTGAACTTCCTCGCCGACAAGAACGTCAATGTCGTGCAGCCCATCGGTGGCAAGTGGAGCTACTACACCGACTGGATCAAGGACGACCCGACGCTGGGCCGCAACAAGTGGAAGACCTTCTTCACCGAGGAGCTGCCGCCGCTGATCGACGGCGCGCTGGGCACCAACGGTGTGAATGCCATCGCCGGCCTGTCGACTTCGGGCACCACCGTGCTCGCCCTGCCGATCGCGAAGCCGGGTCTGTACAAGGCCGTCGCCGCCTACAGTGGCTGCGCCCAGACCAGTGACCCGGTCGGCTCGGAGTTCGTGAAGCTGACCGTGGAGACCTGGGGCGGCGGCAGCACCGACAACATGTGGGGCCCGGAGGGTTCGCCCGATTGGAAGGCCAACGACCCGTATGTGAATGCGGAGGGTCTGCGTGGTCTCGACCTCTACATCTCGACCGGCAACGGCCTGCCCGGCCAGTACGACCAGCTGAACAACCCCTACGCGCTGCCCGGCTCCTTCGGTCTGGCCAACCAGATCCTCATCGGCGGCGTGATCGAAGCGGGCACCAACTTCTGCACCCACAACCTCCAGGGCAAGCTGAACCAGCTGGGCATCCCGGCGACCTTCAACTTCCGCAACGGTGGCACCCACTCGTGGGGCTACTGGAACGACGAGCTGCACGCCTCCTGGCCGGTCCTGGCCAAGGGCCTCGGCATCTGATTCCACCGCGCCGGCGGACCTGATCGAACCCGACCGCCTTGATTGTGTGAACCAACACAATCAAGGCGGTCGTTCCATATTCCACGGGTTGCGCAATGGCTGATTTCACAGGTACCTGGGTAACTCCATGTACTCACATCGAATCAGCGTGCGATGGGTGTCGTTGTCAAGAGTTGGCAGCGTTGGGTGTTGCTGATTCAGAGAGCCTCTGAGCTGCGGATACATCGAAATTCTGCCCAGTTCTGGCTGTGATATCGATTACTGGCGTTGGCGTGCGCGGGTGTCGTTGGTTGACGTCGGCCAGTAAATGGCGGGTTTGATGACAAACCTCGACGGCCGGTCATCAGCCGTACCGGGCACGAGCGATCGGACACATGCGACCGCCAGCCATGGATGGCGGTTCCCGTTTACTGTTGGCGGCTTGCCTTCGGCCGAGACTGCGTCGATCGTCTGATCTCTGGTGCGTGGTGGAGGCTCGTCCGGCCCGGTTGCCGCAGGGTGCACTACATGGACTGGTGGAGGACTTCCTGGCCCAGCATCCCGGAGAATCGTTCGACCCCAGCGCAATTGGGAAAGGTTTGAACCGTTCCAGCGGTGCTGTGGCGAATGCGTTGGTGCGGTCGACCGAGCGTAGGGTGGCGGTGCAGACCTGCGATGCTCCGCGCCGATACCGGGCAGTCGAGCAGGACTGACAGCCATCTGCGGTGCCGGGGCGTAGATGCTCCGGCACCGTTGCTGTGTCGGCGTGGTGGTCATGTTCACTGCGGGCGCATCGGGTGACCGCTTCGGCCATCGGACCATGCTCGCAACGGGGCCCGGTTCCCGGACGCGGTCGGTGGCCTTCGCCATTTCCGCGGACCCAGCCTCGGGGAGATGATGGATGCCTGATCGCCGGTGAACGGAACCCGGAAGTACTGGCGCAGATGGCGCGGTCGCGGATGCACACCGAGATCGGCCAACTCGAGGAGGCGTTCAACGGGCAAGACAAGAGCCATGGTGGCCGTTGCACCGGGTGGGCGGCGCTACTACCGTGAGCGCGGAATCCGTGGCGAGGCTGCTGACCGTCGGGACACGCCGGGCGGCGAGTCGCCCGACGGTCAGCGCTCCGCGAGCGAGCGGATCACACCTCCAGGTCCCCCTCGATGCCCCTGAGGCGGTGCCGGGCTAGCGCGAGGTTCGCCCGGCCCCGGTCCAGGGCGAGGTAGAGGAACAGGCCTTGGGACTTACGGCCGGTCATCGGTCGGATGATGTGGTATTGGCCCGACAACGTGATGAGGATGTCCTCGATGGCCTCGTTGAGCCCCAGCTGCTCCATGGTGCGCAGCTTGGCGCGCACCACCTCGGTGTTGCCCGCGGCGGCGACCTGAAGGTCCAGGTCCTTGGAGCTGCCGAGCATCCCGAGCGCCATGCCGCTGTCGTAGTCGACGACGGCGGCTCCGATCGCGCCGTCGATCACCATCATCTCTTTCAGCGCCAGATCCATATTGGACATATCTGTACCTTTCGATCGGTGTTCGTTGCCTAGTCTTTTCCAGGGGCCGTCAGCTGGTCGGCGATCCTGCGTGCCACCGGGCGCGACTCCAGATGGAGCCGACCGACGTTCACCTCAGGGCCCGCGAGCACGGTCAGCGAGGCCCAGCTCGCCGCGTAGACCACCACGTACCCGCCGGTGCCGCGCACCACGACGTCATAGAACCCGCCATCGTGCGCGGTGGCGGCCAGCCGGTGCGACAGCGCCAGCTGCGAAGCGGCCAGCGCGGCCATCCCGGAGGGCTCGATGTGCGAGGGCAAATCGTGGGCGATGAGCAGCCCGTCACTGGACGCCACCAGCGTGCCGATCAGCTGCGGGATGCGATCGTGCAGTGCCTTCAGCTCCGCCAGCACCACCGCGTTCGGTTCGGGTCCGGACATCGCCACCTTGGTCAACCTTCCCATCAGTGCGTGACCGAGCAGTTTCCTCCGCGCGGTCACGCGTGCTCCTCCAAAGCTGTCCGCAGACGGAAGAGCAGGGCCTTGTCAACTGGCTCCCATGCCGGTTCGGCAGCCGGCCCGGCCCGCCGCGTCCGGCGTCGGGGTAGCGGCTCGGACTCGGCGACTTCGCGAGCGGCCGCCACCGGCTCGGCTGTCTCGACCGGAGCGGGTGCCGCGACGGCCGGCTCGATCAGCCCCGCCACGGTCAGGTCCCGCACCGCTTTCAGGCAGCCATAAGTGGTGCGGCCGAGGTCGCGTGCGATCCCGGTGACGCTGCGCCGGGTGTCAGCGGCGGACAGCACCTCAGCCTGGCCACCGGTGAGCACCACGCGCTGTCGCCGCACGCGGCGGACAGGCACGACGGGGGCGCGGTCGACCAACGTCGCAGGCCACGGCCCGGACTCCGGATCGCCACGCCGCGCGCACTCGTGAACGAGCGCGCGCGGCGTGATCTGGCAGACCGGGGCGAGCCAGTGGGGCGGCGCGGGCTGGAATTCAGGGACGGCGGGCGAGGCCAGCAGAAAGTAGGCGGCATCGAACACCGACAGCAATACCAGAGTTTCCAGCCGTGGCCGTCCCAGCACATGGCCGGGATCCCCGTCTGCGGCCCGCCGCCAGTCTTCCGTGGTTGCCACACCCGCCTCCACGACAAGCCGGTCCAGCCCAGTCGTACGGCGGCAGTCGACGGATGCGATCGCGCCCTCGGCCAGATGAAACGCGCCGTCGCCCGCGCGCAACATGCCGGTACGCCTTTCCTTTTCGAGCCGTTGCAGTTCGACCGCGAGCTCAACGCTCATGACCGTCCTCAGTCAATTCGCGCAGAATTCCCCGGAGCTGGAACCGCGCCATCGCAAGATTCCCGGTGTCGTCGTCGAGCACGACGTGCATGAAAAGCCGGCCGTCGAAGTCGCCGTTCACCAGATTCAACAGGTGATACGCGCGGGTTCCGCAGACGATGATCTCGGTGACGTCGTCACCGTCGCGGTCGGTCGCCAACGCTGTGCAGCCGAGCACCGCGCGGACCACATCGGTGGTGGTGGCGGCGGCCTCATGCTCGTCCACCAGATCGTGCCGACCTGCCGCGGCGATCGCCAGACCACTCGCTCCGTCCACCAACGTCACGCTGCGCGCACCGGGAATGTCCATGACACGTTGCAGACAGCCGTCGATACCGGTCACCGTGCTCTAGCCTGCCTGTCGTTGTGAAAATTTCAGCAAACCAGACGCTACATACTGTGCCGACTGATGTACAGAAAAAACCGGAAAACCATCCTAAAAAATGCATCTCCCCTGGGAACAGGCGGCGACTGGCGCCGGAGCCGCCGGACAAGAACTGCTGGACGTTGTCGGAAGAGACCTGTGATACGACGCCGGATGCGATGCAGCAGCTGATGGCGCGGGCATGGGCAGCGCCTTCACGCAGATCACCCCGTTACCCTGCGAGCGAATCCAGCAACTCGTCCACACGCGCCAGACCAACGCACCGCATCATTCGGCATCGCCCTACGCACACGTCAGCCGAATTCTTGACGACTGCATAGCAATTGGTCACAGAACACACGGTACTGTCGGCGTCACGACCAGCGGCTATACGTTTAGAGAGCGCACTGGTAACTCATCGGGCACGGGCCAACCCGACCGAACCCCCGACCGGTAGTCGCCGACGACACCATTGCGACACCTGAATCCGGCCTGAAGACTCGGATGGGCGGACCAGACTAACCAAAAAGTTTGGTAACCCGTAAAATTCTGTTCTGTGAGTACAACCCTGGCCGAGTCGGCGCGCACCGCGTCGCAGCGGGCGAGATCTGTCAGTGTCTTGCTCGGTCCGGCATTCGTAGCTGCCATCGCCTATGTCGACCCAGGAAATGTGGCGTCGAATATCAGCGCGGGCGCGCAGTTCGGATATCTGCTCGTGTGGGTCATCGTGATGGCCAATGTGATGGCCGGGCTGGTGCAGTTCCTATCCGCGAAGCTGGGGTTGGTCACCGGCATGTCGCTGCCGGAGGCGGTGCGGGACAAGGCGAGTCGCCCGGTCCGGCTCGCGTATTGGGGTCAGGCGGAGACCGTCGCGATGGCGACCGATCTCGCCGAAGTGGTCGGCGGCGCGATCGCGCTGAAGCTGCTGTTCGGGCTGCCGCTCGTGGTCGGTGGCGTGATCACCGGTGTGGTCTCGATGGGACTGCTGCTGGTGCAGGACCGGCGCGGACAGCGGCCGTTCGAGCGGGTCATCACCGGCTTGCTCGCCATCATCGCCATCGGCTTCCTCGCCAGTGTGGTGATCTCGCCGCCCTCGGTGTCCGGCACGATCGGTGGCCTGCTGCCGCAATTCCAGGGCACCGAGAGTGTGCTGCTCGCGGCGGCCATGATCGGTGCGACCGTGATGCCGCACGCGGTGTACCTGCACTCCGGACTGGCCAGGGACCGGCACGGCCACCCCGAGCCCGGCCCGCTGCGGGTCCGGCTGCTGCGGGTCACCAAATACGATGTCGGACTCGCCATGGTGCTGGCGGGGACGGTCAATCTGGCGATGCTGCTGATGGCCGCGAACACCCTGCGCGGCCGCGAGAGTGTCGACACCCTCGAGGGTGCCCACGCCGCGGTCGGCGAGGTCCTCGGTCCCGTCGCCGCGCTGCTGCTGGCGATCGGCCTGCTGGCCTCGGGCCTGGCCTCCACGTCGGTCGGTGCCTATGCCGGCGCGATGATCATGGAAGGCCTATTGCGCCGCAAGATTCCACTGCTCATGCGTCGCCTGGTGACCCTGATCCCCGCGATCACCATCCTCGCTATAGGCATCGACCCCACTCGCGCCCTGATCATCTCGCAGGTCGTGCTGTCCTTCGGTATTCCGTTCGCGCTGATCCCGCTCGTCCGCTTCACCAGCGACCGCGTCCTGATGGGCGCCGACGTCAACCATCGCGTGACCACAGCACTCGCCTGGCTGGTCGCGATCGTCATCAGCCTGCTCAATGTGGCGCTGATCTACCTGACGGTCACCGGTAACTGAGCCGCTCAGGCCCAGTTCTCGATCCAGTATTTCCAGATCAGCGGGGCATAGGCGGCCAGCGGCGGCACCTTGATATCGGTGCCGCTGAGCGCGGCGGTGGTGTGGCGGCAGTCGAACCAGCAGGTGAATTCGCTGTGCTCCAACACATCCAGTGGGACGCCGACGCGGGGGAGCAGCCAACTGGTGCCCGGCACCCGCAGCATCATGTTCAGGGTGCGTTTGGGCATCACCTCCACCAGGTGCGGCGCCCCGGCCTCGTCGGCGAACAGGTTCAGCGCCTCGACCGCACTCTGCCTGCGCGGATCGACGAGGTGGTAGGTCATCGGCGTCGAACCCGGCTGGTGGGCAAGGTGATCCAGGGCGCGGGCGACGAAGTCGACCGGCACCATATTGGTTTCGCCGAGCTTCGGCACCAGCACCGGCAGGATTCTCGGCAGCTGCGCCGCCATCCGCAGTAGCCGGAAGAAGTAGTAGGGCCCGTCGATCCGGTCGATCTCGCCGGTGCGGGAGTGGCCGACCACGATCGGCGGCCGATAGATACGCCAGTTCAGCGCGGACTCACGCACAATCCGCTCGGCCTCGAACTTGGCCCGCTGCATCGGCGTTGTCAGCACCTGCCCCTCGTCGAACATGTCCTCGGTGAAAAGGCCCGCGCACGAGCCTGCCACCTCCACTGTCGAGACATGATGCAGCAGACCGGCTTTCAGGTCCTCTGCGACATCGACCACGTGCCTGGTGCCGCCGCCGCGCGCGGTCAGGTCGTAGCTGGATGCCAGATGGAAGACCTGATCGATCGATCCGCGGTGCTCGGCGAGCCACGTCGGATCGATGCCGAGTCCGTCGGCGCCGAGGTCGCCGCGGACCGGCCGCACCCGGTCGCCGCCGTCCCACTCGCGGGCGCAGCAGGCATACCGCGCTGCCGAGTCGGCGCCGGGCCGGACAAGCACATGGATATCACCCTCGCGTTCGAGCAGCGCGGGGATGAGGAACCGACCGATGAACCCAGTTGCTCCGGTAACCAGGTAAGTCATAGCCGATGAACATAGTCGCCCCGCTTGTTCGGTTCACCGCCGGGACGGTCACACGGCATCCAAATAAATCGCAAGCTCAGCTACCGACGCCCAATTCGGCACGATGACACCGCCCGAGCCCAGCGAGACCCAGCCTCAGAGCGCGCGGTGCGTCTCGTGCCGGACGCACCCGAGGGGCAGCCATCAAAGTCGCAGAATCCCCACACGCGCGCCCGCTGGGCACGATGATGTCTGCCGAGCGCAGCGAGATCGAGCACTAGAGTTCGCGGCCCGTCTCGATTCCGAGCGGCGGAACCGCATGCATCGAAGTCGGCCCCGAACTGAGGTCCGTGGCCTGGGCCGCAAAGTAGGTCTGGAGAACGAGCGGCGGGATTGTGGTGCTTTCCAAGGTGTTCCGTAAGGTGATCGGCCAACGGAACACCACGGCCATCGACCTCTACGACCACGCTGCCGGGCGTTGAAGGTGGAGCCTCCGAATTACAGACAGTAGCGGGCGCCGAAGGACAGTGACTGCAGGAGGCAGGCGAAAGACTTAGCGTCGCTCGAGCCGGGAGACACGCCTACGGGAGCCGCTCGAGTGCCAACAGGATCCGCCTGGGCGCTCGGCGTGGGCTCCAACGGAATTCCGCCGGGTGTAGCGGCAGCATTCGCCGACCCTGCACCGGCTGCAAGGGTGATCGCAACGGCAACAACGACCTTCAACATCGCGCGGTTCATCTGGTAACTCCAATGTCGTGGATGGGATCGCCGCCACGCTAGCCCGCATTTTTGCCGCGGGCATGCCCCTGATGTCGTTGGCCGCAGCTCTGGTGGGTGCTCACCCGCCAGGGGGCCGCCCATTTGTCCATGCGGCGGATGGTGCGCTGGATGTAGTGGGTGATGGTGGCCAGGTCCTCGCGGTCGATCGGGTAGCCCTCGGCGCGAGCATCGACACCTCGGCGTGCTCGCGATCCGGCCCCGCCAAAGCCGCGAACACGCAGCGCCGCAGGCGCTACAAATCAAATACCGCCAAAAACCGGCTTGCGCTTGGTGAGCATCGCGGTCGCGCCTTCGAAGAAGTCGGGGGACTGCAGGAGTTCGGTCTGGCCGCTCTTCTCGGCCGCGAGCGCGGCGTCGAGTCGGGTCAGGGTCGCCGCGTTGAGCGCCTTCTTGGTGAGCTCGAGCGCGCGCCGCGGGCCCGCAGCGATCTTCGCCGCGGCAGCCTCCACTGTCGCGTCCAGTTCGTCGGCAGCGAGCACCGCGGTGAACAGGCCGGCCGCTTTGGCCTGTGGTGCGGGCAACCGCTCGCCGAGCAGCGCCATCTCGGCCGCGAGCGGGCGTCCCGCGGCCGCGGCGACCAGCGCGGCGGCGCCGCCGTCGGGCATCAGGCCGATATTGATGAAGGCGAGCAGCAGGTAGGACTCCTCGCTGGCGTAGACGAGGTCGGCGGCAAGTGCGATGCCGACACCGACGCCCGCTGCCGCGCCCTTGACTCGCGCGATAACCGGAATAGGTGCATCCACAATGGCTTTCACGAGTCGGTTGGCCGCATCCATCACCTGGTCGGAGGTGATGCCACGCTGCGCCTCCGACGCGGTCGCCGCCAGATCGGCGCCGGTGCAGAAGTCGGCGCCCGCACCGGTCAGTACGATTACCCGGACCGAGGCGTCCTCGGCGGCGGCAAGGAAGGTATCCCCGAGCGCGACCATCGTGTCGTAGTCGATGGCGTTCTTTCGCTTGGGCTTGGTGATGGTCACTCGGAGCACCTTGCCGTCGTGGACGGCCGAGAAACCTGCAGGAGTAGTTGCGGAATCGGCGTTGCTCATGTGGTGCTCCTGGTCTGGAATTCGGTGGACCGGTTCTTGCGAGCCATCTGCAAGCAATCGCTTCGGATAGCCATGAATAATGGTTAACTTTGCGAATTGTGGTTAACTTAGGTTGATTTGTCCGGCGCTGTCAACCAGCGGCGCCGTCCGAGAACGGAGAGGTACATGGTCGCGGATCGCAGCGAGGTACATCTCGCTTCCGTGCGGCCTGATGCCGGCCAGTCGGTGCGGCGGCGTCCGAAGGATCGCAAGGTGCAGATCATCAGGGCGGCCGCGCGCGCGTTCAGCGAACGCGGGTACTACCCGGTCGGTGTCGACGAGATCGCGGCCGAGGTCGGGATCTCCGGGCCCGCGCTGTATCGACACTTCCGCAATAAGTACGCGCTGCTCGTCGCGGCCGCGGAGGAGGGCGCCCGGCATCTGCTGAAGGTCGCCGAGGCCGCGGACGATCCGCAACAGGAGCCTGCGCGGCGGCTGGACGCCCTGATCAGGGCGATGAGCGAACACACCATCGACATTCGGCGCGAGGCGGGGCTGTACCGCTGGGAGCGGCGCTACCTCGAGCAGGCCGACCGGATTCGGATCCGGAAGATCTACGACGATCTCAACGCGACGGTGGCGGCGCCGATCGCGCTACTGCGGCCGACCGCACCACCCGAGGACGTGGCGATGCTCGCTGCCGCAGTGCTCAGCGCGATCGCCAGCGTCTCCGCGCACCGCACCGCGTTGTCCACCACCCGGCTGCTGCCGTTGCTGCACGACATGTGCTGGTCGATTCTGCGTGCCGAACTGCCGCCCGCACCGCAGCAGCGCAATCCCGGCCCCGGCACCCGTGGCCTTCCAGTTACTTCGAAACGCGAACAGCTGCTCACCGAGGCGATCCGGATCTTCGGCAGGCAGGGCTATCACGAAGCCAGCATCGAGGAGATCGGCGCGGCTGTCGGCATCAACGCCTCCAGTGTGTACCGGTACTTCACCAGCAAGGCCGACCTGCTCGCCGCGGCTTTCCATCGCACCGGAGACCGGGTCGCCATTGCGATCACCGAGGCGCTGGCCGAGGCGACAAGCCGTCCGGACGCGGTCCGGCGCATCGCCTTCGGCTACGCCAGGCTCACCTTCTCGATGCCCGAGATCATGCCGGTCTACTACGCCGAGTTCAGCAATCTGCCGCAGGCCGAGCAGCACAAACTGCGCGCCATTCAGCGTCAGAACGTCCTGGAATGGGCCAACCTGCTGGACGGAGACCCCGTCGAGGCGCGCTTCCGGGTGCACGCCGCGATCGGCCAAGTGATCGATGTCGGCAGGCTGACCAAGTTCGACTCGCGCCCCGAACAATTGGCCCGCGTCTGTGCGCTGATGGAAGCGGTGCTCCTCGGCGCGAGCTGAGTCAGCCCATGCGCCGGTGGCGGACCCGGAAGATGGCCTTGGCCACGCGGAGATCGCGGCGATGGCGGTCGAAGGTCGAAAGATTCACCGGCGCCTGGTAGCGCTTGCGCGCGATGGCCAGCGTCCGGCTGAACTCGCGCAGACCCTGGTCGCCGTGGTGATGGCCCTGGCCGTATTCCCCGACCCCGCCGATCGGCAGCGCCGGAATCCCGGCGTAGGCGGTCGAGGAATTGACGGTCACAACGCCGACTCTGAGCTGCTCGGCGAACGCTTCGGCGCCGTGCACGTCGCGAGTGAATACCGAGACCGCGACACCGTTGCCGACTGCGTTGATGCGTTGCACGGCCTCGTCCACATTCGCCACTTTGTTGACGATCAGCACCGGCCCGATGCCCTCGCCGGTGATCGCGACGCTCTCCTCCGGCACGTCGGCGAGCACGATGGGCTCGATGTAGGGCTCGCGGATCGACTCCAGCCCGCCGACCACCGCCCTGCCGCCGCGGGTCAGCGCGTCGCGGACCTGTTTGCGCACCACATCGACCTGCGACTCCAGAATCATCGGGCCGTAGGACGCCCGCTTGTCCGCGCCGGGTCGCAGCCGCCGTGCCTGATCGGCCACCAGTTCGAGGAAATGTTCGTAGACCGAGCTCGCAACATAGGCGCGCTGGATGCCGTTGGCATTCTGGCCCGCATTGGCCATGGCGCCGAACACCGCGGCCTCCGCGGCGTCGTCGAGCTTCGCGTCGACATGGACGATCATGGCGCCCTTGCCGTTGCGCTCGACGACGACCGGCGTCATCGTCTGCCCGCACAGCGAGATCACCTCACGCGCACCCGCGTCGGAGCCCGCGTACGCGATCTTGTCCACCTTGGTCCGACACAGGGCGGCGTCGGTTCCGTGGTCGCCGGTAACCACCTGCAGCACAGGTTGATTCGGGGCGAGTCGGCTCCAGCTCTCGGCCAGCCACACGCCGACGCCGGTGGTGAGCTCGTTCGGTTTGAACACCACCGTATTGCCCGCTGCCATCGCATAGGCGATCGAGCCCATCGGGGTGAACACCGGGTTGTTCCACGGCCCGAGCACCCCGACAACGCCGAGCGGCAGATAGCCAACGGAGGCCCGCTGATTGCGGGTCAGCCAGGTGGACCCCAGGCGGCGCCGGTCCAGTACGCGGGCGGCATTACGTGCCGCCCAGTCCAGGTTCTCGACGGCGAGCATCACCTCGATTGCCGCATCCGCCTCCGGTTTTCCGGTCTCCTCGCACAGGATTTCCACCAACTCGCCTGCCCGCCTGGCAATGCTGCGTTTCCAGTCGAGCAGCCAGCGTTTGCGTCCGCTGAATCCCAGTTCGGCCCACCACTTTTCGGCCGAGCGGGCCGCGCGCACCGTGCGGTTCAACTCGCCGGTGCCCATGACGGCGTAATTCCCGACGACTTCGCCGGTGCGCGGGTCGTAGGACGTCAGCACGTTCGATCGGCCCGATCGCTGCGCGGTCTCGGCCATGGTCACCTCCCGCAGAGTCGATCCGGCACTGACGCTTCGGGGAGAAGCAGCGCTGCCGCCGACGAATGAGTGCGTGTGTCCCCCGAGTAGCAGACTATGGTCGCCGCGGCGGCCCGACAAGGCGCTGTCGCCGCCCCTGTGGTGTCCCGGACGGCCGAGACCTGCATCAACCCAGCGCCGAGTCGATCGTCCACCGCTAATGTGAGCAAGCACACAATTGGGTGTGCGGTCCTGTGGGTATCGCGCCGGCGACCGTTCGCGGATCGACGTGCCGGTAACATCGCGCCAGGCGCTACGGATCACCAACCCGGACGTACTAGTGCGTGCGTGCCGACGACCTGGCCGCCCCCGGCCGATAGTGGAGAGTTGATGCCGAGCTTGAACAAAGCAGATTCACACCCCGACGATGCCGTGTCTGTCACCAGCGAGGTCCGGGATGCCGAGTATGCGGTCGTCGTGGACGATGTCCGGAAATCGTTCGGTGACGTGCACGCGCTGCAAGGTGTCAGCTTCCGCGCCGAGCGGGGGAGCGTGCTCGGCATTCTCGGTCCGAACGGCGCGGGCAAGACCACCGCGGTGAAGATCCTGTCCACGCTGCTGCGCCCGGACTCCGGTACGGCAACCATCGCCGGGCACGACATTCGTAAGGACCCGGCCGCGGTGCGCCGATCGATCATGATGACCGGTCAGTACGCCGCGCTCGACGAACACCTGTCCGGCCGCGAGAACCTGGAACTGTTCGGCCGCCTGATGGGGCTGGGCAAATCCGCCGCCCGCAAGCGTGCCGACGTACTGCTGGAGGAATTCGACCTCGTCGGTGCGGGCCGCAGGCCGGTGCACGGCTACTCCGGTGGCATGCGCCGCCGCGTCGACATCGCCTGCGGTCTGGTGGTGCGGCCCGAGGTCGTGTTCCTCGACGAGCCCACCACCGGCCTCGACCCACGTAGTCGCCAGGGTGTCTGGGATCTGGTGACCGCGCTGCAGAACCAGGGCATCACGGTGCTGCTGACCACGCAGTACCTCGAAGAAGCCGATGTGCTCAGCGACAACATCATCGTCATCGACAAGGGCCTGGTGATCGCCGAGGGCACGGCCGACGCGCTCAAGGCCAAGACCGGCGGCAGCTATTGCGAGGTTGTTCCGCTGGATCCGAAGAAACTGAACAACGCCGCGGCCGCGCTCGGTGATCTGGTACCCGCCGCGGTGCTCGCCGAAATCAATGGCGGCGACCGGATCTCCATACCGGCCCCCGAAGGCGCCGCCACGCTCACCGAAGCGTTGCGCAGGCTCGACGCCGCAGGCATCGAACTGGCCGATATCGCACTGCGGCGGCCCTCCCTCGATGATGTCTTCCTGTCCATCACCGGTCATTCGGGTGGCACGGCGTGACGGCTTCTACCGCGGAACGAGATGTTGACATCGAGGCGTCGGCACTGTTCGCCGAGCTACCCACCGGCAGGCTGTCGTCTTTCGCGCAGTGGCGTGCCCTGACCGGCCGCATCGTCAGGACGATGGTGATGAAAGGCGAGTTGGCCGTCGCCATCGTCACCCCGCTGGTGTTCACCGTCGGTTTCTATCTGCCGTTGCGCTATGTGATGAAGGTGTTCCAGGGCATCGATTACGCACAGTTCGTGATGCCGATCATCGTGTTGCAGACCATGGCCTTCACCATGATGTCGAACGCGCAGCTGGCCGCACTCGAGTCGATGACCGGGTTCACCACTCGACTGCAGACCATGCCGATCGGCAAGTTTGTTCCGTTGACGGCGCGGATCAGCGCCGGCATGGTCCGTTCGGTCACCTCGTTGACTGCAGCGCTGCTCTTCGGTCACATGATCGGCTTCCGTTTCGTCGCAGGACTCGGTCAGGCCGTGCTCTTCTGCGTGTTCTCGTTTGCGATCGGGACCGTGCTCGCGATCGGCGCCGACACGCTCGGCAGCTTCAGCAAGAACCCGGAATCGCTGAGCCAGGCGCTGACACTGCCCACCCTGATCTTCGGCATGCTCTCCTGCGGGTTCGTTCCGGAAAAGAGCTTCCCCGAATGGATCCAGCCGTTCGTGCGCAATCAGCCGATCTCGCAGTTCTCCTTCGCGTTGGCCGACATGGCCCACGGCGGGGTGACGTGGCAGGTGCTGTGGGTTCCATTGGTGTGGCTGAGCGGGCTCGCGATCGCGTTCGTCCCGTTGGCGGTCTGGGCAAGCGTGAGGCGGGCATGAGTTCAGCAGAGGCAACCATGACCCATCCGGTCATCGACGATATCGAGTCGGCAAGCAATTCCCCGCTTCCCGTGGTGACTGCCAGATCCGAACGCGCGCTGAGCACCTGGGCGGTGCACAGTCTGATCCAGTGCAAGCGATTGCTGCTGACCTGGGCGCGTGACCCGTCGACCACCATCCAGACGCTGATCTATCCGGCGCTCTCGCTGCTGATGTTCCGAATTGTGCTCGGTAAACCGATCACCACGGCCACCGGTATCCCGAGCATCTACGGCCAGGTCGCGATGATGACACTCATCGCGGCGATGACCGGCGCCGTGGTCAGCGCAATCGGATTCAAGACCGAAAAGGCCACCGGTCTGCTCGGCCGTTTCTGGACGATGCCGGTGCACCGGGCCGCGGGCCTGACCGGGCGGATACTTGCCGAGGCCGTTCGCGTCTTCCTCACCACCCTGTTCGTCGTCGCAGTCGGTGTGGTCATCGGCTTCCGCTTCGGGCAGGGGCCGCTGGCCGGCATCGCATTGATCGGAATTCCGGTGCTGTTCGGAATCGGCTTCGCTGTACTGATCACCACGCTGGCGACAATCACCGAAGGCGTCCTGCTCATCGGCCTCATCGGCACCGTGAATACCCTGCTGATGTTCTTCAACTCGGGCTTCGTCCCGGTCTTCGCCTACCCGGTCTGGCTGCAGAGCACGGTCGAGAATCAACCCATGAGCTGTGCCGTCGATGCTATGCGCGGCCTGTCGTATGGCGGGCCGGTGGCCGAACCTCTCATGAAGAGCCTTGCCTGGAGCATCGGCCTGATCGTGGTCTTCGCCTATCCCGCGATTCGCGGATACCGCCGCGCGGCCGAAACCGGTCGCTGACCACTGTCATCGAAGGGCGCGTCCGGTGGCTCGGAGCTACCGGACGCGCCCTTCTGTGCGTTCCGACGACTCGGTGAACGGGTAGTCGACCCAGCGATTCCGATTGGTCCAGCCGACGAGGTCATAGCGCCAACGGAAGGGCCAGGTATGCGCGACGGTGTTGAACAGGATCGCGCCGAGCGCGGTGTAGTCGGCGTGGGCCGAGAGCAGGGCGCGTTGACCGCGCGGTGACGCGGTGAAGAAGGCGTCGAACATCGAGATGGACTGTTCGGTGGTCAGGCGGCCGAGGCCGAATAGGCCGCGCATACGCATCCAATAGGTCAGCCGGGCCTGCCACGGCCATAGTTCGGCGATGGGGTCGCGGCCCTGCTGGAGTGCGCTGACCGCGGTGTCGACGAGGGCAAGGGAATCGGCGACGCTGTATCCGGTGCACGGGTGCATCATGCCGCCGCGCGATCCGAACGGAATCGCTTGCGCCGTCCCCTTTTTCGGTGGCGGCTGGTCGAGCGGGTAGTGCGCGGCCTCGCTCGGCTCCGCGCCGGTGAGGGTGATCCCGTGTAGGGCCAGCCTGTTCAGGGTGCGCTTGCGCAATTCGTGCTGTGGCATGCCGCCGCGCAGGCCGAGGCTGGTTTCCTCGAAGATCACGGTGTCGTTGCCGAGCGGGACGGCATAGAGGAACGAGGGCGGCTCGTCCGGTCCCGCGCCGTTTTCCGGCCGCCAATCCAGCAGCAGTCCTTCGCCGTCGGCGACCATCGGTGCCGCGGTCTCGGCGTCGACGAACATGCCGTGCGCGCTCGCGGCGCGGCGCCGTCCGAGCGCGGGCAGCCCGCGGGTATCGAAAACCATTGCAGCCCTGAGGATTGTGCCGTCGGCGAGCTCGGCATCGTTGGCATCGACCCTGGTGGCCCGGCCTGCGATCACGGTGGCGTCGTCGAGTGGCAGCGCAGCGCGCAGGCCGGTCTTCGACAGCACGCAATAGGGGCGTTCGATGCGATGCTCGGTGCTGGTCCAGACGGTCGGTGCGGCGATCCTCGTGGCAATCGCGCTGGGCGGCAACCACTCCGGCAACTCGTCGATCCAGCAGGAGAAGGTGGGCGGCCACAGCCGGTCGGGTCGCGGGTCGACCGCGGTGACCCGCAGCCCGGCCCGCATCGCGCGGTGTGCCAGCGCCCGGCCGGTCGGGCCGAGCCCGACCACACAGAGATCGACATCCCGGCCGGCGCTGACACTCATACCGGCATTCAAACCGCGCGGCCACGCCGATGCAACTGTCTGCGACACCGATCACCGTGTTTCCCGAGGCGGCGGTCGCCATCCTCGGGAAACGCGGTGCCGAATGCGATCGCCTGCTACTTCGGGGTGACCCAGGTGGTGATGTCGGCGTGCACGACCTCGAGCCCGTTCTTGTCGTAGATCGAGACGGGCACGATCAGATCCTGGCCCTCGGTGATCCGAGTGAAGTCCGGAATCTCCGGCAGCTTCGCGACTGCACGCAGCCCGGTCTCCGCCTTGGCCAGGTACTGGACGTTCATGGCCTTCGGGATCCAGCGGTGCGTGCCCGGCACCGTCGCCTCGCTGAGCATTCCCATCGCCACCTCGGCCAGGTTGCACGCCGCGATGGCGTGGTAGGTGCCCAGATGGTTGTGGATGCCGAACCACTTCGGCGAGGTCACCTCGCACAGTCCGGGCTCCAGCCGCACCACGCTCGGCAGCACCGTGCCGAAGTACGGCACCCGCGCGACCATGCCGAGGGAGAACAGCGCGTGCCCGAGCCGGTTGTCCGGCAGCTTCTTCCAGCCGCGGTAGGTGGCGGTCTCTTTTGTCATGCCCGTATCTTACTCATAAGTAAGTTCTCGGACGGTGGGTCCGGGCACCTGGATTTCGCGGCACGATCGACTCGGGGGCGCGCCCGGGATTCGCGGTCTGACCTGCGCTGTGGGCAGCCGGTGGTGTTGCGCGGGGGGTGGATTTGAAGTCATCGGCGGCGTCGGGCATACTGTTCGGGTTGCCTTGCACCGGGCCATGCCTGTTTCTCGGGTTGTGGTGGGTGGCGAGGCGAGCAGTACCCAATCGTGTACCTCGCTGGATTCCAGCGTGGGTACGTCCGGGACAGTGTTCCGAAGCCTGAGTGAATTTCGATTCCGGGGCAGAGGAATGAGCGGATGGGCGACACGCCCGACCGCGTGGACCGGAGAACCATGACAGATGAACAGCGGCGAGGATCGGGCGTGCCCGGTCGCGATCTCTTAGCGAGACGTCTTCGTGTGTTCGGACTGTGCAAATTGAGGGTGGTACGGAAGCCAGCTTCCGGATCACGAAGGAAAAGCGGAGAAAAGGACACTTAGCGTGGCGGGACAGAAGATCCGCATCAGGCTCAAGGCCTACGACCATGAAGCGATCGACGCCTCAGCGCGCAAGATCGTGGAGACGGTGACCCGCACCGGGGCCGATGTCGTCGGGCCGGTGCCGTTGCCGACCGAGAAGAACGTGTACTGCGTCATCCGTTCGCCGCACAAGTACAAGGACTCGCGCGAGCACTTCGAGATGCGTACGCACAAGCGGCTGATCGACATCCTCAACCCGACGCCGAAGACGGTTGACGCGCTTATGCGCATCGACCTGCCGGCCAGCGTCGACGTCAACATTCAGTGACGGGGACTCGAGACATGACTGATAACAAGAACAGGCCAGCGGCCGGCATCCTGGGCACCAAGCTCGGCATGACCCAGGTGTTCGACGACAAGAACCGCGTCGTTCCCGTGACCGTCATCAAGGCCGGACCGAACGTCGTTACCCAGATTCGCACCGTGGAGCGCGACGGCTACAGCGCCGTCCAGGTTGCTTTCGGCGCCATCGACCCGCGCAAGGTGAACAAGCCGGTCTCCGGTCAGTTCGCCAAGGCCGGTGTCACCCCGCGTCGCCACGTCGCCGAAATCCGCGTTGCGGATGCTTCCACCTTCGAGGTCGGCCAGGAGCTGACTGCCGAGGTGTTCGAAGAGGGCGCGTACGTGGACGTGACCGGCACCAGCAAGGGCAAGGGCTTCGCAGGCACCATGAAGCGCCACGGCTTCGCCGGTCAGGGCGCCTCGCACGGTGCGCAGGCCGTGCACCGCCGCCCGGGTTCCATCGGTGGTTGCGCCACCCCCGGCCGCGTGTTCAAGGGCATGCGGATGTCGGGCCGCATGGGCAACGATCGCGTCACCACGCAGAACCTGTCGGTTCACAAGGTGGACGTCGAGAACGGCCTGCTGCTGATCAAGGGAGCGATCCCGGGTCGTCGCGGCAACGTCGTCGTCGTCAAGAGCGCCGTGAAGGGTGGTGCACACGCATGACAAGCCTGGAGAAGAAGACCAATCTGACGCTTCCGGTCAAGGAACTGGGCGGCAAGACCAATGGCACCGTCGAACTCCCCGCGGAGATCTTCGACGCGACCGCCAACATCTCGCTGATGCATCAGGTTGTCGTCGCGCAGCTTGCCGCGGCCCGTCAGGGTACGCACGCCACCAAGACCCGCGGTGAAGTCCGCGGTGGTGGCAAGAAGCCGTACCGGCAGAAGGGCACCGGCCGCGCCCGTCAGGGCTCGACCCGCGCGCCGCAGTTCGTCGGTGGTGGCACGGTCCACGGCCCGCAGCCGCGTGACTACAGCCAGCGCACCCCCAAGAAGATGATCCGCGCTGCACTGCGTGGAGCACTTTCGGACCGTGCGCGCAACGAGCGCATCCACGTGATCACCGAACTGGTTGCCGGGCAGGACCCGTCGACCAAGACGGCCAAGAGCTTCCTCGCGGAGCTTTCGGACCGCAAGAAGTTCCTCGTCGTCCTCGGACGCGAAGATCTGGCGGCCTGGAAGAGCGTGCAGAACCTCGAGTTCGTGCACCCGATCGCGCCGGATCAGCTCAACACCTACGACGTGCTGGAAAGCGACGAAGTGGTGTTCAGCGTCGAGGCCTTGAACGCCTTTGTGCACGGCCCCGCCGAAGCTGCACAGGAGGAGAGCAAGTGACCACCATCGCCGACCCCCGCGACATCCTGCTGGCGCCGGTCATCTCGGAGAAGTCCTACGGACTGATCGAGGAAGGCACCTACACCTTCATCGTGCACCCGGACTCCAACAAGACGCAGATCAAGATCGCCGTCGAGAAGGTTTTCGGCGTGAAGGTGACCAGCGTCAACACCGCCAACCGTCAGGGCAAGCGCAAGCGGACCCGCTTCGGTTACGGCAAGCGCAAGGACACCAAGCGCGCGCTCGTGACCATCTCGGCCGACAGCAAGCCCATCGAGATCTTCGGAGGCCCGGTCGCGTAAGCGCCTGGGAATCCAGAAAGTAGAGAAGAACTCATGGCAATCCGTAAGTACAAGCCGACAACCCCCGGTCGCCGTGGCTCGTCCGTCTCGGACTTCGCCGAGATCACTCGGTCGACCCCCGAGAAGTCGCTGATTCGCCCGCTGCACAGCAAGGGTGGTCGTAATGCGCATGGTCGCATCACCACTCGGCACCGCGGTGGCGGCCACAAGCGCGCCTACCGTCTGATCGACTTCCGTCGACTGGACAAGGACGGCATCCCGGCCAAGGTCGCTCACATCGAGTACGACCCGAACCGGACCGCCAACATCGCGCTGCTGCACTACGTGGACGGCGAGAAGCGATACATCATCGCGCCCAAGGGCATCCAGCAGGGCACCCCGATCGAGTCCGGCCCCACGGCCGACATCAAGCCGGGTAACAACCTGCCGCTGCGCAACATCCCGACCGGTACCACGATTCACAACGTGGAGCTGCGTCCGGGCGGTGGCGCGAAGATGGCCCGCTCCGCAGGCTCCAGCATCCAGCTGCTCGGTAAGGAAGGCCCGTACGCCACGCTGCGTATGCCCTCCGGTGAAATCCGTCGCGTCGACGTGCGCTGCCGCGCCACCGTCGGCGAGGTCGGCAACGCCGAGCAGTCGAACATCAACTGGGGCAAGGCCGGCCGTATGCGCTGGAAGGGTCGCCGCCCAACCGTCCGTGGTGTCGTCATGAACCCGGTCGACCACCCGCATGGTGGTGGTGAGGGCAAGACCTCCGGTGGTCGTCACCCGGTCAGCCCGTGGGGTCAGCCGGAAGGCCGCACCCGCAAGCCCAACCGCCCGAGCGACAAGCTCATCGTTCGCCGCCGCCGCACCGGCAAGAACAAGCGATAACAAGGAGGGAGTTAGAGAATGCCACGCAGTCTTAAGAAAGGCCCGTTCGTCGACGACCACCTCCTTGCGAAGGTGGACGTGCAGAACGAGAAGGGCACGAAGCAGGTCATCAAGACCTGGTCGCGTCGTTCCACGATCATCCCCGACTTCATCGGTCACACTTTCGCCGTCCATGACGGTCGCAAGCACGTGCCGGTGTTCGTCTCGGACAACATGGTCGGGCACAAGCTCGGCGAGTTCGCGCCGACCAGGACGTTCAAGAGCCACGTCAAGGACGACCGGAAGAGCAAGCGGCGATGACGACTGAAACTCAGAACCCGACGGCTCGCGCGACGGCCAAGCACGTTCGCGTGACCCCGATGAAGGCTCGCCGTGTCGTGGACCTGGTCCGCGGCAAGCGAGTCGAGGACGCACTGGCGATCCTGAAGTTCGCGCCGCAGGCCGCGAGCGAGCCGGTTGCCAAGGTCGTGGCGAGCGCCGCGGCGAACGCCGAGAACAACCTCGGCCTCAACCCGGCCACGCTCGTTATCTCGACGGCTTTCGTCGACGAGGGCGCGACCATGAAGCGGTTCCAGCCGCGTGCACAGGGTCGGGCGTTCCGGATCCGGAAGCGCACCAGCCACATCACCATCGAGGTCGAGAGCGTGCCCACCGCCGGTGGATCCACTCGTAACCGCCGGAAGGGAGGGGCAAAGTAAATGGGACAGAAAATCAACCCCCATGGCTTCCGCCTCGGTATCACCACCGACTGGAAGTCGCGTTGGTACGCGGACAAGCAGTACGCGGAATACGTGAAGGAAGACGTCCAGATCCGCAAGCTCCTCGCCACCGGCATGGAGCGGGCAGGAATCTCGAAGGTCGAGATCGAGCGCACCCGTGACCGGGTTCGCGTCGACATCCACACCGCGCGTCCCGGCATCGTCATCGGTCGCCGTGGCGCCGAGGCCGACCGCATCCGTGCGGAGCTGGAGAAGCTCACCAAGAAGCAGGTGCAGCTGAACATCCTCGAGGTGAAGAACGCCGAGTCGGATGCGCAGCTCGTTGCCCAGGGTGTGGCCGAGCAGCTGTCCAACCGTGTGGCGTTCCGTCGTGCGATGCGTAAGGCCATCCAGTCGGCCATGCGTTCGCCGAACGTCAAGGGCATCCGCGTGCAGTGCTCGGGCCGCCTCGGTGGCGCCGAAATGTCGCGCTCGGAGTTCTACCGTGAAGGTCGGGTTCCGCTGCACACGCTGCGTGCGGACATCGACTACGGCCTGTACGAGGCCAAGACCACCTTCGGTCGTATCGGTGTGAAGGTCTGGATCTACAAGGGCGACATCGTCGGTGGCAAGCGTGAGGTCACGGCTTCGGCCGCGCCCGCGGCCGGCGACCGCCGCGAGCGTCGTGAGCGGCCGAGCCGCCCGCGTCGGTCCGGTTCAGCCGGTACCACCGCGACCAGCACTGAGGCCGGGCGTGCAGCCACCGCCACTGCGGTTGCCAACGCTCCGGCAGAAAAGCAGGAGGGCTGACGCATGTTGATGCCACGGAAGGTCAAGCACCGGAAGCAGCATCACCCGGGTCGTTCCGGAATGGCAAAGGGCGGCACGTCGGTCGCGTTCGGTGAATACGGCATCCAGGCTCTCGAGCCCGCCTACGTCACCAACCGGCAGATCGAGTCGGCTCGTATCGCGATGACCCGCCACATCAAGCGTGGCGGCAAGATCTGGATCAACATCTACCCGGATCGCCCGCTCACCAAGAAGCCTGCCGAGACCCGCATGGGTTCCGGTAAGGGTTCGCCGGAGTGGTGGATCGCGAACGTCAAGCCCGGTCGCGTGATGTTCGAAATGAGTTACCCCAATGAGGAGACCGCTCGCGAGGCCCTGCGCCGCGCGATGCACAAGCTCCCGATGAAGTGCAGGATCGTGACAAGGGAGGAGCAGTTCTGATGGCTACCGGAACACCGGCCGCAGAGCTCCGCGAGCTCACCGAAGAGGAGCTCGTCGCCCGCCTGCGTGAGTCGAAGGAAGAGCTGTTCAACCTGCGCTTCCAAATGGCGACGGGTCAGCTGGACAACAACCGTCGGCTGCGCGTCGTTCGTCACGAGATCGCGCGGATCTACACGGTCATGCGTGAGCGCGAGCTCGGTCTGGCCACGGCACCCGCTGGCAAGGGAGATGCGGCATGAGCGAGAAGCAGGAAGAGCGCAACAGCCGCAAGGTACGTGTCGGCTACGTTGTCTCGGACAAGATGAACAAGACGATTGTCGTCGAGCTGGAAGACCGTAACCGGCACAAGCTCTACGGCAAGATCATTCGCACCACCTCCAAGGTGAAGGCGCATGACGAGAACGAGATCGCCGGTGTCGGTGACCGCGTTCAGCTGATGGAGACCCGTCCGCTGTCGGCCACCAAGCGCTGGCGTCTGGTCGAGGTCCTCGAGAAGGCCAAGTAAGCCTTATCTCGAGAAACTGAGTTCCACCGGTCGAAGGCCCGCTTCCCGTTCGGGAGGCGGGCCTTCGTCGTTGTTACGGCAGTCGCTCGGGCGCGTTGCCGCACAATCTGTTCCGGAAACTCGATGGTGATGGAAAAATTGCTGGCGCGCTGACCGGCGGGCGTGCAGGCTCGATGGGGTGCGGTCCTATCGGGAGGTCCTTTCCAGCTCCGCGGTGCGCAATGTGCTACTGCTGGGTGCGCTGGTTCGAATCCCGTTCTTCGCCGGATCCGTGCTGCTCGCGTTGCATGTAGTGCAGACGCTGCACGGCTCCTACGTTCAGGCGGGCCTGCTGAGTGCGATCGTCACCGTCTGCGTCGCGGTGAGTGGACCCTGGCGCGGCAGGTTTCTCGATCGGCTGGGGCTGCGGCGCACGATCCTGCCTTCGATCCTGGTCGGTGCCGTGTGCTGGTCCTTCGCGCCGTTCGTCGACTACGTTCCGCTGCTGGTGCTCGCCGCGGTCGCGGGACTGTTCGACATTCCAGTCTTCACGGTGGTGCGCCAGGCCGTCATCGCGGTCACGACCGAGCAGAACCGGCAGCCCGCGCTCGCATTGGAATCGGTGTCGGTGGAGGCCGCGTTCATGGTCGGGCCGGTGCTCGGTGTCGGCGCCACTGCGGTCTGGTCCACCACCGTCGTGTTGTTCTGTGTGCAGATGTGCCTGGTGCTCGCGGGCGTTCTGGTGTGGCTGCTGAATCCGCCGTTGCGGTCTGCCGACAAGGATTGCTCGGACGCGAGTCCGGTTGCGCGACGCGCCTGGTTCCGCATCGAATTCGTGGCACTGTGTGTCGGCGCGTGCGCCGCCGTAGCAGTGCTCGCGGGCTCCGAGCTGACTTTCGTCTCCGCCATCCGAGAGTTCGGTGCGCAGCGCTGGCTCGGCGTGATCCTGGCGATCTGGGGCTTCGGCTCATTGGTCGGCGGCCTCGTCTACGGCTTACTGCGCCGGCGTATTTCGACGTTTCTGCTACTCGCGGGCCTCGGCGCGACAACCATCCCGATGGCTTTCGCCGGTGGCCCGGTGTTCCTCGGTGCGGCGGGCTTGTTCGCCGGCCTGCTGTGCGCACCGACCCTCACCGCATCCGTCGACCAGTTGAGCCGGATCGTGCCCGAATCCGGTCGTGGTGAGGCCATCGGCTGGCACGGCGCGGCAATGACTCTCGGCAACGGCGTCGGTAGTTCGGTCGCGGGCATCGCTATCGACGCGGGCGGCTACGCCGCAGGCTTCGGCGCGTCCGCGGCCCTCGGGCTCATCCCCGGGGTGGGACTGGCGCTGCTGGTCCGTGTCGCGTTGCGGCGCAGCGCAATGCGGCAGCAGGAGTCTGCGCGCCGAGCCTTCGAGAAGACCACCTGAACCCCAGCGCTCCTGCGTCCCGGTTCCGAACCAGCAGCGTGAGTGGCACATGGCTGCGGCAAAAACCGTGAGGGCCCACCATGGTGTGCCACTCGTGGGTCGAGGACGCGTGGCTCGGGGCGGTTGGTTGCGTGGCAGAGTTGCTTTATACGTATACATCTACTTATAGTAGGTCCAGGCGGAATGCTGGGTGATTCGAAGGTTGGCATTCCGGAAAACAGCAGATCAATGAGCCGCGACGGGGTCGATGGGTGCCGCCGTTGGTACTTCGATGCACATTTGCGCATTGATTCATGAAATGAGGGGAATATGTCCACTGATACGCAGAAGCTGTCCAGTGCCGCGTCCGAGGAGCAGTCGGCGGCCGAGGGGATCGACCTGCACAAGGGTGTTCCGGAGGAGTTCGTCGAGGTGGTGCTGAAGGTCGGGCCCGGTGGTGCCAGGCGGCAGCGCTTCTTCGGTCGGCTCGTCGGGGAATCGCGGCAGTACAGCAAGTCCGGGATCGAGACGGTTCGGGTCTATCTGAGCCGTAAGGGCAAGTATGTGGTGCATGTTCAGCGGTCGGAATGGTCGGACCTCGCCGAGTCGACCGACTGGTTCAAAGACTGGAAGAACTGGAAGAACTGGCGCGGGATGCTCGGCGCCGACGGGTCGGGTCGTGGTGACTTCACGGTCGAGGTGGTGGACTCGCTCGCACAGTTGCGCGACCGGGTGCCGGAGAAGATCTACCGCATGCTCGCCGACGTGACCGAGCACCCGTATTCCCAAGATCTCGACGTCTGAACTGCCAGGGTCTGACCGATAAAGTCTCGAAAGGACTTCTCCGACATGTTCGCTCGACTGGGACGCGTGGTCGTCCACAATCCGTGGAAGGTGATCGGCGCGTGGCTGCTCATCGTGATCGCGGTGGTGGCCTCGGCGCCGAAACTCACCTCGACCACCGACCAATCCGAATTCCTGCCCTCGCATTACGAGTCGATTCAAGCGATGCAGTTGCAGCAGCAGGCCTTTCCGCAGAGTGCGGCGCCTGCGGCGATCATCGTGTTCAAGCGGGCCGACAATGCACCGCTGAACGACGAGAACGCGGCGCAGGTCGCGGCGATCGCGACAAAGCTCGGTGACGAAAAGATCAAGGACGTCACCGGAATTCAGCCCGCGCCGCCTGCCGAGAATCGGCTCGTGCAGATTGCCGCCGTGCAGATGACGAAGGTCACCACCGCAGGTGACACGACGCAGAGCGATGCGGTCGAATCACTGCGTGACGCGCTCCAGGCGCAGCTGAAGGATACGGATCTGAAGGCGGGCCTCACCGGTCAGGCAGCACAGATGCTGGACCAGACGGAATCCAGCGCGAAGGGCATGGCCATCATCGGCATCGCCACTATCGTGCTGATTCTGGTGCTGTTGCTGATCATCTTCCGCAGCCCGGTGATCGCACTGTTGCCGATCATCGTGATCGGCGGGGTCTCCAGCACCGTCGGCGGCCTGATCGCCATGGTGAGCAAGGCTTTCGACCTCAAGGTGGACAGTTCGGTCAACGCCATCCTGCTGGTCGTGCTGTTCGGCGTCGGCACCGACTACATCCTGTTCCTGATGTTCCGCTACCGCGAACGGCTGCGGGCCGGCGAGGATCCGAAGACCGCCATGGTCAGTGCCGTCACCCGAGTCGGTGAGGCGATCACCTCGGCAGCGGGCGCGGTGATCATCGCGTTCATGGCGCTGACGCTGTCCACCCTCGGCATGTTCCGTGCGCTCGGTCCGGCACTGGCGATCGCGGTCGCGGTGGCGCTGCTGGCTGGACTCACCCTCGTTCCCGCGATTGTTTCGTTGCTCGGCACCAAGGTGTTCTGGCCGTCGAAGGCGTGGCAGGTGGAGCCGAAGGGAGCGCGTTTCGCCGCGGTCGGCGCGGCGCTCGGGCGTCGTCCCGGTGCGTTCGCCGTGGTCTCCGGTGGCCTGCTCCTCGCACTCGGCGTGTTTGCCTTCGGTTTCAACCCCACCTTCGACCTCAGCTCGGGTTCGACCTCGGACACCTCCGAATCCGCCGTCTACAGCAAGGAATTGCTCAAGGGCATGCCGGCGGGAGCCACTCAGCCCTCGGATGTGCTGCTGCGCTCGGAGGGGGGTGCACTGACCGCCGCTCAGCTCACGGATTACCGTGCCGCGCTGGCCGGTGTGTCGGGCGTCGGCCAGGTATCGGAGCCGCATCCGTCGAGTGACGGAGTGGTCGCCGAATTCCAGGTGACGCTGAGCTCCGCGCCGGAATCGGATGCCGCGCTGGACACGGTTCGTGGTCCGCTGCGCGACACTGCACACGCCGCGGCGCCCGCAGGCGCGACCGCCGTCGTGGGTGGCATCACCTCGGTCTTCGTCGATTTCCAGGATGCGATGAACCATGACTACAGCGTCGTGTTCCCGGTGGCGGCCATTCTGATCATGATCGTGCTTGCGCTGCTGCTGCGCAGCATGGTCGCACCGTGGTACCTGATGGCTTCGGTATTCCTCGGATTCGCCGCGACGCTCGGCGCCGCGGTGCTGGTTTTCCAGCATTTCCAAGGCAATTCGGGCCTGATCTTTACCCTTCCGGTGATCATGTATCTGTTCGTGGTCGCACTCGGCACCGACTACAACATCCTGATGGTCGCCCGGTTGCGGGAAGAGGCCTGCGAGGGCCGCGACCCGCGCCAGGCCGCCGCGCTCGGCGTGCACCACACCGGCCCGACCATCGCCGCGGCGGGCGTCATCCTGGCGGGGACCTTCGCCTCGATGATGTTGGCGGGCAACAATGTGTTGTCTCAGATGGGCTTCGCCATCTCGGTCGGCATTGCCATCGCCGCCTTCGTCATGGCGATGTTCTTCACCCCGGCGGTCACCGCGCTGCTCGGCCACCGGGCCTGGTGGCCGGGTCACGGTGATCGGGGTGCGAAGCAGAGTAACGCGAGCTCGCCATCCGACGACTATTACGCCCCGCGCCGAGACGATGCCCAGCAGGTTCCCGCTGCTAGCGGCGGATCGAACCGGGGTTGGTCGAACACCGGGGAGTGGCGCAGGTAATCACGAACGAAAGGGCCGTCCGCTCAGAACATCCGAGCCGGGCGGCCCTTCCTTCGTCTGTGCGTTCGGCTGACGGTGCGATGGGCTGGTGGCGCAGGGGCGTTGGACCTTGCGGGCGCAGTCGAGGACTCAGCGACCGTGATGGGAAGGATGTCGACAGCGTCGCCGATGTGCAGCAGGCTCTGGTCGGCAGCTAGGGGCGAACTCGAGGTTGGTCGACCACCGGGAGCGGCGCGGATAGCCACCGCGAAAAGGCTGTTTGTTCGGATGTTCGGAATGGGCGGCCTTTTGGCGTCTCAGCGATCAGCTGACGGCGTAAGGGCGGCGGACCTTGCGGGCGGAGTCGAGGACTCGGGAGACAACGGCGCGGGGGAGGCCGACCTCGTTGCCGATGCCCATCGGCGTCCAGGATTGGTCGGCGAGGGTCAGGATCTCGGCGAGTTGTTCCACCGGAAGGGTGGATAGGCCGCGGTCGGCGATTTCCCGTGCTACTGCCCATACTTCGACGTCATCGAGTTCGGCGACGATCTCGTCTGATTCGGATACGAGGGAGTCGGCGGAGAGCGCTTGGACGGTTTCGTTGATCACGTCGACAGAATTACGGCGCGGGAGGTCGCCCGTGATGGACGGTTCAGCGTCTGTGGTGCTCTCGGCGCGGAGTTGCGGGCCGCTGCGATCGGCCTCGGCGGTGTCCGCGTTGTCGGCGGGGCGCTCCGTGCTGGTGTTGCGCTCGAAGTGGTTGTTGCGCTGTGGTTTGCGCTCGGATCGAGTCGGCCGCTCCTGGTCGGCAGTAGGATCGACGCGCTCTGTGTGGTTGCGGGACTGCGCTTTCCGGCTGTCGGCTGCTACTGGACTATCGGCAGTGGCAGGTTGTTCGGTATGTCCGTGGCGCTCGACCCCATTGCGGGACGGTGGTTTACGGAGTTCAGTCGAATCGGTCGCAGCCTTGTCGATAGCGGCGGAGCTCTGCGCCGCGGCCTGATGGCCATTGCGTCGGGGGAGCGGGACCGCGTGCAGCGGGTAGCCGATGGTCGGATCGAGCTCGGCCGGTGCCGAACTATTGTTGCTGCCGGATTCCGTGGTCTCGGCGTGGGGTTCGATTGTCGGCTCGATCAGCGCTTCGAGATCGCGTGCCGCGAGTAATTCCAGCAGGTCGGCTGGCTCGTCCCGGGGGATCGCCGCGACCGGGACGGCGGTGTCGGCGGTGACACGGTGACTCGGCTGCACTCCGGGCAGATCGTTCGACTCGACCACCGATGCGCTGTCGATCAGCACCGCATAGCGCCCGGACACCCACGCGTGCAGCCAGATCACGACGCCGACCATGACCGGCGCGATCGCGTACTCGGCGGCGCGACCGAGCGTGCCCGCGGCCAGATGCGGGCCGGCGTTCAAGGCGATGGTGGTGCCGAGCAATGCGCTCTCGAAGAAGATGACTTTGCCGCGGGCGAGTTCACGACCCCATCGCGCGGCCGTCGTCGCGGCGACCATGATGGTGATGATCGGGATCGAGATCATCGCCTCGATGCCGTAGCTCAACCAGTACAGCGGGTCGGTCATATCGCCGCTGGGGACCAGGTTGTGCTGCACGTTGACCCCGGCCCACACCATGCCGAGCACCACGACCGCGATCAGCGCCCGCGACGACCATTCCGCGCGCCGGTACAGCTGGGCAAGCCGCGCATCCTGATTCGACACCCGTCGACGCGCCGCGAGCGCCCGCCGATGCCATCGCGCGTCGGCATCGTCGGACTTCCTGATGGCGGCCGCGGTGCGTCGGTCGCGCTCCTCGGCCGCGAGCTCGTCCTCGACTGCCCGCCGCCGCTGCCCACGCCGCTGGGCCCGAACCCATTCCGCGAGTTCGCGTTCCGCCGCGATCTCCGCATCGGACAACACCGCCAACAGCGCCGCATCGTGTTGCAACGGCAACTTGCCACGTGCGGCGGCAACGCGCTGCGCCAATGCGTCGATCTCGGAACTGGCGATCTCGGAATTATTGGTCGACGGTCCGTCGCGCATCGCGAGCCTTCCCGGGAGCAGGTGTCATACCGTGAGACCTACTTGCTCGAACATATGTGTGATCGCAGTGAGACTAAACCGACATCTCCCCGAGGTCAATGCCGACGCTCGAACACCTGCTCGAATCGAGAGCGGCCACCCATTCGAATCATGCGAGCGATCGGCGCCCCCATCACGCGTTCTTGTGGCAGACCGCCTCGAGCATGATGCCGTCGGGGTCGGTCCAGAATGTGGCGTAGTAGGGCGGCGGATACTGCGGGAATTCTTGTGGAGTATGGACGACTTCATCGCCGCGGGCGGCGGCCCATGTGTGCACGCGGTCGACAGCCGCGCGGGTCGGGACCATGAAGGCGAGGTGCTGAAGTCCGGGGTGTGCGCGCGAATAACCGGACGATTCGGCGGGGTAGAAGAAAAGGAAGGTGCCTACCTTGCCATTGCTCGGCCGGTAGGCGAATTGTGTGTCATCGTGCACCAGCAGCTCGTAGTCGAGCAGCGGCATGAGTTCGTCGTAATAAGCATGGGCGGCAACGAGATCGCCGACGTTGATGCCGAGGTGTCCTAGGGGCATCTTCGCAATGTAGCTCGATCAGCTGAGTGTGGTGTGCCAGACGATGGCGGCCGCAAGCGCGCCAGCACCGTTGACCGACCAGTGCAAGGCGATCGGGGCGAGCAGGCTGCCACTGCGCCTGCGAAGCCAGGTGAACACCACGCCCGCGGCGGCGGTCGCCGCGACGGCGAGCATGATGCCGATGATCTGGCCGGCGACGCCGCCGCCGATTAATCCGCTCAGTCCCCGATTGCCCGAGGTCAGGCCGAACGACGAGGCGACATGCCACAGGCCGAACAGCAGTGAGCCCGCGGCGAACACGCCACGGGCGCCGTAGACCCGATCGAGGGTGCCGTGCAGCACGCCGCGGAATGCCAGTTCCTCGGGGATCACCGTTTGCAGTGGGATCACGATCATCGATGCGATCAGCGCTCCGGAGATGGTGGCGTAGCGGTCGGCGAGGAAGAACGGACGGGTCATCGGCAGCATCGCACCGACCGCGACGACGGCGAGCACCAGGCCGACAGCGGCCAGCGCGTATATCGAGCCGCGGCGCCAGTGTCGTGGCGAGAGTCCCAGCTCGGACCAGCCGAGTCCGCGCCGTCGAACCAGCGCCAGCAGCGCGAGGGCGGCGATCGGGACGGTCACGATGCTGGCCCAGGCCGTGGTGAAGTGGGCGATCAGATTGGTGCTTGCCAGGACGGCCACAACGACGGCCACGTCGATGTACGCGTGCAGTGTGTGGCCGGGCGGGGCCGCTTCCTCGGAGTCCTGTTGAAGCATCCGGCCCAGTCTACTTATCCGCGTCGGCCTGGGAAGATCTGTGATCGATCTGACTGAAACGTGTTTCAGTCAGCCCATGCTTTCGGGTCGGCCCAGGCCTGTAGCGTGCGCGTGGTTTCGAAGCGGCGCGGCACGCCGGTGACCGGGTCGGTGAACTCGAGCGACGAGGCGAGCAATTGCAGTGGCCTGGTGAAATCGTCCACCAGCTTGTCGGTGAGCACCGGGTAGAAATCGTCGCCGAGGATCGGGATGCCGAGACCGTTCATATGCAGCCGCAGCTGGTGGGTGCGACCGGTGAGCGGGCGCAGCCGGTAACGGCCGAGCCCGTCGCGGTGCTCGAGCAGTTCGATCCGCGTTTCGGCGTTGGGCTCACCGGCCACTTCCTGCGCGACGAGCACGTGCTTTTCCTTGATGATGCGGCTGCGCACCGTGCGCGGCAGCTCGAGCGCCGGGTCGAACGGCGCGATCGCCTCGTACTCTTTGCGGACGGTCCGCTTGTGGAACATCGTCTGATATGCGCCGCGTCGCGCCGGATTGGCGATGAACAGAATCAGGCCCGCGGTGACGCGATCCAGCCGGTGGGCCGGGATCAGATCGGGCAGCTCGAGCTCGCGGCGCAGCCGAACCAGCGCGGTTTGCAGAATGTGCTGACCGCGCGGAATGGTGGCAAGAAAGTGCGGCTTGTCCACCACGAGCAGGTCGTCGTCGCGGTGCACGACGGTGATATCGAAGGGAACGGTGGTCTCGTCGGGCAGGTCGCGGTGGAACCACACCGCGCCACCGGGGACATACGGCGCGTCGAGCGTGAGCGGACCCTCGAGATCGACAATGCCGCCTTCGCGCAGCAGTTGGTCGATTCTGGCCGTAGGCACTCGGGGCAGCCGCTCGACCAAATGGTCACGAACGGTCGCCCAGTCACCCTCCTCCGGCAGGCGGAGGCGGGCTGGATCCAGGCCGTACCGCTTGGGTAACGGCGGCTGCTGCCTCCTTCTCATCGGGACCAACAGTAGTCGGGTCGGTCTCAGGACCTGGACGCGCTGTCCGGAGCCGCCTCAGAATCCGCGCAGTCGGTCGGGCCGGATGCGAACGGCGACGGAATACTCGGCGAAAAATTCCTCGGCGGTCATCGAGATATCGACAAGGCCATCGGCGTATTTCTCGGCAAAGACGGCCTTCTCCTCGGCGGTGGCGCCCGTTTCGTCGATGCGCGCGGCGCCGGTGAGGACGACGACGTCGCCGCCGGTTTCGGTAGCGTTGAGGTTCAGCGAAACCCGAGGATTACCGACGATATTGCGCAGCTTGGGCTTGTCTGCCTGGCTGAACAAGAGAAATTCCGTGCCGTCCCAGCGGAACCAGACCGGATTCGGTTGCGGGGTTCCGCTGGCCCCGACGGTAGTCAGCCAGATGGGTTGTTCGCTGTTCAGGCGTGCGGCGACCTTGGCGCCGAACTGGGTGCCGGTGTCGACGACAGGTGTGGAGCGATCGGATTCCGTGGCGGTCATGACGGTAGGTAACGCAGCGCTGGTGCTGTCGATTCCACCGACGCTCCGGCTAGGGTTCCGCGCGTTCGTCGAGCACCATCAGTCGGGCTTCCACCAGCGTGCGGCGCGCCCGGCGGCGCACCTTGCACACGTCGACGCCACAGGAAAGGTGCACCTGCATGGCGCGATGGGCCTGGTCTGCGGTGAGCTCGCCAGGATCGGTACGACAATCGGAAATAGTCGAAATAACTTGCGTAACGAACATTTTCGCAACGAAGGAACGCCACCAGAATCTCGTCGGCCGCATGGTGTGTCGGTAGCGGTCTGCGACCGTCGACGATGCCGGGGATGGGATCGAGATGCGCGAAACGCCGCACCCGCTGGGCGAAGCGGATGCGGCGTCGGACAACCGTGCGGAACTACTTCCAGTAGGCCTGGTATTTGATGGCCGTCTTCGGCAGGTTGTGGGTGGTCTTGAGGGTCTTCACGATCGAGCGCGTGCTGGCACCATCACAGGCGACCCACGCGAATGCGTCACCGGGGCAGGCGATTTCCTGTGCCTTTTCGCGCAGCAGGCGCCCGTCGTCGATGCGCTGCATCCAGGTCACCTGGTGGTGCGGTTTGTTGCGCAGCGGCAGGGTCTGGTCGGATTCGTACTGCCATTCCAGCCATACGCGGGCCGGGGTGTCGCCGATGGCCTCCAGCAGCGAGTTGATGGCGGGCAGTGACGCAGTGTCGCCGAAGACGATGTACTCGCTCGGAGTGGCCTCCGGCAGTGTGAAATTGGACCCGAGCACCGTGACGTCGAGCTTGTCGCCGACAGCGGCTCGCTGCGCCCACTTGGTCGCCGGTCCGTCGTGCAGCATGAACTCGATGAAGAAACTGTCGCCCGCGGGATCGGGATCGACGAGGGTGTAGCCGCGGTGGTGCAGCTTGTCGCTGGTCTCGTCCGGAATCCACAATCTGACCCACTGGGTGGGGTGCACCGGGTGGTCGGCGAGCAGTCCACCCGCGGTGAAGCCGATCCGGATGAATGTGTCGGTCAGGTACTCGGTCGAGGTGACCGTGAGCTGGTAATCATCGCCGCCCCAGGCCTTGACCAGTACTCCGTTGAATCCCTTGCCCATGCGACTAAGGTTAGCCTAACGACACTTGATTGTCGCGTGCTACCTGTCACCGGCTGAGCGACCGAAAGCGGCCACCGAGCGTTCGGTGGCCGCTTTACCTTGCGGCGCCGGGTATTACGAGGCGTCGTTCATCACAGGCTGCAGGGCAGGAACGCGACACTGGCCACCGTGCACTCGGATTCGCGGGTCAGCTTCCAGGTGCCGTCGAGCTGGCGCCAGGTGAGGTTGAACTGGAACGGGTCGAAGCCGTCGACGGCGGTCTGCAGCTTCGCGCTGAGGGTGTTGCCGTTGACGCTGACCGGGCCGAGGATGGTCCACCGGAAGCTGGGCGGCGCGGCGGCCATGGCCCCGCCGACCTGGTCGAGCAGCGGCAGTCCGGCCTCGCCCGCCTCGAGTTCGGCGGCGCGGGCAGCGCGGGACGCGCCGGTGTTGATCGCGAGCGCCAGCTTGGCTTTCAGCTCGCCGGTGCCGGGGGCCTCGGCCCGCAGCGGCGCGGTGAGCGGCGCCGCGATGGCCGGCGTCGACACGGTTGCGGTGGCGAAAGCGCCGATCAGCGCGGTGGCTGCGAGCGTGACGACCTTCTTGCGTGCGGTGCTGAGCATGGGTGTTCGTCCAATCTTTCGGGGCTGGGTGCTTCGGTGATCCCGAGCACCCGTACAGCAATATAAGGTAAGCCTATGCAAATATGAGGGGCCGAGTTTGCGGCTGTGTTCGCGAACACAACACGGACGGGCACGGCGCTCGCGAGAGAGTGGGAGAGCGGAGTGGAGACCCTTCTGGTAGTCGGTGCGGGACCCAAAGCCCTAGCGGTGGCGGCGAAGTCGCATGTACTGCGGAAACTCGGATTACCCGCGCCGCGCGTGATCGTGGTCGAGGCGCACGCGGTGGGTGGCAACTGGCTGCCCAGCGGCGGCTGGACCGACGGTCGGCACCGGCTGGGCACGAGCCCGGAGAAGGACATCGGCTTCCCGTACCACTCCACTTGGGCGCGCGGCCACAACGGCGCGATCAACGAGGCGATGATGGCCTACAGCTGGACCGCCTTCCTGGTCGAGCACGGCACCTATGCCGAATGGATCGATCGCGGCAGACCTAGTCCGCAGCACCATGTTTGGGCCAAATACTTGCAGTGGGTGGCGCGCGAGATCGATCTGGAATTGGTGCTCGGCGCTGTCGGTTCGATCAGGCAGCGGCCGGATGCGGCGGTCGAGGGTTGGCTGGTATCGGTCGCCGACGCCGATGGCGGCATGACCGAAATCGACGCGGACGCAGTGATGATCACGGGTCCAGGGCGCAGCACCAAGGCGCTCGCCGAACATCCGCGCGTGCTCAGCATCGCCGAATTCTGGGATCTGGCCGGTAGGCGTCGGCTTCCGGTCTGTTCGCGTGCGGCGGTCATCGGCGGGGGTGAGACGGCGGGATCGGCGTTGGACGAACTGGTCCGGCACGAGATGCTGACCATCTCGGTGATCTCGCCGATGGCAACCCTGTACACCCGCGGCGAAAGCTTCTTCGAGAATGCGCTCTACAGCGACCCGAACAAGTGGAGCGCGCTGAGTATGCAGGAGCGGCGCGATGTCATCCGGCGCACCGACCGCGGCGTGTTCTCCGTTCGGGTCCAGGAAAGTCTGTTGGGCGACAGCCGCGTTCATCATCTGCAGGGGCGCGTGACCCGCATCGTCGAGCAGGGTGAGGGCGTGGCGTTGACGCTGCGCAACGAGTTGCGCGCCGACCAGGTGCACAACTTCGACCTGGTGGTCGACGCGACCGGCGGGCAGCCGCTGTGGTTCCTCGACCTGATCGACGCCGATGCCAAGGATCTGCTGGAGCTCGCCATCGGTGGCCCGCTCACCCAGTCCAGGATCGAGTCCGCTATCGGCTACGACCTCGCTGTCGCCGGCCTCGGCGCCAAGCTCTACCTGCCGAGCATGGCCGCGGTGGCGCAGGGGCCCGGTTTCCCGAATCTCAGTTGCCTCGGCGAGCTTTCCGATCGCGTGCTGCGCACCGCTCCCGTGCGTTCCTCGGCTCGTGCGCGTGTGAACGTGAGCGCGCTCGCCAGCTGAGCAACCCGACGGCAACGTAGGGTAGGCTGCCCTTACTATCGTCGAGATGAGGTTCGGTTCATGCGTGTCGTGTCGTTCGGCTTCCAGACCTGGGGGCGCAAAACTCTGCAAGCCCTGATTGATTCGGGCCATGAGGTGGTGCTCGCGGTCACCCATCCGGCCAGTGCGCAGTCCTACAAGGCGATTTGGTCGGATTCGGTCGAGGAGCTTGCGCGCGAACACGGAATTCCGGTGCACCTCACCGAGCGGGCCGATGCGCAGACCATCGATCTGGTGAAGCGGGCCGAGCCCGACGTGATCGTGGTCAACAGCTGGTACACCTGGATGCCCGCGGAGCTCTACAACCTCCCGCCGCACGGCACCCTGAACCTGCATGATTCGCTGCTGCCGAAGTTCACCGGATTCTCCCCGGTGCTGTGGGCGCTGATCAGTGGCGAATCCGAATTCGGTCTGACGGTTCACCGCATGGACGAGGGCCTCGACACCGGAGACATCCTGGTGCAGCGTTCGCTGCCCATCGGTCCCGCCGACACCGGCACCGAACTCGTGCTGCGTGGGATGGAGATGATTCCTGGTGCGGTGCACGAGGCGCTGGCCGCGCTGGAATCCGGCACCGCGATCTGGCGACCGCAGAACACGTCGGAGCGCACGTACTTTCACAAGCGCTCGGAGCGCGACAGCCTGATCGACTGGAGTTGGTCGGCGGTCGATCTGGAGCGTTTTGTCCGCGCGTTGTCCGAACCGTACCCGCGGGCCTACACGTTCTATCGAGGCGAACGGATCGAGGTGCTCGAAGCGGAGGTCTCACAGGCGCGCTACGGCGGCACCCCGGGCCGGGTGATCGTGCAGGAGGGCGGCGGCGCGGTGGTCGCCGGTCCCGACGCGCATCGCGGCGCGAACCGGGGCCTGGTGATCGCCAAGATTCGAACGGCCGCGGGCGTGGAGCACCCCGGGGTCGAATTCTTCGCGCGCGGGGGCTATCTCACCGACCAATGAGACGGTGACCCACGCGACAGTTGTGGACCGATTAGGGTAGCCTACGCTAATATTGGGCGACCGATTTTCAGACCACATATCAGCTAGTGCAGCGATTGTGGGGGTGTTGTACGCCGCCGATAGCAGTGGCGATTGGTGGCGCGAATTTCCGCGCTCACGATCGTCCGGCGGGAGCGCAGGAGTGAGAAATGCCAGCAAGTCTCGGATGGATCCGACAGTTCCACAAACCCCGTTCGGCAGATTGCCCACCACTGCTGATCTGCCCGCACGCTGGTGCGGGTGCCTCCGCGTATCGTGCGTTCTCCAAGGCGCTGAGTGCGCACTTCGATGTGCAGCTGCTGCAATACCCCGGTCGCCAGGACCGGGCGGCCGAACCTGCCGCGGCGACCCTGCCCGAGATGGCCGCGGGTGCGCTCGAGGGATATCTCTCGGCACCGCAGCATCGGGACGCTCCACTCACCCTTTTCGGGCACAGCATGGGCGCTATCGTGGCCTTCGAATTCGTCCGCCTCGCCGAGACTTCGGGAGTGGATGTCCGACTGCTCGCGGCATCGTCCGCGGCCGCGCCCGGTCGGATCGCCGACCTGCCTGGGCATCCCACCACGGACGAGGAACTCCTCGACCACCTGGCCGCGCTCAACGGCACCGACGCGGATGTCATGGCCAACCGTGATGTCATGCGGATGGCGTTGCCGGTGATGAAGGCCGACTATCGGGCCTTCGACGCGTACTCGTGCGCCGCCGACGTCCGGGTCGACGTCCCGCTGCAGGTGCTCGGCGGTGACGAGGATCCGTTCGTCACGCCGCGCGATCTGTACGCGTGGTCGGCCCATACCAGCGCGGATCTCGAGGTGACGCTGTTCGCGGGAGGCCACTTCTACATCGCCGACCATATCGACGGCATCGCGGAACTGCTTGTGCCGCAGACCAGCACAGTCGCGTAGCGATCACACAGAGGACATGATGAGGACATCCACAACCGACGATCCGATCGTCGTCGTCGGAATGGCCGTCGAGGCGCCCGGGGGGATCGATACGCTGCCCGCCTTCTGGTCGATGCTCGCGGAGTCCCGCGAGATGATCGGCCCGTTCCCGCGCGATCGGGAATGGCCGGTCGAGGAGTTGCTTTCGTTGGGCCGGATCGACGGCTGGTCGCCGGTGCGCGACGCCGGTGGGTTCCTCGATGGCGCCACGGAATTCGATCCGATGTTTTTCGGGATCACCCCGCGCGAGGCGGTCGCGATGGATCCGCAGCAGCGGGTGGGCATGCGGGTCGCCTGGCGGGCGTTGGAGCATGCCGGACTCAATCCGGGTGCGCTGGAGAGCATGCAGGCCGGTGTTTGGATGGGTGTCTCCGCCACCGAGTACGGGCCCGGCGTCGCAAGCGTGAACGAGTACAGCGGGTACCGGGCGACCGGTACCGCCCTCGGCGCGGTCGCGGGCCGGATCTCGCACGGACTCGGTCTGATCGGACCGTCGGTCAGTGTGGACACGGCCTGCGCCTCGTCATTGACCGCGGTTCATCAGGCCGCCGCCGCGATTCGTGCGGGGGAGTGCGACTGGGCGCTGGCCGGTGGGGTTTGTGTCATGGGCTCACCCGGCGCCTTCTACGAGTTCTCGAAGAACAATGCGCTGGCTACGGATGGCCACTGCCGTCCCTACGCGGCGGACGCAACCGGCACGCTCTGGGGTGAGGGCGCCGGAGTTGTGGTGCTGGAGCCTGAATCCCGGGCTCGCGAACTGGGGCACCGGATCTACGGCCGCCTGCTCGGTTCGCGGATCAACCACAACGGCAAGGGCGCACCGCTGGCCGTTCCGAGTGCCGCCGCCCAGGAACGTCTGGTCCGCGACACGCTGGCCGTTGCCGACATTGCGCCGGAGCTGGTCGGTCTGATCGAAGGCCACGGCACCGGGACACCGGTCGGAGACCCGCTCGAGCTGACCGCGCTGAGCAGGACATACGGGTCCGGTCGCGCGCTGCTCGGCTCGGTCAAATCCAATGTCGGTCACGCCCAGGCCGCCTCGGGGATGCTCGGCCTGATCAAGGTGCTGTTGTGCGGAGCCAACGGCCAGATCGCGCCGACGCTGTGGGGTGACAACCCGACGACCGAAATCGATTGGGATAAAACCGGTTTGCAGCTGGCCGTCAAATTCGATGCGTGGGAACCGGTTGACGGCATACGTTACGGCGCCGTGTCCTCGTTCGGCGTCGCGGGTACGAATGCGCACGCGATCATCGGCATGCCGGTGTTGGAGGAGGATTCCGATGTCTAGCTACCAGATGCCGGACGGCACCATCCCGGTGTTGCTGTCCTCCGATACGGCCGAGAGGTTGCGTGCCGAAGCCGCCGCGATCCTCCGCTACCTCGAGGGCCATCATCGCGTATCCCCAAGTCAATTGGCGGACATGCTATTTCGAACACGCACACCGCGCCGTCATCGGGTGCTCGCCCTGGTGCGCACCCGCGAGGAACTGCTCGAGGCGTTGAGTGCGTTCCTAGCGGAGGCCGCGCATCCTGCCGTGATAGCCGGGGACAGCGCGGCCACCGCCCGCCGGGTCGGGTTCGTATTTCCCGGCCAGGGCAGTCAGCGGCCCGGCATGGGGGCACTGTATTACGAGATTTCGCAGGAATATCGGGTCACGATCGACGAGTGTGCCGCGATCCACCTGGAACGGTTCGGCGACGACAAGCCCCTGCACTACCTGCTCGGGCACGCAGGCCGGTTCGACGACACGGTGTGGGAAGTTCAGCCTGCGTTGATGTTCCATATGGTCGGCCTGGCCGCCATGTGGCGTGCGGCCGGTGTCACGCCGGGCGCCACCATCGGGCACAGCCAGGGTGAGCTGGCGGCCGGTGCGGTCTCGGGCATCATGACGCTGCGAGATGCGGTGCTGGCCGTGACCCACCGCGCCAAGCTGGTCGGCCGGATGTCGCCGGGTGGTTTCTCGATGGCCGTGCTCGGCATGGATCGCGATGCCTGTGAGGCCTTGCTGGCCAGGCATTCCGGCTGGGCAGAGCTGTCGGTGATCAACTCCCCGCACATTCTGGCCATCTCCGGTGACCGCGCCACCATCGTCGAGATGGTGGCGCTCGCGAACTCGCGCGGTCAGTTCGCCAAGGAGATCCGGGTCGCGTATCCCGCCCACACCTCGATTGTCAGCGAGTACCGGACCGATCTGGAGGCCGTGCTCAACGACGAGATGAGCAGCACCCATTTTGCGGTCACCGAAATTCCCAGCTACGGAGCGACGCTCGGCGTTCCCATCACGCCCGACCTGACACATCGGCACTACTGGTACTGGAACCTGCGCAACCGGGTGCGATTCGATCGCGCGGTAGTCGCGGCGGCGACCGACGGGGTGGACACCCTGATCGAGATCGCCGAGCATCCTATGCTGCAGCTGGCCTTGCAGGAGAACCTGACCCTGGTGCCCAAGTCGGTGCCCGCCAAGGGCTTCCGGGTCATCGGCACTTCGCTGCGCACCGCCGAAGGGCTGCGGGAGTTCACCAGGAACGTGGCCACCGTGGCAGTGCACGACCTGAACTACCGATGGGATGCGCTGCGCGCCGAATCCGGTTCGAGCACAGTGGAATTACCATTGCGCGATTTCCCGAACACGGTGATGAACCGCCAGCAGCTGTGGGCCGCGAACCAATCGGCGACTGTGTCGAGCGAGTCAACCGAAGCCGACCACGGTCAGCGCCCGACCCGGTTTGCCGAGAACTGGGTACGGCTCGAGCGTCGGTCCCTGGTGTCGCCGCGCAGCCTGTTGGTCGTCGACCACACCGGGCGTTGCGGCGAACTGGCCGCGGCAGTGTGCGCCGCGGCGTACAACCATGGCGCGAGCGCGACGGTCTACGACCCGGACAAGCCCGCGGCCATCGCGGACTACGACTCAGTGGTCGTCTTGCTGCCCGAACTCCCTGACCAGGACGCACCCGCCGCGGTCCACGAGATCTCCGATTTCTACGCCTCTCGGTGGTTGCCCGCCATCGACCCGACCGTCGGTGACTGCTGGTTGGTGACCATCGGCGGCGAGTCGGTGGTAGCCGAAGATCCCGCGCCGCATTTGTTCCACGGCGCGGTGTCCGCCGGATTCCGCTGCATCGGTCTAGAGAACATCGGTACCGCGTTCCGTCATCTCGATCTGGGAGCGGGCGATTCGGATGCCGCGCGAGCCGCGACCATCGTGCGCGCCTTGCACACCAAGGACGAGGCGCAACTCGCGCTGCGCGGCGGCGGGCTCTACGCCAAGCGGCTCGAACTGGATTCCGCGCGCCCGACCGAGACGCCGGACCCCCGAGACCTCGAGCACGTCGTAATCGTCGGCGGCACCGGGACTTTAGGCCTGAAGTTCGCCGAATACCTCGCCCGTCGCGGTGCCGAGCGCATCACTCTGCTGAGCCGCTCGGGTGAAACCGAGGCGGTCGCGGGTCGATTGCGGGCCATCCGGAAAATCGGTGCCGAAGTGATCGTCGCCGCCTGCGATGTCAGCGATGAATCCAGCGTGCGACGGCTCGGCGCCGACCACATGGCTACGCCTGCCACCATGCTCGTACACGCCGCGGTGAACTATGTGGGCGCCGAACTCGCCGACATCACCACCGAGAAGGTGCTCGAGATGGCGAGCTCGAAAATCATCGGCACCGATCATCTCCTCCGGCTGCTTCCGCTTGCCGACGCTTGCCGAATCATCATCTGTTCTTCCGCGGCGGCCATCTTCGGCGGCCGGAGACAGATTCTGTACTCCACCGTCAATCGGATGCTCGATGTGCTGGCGACCCGGTTGCGGTTCTCGGGCACGAATGCTGTTGCGGTGCAGTGGGGAATCTGGGATCTCGAAGGACCGCTGCATGCGGTCGGCCTCGACCGGATCACCGCCGCGGGTGGCGTCTCCATGGACCCGCGCGATGCCCTCGCCGTCGGTTTCACCGAACATGCCGAAATCGGCCGGCCCGGAAACCGTCTCGTGATGGCCGCCGATTGGGCGCAGCTGTCCGACATCATCTCCGCGGTCGGCTGGGGTCCGCTGCTGACCGACATACTGGCACAGGTGGAGCTGCTCACGCCGGCGCTGACGGTGGCAGACGCCGTCGCGGCGCAGCCCGTTGCCGAGCAGTCGAGTGCGGCGGCCGCAGTCGATGTCTCGCTGTCCGACCAGGTCCTGCGGCAGCTGGGCAAGGTGATGGGCACCGACGGCACCGAATCCATCGACGGCTCTGTCCCGTTGGTGGCGCTCGGCCTGGATTCGCTGCAGGCGTTGGATTTCCGCAAGCGGATCAAGGCGGAGCTGGACCGCGACCTGCCGGTCGCAGCGATTCTGGGCGGCGCATCGCTAAACGATGTTGTGCTGCTGATGGCAGAGAACACCAACTAGGGCTAGGGGCAGATTCATGTCGCACACCGATGGCACGAACCTCTCCGTGCTCGACCGCCGCAAGCTGCTCATGCAGCAGCGCCTGCGCGAAAGCGGGCTGGCCACAGCTGATTCCGCCGCGAGCCCGGTCCCGCAGGTCCGCGCAGGCGAGCGCTACCCGCTCTCCGCGGGCCAGCGCCGGATGTGGTTCCTGCAGACCAGGGACGCCGCGGACACCACCCTCAATATCTGCGTGTCCTACCGGCTGACCGGGGCGCTGGACGAGGCCCGGCTGCGCGCCGCCGTCAACGGCGTGGTCGCCAGGCACGACATCCTGCGCACCACCTACGGTGTCGACGCCGAGGGAGAGCCGTACCAGGTGTTCCAGGAGACCTCGGAGATCGACTGGCAGTCCCACGATCTGACGGATCTGCCCGAACCGGGCCGCGAGCGGCGGATCGAGGTGCTGGCCCGGCGCGAGTTCGGCAGGCCCTTCGACCTGGCCGCCGAGTTGCCGCTGCGCATCACGCTGGCGCGTACCGGCATAGCGGAGTTCGTGCTGGTGCTGGTCGTGCACCACATCTGCTGGGACGACGACTCATGGGCGGTGTTCTTCACCGAGCTGAACGCGGCTTACAACGGGCGTGGGAGTGCGAGCGACACCGGTCGATTCGTCGCTGTCGAGGTGCTCGACGGACCGGCCGAACCCGCGGATGCCGATATCGACTACTGGCGTTCCACGCTGCGCCCGCTGCCCGAGCAGCTGGAGCTCCCCGGCTCGGCTGCCGCCACGCCGTCCAAGCAGGCCGAGCGCCGCACCCGCACGCTGCCCGCCGAACTTGTCGCCCGGGTGGACGCATTCGCCCGCGAGCGGTCCGCGACCCCCTTCATGGTCCTGCTGGCCGCGTTCGACGCATTGATCCACCGATATACCGCCGCACCGGATTTCCTGGTCTCCATCCCGGTCACCGCGCGCCGCGCCGCAGCCGAGCGCCTCATCGGCTACTTCGGCAACACCCTGCTGCTGCGTGCCACCGTACGTCCCGCCGACACGTTCGCTACCTTCGTCGACGCGGTGCGCGAAACCTGCCTCGGTGGCTTCGCGCACCAGGATGTCGGCATCGATCGCGTTGTCCGCGAGTTGAATCCGGAGCGGATTGCGGGCCGGGACGGCATGGATCAGCTGGTCCGCCTCGGGTTCAGCGTGCGCAAGAGCGCCGACGGATTCGCCCTGGACGGCGTTACCGCGCGGGCGCTGGAGCTCGGCGCGCCGACCGCGCAGGTGCCGCTGGCGCTGGCCGTAGTGCTCGATCCGGCGGGCGCCCTGCTCGAAATCGAGTACCAGACCGACGTGCTCGCCGAACCGCTCGTCGAGCAACTGCTCGCGCACTACATACAGCTGCTGGACAGCGCGCTGGCCGAACCCGTCTGCAGGCTGGCCGATCTCGACATGCTCGGCGCTGCCGACCGCGCTACCATCCTGGAGCAGTCGCGCGGCGAGCTCGTGCCCGCGCCCGCGACCACCATGGTCGCGCTGCTGGAATCGGCCGCGGCGGATCGGCCGGACACCCTCGCGCTGGTCTCCGACAACGCCGAGCTGACTTACACGCAGTTGCACCGGCGCGCGAACCGCCTGGCGCACTGGTTGATCGGCCAGGGCATCGGCGCCGAGGACATCGTCGGGCTGCGCATGAGCACCTCGATCGAATTCATCGTCGCGCTGCTCGGCGTCATGAAGGCCGGCGCGGCCTACCTGCCGATAGACCCCGCCTACCCTGCCGACCGCATCGATTACCTGGTCGAAGACGCCCGGCCCCGCCTGGTGCTCGGCCGGGTGGAGCTGGACGCCGCCGAATCGGCCGCCGCCGACCTGCCGACCGCCGCACCTACTGATGCCGACCGGCTGCGACCGCTGCTGCCCGGGCATCTCGCCTACGTTATCTACACCTCCGGCTCCACCGGCAAGCCCAAGGGTGTCCCGGTGCCGCACCACGCGATTGCCGAGCACATCGAGGGCTTCATCGCCGAATGGGGGATGACCGAGCAGGATCGGCTGCTGCAGTCGTCCTCGGTGAGTTTCGACGCCTCGTTGCTGGACATTTTCGTCACCCTCGGTCTCGGCGCGCGGCTGATCGTGCCGAAGCCGGACGCGTTCCGTGACATCCGCTACGTCGCCGACCTGATCACCCGCCGCGGCGTCACCGTGCTGCACATGGTGCCGTCCATGCTGAGCACCTTCCTGCTACTGCCGGAGGTGAGCGAATGGCGTGCGCTGCGGCATGTTCCGGTGGGCGGTGAGGCGCTGCCCGGCGAGGTGGCCGACAAGTTCGCCGGGATCTTCGACGCGGAACTGCGCAACCACTACGGTCCGACCGAGGCGGTGGTCTGCTCGACCCACATGCCGGTCGAGGGACCGCAGGGCACCGGCGTGGTGCCTATCGGCATTCCGAACCGCAATGTCTACACCTACGTGCTGGACGACGCGCTGCAGCTGGTGCCCGCCGGGGTGGTCGGTGAGCTCTACCTGGGCGGCGCCCAGCTGGCCCGCGGCTACCTGGGGCGCGCGGCGCTGAGCGCCCAGCGCTTCGTCGCCGATCCGTTCAACCCCGGGGAGCGGCTGTACCGTTCCGGAGACCTGGTGCGCCGCAATGCCTTCGGTGAGCTGGAGTTCGTCGGACGCGCCGACGAGCAGGTCAAGGTGCGCGGCTTCCGGATCGAGCTCGGCGAGGTCGAGGCCGCAATCGCGACCCATCCCACGGTCGGGCACTGCGTCGTGATCGCCGCCGAGGACCCCGCCGTCGGACCCATGCTGGCCGCCTACGTGGTGCCCGCTACCGGTGAAAGCGGTTCCGCCGAAGTCGATCTGGAGCAGGTCCGGGAGCACGCGGTGGCGGTGCTGCCGGAGTACATGGTGCCCAGTGCTTTCGCGGTCATCCCGGAGATCCCGCTGACCGTCAACGGCAAGCTCGATAAGCGGGCGCTGCCCGCGCCGACCCCCGCCGTGGCGCGCAGCTACCGCGAGCCCGCGACGGCGACCGAGCGCCGGATGTGCGCGATCTACGCCCAGTTGTTCACGCTGGAGCGGGTCGGCGCCGACGACTCGTTCTTCGAACTCGGCGGTCACTCGCTGCTCGCGGCCCGGCTGGTCGCGCAGATCCGGGCCGAATTCGGCGTCGAGCTGGACGTGCGCGTCATCTTCGACACCCCGGCACCGGCCAAGCTCGCGGCCCGGCTGGTCGCCCAGTTCCGCGACGAGTTCGGCATCGACCTCGACGCGATGGACTCCGACGAACTCGCCGAGACCGAACCAGCGCCCGCCGCAGGGCCGGTGTCGCAGCGCCCGCCGCTCACCGAAGCCTCACGCCCCGAACGGATTCCGCTGTCCTACTCGCAGCTGGCCATATGGTTCCAGTATCGGATGGAGGGCGCGAGCGAGGTCGGCAACCTGCCGTTCGCGATGCGGTTCGACGGCCCGCTGGACGCGCCCGCGCTGGCTGCCGCGATCAACGACGTGGTGGCCCGGCACGAGGCGCTGCGCACCAATTTCCCGGAGCAGGACGGTGTTCCGTACCAGCTCGTGCATCCGGAGCTGGAGGTGCCGCTGCGGATCGTAGCAACCATGCCGGACGACCTCGACGCGGAGCTGGCCCGGCTGCGCGGCTACCCGTTCGTGGTCGAGTCCGAGCCGCTGATCCGCCCGACTCTGCTGGTGCTCGACCCGCGGACACATGTGCTGTCGCTGCTGGTGCACCACATCGTCGCCGACCACGCGTCCCTCGGCATCTTCCTTGACGATCTGATCGCGGCCTTCCGGGCACGGTCCGAGGGGCAGGCGCCGCAATGGGCGCCGCTGCCGATACAGTTCACGGATTACGCACTGTGGCAACGGGATACGTTCGACCCGGGCCATACCGGCGCGCCGAGTCCGTTCGGCCGGGCCGAGCTGGAGCACTGGCGCGGTGTGCTCGCCGGGCTGCCCGACGAGATCTCGGTGGCGCCGGATCGGCCGCGCCCCCGGGTGCTCGGCAAGCGTGGCGAGCTGGCGACCTTCACCCTGCCCGCGGCCCGCCGCGACGGCCTCAAGGCGCTCGCTGAACAGCGCGGCGTCAGCGAATTCATGGTCTACCAGGCCGTGGTCGCGACCCTGCTGCACAAGCTCGGCGGCGGTACCGACATCGCGTTGGGCACCCCGGTCGCGTCCCGGGTCGAACCGGCCACCGGCGCCATGTTCGGGCTGTTCGCCAACATGCTCGTGCTGCGCAACGATCTGTCCGGGGATCCGACCCTCGGCGACACGATCGCGCGCAGCCGCGATGTGGTGCTGGACGCCCACGGACACCAGGAGCTGCCCATCGAGCGACTGGTGGAAGCGCTCAACCCGGCGCGCTCGCGGTCCCGGAATCCGCTGTTCCAGAGCATGATCCACTTTCGAGGTGCGGACTGGGCGCCGCGTCCGCGCGAGCTCACCGTGGCGGGCGCGACGACGGTGTCGGTGCTGCCGGTCGACTTCGACATCTCGTTCCTCGACCTGAACCTAAGTCTGAATGTGACCGCCGACGGCGGCGTGGACGTGCGGGTCGTGGTCAACGCCGATCTCTACGATCCGGCGACCGCCCGGCTCATCGCCGACGCGCTGGCGGCGACCCTGGACGCGTACGCCACCGCACCGGATCGCACCGTAACCGAGCTCGAGGTGCTGCCGGTCGCCGACCTGGAACGGCTGCTGGCGCCACCGGTCGCGGCGGCCGAGGATCCTCCGCGGAGTGCCACCGGCGGCTCGGCAGAGACCGAGCGCACGCTGATCGCGCTGCTGGAGGAGCTCCTCGACATCACCGATGTGGATCCCGACGACAATTTCTTCGCGCTCGGCGGCGACAGTGTGATCTCCATCCAGTGGTCGGCCCGGGCCGCCGCGCTGGGCCTGGCGCTTACCCCGCAGTTGGTCTTCGAATACATTACGGTGGCCGAGCTGGCCGCCGCGGTCGATGCGGCCGCGGATCAGCCTGCGGCCGAGTCGAATTCGGAAGCTGCGGCCCAGCAGGAACACGCGCCGATGAGCGCGTCCGGCCTGGATGCCGACGCCCTGGCCGCGCTCACCGCCTCCTGGCAGGCGCAGTCGTGACCGCCGCTCCGCCGCAGATCGAGGACATCCTTGCGCTCAGCCCGCTGCAGGAGGGATTGTTCTCACTGTCCCGGATGAGCGGGAACGGCATCGATCTCTACACCATGCAGTTCGTGGTGGACATCGACGGCCCGCTGAACGTCGAGCTGCTGCGCCGAAGCGCGCAGGCCATGCTGGACCGGCATCCAAACCTGCGCGCCGCGTTCTGGGATCGCGACGTGCCCAAGCCGGTGCAGATCGTGCCCGCGCACGCCGAGATGCCGTGGTCCGAAAGAACCGCGCGGCCCACCGAATTCGACGCGATCGCGGAGTCGGAGCGCCGCCGCCCATTCGACCTGAGCCGGGGCCCGGCCCTGCGCGTCGTGCTGCTCGCGGTGCCGGGCGAGTCGATGCGCCGGATGATTCTCACCGTGCATCACATCCTGATGGACGGCTGGGCGGTCGCGGTGTTCTACACCGAACTGCTCGCGGTCTACCAGGCGGGTGGTTCGCGGGACGGCCTGCCGAACCCGCGTCCGTACCGCGACTACATCGGCTGGCTCGGCGCGCAGGACACCGCGGCCACCACCGCCGAGTGGGCCCGGTACCTGGGCGGGCTCAGTGGTCCGCTGATGATCGCCGACGGCGCTACCGCCGCCCGGGGCACAGTGCCCGAGAAGACTGCAGTGCGCCTGGACGCGGCGGAGACCACACGCCTGCAGCAGTGGGCGCGCGGGCATGGGCTGACCTTGAACACCGTGGTTCAGTTCGCCTGGACCGTGCTGCTCGGCAGGCTCACCGACCGTCGCGACATCGTCTTCGGCACCATCATTTCCGGTCGGCCCGAGCAGCTTGCCGGGGTGGAGGGCATGGTCGGGCTATTCATCAACACGGTGCCGGTGGTCCACCATCTGGATCGCACGGCCACCGTGCTGGAGCAGTGCGCGCGGCTGCAGCGGGAATCGGCCGCCATGCGCGATATCGGCTATCTGAGCCTTTCGGCAGTGCAGCGTGCGGCCGGGTACGGAGCGCTGTTCGACACGCTCTTCGTCTTCGAGAACGCGCCCATCGACGATGCCATCCGCGAGGTCACCGCGCCCGATGGCGCACGCTTCCGGCCGATCGAGATGGAAAGCCTCGCGCACTATCCACTGACGGTGGTGTCGCATTTGAGCGACGGCGATCTGCTTGTGCTGATCGAGGCCATTCCCGAAGCGCTGCCGCATTTCTCGGCCGCGGAAATCGGCGAGTGGATGTGCGCGGTGCTGCGGCAACTGCCCGAGATCGGCGACGCTACCCCGGACGGCCTGGATATCCTCACTGCGGCGGAGCACATCGAATTCCGAACCGCCGCAACGGCAGAAGCTCCGAACATGGCCACAGTGTGGGAGTTGTTCGAGCGGCAGGTCCTGGCCACGCCGGATGCGCCGGCGCTGACCACCACCGCGGGGGAGCGCTACACCTACGCCGGTCTGCACGGCGAGGCCTGCAGATTGGCCGCGGAGCTGACCGAACACGGCGTCGGTCCGGAAACCGTAGTGGCTCTGGTGCTGCCGCGTTCTGCACAGTCGATCATCGCGATCCTCGCCGTGTTGGGCGCGGGCGGCGCCTACGTCCCGGTGGATATCTCGTTGCCCGCTGCTCGGATCGAATCCATTCTGCGCCAAGCGCGGCCGGTGCTTGCCCTCACCGTCGGCAGCTGCCGCGGGCAGATCATTCCCGCGCTGTCCGCACTCGTACTCGACGATCCCGCCGTAGCCGAACGCATTTCGCGACGCGAACCGGTCGCACCCACGGTGGCTCGACACCCGGAGCACTGCGCCTACCTGATCTTCACCTCCGGATCGACCGGTGAACCGAAGGGCGTGGCGGGCACGAACGCGGCGGTGAACAGCTATTTCGCCGATCACCGCGACCGTTTCTATCGTCCGGCCGTGGCCCGGCTCGGCCGCTCGCTGCGCATCGCGCACGCCTGGTCGCTGAGCTTTGACGCCTCCTGGCAGCCAATGGTGGGTTTCCTGGGAGGCCAGGCGCTGCACCTGTTCGACGCGGAGGAGATGCGTGATGCGCACCGCCTGGTCGAAGGCATCGCCGAGCATGCCGTCGACATGATCGACACCACGCCCTCGATGCTCGCGCAGCTCACCGCGGCCGGGCTGCTCGAGCGCGAGTTGCCGGTGCTGGCACTGGGTGGCGAGGCGATCGATACCGCGCTGTGGGCGCGGCTGCGGGCGCTGTCGGGCACCGCCGTCTACAACTGCTACGGGCCGACGGAGACAACCGTCGAGGCCGTGGTCGCCCCCGTCGGGGATTTCGCGACGCCGACGATCGGCATTCCGAACGCCGGAATGTCCGGCTACGTCTTCGATTCCATGCTGCGGCCGGTGCCGCACGGCGTGGTCGGGGAGCTGTACCTGTCCGGCCCGCAGTTGGCGCGCGGCTACATCGGCAAGCCCGCCGTCACCACCGACCGTTTCGTGGCCGACCCGTTCCGGCCAGGACAGCGCATGTACCGCACGGGTGACCTGGTGCGACGGCTCACGCACGGTGGCTTCGCCTACCTCGGCCGCGCCGATGCCCAGGTGAAGATCCGCGGCTACCGCATCGAGATCGGCGAGATCGAGACCGCACTGCGGAGGCTGCCCGGCGTCGACACCGCCGCAGTCACCGTGGTGCGCCGCGCAGCCGGCGCGAGTCTCGTCGGATTCGTCGTCTGCCGAGCAGATCGAGGCGGCGAAGCCTGTGGGTTGCGTGCTGCCCTCTCGGAACGCTTGCCCGCGTATATGGTTCCGGCCCGGATCGTCGTGCTCGCCGATCTGCCGGTGAACGCGAACGGCAAACTTGACGGCCACGCACTGGACCGATTGGCCGAGCAGGCGTTGTCCGGTAGTGCGACCACAAGCGCCATGGCCGCGACCACCGATACCGAGCGCAGCCTGTGCGAGGTCTTCGCCGAGCTGTTCGACGGCCAGGTCCCGGGCATCGACGACGATTTCTTCGCGCTCGGCGTGGACAGTATTGTCGCCATCTCACTGGTGAACAAGGCCCGCAGGCGTGGCATCGTGCTGCGCCCACGCATGGTGCTGGCCACCCCGACCATCCGCGAACTCGCCGCCGCAGTCGACACCGCGGCGGTCGTCGCCGGACCCGCCGACGGCGGCGACTACGGCGAGGTGTTGCCGCTGCCCATCGTCTCCTGGATGTACGAGCACGGCAACTTCCGCCGCTTCACCCAGACCGCGCTGCTCCAGGTGCCCGCCGGAATAGACCGTGCGGTAACCGAATCCGTGCTCCAGGCATTGCTCGACGGGCATGACACGCTGCGGTCGAGGCTGGTGGACACCCCGGACGGGCCGCGTCTGGTCACTCGCGAACCCGGCACCGTCCGCGCCGCCGATCTACTGACCAGAGTCGATCTGGCGGGTGCTACGGATGCCGAGATCGATACGGCCATAGCGGATTCTGCGCGCCGGGTGACCGACGAGATAGACCCGCGCACGGGCGACATGATCCGGGCCGTCTGGTTCACCGGCGTAGAGCAGGGCGACATCCTATTGCTGGCGGTGCATCACCTGGCGGTCGACGTCGTCTCCTGGCACATCATGCTCGGCGGTTCGGCCGAGGCGTGGCAGGCGGTCGAATCCGGTGCCGCTCCGAAGACGTTGCCGGAGTCCACCTCCTACCGCCGCTGGTCGCAGCTGATGTGGCAGCGGGCCGCAGAGCCGGAAGTGCTTGCTCAGCGCGACTATTGGGCCGGGCAGGTCCGAGATCCGGATCCTGCGCTCGGCGCCCGGCATCCGGTCCCGGCCGTCGACACTTGGTCCTCGCTGCGGGTTACCTGCGCGGTAACGTCGGTCGAGGTCACCAAGCGCGTGCTCGCCACCCTGACCAAGGAGGAGGGCGTCCGCGAATTCCTGCTTGCCGCGCTGGCCATGACGCTGGCCGCGTGGCGGCGAGAGCGCAAGCAGGATCCGACCTCCGGTGCGCTCATCGCATTGGAGAGCCACGGTCGCGCCGACGCCGTCCTCGACACCGACACCGCGAACACCCTCGGCTGGTTCACCAGCGTGTTCCCGGTCCGGCTCGGTGTGGGCGCGGCGGCGATCGATGTGGCCCGCGCCGAGGCGGATCCGAACGCCGCACGGGCGCTGTTGGATTCGGTGACCGCGCACCTCAGCGCGATTCCGCAGCAGGGCCTGGACTACGGCCTGCTCCGCTACCTCAACCACACGCCGGAACTGTTGACCGCCCCCGAACCTCAGGTCGAGTTCAACTACCTGGGCCGGGTCGACCTCAGCGGCAGTACTGGCCAACCATGGTCGCTGCTAACCGGCCCGCGCAACGCGGCGCTCCCGCTCGACCCGGAACCGGACCTGCCGCTGCGCTACGCCCTCGACGTCATCGCGGCCATCGGAACCACGCCGGACGGTCCGCAACTGCGCACCAACTGGCGTTGGAGCGATGCCCTGTTCACAGCCGCGGAGGCCAACCGCCTGACCCACCTCTGGCAGCGCAGCATCGCCGCGTTGGCTGCCGCCCTCGAACACTGATCCCCGGGTGTTCGACCGGCCCTTCGGCATGCGCCGCAGGGCCGGAAGGGCGCCGGCGGTTTCCTCGATGACATAGAATCGGACCACACCGATCAGTCCGAGCAATCTGTGTGGGGGCGCCCGATGTACAGGCCGGCGCCGACGTGGCTCGTGATCCTCGGGGTCGCAGCAGTCTGCGGAGTCGCCGTGGCGCGCTGGATACTCCTGCACGACACGGTGGCGAACCGACTGATCAACCGCGCGCTGGCCTGGCTGAGCATCGCCATGTTCATCGCCCAGGCCGGATTTGCGTGCGGCGCACACGCCGTGGCTCACCTGATCTTTCTGGCTGTCTGTCCGTTGACGCTGGCGAATCTGTACGGCCTCGCTCGACTGTTCGGCGGCGCCGACCCGACAATCGCCGAGCACCGGCAGTGGCGCTACGACCTCACCGCCGCGCTCGCGGGCTGCGTGGTCGTGTTGATCGGTCTGCCGGAGGACCACACCTGGCCGGGCTTCTGGTTACCTGCGATCGTCTACTGGACAATCTTCAATCTGCCCACGGTCGCGGCAGGCATACTCCTGACGCGAGCGTGCTTGCGGGAGTTACGCATCCAGCGCGGCGTGCGCGAGGTGTTCGCCTATGGCGGTCTGCTGACGCTCGCGATCGGCTGGTTCTATGCTGCGGCGCTGAGCCTGCTGCAACTCGGCGACCGGGTGGCACCTGTCGGTCCTGCGGCGCAATGGGGTGCGCTGTCCTGCGGATTCGGTCTCCTGGTTGCGACCGTGACGGCAGTACCGCTGTTGAATCTGGGCCTGGTACGGCTCGGCTTGGATCGCACCGGTCGGGACTTGCGTGCGCTGCACCCCCTGTGGCGCGACCTCACCGACACCATGCCGGAGATAGCGCTGCGGTCCGCCGACACCGGACAGCTCGAGCCGAGCACTCGGTTGTATCGAATGATCGTCGAGATCCGAGACGCCCTGCTGCACCTGCGGCAGTACGCACCGCCGGAAATCAGACACGAGAATGCAAGCATCTCGGACTACGCCCGGCTGCTCGCCCATGCAGCAAACGAGAAGGCCGGCGGTGCGGTGCCGAGCGGTTCCGCTCCCGCATTCGGAGTTTTCCACGCCGTCGGTGGCGATCTGTCCACCGACATCGGCCACCTTCTTGCCCTGTCGCGCGAGTGGCAGCGTGCGAGTGTGGCGGTCCGCGATCACGGGGTCCCGAGTCGGTGAACTCGCTTGCGCCACTGTGGCTGACCGTACCGGTCATATCCTTCGTCGGCATCGTCACCGGCGCAAGGTGGTTGCTCGTCGACGAGACCTTCCCGGACCGCCTGGTCAACCGGGCCCTGACCTGGGCGGCGGTCGGCGCGGGTTTCGAGGAATCCGGCGCAGGCACCGAGTACGCCGAGCTCATCGGATGCTCATCGAAATCCAGGACGCACTCCAGCACCTGAGGCAATACGTCCCGGCGGGTGAGCTATTAGAACGGCACATACGGAGCGTATGCCACGCAGATGGCCCGCGCTGTGTACGTCAAATCCTCGGGGGCAGTGCATCTGTGGGTTCGTTGGCGCGGAACGTAATTTGCCGGCAGCCGGGATGTCGCTGCCGAGTTCGATCACCTGGTGGTGTTTGGCACGGGAATGGCCCCGGCCAGGTCACGGGCGATGGTGCGCTGTGCGGCGAGCGCGCGCGTATCGAGAATAGGGTTACCTTATGAAGGTTAGGCAACCCTATTTTGTAGGCTAAGCTACCCCTCAGCAGTCTCGATCCGCCGGATGCGGCGGCAGACAAGGAGTGTTAGCGGAGTGGAGTCGGCACAGCAGCGGGGGAACGGCGCTGGGGGAATCGGCACGGCGGGGATCGACAAGGAGGAGATCCGGGCCGCGGTGGCGAGTCAGATCGGGCTCGGCGCAGGGGATATCTCTGATCACGACGACCTCATCCAGTTGGGTCTGGACTCGATCCGCACCATGAAGCTGGCCGGTGGCTGGCGCAAGCGTGGGGTCGATATCAATTTCGCCCAGCTCGCGGCGAGTCCGACGGTGGCGTCATGGCATGGTTTGCTCGGCGCGGGCGAGGTGGCCGATCCTGCGCCCGAGTCGATTGCCGAGGTCGCCGCGTCCACGGTCGGCGAGCAGGATCCCTTCCCGCTGGCGGGCATGCAGCACGCGTACTGGATCGGCCGTTCCGACGAGCAGGAGCTCGGCGGTGTCGCGGCCCACCTCTATGTCGAATTCGACGGCGGTCGAATCGATCCGGAGCGGCTGGAGCGGGCTGTGGCCGAATTGCTTACGGCGCACCCGATGTTGCGCACCCGATTCCTGCCGGACGGCACCCAGCAGGCCATGCCCGCGCCGGGTAGGCCCGTGTTTTCGGTCGTAGACCTGCGTGAACACGAGCCCGAGGCGGCCGAGGCTGTGCTGGCCGAACTGCGCGATCAGAAGACCCATCAGCGCCTCGCCATCGAGGATGGCCAGGTCGTCGACATCACGCTCACTCTGCGCGATGCCAACCGCACCCGGCTGCACCTGGATGTCGACATGCTGGCGGGCGACGCAATGAGCTACCGCCTGCTGATCTCCGACCTGGCCGAGTTGTATCACGGTGCGACGCCGCAGGTTCCGGGCTACAGTTTCCGGCGCTACCGCACCGAACGCCAGGAAGACACCACAGCACGCGAGCGCGACCGGCAGTGGTGGCAGCGGCGGCTGTCCGAGCTGCCGGGCGCACCCGAGCTGCCGACCGTCCCGGTCGGCGAGCGCATCGCCCCGCACCGCACCGTTCGCTACGACCACTGGCTCGCGCCGGAGGCCAAGCAGCGCCTGCTCGCCGCCGCACACGAGCGTGGCATCACCCCGGCCATGGCGCTGGCGGCGGTCTTCGCCGAAACCATCGGTGGCTGGTCGGCGCAGAGCCGGTTCCTGCTGAATGTGCCACTGTTCCACCGCGAACCGGTGCATCCCGATATCGACCGCGTGATCGGCGACTTCACCTCCTCGATCATGCTCGAAGTCGATGTCACCGAGAACATGTCGGTAGCCGACCGGGCCCGTGCGCTGCAGCGGAGCATGCACGAAAGTGGTGCGCACACTGCGTATTCCGGGCTCGAGGTGCTACGTGATCTGGGCAGGCACCGGGGTGAGCCGGTGCTGGCCCCGATTGTCTACACCAGCGCGCTGAACCTCGGCGAACTGTTCGCAGACAAGGTCACCGAGACCTTCGGCGATCCGGTGTGGATCATCTCGCAGGGGCCGCAGGTGCTGCTGGACGCCCAGGTGACCGAGGTCCGCGGCGGCCTGCTGCTCAACTGGGACGTCCGCGAATCGGCGTTTCCGGAAGGCGTGATCGACGCCATGTTCGGCCGGTACACCCAGGCGATCGCCCGGCTGGCCGACGGAGAAGCGGGCTGGAACGCGGAGGCCGCGGTGCGGCTGCCGGTCGCCCAGGCCGAGGTGCGTGGCGCGGTCAACGCGACGGACGGACCGGTCAGCGGACGCTGCCTGCACCAGGGCTTCTTCGAGCACGCCGCGGCCGATGCCGATGCCGATCTTCCCGCAGTGGTGTGGGGGCTCGGCGACGGCGCGGGCGCATGGAGCTACGGGGAACTGGCCGCGCGAGCGCTTGCGGTCGCGGGCGCCCTGCACGCCGAGGGGGTGCGCCCCGGTGACGCAGTCGCTGTTCAGCTGCCCAAGGGGCCGGACCAGATTTTGGCCGTGCTCGGCGTACTCGCTGTCGGTGCGACCTATGTGCCGATCGGATTCGATCAGCCGGTCGGTCGCCGCGCCGAGATCTTGCGCACCGGTGAGGTTGTCGCCGCGCTCGTGGTCGCGGGCGCCGATATAGGCGTGCCCATTCCGTGCGTGCCGATCGGCGTGGCCGGTACATATCCGCGACCGCTCGATGGGCCGGTCTGTCCGGATACCGAACAGATTGCCTACGTGCTTTTCACCTCCGGCTCGACCGGCGTGCCCAAGGGTGTCGAGGTCCCGCACCGCGCGGCGATGAATATTATCGATGCGATCAACGATTGGTTCGATGTGGGCAGTGCCGATCGGTCCTTCGGGTTGTCCGCGCTGGAATTCGATCTCTCGGTCTATGACATCTTCGGCTTGCTCTCGGTGGGTGGCGCGGTGGTCGCCGTCGATCCGCACCAGCGTGTCGAGCCGACCACATGGGTGGAACTACTTCGCCGCCACCAGGTTTCGATCATCAACTGTGTGCCGAGCATGCTGGACACAATCCTGCAGATCGGTGGGGACAACCTGAGTGACTCACTGCGCGCGGTCATTCTCGGCGGTGATTGGGTCGGCGCCGATCTGGCTCGCCGGTTGGCCCGCCAGGTGCCGGGCTGCCGATTCTCCGGACTGGGTGGCGCGACCGAGACCGCGATTCACAGCACCGTCTGCGAGTTCGTCGGTGCACCCCCCGCGCACTGGGTGACGGTGCCGTTCGGTGTTCCGCTGCGCAACGTCCGATGCCGGGTCGTCGCGCCGTCGGGTCGGGACTGCCCGGATTGGGTGCCCGGTGAACTCTGGGTCGGCGGTGCGAATGTGGCCACTGGCTACCGCAATGATCCGGAGCGAACCGCGCAGCGATTCGTCGAATTCGAAGGTGTCCGCTGGTACAAGACCGGCGACATGGCCAGGTACTGGCCCGACGGTACCGTCGAATTCCTCGGCCGCGCCGATCATCAGGTGCAGATCCGCGGCTACCGGGTCGAGCTGGGCGAGGTGGAGAGCGCAATGCGCACTGTGCCCGGAGTCCGGCATGCCGTTGCGGCGGTCGTCGGTACGGGCGCGCCCAAGCTGGTCGCCGCGATCGCGGGTGATCCGGACGAGATCGGTGATATCACCACCGCTATGTCGGATCTGTTGCCGGGCTACATGATTCCGACCAGGATTGAATTCCTCGAGCAGATGCCGCTGACCGCCAACGCCAAGCTGGACCGGCGGGCGGTGGTAGCGCTGCTCGAACCCGACGCCGCAGATACCCATGTCGGCGTCCCGGGCAATGACATCGAGGCGGCGTTGGTCGATATTGTCGCCGGGGTACTCGGCGTCGATTCGGTGGGGGTGCACGACGACTTCTTCGGGCTCGGAGGTGATTCGGTGCTTGCCACCACAGTTATTGCCCGGGTGCGCGAATGGCTCGATGTCGATCACGCGCTGGTTGCGGACATCTTTGCGGCCCGCACCGTTGCCGGACTCGCCACTCGTTTGGTGGATCGGGAAGCCGGGAGTGGTGAGCCGGATCGACTGGCCGCGGTCGCGCGGTTGTACCTGGATATCGCGGCCATGAGCGACGAGGAGGTTCTTGCCCAGCTCTGAGGCTGTTGCACGACAAACAAACGAGGTCCCAGCGCCTGGGCGCTGGGACCTCGTTCGTTGTAGTCCTACTGGATTCGCGGCGATTCAGCGCGGCGCCGGGGAACCGATGATCATGCTGCCGACGCTGCACTCCGCCAACTCGTCCACGCCCGTGGCGGCCGCGAAAGCCGCTGTGTCGCCGAAACCTTGGGCACACGTGCCCAACCCCATGGCGGTCACCGTCAGGTAGATCGTCTGCATCAGGACGCCGACGTGCTTGAGGATGTTGGCATAGGCGACCTGCTCGTAGGCCCACATCACCCGGCCGGAACGGGCCGCCATGACCATGAGTACCTGGGGCTCGGCGCCCTGGGCCAACGTTGCCGACGTGGACTTCAAGAGTCGCGTCACCGCAGGCGAATCCGCCGCGGCGACGGGGCGCAGCACATGCTCGAACGAGTCGTAGTGATACATCCCCGGTGTCAGTCCGTCGACATTGCGCACCACCGGGTAGAGCTCGAGTTCGTAGACGCTGCCGCCCGACGGGTACGGCCGTGAGACCAATTCCTCACCCTCGCCCACGGGCTGGGTGCTGCGGGTTCTGGCTGTGCGGTACAGCAATTCGGCCAGTTGGTCGATGGTGATCGGGTGCGCATCGTCGAAGGCCCTGGTCGAAACCCGGTCCTCCAAGACGGCCGTCAGCGTCGGATCCTCGGCCCGCGTCACCGCCAGATCCGGGACCCTCAGCGCCACCGCCTCGCCCGGATAGCTGGCCTTGCGCGCGGGCGGCTGCGGGAACTGTCCCTTCGCCCACTTGGTCGGGCCGAAATGCTCCCAGGTGACGGTGCGCTCGCCGAGCGTGCTGCGCCGGTGGAACCACAGGTCGGGCAGACTCCAACTACGCGTGCTGAATTCGCGGTCCTCCGCGTCCGCGTCCGGCACCAGGAATCCGCACCAGTGCAGATCCTCGGCGAACTGCGATTTCACGGCGACAGGCAGATTCGCGTCGGCCGCGCCCGGTCCGTCCAGCAATGCGAGCAGTCGTGGATCGTGGATGCGCAGATCGCACCACGCCCGCGGGTGCTCTAGCACGAAGCCTTCGGAATCCCGGTGCAGCACCGCGAATTTCGACAGCGTCGCCGACCACGAGAGAGGAGTCGTCGGTCGCGGCGCAGGCTGTCCGAACGGGCGGATGGTGTAGAGGTCGCGTCCGCCGTCCCGCACGGTGACCGACAGCCAGCCGGCGTCGGCGAGCCGGTCCATCAGCCCGGCGACGTCGTCTCCGCCCGCGGCCGCCGACATCTCCGACACCGTCGCCGGTCCCCGGTTCAGCGTCTCGAGCGCCTGGAGCTGACCGGCGGCCAGGCCGGTCAGCTTCTCGTTACGCGGCGGATTCAGCAGCACCGCGCCGGCCAGGGTCGTCAGGCAGGTGACACCGTCACGCAGCGCGAATCTGGTCTGGTCGGGATATGTGACGGCGGGCAAAACCGCGAACCTCCGCTAGTGGAACCGATAGGACTGACACGCTGCCTATTTCGCCACTGCGGCGAAGGCAGGCTCGAGCTTGTCGAGGATGTAGGGCACCGAAAGCGCGGTCGGCTGGTTCACCGCGCTGATCTCCTGGGTGGTGAGGAATACGACGGAGCCCTTCTTCACCGCCGGCAGCTCGGCGTATCCGGGCAGCTGCCGGTACTTTTCGTCCAGTCCGGGGGAGTAGCCGGCCAGCAGCACATCGGCGGTGAGCTCGTCGACGCGTTCGGGCGAGAGTGAGAGACGGCCCTGGTTGGCAGCATGGTCGGTAAGGTTCTTGGGGATGCTCAGGCCGAGCTGGCTGAACACCTTGGACGAGCCGTCGTTCGGGTCGGTCAGCACCATCAGCTGCGTGGGGCCGGCCAGCCAGGTGCTCGCGAAGGTCTTGCCCTTCAGACCCGGGTTCGCCGTGGTGATCGCAGCGATCTTCTCGTCCACCTTCGCGATCACCTTGGTCGCGTCGTCCTGCTTGCGCAGTGCCTTACCGAGCGCGTTGACCTGGTCCTGCCACGGCGTGACGGCCTCCTTGGTCAGGCCGGGCAGAGTCGGCGCGACCCGCGAGAGCTCGTCATAGGTCTTCTGGTCGGCGATGAAGGTGTCGACCAGGATGAGATCGGGCTCCAGCGCGGCGACCTGCTCGGCCAGGTTGCCCGAGGTATTCAAAGCCTTCGCGGACTCCAACATTTTCGGCTGCCACGGCGGTGTGCTCTTGGAGGCGACCGCGACATTGTCGATGTAGCCGACCGGGGTCACGCCGAGCGCCAGCGCGGTGTCCAGCCACTGATTGCCGAGGGTGACAACCTTTTTCGGGGTGCCTTCGATGGTGGTCTCGCCGCGCGCGTGGGTGATGGTGACCGAGGGGCCGTCCGAGCTGCTGTCGTCGCTCGACGATCCGCATGCGGTGATGCCGAGGGCGAGAGCCCCGGCAAGCACGGCCACCGTTGCACGCGCCCATCTGCGGGATGCTCGAACAGACTTCATCGTTGAACCCTCCTTCGTCGAGGAACTTCCCCGACTCGACTCCTTCGAGCCACCAGCAATAAGTCAGCCAAGGCTAACCTATCTTGCCGCGGATTCGATGAGCGGTGCGCGTCCGGAGGGTGGGACAGCCACTTGATCGTTACATCGGCTAACTATATAGTTTGCGGAGCTAATATCTCTGCAAGGGGCTGCCGTGACGAATCCATCCACCGATCTCGACCTCGGCGATGTCCGAACCATCCGCCGCCGGTTGCGTTACGACCGGGACCATCCGCGCTACAAGTGGATCGTCCTGACCAACACCACCCTCGGCGTGCTGCTCACCGCGATCAATTCGTCGATCGTGCTGATCTCGCTGCCCGCGATCTTCCGCGGTATCGGTCTGAACCCGCTCGATGCGGGAAATGTCGGCTACCTGCTCTGGATTCTGATGGGGTACCTGCTGGCGACGGCCGTGCTCGTGGTGATGTTCGGGCGGCTCGGCGACATCTTCGGACGTGTGCGCATCTACAACCTCGGCTTCGCGGTGTTCGCGCTCTGTGCGATCGCGCTGTCCTTCGATCCGTGGGACGGCGGGTCCGGGGCGATGTGGATCATCGTCTGGCGGGTCGTGCAGGGTGTCGGCGGGGCCATGCTCATGGCCAACTCCTCGGCGATTCTCACCGACGCCTTCCCGGCGAATCAGCGCGGCACCGCGCTCGGCATCAATATGGTTGCCGCGGTGGCCGGTTCGTTCCTCGGCCTGCTCATCGGCGGCGTGCTCTCGGAGTGGGACTGGCGCGCGGTGTTCTGGGTGAGCGTCCCGATCGGCATCCTCGGCGCCGTCTGGTCCTACCGGTCGCTGCACGAGGTCGGTGTGCGTACGGAAGGCACGGTGGACTGGGCGGGCACCATCCTCTTCGGGCTCGGCTTGACTGCGCTGCTCACCGGCATCACCTATGGCATCCAGCCCTACGGTGGGCATGCCACGGGTTGGTACAGCCCGTGGGTGTTGTCGGCGGTGATCGGCGGCATCGTGCTGCTCGGGGTGTTCTGTGTGGTGGAGAGTCGGATCGCCGATCCGATGTTCAATCTGGCCTTGTTCCGCAACCGGGCGTTCGGCCTCGGCAACTTCGCCAACCTCATGGTTTCCATCGGCCGCGGCGGCATGCAGTTCATGCTGATCATCTGGTTGCAGGGCATCTGGTTGCCATTGCACGGCTACGACTTCGAATCGACCCCGCTGTGGGCAGGTATCTACCTGCTGCCGCTGACCGTGGGATTCCTTGCCGCGGGACCGATTTCGGGCTGGCTGTCGGATCGCTACGGCGCCAGGCTGTTCACCACCGGCGGCGCCGTGATCGCGGGGCTGACCTTCCTGTTGCTGCTGGTGATCCCGGTCGACTTCGACTACTGGCTGTTCGCGCTGATCATCCTGATCAATGGAATCGGCAGCGGGTTGTTCTTCTCGCCCAACACTGCCGCGATCATGTCCAGCGTCCCCGCTGCCCAGCGCGGCGCTGCCTCCGGCATGCGCGGCACGCTTTTCAATGGTGGCAACGCCCTGTCCATGGGAATCTTCTTCTCCCTCATGGTCGTCGGCCTCGCCGCCGGTCTGCCCGCGGCGCTCGACTCCGGTCTGCGCGCGCAGGGCGTCTCGGCCGACGCCGCCGCCCAGCTTGCCGGGATGCCCCCGGTGGCCAGCATGTTCGCCGCCTTCCTCGGCTTCAACCCGATTCAGGAATTGCTCGGCCCCTCCGGCGAATTGAGTAAGCCTGGTGTCGACGCCGGCACCCTGACCGGCCAGGAGTTCTTCCCGCATCTACTCACCGGGCCGTTCCACTCCGGTCTGATCGTCGTGTTCGTCGCGGCGGCCGTGATGATGTTCCTTGCCGCCGCCGCCTCCTACTTCGCGGGCGACAAGTACGTCCATGACGAGGGCGTAGAGCTCGCCGAGGCGGCCGCGCCGGCCGAGGTCACGGTGCCGGTCCCGGTGCGCTGACAGTGCGCCCCGGGCGCTGGCATTGCCTACTTGGCGGCGTTGGCGAACGCGGGCTGCAGCTTGTCGAGCAGATACGGCACCGACAGCGCGGTCGGCTGGTTGACGCCGCCGAGCTCTTGGATGGTCAAGAACGCGACAGCGCCCTTCTGCACTGCGGGCAGCTCACGGAAACCCGGCAGCTGACGGTAGGTTTCGTCCATGCCGGGGGAGTAGCCGGCCAGCAGCAGATCCGCGGTGAGCTCGTCGACGCGTTCCGGCGCCAGCGCCAGCCTGCCCTGACTGGCCGGTTGGTCGGCAAGGTTCTTCGGAATGGCGAGGCCGAGCTGGGTGAAAATCTGGCCGGCGACGGTGTTCGGGTCGGTGAGCACTATCAGCTGGGCCGGGCTCGCCAACCAGGTGCTCGCGACGGTCTTGCCCCTCAGTCCGGGGTTCGCCTGCGTGATGGTCTCGACCTTCTTGCTCACATCGGCGATGACCTTGCTCGCCCGATCCGTCCTACGTAGCACCGCACCGAGCGCGGTCACCTGATCCCGCCATGGCACGACCATCTCATTGCTCAGCGCCGGCAGCGTCGGTGCGATCTTGGACAGCTCGTCGTAAGACTGCTGATCGGCCAGCAGCCCGTCCACGAGAATCAGATCCGGTTGCAGCGCCGCGGCCTGCGCGGCGATATTGCCGGTGGTGTTCAACGCCGTCGCGCCACGTAGCGAGTCGGGTTCCCACGGCGGAGTCGAGTTGGGCACCGTCGCAGCAGTATCGATATAGCCGACCGGAGTCACCCCGAGCGCCAAAGCGGTGTCCATCCACTGATTACCCAGTGCGACAACCCTTTTCGGAGACCCTTCCACTGTGGTTATGCCGCGTGTGTGGGTGATGGTGACGGGTTCGCCGCTGCCGGGGTCTTCGTCGTTGCTCGAAGGCCCGTAGGTGACGATTCCGAGGGCGAGCCCACCGACGAGCACCACGACCGCGGCCAGTGCCCAGCCACGGGGTATCCGAACAGACTTCATCGTTTGACCCCTTTCGCCCAGGCGTGTCCCTGGCGGTGCCCAGTATCGGTCAGCCTAGTACTCCAGCCGGACTTCGTGATCATGGTGTGAGTCGGAATCGGTGCTGGTAGTGGCTGCGTCTATCACCAGCCTGGCGAGGGTGGCCGGGGTGAGCGCCGAGCAGTGGTAGTAGGCCGGTCAACGGCTACGTCGCCGAACGCGGCCACCACCAATTCAGTTGTGTCCCACACAAACACAGCATGATCACGCAGTAGCCGCCCCACTTCCAGCGTCCCGACCAGCAGCATCGACGATCACGAAGTCCGGCTGGAGTATTAGAATGACGATGTGCAGCGCGCTGCAGTGACCGATCCTTCGCGTGTCGTGGTTCTCGGGTCCGGGTTTGCGGGTCTGTGGGCGGCGCTCGCGGCGGCCCGGCGGCTCGACGAGCTCGATGTGGCGGTCGGAACCGTCGATGTCACGATGATCAGTTCCACGCCGTACCACGACATCCGCGTGCGCGACTATGAGACCGATCTGAGCACATCCCGCATCCCGCTGCGCGCTCTTCTCGATCCGGTCGGAATCAAGCACATCGTCGGCGAAGTGACGGCGATCGACGCTCTGGCGCGGGTCGTGGAATCCACCGCAGGCGCTCACGGCTACGACCGGCTGGTGCTCGCGTTGGGCAGCCAGGTGGTCAAGCCCGATATCCCTGGCCTGCGGGAGTTCGGTTTCGACATCGACACCCATGACGCAGCGACCAGACTGCAAGCTCACTTGCGCCGGCTTGCCGAGGGTCCCGCTGACCCGGCGGCCACGACAGTAGTCGTCGTCGGGGCAGGTTTGACGGGGATCGAAGAGGCGACTGAGCTGCCCGCGATGCTCGCCGACGCCTTTGCCACGCGTGCCGTCGCACCGCGGGTCATCCTGATCGACCGCAACCCGTTCGTCGGCTCGGACATGGGCGCATCGGCGCGACCGATCATCGAGGCGGCGCTGGCCGACATCGGGATCGAGACCAAGTTGGGCGTCGGGGTCGTCGCCATCGACGAGCGCGGCGTGACGCTCTCCTCGGGTGAAGTGGTGACCGCCGCCACCGTCGTCTGGTGTGCCGGCATGCGGGCCAACCCGCTGACCGCAGAGTTCGGGGTCGACCGTGACCGGCTGGGTCGACTCCCCGTCGACGATTGTCTGCGGGTCCGCGGTGTGCCCGGGGTATTCGCCGCCGGTGACGTCGCCGCCGCAAAAATGGACGACGAGCATATGTCGGTGATGTCCTGCCAGCACAGCCGCCCGATGGGCCGATGGGCCGGATACAACGTCATCGGCGATCTTCTGGGCAAGCCCATGAAGCCGTTGCGGATCCCTTGGTATGTAACGGTTCTCGATCTGGGACCGGCAGGCGCGGTGTATACCGAGGGCTGGGACCGCCACGTGGTCGCGTGCGGCGAGGAGGCCAAAGACACCAAGCGCTCCATCAACACCCGGCGTATCTATCCTCCGTTGAGCCGCGACCGCGACGCATTGCTGGCCGCCGCCGCGTCCGAACTGCAGGCCGCGCCCGAGCACGGACCCGAGTCCACCCATTGACTACCAATCGCGCTGAGGGATACATAATCCGACAGAAGAGGCAACGATCTCGGTTCTACCTGGTCGTCGCACTCGACACCAAGTACGACATCGAAGAGGTCCGCGAGTTCAGGCTCGACGCCCATGCCGCCGAGTATCGGCTGCATCGCGATGGATTCCTGCAGCTCGAGCATGTCGTGCTCGGCGAGATCAGCTTCGCGGACCTCGTTCGATAGTCGGCGAGATCCCTGCCGGGTCCCTCCGAGGGTTACTCGGCCACCGATCTGGCGACCGGTTCTCGACGGGTGCCGCCGCGCAGCCCGATCGACATGATGTCGGAGGGTTGGTCGAGTTCGATGCGGTGCCAACGGCCGCGTGGCACAACGTAAGCCGTGCCGGAGGTCAGGTGGACCATGGTCTCGTCGTCGCCGGGGTGTTCCGGTCGCAGGTACAGGCGCATCGCGCCGGATAGGCAGCACACCGCCTCTTCGGAGGATGGGTGGACTTCCCAGTGGTCGGCGTGCACATCGGCGTTGGTATCGACATGGAATGTGGCGAGCTGCCAGCCGTCGGAGCCGGTGCTCATTCGACGTTCGCCCGCGCGGACGTTGCCGTCGGGGCGAAAGTGCAGGCCGCTGTCGAACAGGTCGATCGGTGTCTGGCTCATGGGTTTACTTCCTCGGGTACTGCTATGGACGTGCGGGGGAGAGTTCTTCGTGCAGAGGCGCTTTCGGGGCGAGCGTCGAGTCGCGGCGGGCAGCGGGCAAGACCACGGCGGCGACTAGGGCGGCGGTGCCGAACACGAGTGCCGCGATGCCGAGAGCGAGCGCGTAGCCGTCGTTGAGTCCGGCGGGATCGACGTGGGTACCGGAGCGGCTCGCGGCGATGGTGGCGAGCGCGGCGACGCCGACGCTGCCGCCGAGTTGTCGGGCGCTGTTGAACACGCCCGATGCCATGCCCGCTTCTGGTCCCGCGACGCCCATGGTCGCCGCGGCGGCGACCGGAGCCAGGCACAGTCCGAGGCCGAAGCCGCCGACCAGCGAGGGGCCGAGCACGTCGGTGACGAAGCTGCCATCGGGACTGATCAGCGCGAACCAGCCGATGCCCGCGGCAGTGAGCAGGCCGCCGCCGATGAGTGCGGTCTTGGGTGAGCGTCGCGCGCCGACCCGGGTGGCGACCACCGTGCCGATGATCACGGTCAGCGAGAACGGCAGAAAGGCCGCGCCGGTCGCGCCCGCGCTCATCCCCAACACCTGCTGCATATACAGCGACACCAGGTAGAAAGCGGAGAATTGTCCTGCGGCGGCGAGGAATACGAAGAGGTTCGCGCCGGTGACCCAGCGACTGCGGAACAGTCCGAGGCGAACAAGGGGAGTGGCGACCCGCGCCTCCACGGCGAGGAAGCAGGCCAGCACGACGACGCTCGCGGTCAGCGTGGCAATCGTGACACCCGAGGTCCAGCCGTGGTGATCGGTGCGCACCACCCCGATCACCAGCAGGCCGGTGCCCGCGGTCGCGAGCACCGCGCCGAGCGCATCGAGGCGGCCTGCGGCGCGGTCGCGACGATCGGCTGCCACGCCCGCCGCCACCGCCGCGAGTGCGATCGCGACGATCGGGATATTGATCAGCATTACCCAGCGCCAGTTCGCGTACTCGGTCAGCAGCCCGCCGACCAGCACGCCCATCGCGCCGCCCGCGGCATTCACCGCGCTCCACACGCCGAGCGCCCGGATCCGGGCGGGTCCTTCGGTGAAGGTCGTGGTCAGGGTGGCAAGCGCGGCGGGGGCAACGGCCGCCGCCGCCATACCCTGCACGGCGCGTGCGGCCACCAGCTGCCACGGCGCCTGTGCGAAACCTCCTGCCATCGAAGCGATTCCGAAGACGACCAGCCCGGCGGCGAACAACCTTCGCCGTCCGAACAGATCGCAGGCTTTGCCGCCGAGCAGCAGAAACCCGCCGAAGGTCAGCGCGTAGATGTGCACCACCCAGGCCAGCTCGAGCGGCGCGAATCCCAGATCGGCGCGGATTGCGGGCAGCGCGACATTCACGACCGCCATGTCGAGGGCCACCATGAACTGCGCGACGGCCACGGCCGCCAAGGCGACTCCCGGCCGCCCACTCAAGTTTTTATACACGTATAAAAACTAACCGCAGAGCGGCCCCGTGTCCACACATCCGTTCGGCGATGGGCGATGATGGACCTCATGCCGAACCCGTCGCCGCAGCACAACCGCACCGGAAGGCCCCCGCGCATCTCCCTGCCGGAGATCCTCGCCGCGGCCCATGCGGTCATCGATGCCGATGGCGTCGAGAAGCTGACGATGCGTCGTCTCGCCACCGAACTCGCCTGTACCCCGATGGCGCTCTACCACCACGTGCACGACAAGGAAGACCTACTGCGGCTACTGCTGAACGACTACGCCGACCACGTGGTCTGGCCGCCACTGCCGGATGCGCCACGCGAGCGAATCCTGGTCGCCGCCAAGGCAATGCATGAGGTGCTCGCCGCACGCTCATGGATCGTCGAGGTCCTCGTCTCCGACGACCTCTTCGGCGTCTCGGCACTCTGGATCAACGAAACCATCGTCGATGCCGCCATCGCGAGCGGCCTCGGTCCCGATCGGGCCGTACAGGCCTACCGCGTGATCTGGCACTACACCGCGGGCGACCTCATAGTTCGCGCCAAATCCGAGCGCCGAGCCGCCGAAAGCCGTCCCACCTACCGCGAATCGGTCTTCGCCGACCTCGATCCCGAAACCCTGCCCCGCCTATCGGCTCTCGGTCCGCGCTGGGTCGAGCTCACTGCGGTGGACACTTACGAATATGGCCTGCGGGCCTTGGTCGACGGTCTGCTCGCAGGCAGCGAAAGCTAGGGCCCTCGAGGGCTTACGCGAACACGCCGGCTTCGCACTGTGGGGACGGCGTTCTCGTTGCGGCCGGCGGTGTAGTGGGCATAGACGGTCTGCGGGGTCAGGCCCCATTCGGGCTTCTCGACCGGGGTACCCAGCCGGTCGAAGGCTCGCTTCGCTTCGAAATCGACTATGGCGCGTAGAGATTCGATCAACCACAGGCAGCGAAAGTCGGCAGCCCGGCGTGCTGCCGGGCTGCTCGTCGGACGCTGGATAACCTCGAAGCGCTCAGAAACTGACGCGCTGGTTCTCCGGCATGAACAACTTGTCGCCTTCCTTCACCTCGAAGGTCTTATAGAACTCGGCGAGGTTGCGCATCACCTGGTTGCAGCGGAATTCGTTGGGGGAGTGGGTGTCCTGCAGTTGACTGATGGTGGCTTCCTCGGTCTGCTTCTCGCGCCAGCTGCGGGCATGGGAGAAGAACATCTGCTGGAAGTCCGGCTCTTTGCCTTCCCGCTTCGCCGCGATGCGGTAGGCCTCCAGCGCGATCTGGAGCCCACGCAGATCGGCGAGGTTCTCGCCGACCGTGAGCGCGCCGTCGACGTGGTATTTGGGGTCGAGGCCCTCCGGGACAAGCGGGTTGTACTGGTCGATCAACTGCTTGGTCTTGGCTTCGAACGCGGCGAGATCCTCGGGGGTCCACCAGTCGCGCCGGTTGCCGTCGGCGTCGTACTTGGCGCCCTGATCGTCGAAGCCGTGCCCGATCTCGTGGCCGATGGTGGCCCCGACCGCACCGTAATTGACCGCTGCGGTGGCGTCCTTGTCGAAGAACGGCGGCTGCAAATAGGCGGCCGGGAAGGTGATCTGGTTATTGGTCGGGGAGTAATAGGCGTTCACCGTCTGCGGCGACATGCCCCATTCGGCTTTGTCGACGGGGGTGCCGAGCCGGTTGAAGGCCTTCTTGGACTCGAAAGCATTGACCGCGCGCAGGGATTCGATCAACTTGCCCCTGGTGATCTTCAATTCGGAGTAGTCGTCCCACTTGTCCGGGTAGCCGATCCTGGCCTCGATCTTGTCGAGCTTGACGATGGACGCTTCCCTGGTCGGCTGCGACATCCAGGTGGAATGGGTGAAGTTGTCCTTGTACGCGGCCATGAGGTCGGCGACCATTTCCTTGGCGCGATCCTTGGCCTCCGGCGGAAAGTGCGCGGTGACATACAGTTTCCCGAGCTGGTCGCCGAGATTGTCGTCCACGACGCCGACCGCCGACTTCCACAGCTCCGGGCGTTCGTCGAGCCCGCTCAGCACCCTGCCGACGAAATCGAAGCGCGCATCCGCGATGGCCTTGGGCAGGAAGCGGGCGAAATTCGCCGTCACGCTCGTGCGCAGGTACTCCCGCCAGACAGCGATATCGACGTCGGCCCACAGCTGCGCCATCCCCGTCACGAACGACGGCTGGGAAACCACGATCTTGTCGAACAGCTGGCGCGGCCGGTCGGTATTGCCCGCCATCCAGGGCTCCCAGTCGAATTGCGGTCCGAGCGCGGTCAGCTCCGACCAGCTCATCAGGTTGTAGGTGGCGTCGGTGTTCCGGTTGCGCACGCTGTCCCAATGCACGGCCGCGATCTTGGCTTCCAGCTCGACCACCCGCTGCGCCAGGCCGATCGGATCGGCGAAGCCCGCGGCCGCGGCCATCTTTTCCACGTAGGTCTTGTAGCCCGCGAGCTGCGTCGTGTACTCGGGTTTGCGGTAGTACTGCTCGCTGAGGCCGAGGCCGGACTGGCTGATGGTCGGGATGTAGGCGTTGGAGTTCTTGCGATCAATGCCGATACCGATGCCGATCAGACCCGAGATGGGCAGTTCGGCCATCACCTTGGCCAGGTCCGGCTTGGTCGCGGCGCCGTCGATCTTGGCGTACAGATCGGCCAGCGGGGTCATCCCGAGCCGTTCGATCGTGTCGAGATCGAGGCGCGCGTCGTAGAGGTCGCGAATCTGCTGCGCCTCCGAGCCCGCCTTCGGATCGTTGATGCCTTCGATGATCGCCCGCAACTGGTCCAGCGTGCGGTCGGAAGCCTCGCTGATCGCACCGACGGCGGCCTTGTCCGGCGGCAGCTGGTACTCCCGCAGCCACTTGCCGTTGACGTGCCGGTACAGATCGTCCTGCGGCCGGATAGCGCCATCGGCGCCACCCAGATCGACACCGGTGAGCTGCACGTTGTCGTTCTTCGAGCACGAAGCCAACGCGATGGCGGCCGGTACGACCCCCAGCGCGACCAGGAAGGCACGACGGTCCAGCTGGCCGGGACGACCGTTTGATGTCACGAGGATTCCTCTCCCGATGCGGTGTCCCGCATCCTCGTCAGGCGCGATATTGCTTGCCCGAGGCTACCTGTCTCCGATGGCGCGGGCCCGGCGTATCAGAGCGTGACCCGCTGGTCCTCGGGCAGGAACAGCCGGTCGGCGGCGGTGACGCCGAAGGTGCGGTAGAACTCGGCGATATTGCGGATCACCTGATTGCATCGGAACTCATTGGGGGCGTGGACGTCCATGGCCAGGCGCAGCTCCTGCCGCTGCTCGGTCGACTTGTCCCGCCAGATGCGCGCCCAGGAAAGGAACAGCGTCGGGTAGTCGGGTTCGCCGGTGCCGTCGTGCTGTCCCGCGATCCGCAGGGCCGCCAGCGCGATGCTCAGCCCCCGCAGATCGGCGAGGTTCTCGCCGACGGTGAGTGCGCCGTCGACGTGCTTTTCCGGATCGAGGCCGACGGGAACGAGCGCGTTGTACTGCGCGATGAGCTGCGCGGTCTTGGTGTCGAACGCGGCCCGATCCGCCGGGGTCCACCAGTCGCGCAGGTTGCCGTCGGCGTCGTATTCCGATCCTTGGTCGTCGAAGCCGTGACCGATTTCGTGACCGATGATCGCGCCGATCGCGCCGTAGTTGACCGCCGCCTGAGCATCCTTGTCGAAGAACGGTGGCTGCAGAATGGCCGCGGGGAACGAAATCTCATTGGCGCTCGGGTCGTACATGGCGTTCACCGTCTGCGGCGATATGCCCCATTCGGACCTGTCGACCGGTGTGCCGAGTCGCGCGAACATCCGCTTGCGCTCGAAAGTTTCTGCCGCGCGGAGGGATTCGATCAGTTTGCCCCTGGTGATGTGCAGTCCGGAGTAGTCGATCCAGGTGTCCGGATAGCCGATCTTCGCGACGATCTTGTCCAGTTTGGCGATCGACGCAGCCCTGGTCGGCGGCGACATCCACGACGAGTTGGTGAAGTTGTCCCGATAGGCAGCCATGAGATCGGCCACGAGCGCCTGCGCCCGTTCCTTGGCGATCGGCGGAAAGTACTTGCCTACATAGAGTTTCCCGAGCGGCTGGCCGAGCGTGTCGTCGACGGTGTCGATGCCGTCCTTCCACGGCTCTTGACGCTGTTGCTGGCCTTGCAACGCCTTGCCGATGAAGTCGAAGGCGGCAGCGGAGATGACTTCGGGTAGTTCGGCCGCGAATTTCTTTACCACGGCCGTGCGCAAGTATTCCCGCCAGCTCGCGATGTCGACCTCGGCCCAGAGTTGCCCTGCCGCTGTGACGAAAGACGGCTGCCCCACCACCACCTTGTCGAACAGCCCCCTGGGCCGGTCGGTACTACCCGCCAGCCACGGTTCCCAGTCGAATTGTGGTGCGAGCGAAGTCAATTCGGTCCAGCTGAGCAGGTTGTAGGTGGCGTCGGGATTGCGCAGCCGAACGTCGTCCCAATACCCGGCGGCAATCCTGGTCTCCAGCGCGAGCACGCGCTGTGCCGTGCCCGACGGATCGAGGAAGTCCGCACCGGCGGCGATGCGCTCCAGATAGGTTCGGTAGGCCGCCAGCTGCTCGGCGTATTCGGGCTTCCGGTAGTACTGCTCGCCCATGGTCGAATCTATGCCGGATTGGCTGATCATGGCGATGTAGTCGCCGGAGTTCTTCTGGTCGACCGCGACCCCGAGCCCGATCAGGCCGCCGACCGGCAGCGTGCCCATCACCCGGGCGAGGTCTGCCTTGGTCGCGGCGCCGTCGATCGCGGCGAACAGGTCGGCAAGTGGAGTGCTGCCCAGTCGCTCGATCTCGTCGAGATCGAGCCTGGCGTCGTAGAGATCGCGGATCTGCTCTTCGGTCGACCCTGGCTTCGGGTCGCGAATGCTGTCGACGATGTCGCGCAACTGTTGCTGAACACGGTCGCGGACCTCGTTGAACGAGGAATACGAGGGCCGGTCCGCCGGCAGCTGATAATCGCGCAGCCAAGTCCCGTTGACGTGCCGGTATAGATCGTCTTGCGGACGAATCGCCTGGTCGGTACCGCTCATGTCGACCCCGGTCGGCGGCGTCGCCGCATCCCTGGAGCAGGACGCCAGAACCGTGGTGGCGGGAATCACTCCGAGTGCGATCAGGAAAGCTCGACGATCGAATCGAAACGGACCGGCATACGAACTCAAGAAACCCCTCTTCCAGCGGCGATATCGAATACGGGTGGCATTTTTGGCGATCATGCCCTGGACCGAGGGTAGTAACGAGAAGGCTCGCTGGCACTGATCGGCAGGGGTTTCACAGCTGAATGTCAGGGTTGCCGAAATGGACCCGATTTTGGGATGACCAGCGGATTCCCCTACACTGAACCGGTTGCCTGCGGGAGCTATGCCCGCAATCCGGCCGTGAACCCCCAGTGGTTGGGTCATCGAGATCCAGATAACCGCTGGCAGGCGCGCGTTCGGGTGGCAGCAGGACCATGCCCGTCGGGTCGGCAATCCGGCGTGCGTATACATCCAGGTCAAGGAGGCTGAAGTGATTCAGCAGGAGTCGCGACTGCGCGTCGCCGACAACACGGGTGCGAAGGAAATTCTTTGCATCCGCGTGCTCGGTGGCTCGTCACGTCGCTATGCCGGCATCGGCGACATCATCGTCGCCACCGTCAAGGACGCTGTCCCTGGCGGCAACGTCAAGAAGGGCGAGGTCGTCAAGGCCGTCGTCGTGCGCACCGTCAAGGAGCGCCGCCGCCCGGACGGTTCCTACATCAAGTTCGATGAGAACGCCGCCGTGCTCATCAAGGCGGACAACGACCCGCGTGGCACCCGTATCTTCGGCCCGGTCGGCCGCGAGCTGCGCGAGAAGAAGTTCATGAAGATCGTTTCGCTGGCCCCGGAGGTGCTCTGACATGAAGGTGCACAAGGGCGACACCGTTCTCGTCATCTCGGGTAAGGACAAGGGCGCCAAGGGCAAGGTCATTCAGGCCTACCCGGCGACCGGCAAGATCCTGGTCGAGGGCGTGAACCGGATCAAGAAGCACGTCGCGGACTCCGCGAACCAGCGTGGCGCCTCCTCCGGTGGCATCGTGACCCAGGAAGCCCCGATCCAGGTCTCGAACGTGATGGTCGTCGATTCCGATGGCAAGCCGACCCGTGTCGGTTACCGCACCGATGAGGAGAGCGGCAAGCGGGTCCGGATCTCCCGTAAGAACGGGAAGGACATCTGACATGACTACCTCTGAGAAGACCCAGCCGCGCCTGAAGGCGCGCTACCGCGCCGAGATCAAGGACGCGCTGAACGGCGAGTTCGAGTACGCCAACGTGATGCAGATCCCCGGCGTGGTCAAGGTCGTCGTCAACATGGGTGTCGGTGACGCCGCCCGTGACGCGAAGCTGATCAACGGCGCCATCAAGGATCTGGAACTGATCACCGGTCAGAAGCCCGAGGTCCGCAAGGCGACCAAGTCGATCGCGCAGTTCAAGCTGCGTGAGGGCATGCCCATCGGTGCGAAGGTCACGCTGCGTGGCGACCGCATGTGGGAGTTCCTCGACCGCCTGGTCTCCATCGCGCTGCCCCGTATCCGCGACTTCCGCGGCCTGTCGCCGAAGCAGTTCGACGGCAACGGCAACTACACGTTCGGCCTGAGCGAGCAGTCGATGTTCCACGAGATCGACGTGGACTCCATCGACCGTCCGCGTGGTATGGACATCACGGTCGTGACCACCGCGACGAACAACGAAGAGGGCCGCGCCCTTCTCAAGCACCTCGGCTTCCCGTTCAAGGAGAACTGACGATGGCCAAGAAAGCACTGCGTATCAAGGCCGAGGCCAAGCCGAAGTTCGGGGTCCGCGCCTACACCCGTTGCCAGCGCTGCGGTCGCCCGCATGCTGTCTACCGCAAGTTCGGCCTGTGCCGTGTCTGCCTTCGCGAGATGGCGCACCGCGGCGAGCTGCCGGGCGTGCACAAGAGCTCCTGGTAGCCACCACCAACTTCCGTCGTCCCGGCGCAAGCCGGGGCACGACGGGAAACTAACCCCAACTTCGTGATAGGCCCACGGGTCCTTCGGGCTCTTGCATGGGAACCGTTGCGAGAAAGGTAAACGGTCAAAAACATGACCATGACTGATCCGATCGCAGACTTCCTCACTCGTCTGCGCAACGCCAACTCGGCGTACCACGATCAGGTGAAGGCGCCGCACTCGAAGCTCAAGGCGAACATCGCCGAGATCCTCAAGCGCGAGGGCTACATCGCCGATTACCGGACCGAGGACGCGACCGTCGGCAAGAGCCTCGTCGTCGACCTCAAGTACGGCCCCAGCCGTGAGCGCAGCCTGCAGGGCCTGCGTCGCGTCTCGAAGCCGGGTCTGCGTGTGTACGCAAAGTCCACCAACCTGCCCAAGGTCCTGGGCGGCCTCGGCGTGGCGATCATCTCCACGTCGACCGGTCTGCTCACGGATCGCCAGGCGGCCAAGCAAGGTGTAGGCGGGGAAGTCCTCGCCTACGTCTGGTAAGGGGAGGTAGGACAATGTCGCGTATCGGCAAGAAGCCCATCGCAATTCCCGCGGGCGTCGATGTCACCATCGATGGCCAGAACGTGTCGGTGAAGGGTCCCAAGGGCACCCTGTCGCACACCGTCGCCGAGCCGATCACCGTCGCCAAGGGCGAGGACGGTCAGCTCGAGGTCGCCCGTCCGAACGACGAGCGCCAGAGTCGTGCACTGCACGGCCTGACCCGCACCCTGGTCTCGAACATGGTCGAAGGTGTGACCAAGGGCTACGAGAAGAAGATGGAAATCTTCGGCGTCGGTTACCGCGTGCAGGCCAAGGGTTCGAACCTCGAGTTCGCTCTCGGCTACAGCCACCCGGTCCCGGTCGAGGCCCCGGAAGGCATCACCTTCGCGGTGGAAACGCCCACCAAGTTCTCTGTGTCCGGAATCGACAAGCAGAAGGTCGGTCAGATCTCCGCTGTGATCCACGGACTGCGCAAGCCCGACCCGTACAAGGGCAAGGGCATCCGCTACGCCGGCGAGGTCGTTCGCCGCAAGGTCGGAAAGACGGGTAAGTGATCATGGCGCAAACCGAAAACCAGAAGGCCAAGCGCGTCCCGCGCGGCAAGGATGTGTCGACCACGCGTCGGCTGTCCAAGACGCGTCGTCACTTCCGTCTGCGCAAGAAGGTCGTCGGCACCACCGAGCGTCCGCGCCTGGTGGTCAACCGTTCCTCGCGTCACCTGCACGCACAGCTCATCGACGACTCGGTCGGCAAGACGATTGCCGCCGCGTCCTCGATCGAGGCCGATGTGCGCGCCGTGGACGGCGACAAGTCGGCCAAGGGCAAGAAGGTCGGCGCGCTGCTGGCCGAGCGTGCCAAGGCTGCCGGCGTCGAGGCCGTCGTGTTCGACCGTGGTGGTCACGATTACCACGGCCGGATCGCCGCGCTGGCGGATGCCGCTCGCGAAGGTGGGTTGAAGTTCTGATGACTGCAAACATTTACGGAAGGAACGTCTGATGCCGGGACGTCAACGGCGTGACGGCGGCAGCGGACCCGCCGGACAGAATGGTGCGGCCCCCGAGGGCGGCCGCGACAACCGTCGCGGTGGCGGCGACCGTCGCGGTGGCGGCGATCGTCGCGACAATGCGGCCGAGAAGAACCAGCTCGAGCGTGTCGTCGCGATCAACCGCGTCTCCAAGGTCGTGAAGGGTGGTCGTCGCTTCAGCTTCACCGCCCTCGTGATCGTCGGTGACGGCAACGGTCTGGTCGGCGTCGGCTACGGCAAGGCCAAGGAAGTTCCCGCGGCCATTCAGAAGGGTGTCGAGGAAGCTCGTAAGAACTTCTTCCGCGTCCCGATGATCGGCTCGACCATCACCCACCCGGTTCAGGGTGAGGCGGCGGCCGGTGTCGTCATGCTGCGTCCGGCTTCGCCCGGTACCGGTGTGATCGCCGGCGGTGCGGCGCGTGCCGTGCTGGAATGCGCTGGTATCCATGACATTCTGGCGAAGTCGCTCGGTAGCGACAACGCCATCAACGTCGTGCACGCGACGGTTGCGGCACTCAAGATGCTGCAGCGTCCGGAAGAGGTCGCGGCCCGTCGTGGTCTGCCCATCGAGGACGTTGCCCCCGCGGGCATGCTGCGCGCACGCGCTCAGGCAGCGGGAGGTGGCAGGTAAATGGCAGATCTCAAGGTGACCCAGATCAAGTCGTCGATCGGCGCCAAGGCGAACCAGCGGGAGAGCCTTCGCACGCTCGGCCTGCGGAAGATCCGCCAGACCGTGGTTCGTGAGGACAATCCTCAGAACCGTGGGCTGATCAACGTCGTGCGCCACCTCGTAACAGTTGAGGAGGTCTGACATGACCATCAAGTTGCATCACCTGCGTCCGGCTCCCGGCGCCAAGACCGAGAAGACCCGGGTGGGTCGCGGTGAAGGCTCCAAGGGCAAGACCGCGGGTCGTGGTACCAAGGGCACCAAGGCTCGCAAGAACGTTCCGGCCGCCTTCGAGGGCGGGCAGATGCCGATTCACATGCGGCTGCCCAAGCTCAAGGGCTTCACGAACCGATTCCGCACGGAATACCAGGTCGTGAATGTCGGCTCGATCGCCAAGTTGTTCCCCGAGGGTGGCGAGATCGGCAAGGCCGAGCTCGTTGCGGCCGGCGCGGTTCGCAAGAACCAGCTGGTCAAGATTCTCGGTGACGGCGAGATCGGTGTCGCGGTCCAGGTGACCGTCGATAAGGTCACCGGTGCCGCCAAGGAAAAGATCACCGCGGCCGGTGGCACTGTCACCGAGCTGGGCTGACGGTACTCTGCACATAGTGGCACCGGACGAGTGAAGGCTCGTCCGGTGCCACTGTTAGAGTTCAATTGTTGTCTGCCAAGCCTCGTCATGGGATACCGGCGCCTTCCGACCAGGACATCGCTGAATAGTCCATGGCATGACCATGTCGTTCGCCAGGAGGATCTGTGCTTTCCGCCTTCGTATCGGCCTTCCGGACTCCGGACTTACGGCGGAAGATTCTCTTCACGCTGGGGTTGATCGCGTTGTACCGCTTGGGTGCCGCGCTGCCGTCCCCTGGCGTTGATTACCAGGCCGTCCAGGAATGTATCGACCTGGTGTCCGGTGGTGATTCGGCCGGTATCTACCAGCTGATCAACCTGTTCTCCGGTGGTGCGCTGCTGCAGTTGTCGGTCTTCGCGATCGGCATCATGCCCTACATCACGGCCAGCATCATTATTCAGCTGTTGACCGTTGTCATCCCGCGGTTCGAGGAACTGCGAAAAGAAGGCCAATCAGGCCAGAACAAGATGACGCAGTACACCCGGTATCTGTCGATTGCCCTCGCGATCCTGCAGGCGACCGGTCTGGTCGCGCTTGCGGCCCGCGGTCAGCTGCTGCAGGGCTGCCAGCAGGACATCCTGGCCGACACCAGCATTTTCGGCATGATCATCATCGTGCTGGTGATGACGGCCGGTGCGGCGCTGGTGATGTGGTTCGGTGAGCAGATCACCGAGCGTGGTGTCGGCAACGGTATGTCGCTGCTGATCTTCGCCGGTATCGCCGCCCGTATCCCATCACAGGGCAAGGGCATCCTCGATAGCCGTGGCCCGCTGGTCTTCGGCCTCGTCTGCGCCGCCGCGCTCGCCATCATCGGCGCGGTCATCTTCGTCGAGCAGGGGCAGCGCCGGATTCCGGTGCAGTACGCCAAGCGAGTCGTCGGCCGCAAGATGTACGGTGGCTCCTCGACCTATCTGCCGCTGAAGGTCAACCAGGCAGGCGTCATCCCGGTGATCTTCGCGTCATCGCTGCTGTACCTGCCGAACCTGGTCGCCCAGCTGACAACGTCGAAGGGGACGACCGATCAGAGCTGGTGGCAGGAGATCATCCAGAAATACCTGGTGAATCCGGGCAACCCGTTGTACATCGCAATCTACTTCGGTCTGATCGTGTTCTTCACCTACTTCTATGTCGCGATCACCTTCAATCCGGAGGAACGCGCCGACGAGATGAAGAAGTTCGGCGGATTCATTCCGGGCTACCGCCCCGGTAGGCCGACCGCCGACTATCTCAATTTTGTGTTGAGCCGCATCACCCTCCCCGGCTCGATCTACCTCGGTCTAGTGGCAGTGCTGCCCAATCTGTTCCTCGACATCGGCTCGTCCGGTGGTGCGCAGAACCTTCCGTTCGGCGGCACCGCGGTGCTCATCATGGTGAGCGTCGGCTTGGACACGGTGAAGCAGATCGAGAGCCAGCTGATGAATCGAAATTACGAAGGGTTCCTCAAGTGAGAGTTGTACTTCTCGGTCCGCCGGGTGCAGGCAAGGGCACCCAGGCCGTCCTGCTTTCGGAAAAGCTGGGCGTCCCGCACATCTCCACCGGAGACCTGTTCCGTGCGAACATCAGCCAGCAGACCCCGCTGGGGCGCGAAGCGCAGAAGTACATGGACGCCGGCGATCTGGTGCCCAGCGATGTGACCAACCGCATGGTCGAGGCCCGCGTTGCCGAGCCCGACGCCGTCAACGGTTTCGTGCTCGACGGCTACCCGCGCACGGTCGATCAGGCCGACGCGCTGGAGAAGATCCTCGCCGACATGGACACCAAGCTCGACGCGGTGCTGTGCTTCGTCGTTGCCGAGGACACCGTGGTCGAGCGGATGCTGGCCCGTGGCCGCGCCGACGACAACGAAGGCGTGATCCGCAACCGGCTCCGGGTGTACCGGGACGAGACCGAGCCGCTGCTGGAGCACTACGACGGGTTGGTCGTCACCGTGGACGGTGTCGGCGAGGTCGACGAGGTCAACGCCCGCGCGTTGCGCGCACTCGGCCACTGATGCCGCTTACCGCACCAGCGATGGGACACTGAACCGTCATGGTCTTCGGTCGTAAGAACAAGAAGGTGGTGCCGTTCCGCACCGCGGGCGAGCTGGACGCCATGGCGGCGGCAGGCGCCATCGTCGGCCGCGCGCTCGTCGCGGTGCGCGATGCCGCAAAGCCCGGTGTCAGCACCCTGGAGCTGGACGAGGTCGCCGAGCAGGTGATCCGCGATGCGGGTGCGGTGCCGTCCTTCAAGGGCTACCACGGGTTCCCCGGGTCGATCTGCTCATCGGTGAACGACCGTGTGGTGCATGGGATTCCGACCGCCGATGAGATCCTGACCGACGGCGATCTGGTCTCCATCGACTGTGGCGCGATTCTCGACGGCTGGCACGGTGATTCGGCGTGGACGTTCGGCGTCGGCCCGATCATCGACGCCGATCGGCTGCTCAGCGAGGCAACCAAGCTGTCCATGGAGGCCGGTATCGAGGCAATGCTGCCCGGTAACCGGCTGACGGACGTCTCGCATGCCATCGAGCTCGGCACCCGCGCCGCGGAAGAAATGCACGGTCGCGCCTACGGCATCGTCGACGGTTACGGCGGGCACGCCATCGGCCGCGAAATGCACATGGATCCGTTCCTCGCAAACGAGGGCGACCCGGGTAGAGGGCCGAAACTCGTTGTCGGATCTGTCCTTGCGATCGAGCCGATGCTGACATTGGGCACCACCCAGACCAAGGTGCTCGGCGACGATTGGACCGTGGTGACCATCGACGGCAGCCGTGCCGCACATTGGGAGCACACGGTTGCCGTCACCGAAGACGGACCGCGCATTCTGACGTTGCGTCCGGAATAGCCGACCGACTGGCCCGGTGGCCGAATGGCTGTGAAATACGTTGGGCGTCAGTGACATTGGCGATGCCCCACATTGGTGGCGTCGTGACATTATGCGGCGCCGAACTTTTGCGGTGCCTCGACATCGACAAGTCACGATCCTGTCGACATCGAACACGGTCCGACATCGACAGAGATATGAGATCGACGCCACTTCGACAATGATGAAGCGGCGCATCGACCGATGCCCCGACGTTGGCGGTGCACCGATGTCGATCATCCGCCGACATCGACGGACCCGGCGAGTCGATACCCAGGGCGCACCGACACTGACAAAGCGTCGACATTCGGGGCGCTCCGACGTTGGCGTGCACCGACATCGACGACCGAGGGCAGGTGGACGTTACGCGGCGAGGCCCGATACGCACCGACGCCGCGGGTAGTCCGCAGGGCGATTACGCCTCGCGACACCCGCGTCGACACAATGGTCGATCAGCCGGTGTCACCGGGCGATACCCCAGCTCATCGCTGGATCGGTGACGTCGTTCCTTCCACCCGCGTCTGCACGTCCGGCTTCGCCTTTCGGTCGAGCAGTCGGTTCGAACGCTGTGGTGTGTCAGTGGTTTTCCTTCCCTGTTCGAGACGAACTTTTTGACGATGTAGAAATCGTATGTCGCATCGTCGACTACTCACCTGAGTAGGGAACTACTCGAATTCCATTGGGCTGCGGCGGATCCGGATGGCGTAGCGCTTCATTTGCGCTGGGGCACCGGGGTTTCGGTCCTGCGGACGGCGCGGATGACGTCGGTGACGAGGGGCACGTCGAATTCGCCGTCGGCGGTCTCGGGCCTGCTGCGCAGGTAGTCGAGGATTCGGCCGAGCAGCTCGGTGCGCTCCGGTTCCGTGATCACCAACGTGTGCGAGTGGGTTCCGATTGTGGTCGTGAGGGATTCGGCGGTCCGCCGCTGTGCGTGCGGGAACTCGGCTCGCTCGAAGTCGAGGAACAGCGGATGCTTCGGGAGCTGGTCACCAGGCTTCGGTGGCGGAACTGCGACTCTCGGCCGGGAGACCGCCTGCAGGCCTATGAGCCAGTCGACCGTGCTGTCGTCGGTGTTCCAGAGTGCGGCGAACACGCCACCGTCGCGCAGCACCCTGGCGATCTCGGGGAAGGCGCGTTCCTGGTCGAACCAGTGGAATGCCTGTCCGGAAAGCACCGCATCTACCGAATTGTCCGGCAGCGGAATGGACTCCGCGGCACCGGCGAGCGTAGTCACGTCGGGGTAACGCGCAATCAGTTCACTGCGCATCTCGGCATCGGGCTCGACGGCGATCGGCTCGGCTCCTGCGCCGAGCAGACCTGCGGTGAGCTTGCCGGTGCCTGCGCCGAGATCGAGGACCACGAGCGAGTGCTGACGCCCGAGCGGCTCCAGAGCCCAATGAATTGCTGCCGCGGGGTAGTCCGGACGATGTTCGGCATACGCGGAGGCCTGTGCGCCGAATGAGGCGGCCGCACGGGCGTGTAGTTCGCCGTCCATCTCTCCACCATAGGACCTCGAGTTTGCCTGTCCGGTGGTATTCCGGGCTATCGTGCGGGTGCTGGCTGGAGGTCCCTGGCATGCTTGCCGGCACCGGCCTGGCCCGATCGTGTGGTTTGTCTGGGCTGCTCCACGATTCAGCCCGTGCGCAGCGCACGACCGTCGCCTGATCGGCTGTCCGGTGTTCGTGCCGAAACTACTTGGTCTTGTGGGCTTTTCCTGCCGGCGCAACCTCGGTGGTCACCTCGGGCTGGTCGATCGGGAACAGGATCGGACTGAGCAGGTACTGCGAACGGCCCGGTGCGGGCGGGTTTTTCAGTCGGGGGATGATCGCGGCACGCAGCGCCGAAATCAGGTCGACGAGCTCATTGTGGTCGAGCCACATGGCGTGTTGCCGGTAGCCGACCAAATCCTCGGTCGGGTTCGCCTGGTCACGATCGAGGTAGGAGTTGAATTCCGCGAGCAGCGTCGCCATCGCGGCGGCGAAGATCCTGCGATGGTCGTCGGTGGTCGCCGATGCGGCCGTGTCGGCGTCGATCACCGCGCGTTCCCGGTGCAGCCGGTAGTGGCGCTCGACCGCGCCGCGCACCCGCTGTTCGCTGTCGACCTCGAGGATGCCGCCGCCTGCCAGTAGTTCGACGTGGCGGTAGACGGTGGCCTTCGAGACATCGGGCATTCGGGCGCACAGTTGTGCCGTTGTCAGGGTTTGGCCACCCGACATTGCATGCACGATCCGCAATCGCACCGGGTGGACCAGCAGTTCCAGGGAGTCCATATCCGAATGTTCTCACTCATGATACCGTTCTCAAAGTTGAGAATGTTCAAGGGTTGTGGAGGACACGATGAATGGACCCGAGTCGGCCGTCACGGATGTGCCGTCGTGGCAGGCGCCGGAGTATGCGAATCCCCAGGTCTTCGATGAGCGAGCGGTGACCGTAGGGTCCGGGGAGTTCGCAGTGTCGGGCGTGCTGAGCATCCCGCATGGCGACGGTCCGCATCCCGCGGTGGTGTTGTTGTCCGGCGGTGGGCCGTTCGACGCCGATGGCACTGTGGGGCCGAACAAGATCTACAAGGATCTTGCGTGGGGGTTGGCGAGCCGCGGGATAGCGGTGTTGCGCTTCGACAAGGCCACTTTCGCACATGCGGAGAAGGTCGCTGCGACAACCGAATTCACACCGAGCGACGAGTATGTGCCGGCCGCGGTCGCGGCGATCGAGATGCTGAGCGGGCTGCGGGCCATCGACGCCGGGCGCGTGTTCGTGGTCGGGCACAGCATGGGCGGAAAGTTTGCGCCGCGGGTGGCCGCGGCAGCGCCATCGGTGGCGGGCGTGGTGATCCTCTCCGGTGATACGCAGCCGATGCAGTGGTCCATCGTGCGTGTCCTTCGGCGCCTCGCCGAGATCGATCCGGCCGCACTCGCGGCGTTGCCACCGCTCGAGACGGCCATCGAACAGGCGAAAATGGTCGACAGCCAGGAACTTTCACCGGCGACGCCGGCGGTGCGGCTGCCGTTCGGTATGTCGGCCGCATACTGGCTGGACCTGCGGGCCTACGACCCGGTCGCGGTCGCGGCGACATTGCACAAGCCTATGTTGATTCTGCAGGGCGAGCGTGACTACCAGGTCACTGTGGCCGACGACCTGGCCGGATGGCAGGCCGGACTCGCGGACCGCGAAGAGGTGACCATTCGCACCTATCCCGCCGACGATCATCTCTGGTTCCCGGGGACCGGTCCGTCGCTGCCCGATGATTACACCCGGCCGCACCACGTGGATGCCGAGGTCGTCGCCGACATTGCCGACTGGCTGCTGTCCGCGTGAGCCGGCATCAGCCCTCCAAGAGCACGGTGACGGGTCCGTCGTTGGTCAGGTCGATATGCATATGGGCGCCGAAGCGGCCGGTGGCGACAGTGGCGCCCAGATCGCGCAATGCCTGGGCGAACGCCTCGACGATGGGTTCGGCGACCGCGCCGGGTGCGGCGGCGTTCCAGGACGGGCGGCGGCCCTTCGCCGTGTCGGCGTAAAGGGTGAACTGACTGATCACCAGGATGGGTGCGGCCAGGTCGGCGGCGGAGCGCTCGCCGTCGAGGATGCGCAGCCGCCACACCTTGTCCGCCAAGGCTTTCGCGGTCATGTCGGTGTCATCGTGCGTGACGCCGACCAAGGCGACCAGCCCATGGGGCGCATGGTGGGCGGCGGGATCTATCCGGCCGACGATCTCCTCGTCGACCGTCACCTGGGCGGCGGACACTCGCTGTAATAGGACTCGCACATCGGTGATCATGCCGTGCGGTCCGGCCGAGGCAGCGGTGGGTGTGCCGTCTCAGCTCGGTTCGGGAGTTTTCACCTTCTTGAAGAACAACAGGTCGGTGTGCGGCACCGTTTCGGCGGTTTGCCGAATCCCATTGGCAGGCAGGTGGGTCAGCTTGGCGAACATAGGGGAATTGCCGAACGCGGCGCGGACCTGGGTTTCGGACGCGTAGTCCGCGCCGTAGTCGGCCAGCGTCGCGAAATCCATGGGCGCGAGCGGCTCGTCGAGCGGCGCCTGTCCGCTCGGTCGGCCGAGGGCGGCGTACTGCGTGGCCTTGCCGCCCTCGTACCGGCACAGTTCATAGGCCATGTTCTCGGTGGCGGCCACGCTGATTACCGGCCAGCGGGTCGAAAGCTGCAGCGCCAGTGGATGTCTGCCGACATTCGCCAGCTCCCATTTGAAGCTCATCACGGTCACCGAGCCCGGGTAGGGCGCTTCGATGAGCACCATGTCATCGCCCAGCTCGGTCGCCGAGTTCAGTTCGAGATCGGCTGCGCTCCAGATGATTTCCACGCCGCCGAGATGGGTCGAGCCGATCGCAGGCTGCGCACCGTCGGCCGCATACGCGGCGATGACCGCGGCGCGGACCTGAGCGACGGCGTCACCGGCCGAACAGCGCACGCTCAGTGCCCCGAAGGTCGTGGCGATCTCGACCGGCCGCGACGGCGGATCGGGCATCGCGCCGGGGGTCAACGGCTTGATGCCGACCAGGGCCAGTTTCCAGTTGATCTCTTCGATCGTGGAGAGGTCGCCCGCGGTCTGGTAGAGGATCTGCTGCTGGGTCAGCCGTCCGGCGCGTTCGAGCGTCGGGCAATCCAGCTTCGCGAGCGCGCTATAGGACTTGACGGTGAGGTCGATGTCCTCGATGCGCGTCTGGCGCAGTTGTGTCGTCATTTCGGGCGAGGTCAGTGCCGTATATCGCTCGCGATACATCGCGATGGCCTGCTTGCGCTGTCTGCCGACCATGAGGGTGCGCAGCAGCGTGCTCAGACTGGCGAGGTACTTGCCGGATTGATCCGGATTCGCCGCGAACAGCCTGCTGCGGATCCGCACCGCATCCTCGGACGCGGCGACAGCGGTCTTCGGATCCAGCCTGCACAACCACACACCGCACTTCGACAGCGCGTCGGCGCACACACCGGCCGCCTGCGGATGGGTGTGCGCCACTTGCCGATAGGCGCCACAGGCGCTGCGGATAGTGCTTGCCGCCAGTTCGCGGTGGCCGATGTGACGAGCGGCCTGTTCGAACACGCGCAGCGCGTCCTGCACCTCGCCCGCAAACTGTGCGGACACCTGCCCGGCGGTCAGCCAGTGCAGCCGAATGGCGACTGCTTCTTGCGCGGGCGCCAAGGCTTCGGCGGTCCGGTCGCGCCCGGAGCCGTTCTTCGTGGCGACCAACTCCTTGGCCAATTCGACCAACGAGGTAGCCAATCGCAGCTGGGCTTCGATCGACCGATCTCTCGCCGCCCCTCGATCCGCAGCCACTCGGCGCTCGATCGAGCTCAGATCCATCGCGATCCCAACTCCCGCATCAACTTTGCCCACGGTCGTCGATCGGCCGCAACGTGCCCGCCGAGTCTGCCATAAATGTGCGCCTGACGTGGAGGCACGGGGAAATGTTGGTTCCGGCACTGAGGTAGTTGCCGCGACGGCGTGGCCGGATGGCAACGCGGACAAGATCGTCGAGTGGGTCGCGCAGGGGAGGCGAAGAGCAAGGCCACGGCGCAGCGCCGGATCAGGAGCATCGGGGGTCGAGTGTGTGCGATACGCGGCACCTACGCCGCTGCCACCGGCTCGCCGACAGCAGGGACTCGGAGTCGGTGATCGGATCGGTTGCTGAGCGCCGACCTGGTCGTCGATGGTGGCCGACGCCGTGGGAAACCCGCTGCACCTGTGTGTTCCGCATCCGCTGCTCCAGTTGTTTGCTGTCAGGCTTCCCGCCGTTGGGAGAGTGCGCGCGAGAATCTGTGCAACTATGTCTGAGAAAGCACCACGACGATCGGCGGAAGCGGACTGTGAGCGACCAGAACAACGGGAACCCGGGCGACGCCAACGAAGAGAACAAGGCGCCGGATGTCGGCTTCAGCCTGCCTTCGGACGGCCCGGACGGTACCGCCGACCCCGACGGCATTGCCGAGCCGGGCGAGGAGACCGCCGCCGACAGCCGAGACCAGGTGCTGGCGCGGCAGATTGCCGACGCGCTGAGTGAAGCCGGTCCCTCCGGGTGGCAGCAGCTCGACGCGGTGTTCGTGCTGACCACGACGACCGGGGTTGCCGAGGTCGTCTACACCGATGGCTCGCGTGCGATGCGGTCCGAGCCGTCGGCGCCGGTGCTGGAGCAGGCGCGCGAGCACCGGGCGCTGGTCGCTGAGCTGGACGGCGAACCGTGGTGGCGGCTGCTGGTGCGGTTGAGTTCCGAGGGGGAGTTCGAGGTCGACTACGACTTCGGTGACGAGCCGTTCCCGGAGGGGCAGCTGTTCGAGCCGGAGGCCTATCGCACCGACTTGGAGGAGTACCCGCGCGAAACGCTGCCGGTGTGGTTGGCGGCGTACATCGGTCACGGCAACCGCCAGACGCGGACGCCGCAGGACGCCGCAATCGCCGCGCGGGCGGACAAAGCCGCCAAGGTGTGGCCGGTGTTGGCGGAGAACGAGTTCCCGGACTTCCCTGAGATGTGGGCGCGGTGGGCGTGTGTCGCCGCGGCATTCGTAGCCGCCGGATCCGACTGGGGTCCGCGGGTATTGCCGTCGATGGGCTGGTTCGAGAGCTCGCGGCGCGGTGGTTCCACGCTGTACTCGTTGCCGAACGGCAAGGCGGTGCTGTCCGGTGGGGTGTGGGAGTCTCCGAATTTGGACGCCACCTACAACGACGATGCCGCGATGCCGAAGTTCTACGCGGGTGCGCCGGAATGGGTAGCCAACCCGGTGCTGAACCCGCGTGCGGCCACCGGACTGATGTCGTTCGTCTACTGGTGGGAGGGTGGCCGCTGGTACCGGGGTGAGTCCCCGGCTGCGGAGGAGTGCGCCACCGCTGTGCCCGGAGTGTGGACCGCGAACACCGTGGTCGGCATCGTCGCGGGACTGGCCGCGCAGCCACCGAGCGCCGAACAGCGTTCCGCCGCAGCGGCCCTGGTGTCGGCTGCCGAGGTCGGAGTGGTCACCAGGGAGACCGTGGAGAACCTGTTCCCCGACGACCGGTTCGATATCGACGGTGCGATGTACCAGCTGACATTGGCCGGTGTGGTCGCGTCGCTGCCGCAGCAGATGCCCGAGGAAGAGGCCATCTTCCGGGTGCGCGCCTACATCGAGGGGCGTGGTCTGGACACCTCCGGGTACCCGTTGGACCAACTGGCCGCCGACCGTTTCAGCTGTGGCTGGATGGTGTACGTCCCGGTGCCGCGTGGAGAGATCGCGATCGGTCGCGCCATCTTCTACATCGCGGACGACGGTGTGCTGGAGCACTCGTCCTCGTCGGTCGCCCCGACCACGTTCGTGAAGGGTTTCGAGCAGCGCTTCCAGGAGCGTCAGGGAGCGTCGGCCTGAAGCAGGGGTTGGCTGACAGGGCTGAGTGAATAGAGGACGGCATGGCTGAGGACAAGTTGCAGGTCGAATCCGCCAAGATGCGAGAACTGTCGGGCGATTTGACGGAACTCGCGGGCAAGATCCGCACGGTGATGGATAACTTGAAGGCGGAAACAAAGCCGCTCATGGCGCGGCCCGTCTGTGGGACCCATGAGCCGGGCGAGCATTTCCGCAAGGATTACGACTCGCAGAGCGAGTCCATTCACAGTGTCGGCGAGGCCTACGTGAAGGTCTTGGAAGGCGATTTCGCCGCCGCTTTCGACGAGGGTGCAGAACTGCTCGACAAGATGGAAGCAAAGAACAAAGAAGAGTTCAACAAGGTCATTAGGGGATATAAGGCGTGAGCACCGCTGATGAAGAACTATTGGCGGATATGTTGAAGGCCGTTGAGGCGAATATGGTGTCGCTTCGGGATGCGTTTCAACAGCGCGCCCAACTCACCGCGGTCGGAACGGCCGCGAACAAGCGGGTAACCATCGTGGTGAATGCGGACGGCGTCGTCATCGAGACGCGGATAGCCGACGACATCGACGAACTGTCCCCGGCGGAGATCGCCAAGGCCGTGACCACGGCCGCGCAGCAGGCATCCGCCGAGATCAAACGCAAAGCCGACGAATTGGTCGCGCCGATGCGGGAACGCCACGCGGGAATGCCGAAACTCTCCGAGTTGCTGCCCGGTATTCCGGACGAACTGAGCATCCCCACCCAAACCGAGGCGTCGACCGCGCCACTGGGTTCGGCCGAGCGAGAGGAGCCTGACGCCGAGCGCAACGGCACCCGCCGCGCCGGACCGGGAGTCACCGAACCTGGCTGGTAAGGGTCAGCTGTGATTCCGGATGGCCTAAGGCTATTCATAGATATTTTCGGCGGTGTCGCGCCGAGCAAGGATCCGTGGACATGGGATCTCGACGGTGTCACCGAACTCGGCGACCAATATGCAAAGGGCGCTGCTGCCCTGACCGAACTTCTCCCTGAGTTCAAGCGGGTTACCACGCAGACGGAGCGGTGGTATGAGGGGCACGGTGGCCAAAAAGCCGCCGACTCGCTGAAACAGCTGACGGACGGCAAGTTTTCGATCGACCATCTCATCGCTGCGATGGAGGCGGTGCCCGAGTTCACCTCCAAGAGCAACGCAAGCATCGTCGGCGACCGCATTACCGAAAGCATCTTCGCCGCGTGGGGGGCGATGGAATTCGAGATGCTCGCGGTCGAACTGCTGGCGTCTGGCGGAATGGCGTCGGGTTTTGTGGCGGCGCAGGAGGCGTTGATCGTCGCGATCGGGCGGTACACCTTCGCGGTCGCCCGCAGAAATATGATGGAGCGGATCGGGGCGGCTGCTGCGCGGATGGTGGGCAAACAGCTGCTGCTGCGTGGGCTCAGCCGGATGGGTCTGCAGGGTCTCGAAAAAATAGTGGACCTCGCGTTCACCGGGATCGGCTCTGGGGTGAAGCTGGCGGGCGTCGGCGCGGGGGTCACCGCCGGGGCACAACTGGCCTCCGGCCAGGACCTCGACCTGGGCAAGATCGGTGATGCGGCGTTGGCCTGGGGTGTCGGCGGCGTGGCGGGGCACACGGCGGGCGGGGTCTTCGGCCCTGCGGCCACCCGACTCGGTCTGGGGCGTATGGCGCCTATGGTGACCGGGTTGATGTCGGGCATCACGACCGCGGCGGCTATCGGGGCCATTCACGGCCAGTGGGATATGGTGTCGCTCGGCTACATGGGCGCTTTGGGTGCGACCAGCGGTGCCCGAGGCGGTTTGGCCGCCAGTCGGCACGCCAGCGTCGGCGCGGTCCCGCTGGACATGGCAGGAAAAACGGAACTGGCCCAGCTCAGCAGGCAGATCCGCGCCGACCTCGCCGTTTCCGATGGCTTGCCGACCCACAACTTCACCGAGAAGCTCGATGTCGCGATCGCGCGCAACGATCTGGCGACGATGAAAACCTTGCAATACCAGGCATACACCCACTCGGTGCAGTCCCCCGGTAGTGGTGTCGTCGGCGCGGAGTCCGGGGCCGCAACGGTATCGACAGGCGCAACTGCGGAGCCCCGGGGCGCTACCAACTTCCTCGGCACGACTATGCCGGCGACCGAACCCGCGGCAGCGCCGTCGACTCCGCACGCCACGGGCACCGGGGCCGAGGCGACACGCAGTGCACCGGCCACCGATGCCGCGACGGCTGCGCGGCCGACCGCAAGGGCGGGCACAGCGGCCGGTCCGGACCAGGCCGCCGGTCGGGGCGCGAGCAACGGTGCGGGCCCGGACCAGGCCACCGGTCGGGGCGCGAGCAACGGTGCGGGCCCGAACCACGCCACCGGTCGCGGCGCGAGCAACGATGCTGGTGCCGGGCCGAGGGCGGGAGCCGCCGCGTCGGAGCGGGGAACCGGCAGCTTGGATGCCGGGGCGAAGGCGGAAGCCGCTCCCAAGGTCGCAGAGCGGGGAACAGCTGCCGCGCCGGAGACGGGCGTGAAGCCGGAGGCCGGCGCCCCGAAGACTGAGGCAGGGCGGGGAACGACTGCCGCGCCGGAGACGGGCGTGAAGCCGGAGGCCGGTACCCCGAAGACTGAGGCAGAGCGGGAGACTGCTGCGCCGGAGACGGGTGTGCAGGACGGAACTGCCGCCGCGCCGGAGGCGGGTGTGAAGGCGGAAGCCGATGCACCACAGTCACATTCGGATTCCAGCCCGGGCGAGCACACGCCTTCTGGGGGACTGCGGCGCCGGCTACGCGCGTTTGCGCACTCCCTTACCGAGCGTATGCAGTCCGAGGCCGCCCTGCGTGCGCGGATGGACGTGCTGGCGCCCGAGCCGACGGGCGCGCCCGAGCGTCCGGCGGCGGAGCGGTTCCAGGAGTGGGTGGCGGCGGAGCGCGCTCGGTTGGACCGCGTCGGGACCGAGGCGCAGGCGGACCAAGCGCGCAAGATGCTGGATGGGATGGTCGCCGAATTCGAGCGCCACCAGGCCGTGGTGGTCGAGTCGGATCTCCGGCAACAGACGGCGGAGACACGGGCTATCGAGGAGGTGTCCGCCTCGTTCGGTGTCAAGCCGGACGTGGTGGACGCGCAGGGGCGAATCAAGGTTGGCACCGAGGACCTGATGGACCACTACGTCAAGGTCGATCTCGTCGTCCACGTCGATGCGAAGGGTGGAGTGCGGATCGGGGTCGAGGTCAACGACTTCCATGCACTCAACGTCGAGGCGTATCACGCGGCCAGGCAGCCGCGCATCGAGATAGAGACCGAATATCGGGACCAGTTGCATGCGCGGGTCGGTGAGCGGGTCGCCGAACTGCGCAGCACCTCGGAGCAGTGGCAGCAGCAGCGGCGGGACCAAACGCGGGATCGGATCGCGGAGGCCCGGGCCGCAGTGCGCGAGCATGTGCGTGGCCTCAATAACGCTGCGCAGCACGATATTGCGCTGGAACGCGCGAGGGCAGCCGCCGCGGATAGGCGGCTCGAGGTAGCCGTGCAGCGGCTTCGTGACGCGCATCGGGCGTCGGATCCGGTGGCCATACACGAGGCTCGGACGGTGGTTCGGGAAGCCACGGCGGAGGCAAGGGCGACTGCGCGGGAGACCGCGGCGAAGGTCGAGCAGCTGCGTGCGGAGCTGCGATCGGAGGTCGCGGACGTACGCGCGAAGGCGGAGGTCGAGATCGCCGCGGAACGCGAGAGGCTGGCCGCGGACATCGCGGCCAACCGCGCCGAGACGGCGAAGACGATCGCGGCCGAACGGGTAGCCGCGATCGAGGCGATCAAGCGCGAACGGGTGGCGGCGTTGGAGTCGCGGCGGCAGACGGAGGGATTGTCGGCCGAGTCGCGGCAGCGAACGGAGGAGTTGCGGGCCGAGTCGCGGCGGCGGGTCGCGGAGTTGCGGGCGGCGGCGCGGGAGCGCTTGGTGCGGTTGTGGGAGCAGGCGCGGGGGGCAGATCTCGGGGTGACGCGGGAGCAGGCGCGGGAGGAGATCGCACAGGTTCAGGATGCGCTGGCGCGGGAGGTCGCGAACGAGCGCGCGGCGTTGGTGCGGGAAATCGAGGCGGCCCGGCCGGAGTTCCTGCGGGCTGTCGCGAGGGAGCGCGTGATCGCATCGGAGCTCGTCGCGGCCGAGTTGGCGAAGGAGGCGCGGGCGGCCTCGGGCGACCGCAAGACCGCAGCCGAGGCCACCGGCCGCGCGCTGGTGAGGCACTTCGAAGCGCTGTTGAAGGAGCGCGCGCCGGACGTGTTCGGCATCAAGAACGCGTCCCACGAGGTGTTGACCCACATGTTGCGGCATGGCACCGCGATCGAGTCGCGGGTGGCGGCGGCGGAGATTCTGCGCCGGTTCACCGCATCGGGGAAGCTCCCGGACGGGAAGTCGTTGCGCTGGACGCAGTTCGCGGCGGGGGAGGCGATGCCCCATGGCCCGGTCAACCAGGACGCGGGCGAGGGCAAGTCGATGATGTACCACGCTTTTGTGGCCAGGCTCGCCGCAGAGAAGGGCTCGGTACAGTACCTCACCAGGGACAACCTCGTCGCCCGCGAGTTCCAGGAGTTGGTGGAGGCCTACGGCCCGCACGGGCACAAGGTGATTCGCATCAATCCGGATCAGGTGATGCCGGAGCCGGTTCCAGGCGAGCCGACCATCTACATTGGCTCTGTCGGCGATGTCATTGTGAGCAGGCTGCGTGGCCATCCGGTGCCGGGCCGCCACACCGTGATCGACGAGATCGACGAGGCAGCCCACTATGCCGACACGAACTACATTATTTCCGACGGCGTTCGTGAGATGGCCCCGCCGCGCGTCCAAGCGGAGGTTAGAGCCGCAGAGGACTTCCTCAACAATGTTTTCGGTAGGAGGGCGCACCCCCTCAAGGGGCTATTGACCCATGAGGATTTCGGCCGTACGCGTTTTCAGAGGAACGGTCCGGCGCGGTTGACCGAGGCGGGTCGGGCGAAGATCGAGGAGGCGCTCGGGCGGGAGATGACCGCCGAGGAGCTTCACCGGCTGAACAACGCCGCCGCCGCCCGCTGGGAGATGGTGCGGGGTAAGCACTACATTGTCGGCGCGGACCGGGTCACGCTGGACGAAAACGGCAACCGGGTGACGCGTAAGGGCGACATCATAATCCTCGATCAGGTCGCCCACCGGTTGATGATGGATAAGGGGGTCACCAACGAGAGCCGGTGGAACAACGGTCTCGCGCAGGCGGTGGAAGCGCGACACCGTCTGGAGATCCGCAACGACTCGGACCATTCGATCAGCCTGAGCTTCGCGGAGACATTCACGCCAGAGAATTACGACCTGGTCACCGGTGCGTCCGGCACCGCCCACCTCGTCGCCGAACCGCTGCAAAAACTCGGCATGGGCGAGACCACCATCATCGACCGTTTCACCCCAACCAAGCTGGTCATCAAGGACATCAACGGCCAGGCGCGTACGACGTTCTCCGACACCGAGCCGCAGCGACTGGCCGCGATCACCTCCGAAATCCAGGCCGTGAACAAGGGCGGGCAACCGATCGCGGTCCTGGCCCACGACAACAATCTCGTCAGACAACTGGCGCGCATGGTCGGTCGTGCGCAGCTCGAGTATGTGCAGGTCAACGCGGAACAGATTTATGCTTGGGAGAAGCAGCGTCCGGGGTCCTCTGAGGGGGAGCTGGAGAGGATCTACGCCGAGGCGGGCGCCGAGGGCAAGATTCTCATCATCAACATGCAGGGCGCGCGTGGTGTCGATATCGCGCCCACCGCCACCGCCCTGATGCGGGGTGGCATGCACGTGATCGTCACCGAGCACTCGGAGATCGCCGCCATCGACATCCAGGCGATGTACCGTGCCGCCCGCAGCGGCCAACCCGGTAGCGCCAGCTTCCACTCGCTGCGTACCTCCGATCTCTTCAACAACCTTCCCGCCGACCACCCGATGGCCGTCGTCGTCGAGCGCTGGAGAACCACCGAAGACCCGCTCGAGAGGGCCGCTCTCGAACAACAGGTCCAGACGAATATCCCGGATATACAGCGCTATGCCGAGGCCCGCAAACAGATGCTCGGCGCGGCCGCCGGGAACACAACCGTGCTCGCCCCGGGCGGCTCTGCCTCTGTGGATGGGCTCGACAAATTTATCGAGGGCCTGCGCGCCGTGGGCGGAGCTGCCGATCAGCAGTCTGCTCCGGCGCAGGCTCCCGTCCGGCCGGAGAATGGTTCCGCCACACAGCCTTCGGGCGAGGACGGGACCAAGGGGGCTTCGGTCGGACAGGCCGCGCCCAACGGGACGCAGCCTCAGGCCCAGCCCGGCGCCACGTCCGTCACGCAGCCGTCTCCGGACGAGTCTGCGGCCGACGCTGGTACGTCGGCCGGTGCTGCGTCGGTTGAGCCGGGTGCTGCGCCGGTTGTGGCGGGTGGCGCGCCGGTTGTGGCGGGTGCTGCGCCGGCTGTAGCGGGTGCTGCGTCGCCGGTTGTGGCGGGTGCCGCGTCGGTTGAGCCGGGTGCTGCGTCGCCGGTTGTGGCGGGTGCCGCGCCGGTTGTGGCGGGTGCTGCGCCGGCTGTAGCGGGTGCTGCGTCGCCGGTTGTGGCGGGTGCCGCGCCGGTTGTGGCGGGTGCCGCGTCGGTTGAGCCGGGTGCTGCGCCGGTTGTGGCGGGTGCTGCGTCGCCGGTCGTCGCGGGTGCCGCGCCGGTGGTCGAGCCCGATTCCGATGACAAGAACGCGGCCGACGGGAGTTCCGACAGCCGGCCGGACGCTGGGGCCCCGGCGACTTCCGCGGCAAAGCCCGAACCCCGGTTCGCCGACCTGTCGGACGGCTGGACCGCGACGCAACAGCCCGCGACCGCGCTCAATTCGCCGCGGATGCAACGGATGGTGCAGAAGGACGCGCAGATGCTGCAGTCCGTGCTGCGGCGGCGCGAGCTCGAGCTGTGGGCCCTCCATAACCGCGTCAGGCGGGCAGGCTTGGATCCGACCGGGATGGACGCGCAGCAGCTTGCGGCGGCGTACGAAGCCTGGTTGCGCCCCCAGATCGAGGGGTTCCTCGGCGAACTCCAGGGAGATTTGGCCGTCCCGGGCCCGCTCGGCGAGGGCCTCGCCGGTCTGCGGGCCGCGATAACCCAGGTCGTGCTCCGATGCGGGTTCTCCCGCGCGGAGGCGACCAACCAGGGACGAGTGCCCTCCGGCGAGGTCTTGGCGGCGGAGCTCCAATCCACTGCGTTCGCAGCGGATTTGACGGAGTTCAGCCGGGAGGTGGCGGGCGTCCCGGCGTCCGAGCGGCAGGCAGGGGAGCTGCTGCACCGGATGACGCAGGCTGTCTCGGCGGAATTACTCGGCACGCTCACCGACGGGCCAGCGATGTCGCTCGGCGACGGCGTGCAGCTGCTCCTCGAAGACAAGGTGGTGCTGCTGGCCGGAGACCGTCCGGATCTGATGGTGCAACACCAGCTGCAGCCGTGGATGAAGGCCCGCTACCGGGTAGAAGCCAAGCAGGTCGCAGTCGACCTCTACGGTCGGGCGTGGTACCGGGATGTCGCGCTGGAACCCGAGACCGACGCCGAGAATATCGACGGCAACGCCGAGCACCCCGGAGTTGCCGAACATCGGCGGATTCTGGCCGCGGCGTTGGCGCTCGAGGGGGAGCAGCTCGAGGAACTGATGACGGACGTGCGCGCCGGGGGGCAGCGGCTCGTCCAATTGATGCCGCGGTTGGATGCCGCCGCGCAGGCGGCGTGTGTGGCGTTGATTCCGTCCGTCGTGCTGCTGACGGCGGGGCTTGCCGACGATGTTCGCGCGGACGCGTATGCGGTGTGGTTGGAATGGGCGTGGGGTGAGCTGGCCGCGGAGCAGGAGCGGGATTCCCCGGAGAACCCGGCGGCGCATCTGGTTGAGGGCCGCGAGCGAATCGCGATGTTGCAGGGCCATATCGAGATGGTGAAGAGCTTGGCGGCGGAGTTCACCGCTCGCGCCGCTCGCGCCGCCGCCATCGCTCGCGCCGCCGCCGCTCGCGCCGCCGCCCGGGCCGCCGAATCCTATGCGGCCGTCGGCGATCAGCCGGTGCGGGGTACGCGCGGCAGCCATGGGCAGTTGCTTGCGGCGTTGCGGCTGCCGGAGCACCTGGACGTGTCGCAGCTGCGGGCCGGGCTGGATGACCTGGTCACCTATCACGCTGCGCGCCAGGCCATGACGGACGCCGCGGGCGCGTTGCGTGCGGCGCGTGAGCTGGACGAGGCCGACTACGAGGACGGGGTGGCGCAGCGCCCCGAAGACGACGGACCAGGTCCGCAGGAGCGGCGGGAGCAGGCGGCGACCCTGGCGGCGGTCAACCGCCTGCGGGATGCGCAACGGCGGGTCGACGCGTTCATCGATCTGCTGGGTGTGGAGCTGCCGGATAGGCTTTCGGCGCGGCAGCGGCAGCGGTTGCTGGACTACGGTGCCGCGGTGGCGCAGTGGCGGGATGCGGACGCCGCGCACCGGGCCGCGGACCCGGACGCCGAGGTGGACGAGGCGACGACGCGGCGCTACGAGGAGGCCACCCAACAGGTGCACACCGCCGCGCAGCGGCTGGCAGGCGATGCCACGCTGCGCCAGGTCGCCGAGTGGGATGGCGGGTGGGGTCCGGTCGACTTGACCGTGACCGACGACGGCACGGTCGCCGACGAAGCAGACGCTCCCATCGTCCATTTCGACTTCGACCTGGATTCGGTCTTCGGGGTCAGCGACCAGGGTGCGAACGCGGGCAAGCCGCACAACCAGGACTGGGTGGAAGCGGAGGTGGTGCACACCCCGGACGGGCCGATCCGGATTTCGGTGGTGTGCGACGGGGTGGGATCGACCACCGACGCTCATCGCGCCGCCCGGGTCGCTGCGCGCGCCGCCCGCGCCCATCTGGCTGCTTTCGCGTCGCAGCAGCAGGGGATTTTCACCGCCGAGGAAGCGGATCGGGCGATGCGGGAGGCGATCGCTGCCGCGCAGGCAGCGGTGCTGAAGCTGACCGCCGACGAGTACGCCGACGACCCGCGCGCGCCGAAGACCACGATCGCGGCGGTGCTGGTCAAGCCGGGACGCGACGGACGGCCCGGGCAGTACGCGGCGGGCTGGGTCGGTGACACCCGGATCCAGGTGCTGCGGGCCGATGGTGAGTCCGAGGTGGTGTCCAAGGCCCATACGATGTTGACGTATCTGCAGGCGTTCAATGCGGATCTGCCGCCGGAGGAGCGGCCGTCCCTGCGTGCGATGCTGCGAGACTCCGAGACCAGCAACATCCTGCATGCACTCGGAAGGGACGGCGGTCCACCGGCACCGGATGATGCGCTGACCCCGGAGTACACCAGCTCCGGTGAGTTGTCGGAGACCGACGTGGTGTTGCTCTGCACCGACGGGCTGTGGGTCAGCAACCCGGATCCGGACGAGATGGACATCGTCCTGGACGAGGGCCGCAACACCGACCTGCGGGACATGGGCACCCGGTTGCTGAACCGGGCCTTGCTGGGCGGTGGGGCCGACCACATCAGCTTGGCGCTGGTGTCGGGTGCCTCGGCCGAGTCGACGCCGCGGCTGCTGCCGCCGCCGCCCTCTGGGATTCGGGTCGGGTTCCGGCGGCACTACCGGGTCTTGGCCGACGAATACGCGCGGGCTCGCGCCGATTTCTGGCGACTGGCCGCGGAGGCGGGAGCCAGGCCCGAAGACCTGATGGATCCGGATCGGTTGGTCGCCGAGACGATGCACCGGGTCGCGGCGGGTGTTTCCGAGGAAGCGGAACTCCGGTTGGAGATCACGGCGCGTCATTTCCACGCGCTCGATGAACAGCTGCGTGAGTTCAGGCGGTGGCTGGCCGCGGTCGGTGACCGGCCGCTGTTGCTGTGGACCAGTGACGACGCGGATTACCTTACCGCGCTGTCGAATTGGTCGGTTTCGCTGCGAGAGCTGCGGGAGGCGGCGCTGTCCGGCGTCGCCGAGGCATTGACCGAGCATCGTTACCCGCAGCTGTGGCCGCTGCTGGCGTTGCCTGCCCCGGTCCTCGACGGCGACCCGATCCTGAGCAACCCGGACGTGTCACAGGAGGTGCGCCGCTACACCGAGGCGTGGAACGAAGTCCGTCGGACCGTGCGGCAACTCGACGACACCCGCTCGGGTGACGGGAGCCTGGAGATCCCGCCTGGGCTGCGGCGGGGATACCGGATGCTGGTCGCCGAGCGGGCGAACGCGCGAGATGCCGTGCGCGGCTTGATCGGCTCGTTGCCGGTCACCGTCGAGGACTTGATGGGCGAAGATCACCGCAGCGCGCTCGACGCGTTGCGTCAACTGGTGGCCGAGGCCTCGAGTGACCAGGACGTGCTGCGGCAGTTGATGACCGCGGTGTCCGACGACGAGGACGCGTTGCGGCAGCTCGCGACCGATCTGTCCGAGAGTCAGGCGCTCGCGCGCAGGATCGACTGGCTGATCCACACCACGCAACGCTTCCACCGGGCAGACGGTCGGGTGCTGGCTTTGGAGCAGCGCATCCGAGCGCATGGCGACGGCGTGGACACCCTGGACGCGCGGCCGCGACCGACGCTGGCTCCGGACCTCGGGGTCACCGATGAGCAGCGCACGCGGGCGGCGCGACGGTTGCGGGTCATCCAGATGTTCGCGAATTCGCACGCTGAAGTCCGGTTCACGTGGGACATGACCGACCTCGACACGCGCCGGGCCATTATCCAGGCACAGCCCGAACTGGTCGCTCGCATCGAAGGCATCCCGCATGAGGTCCGTGACGAGGCGATGCGGCTGGCATTGCACCGTCGTCGAGAAAGACTGCGGCAGCAGAGCGATGCCGACCCGAGCCAGTTGGCGGTGGTGAACTTCCAGGTGGATCTGGTGGCTGCGGCCGAGCGGTGGGCGGCACAGGTGCCGGGGCATCCTGCGGTGAATATGATCGGCCAGACCGGATCGATGATGGTGATCGGTGATCTGGACGCCGCGGAAGAAGTCCGCTACCACGCCGTGGACCGCAACAGCCAGGATCCGGTATCGACCATGATGCGGGCCACGGCGGCCGCGATCGACGGGGTCGCGGCGGCCGGGCGGCCGACCGCCGCGGTGGTATGGGTCGGGCCGAGCGACCGCGCGATGGCAGGCGATGGTCCCACCCTGGCGGACGATGTCGCCGCAATGTTGAAAGACCGTGCCGATAACGGTCTTTCGACCCCGGACGTGGTGTTGGTCGGGCACGACGACACCACTTCGGCGAACCAGCGTTTCGACGGAATGCCGCAGGCAGATCCGGACCTGGTGTTGCACGCGTGGGACGACGAGGTGTTGGCGGCGCATCGCGACCGTGTCGAGATCGACGCGCTGGACCCGGCTGTGGCGCGCTGGGAGCCGTCACATCGGCTGGAAGGTGTTGCCAACAACTGTTTCCCGGAAGCGGCCCGATCCGGGTTGGCGCGAGTGTTGGCCGCACTGGAGCACAATCCTGACGCTGACCCCGCGGTGATCGCTGAGCTGCGCAATCGCTTGGCGATGGTGGAACTGTTCGGGGTGCCGGAGCACGGGTTGAGTGGTGCTTTCGGTGCACAGTTGGTGGGTGCGGACTGGAATCCGAACGGGTTCGCGGACTTCGACGCGATGGCCGCCGCGGTGCCCGAGGGCGGGGTGATGATCGCGGCGGTGGCGTTCGACGGCTTCCAGCAACGCGGTGTGGTCGGTGCGCACGCGGTGGAGATCTACCGGGAAAACGGTCGGATCATGGTCCGCGATGGGGATGGGCCCGCGGTCGATTTCGAGTCGTGGCGGCAGGGTCTGCCCGGTGTGGTCAGGTTGCACGGCATCGTCATCAATGCCGACGGGTCACCGGCCTTCGCGCTCGATGAAGACGGTCGGACTCGGGGGACCGCGGGTGCGGAGTTCCCGGTCGCGAATATCGGTGCGCTACCAGGTGCCGCCGACTTCGGAGCGGCTGCCCGCCTTGGTGTTCCGCGTGTCCCGTCTGCCGATCCTCCACCTACACCGGAGCACACGCAGGCCCTGTTGCAGGAGGTGCTGGCCGACTTGGAAGCGCGCCGGAACGACGCGCTTCGCAGGATGGAAACCGCGGCAGACGCGATGGACGCGGTGCGGGAGGATTACACCTCCCGTACCAAGCTGCGTTCGTCGGCGTCGTTCGTCACCGAACTCAACCGCCTTGCCGGCTTGTCGACCGGCCGGCCGGAAAGCCCGGTGGACGGTCCGTCGTCCAACCCGTCGCAGAGCTCGCCGCCCGGATGGCGCGAGTTGGCTGCGCACACGAACCACTACCACGAGCTGGATGGCATGGCCGCCCAGGTGAAAGCGCTCCGCGCCGAGGTGGGGGAGCGCAAACAGCACGCACCGGAGTGGCTCGCCGCGGCCGGGCGCTACGCCGCCGCGCTGCCCGAATGGTCCACCGTGGTGGAGGCCGTGCGCGACGCGGTGCTGAACCAGGTCGACCCGGCCGAAGGACGCGCACTCATCCGCCGGGTGAGCGCCGCGATCGACCCGTTGCAGGCGACCTGGGCACAACTCGCACGCAACACCGTGGACCTGGGATCCGTTGTCGGAGTGAGTGATCGGGGCCCGAGCTATACCGGCAATCAGGACGCGATGGCGGCCGACGTAATCGTCGTCGACGGCAGGCCGATCCGGTTCGCGATCGTCTCCGACGGGGTGTCGGTGTCGGCGGATGGCCACCGCGCCTCGTCCACGGCGGTCGCGGCGGCCCGCGCGAGCTTGCGCGCCGCATTGGACGCGCACGACGCCGGCACCCCGATCACCGATGAGCAGCGCCGGCGGATGGTCGCCGATGCCATCGATGCCGCACAGGCCGAGGTCATGCGGTTGATCGACGACGAGTACGCCGATATCCGCGACAAGGCCATCGCGGATATCGAAGCGAACGCCGACGAGAAAAGCATTACGCGGCCGCCGCAGGCCACCATCGTGGTGGTGCTGCTCGACTCGGGGCGAGACGGGAAACCGGGCAAGTACACGGCGGGTTGGGTCGGTGACAGCCGAGTCGACGTGCTCGATCCGGCCGACCCGAGTAAATCGCGGACGGTGACCTTCGACCATTCGGCTGTCGGCATGGAAATGCTCTTCGACGCGGTCGACGCGGCCACCGCGGCAGGCTCCGATACGCCGGCGGCGCAGCTGGTCGACGAGGTTTCGCAGGTGGTCGGCGAGGCGCCCAAGAGTAGTGGCGCATTGATGAACGTGCTCGGCTTCGGCATGCGGAACGCGCAGGGCTACGGTGCGATCGGTGGCCCACCGGTGCGAGGCGCGCAGCTTCACGCCCGATATCTCACCGACGGCGAAGTCGCCGAAAACCACGTCTTGTTCGTCCATACCGACGGGATCGGCGGCAAGAACCGCCAGGCGCCGTCATTCGCCCGGGCCTTCGCCGCGCACAACGGCGACCTGACCGCCGCGCTGGAGGCGCTGGTCGACCTGGAACTCGACAACGGTCAAGAGGACAACATCACCGGCGTCGCGTTGCTGTGCACGCCGAACGAACCCGGAGATCCGCCGCCCGTCGGGCAACAGCAGTTGCAGCAGGGATTGCGGACCCTGCTCGACTACCAGCAGGCACGGCGCGACATGGCCGAGGCGGCCACGAAGGTGCGGCGGGCGCGCAGGCTGGACACAGCGAACGGACATCCTGCGGACAGCCCTGTCCCGGGCCCGGCGGAGGCGGCTGTCAAATCGCCGTTCATTGCGACCGTTCACCGCTTCAGGCAGTGGGAGCAGCATGTCGGTGCGTTTGCCGACCTGCTGAGTGCGCCGCAGCGCCGGCCGCTTTCGCCGCAACAGCGCCAAGCGCTGGTGCGGTATGGCGCCGTGGTGCAGGAGTGGAACGCCGCATTCGGTGCTGTCCAGCAGATCGCGGAGGCCAGTGACGCGCGGCAGGCCGAGCGGCCTGCCGACCCGAACGGACCGTTCGTGGCGTTCAAGATGGATCCCGAATGGGAGCGTCTCGTCAAGGCCGGAAGGCAGGCGCGCGCGGCCATGCGGGCGCTGGCTGCCGATCCCGTACTGCGCCCGCTCGCGGCCATGGGCGGCCGGTGGGCGGACGGGTTCTCGCTGGATGATGTTCCTACACAGCATGGTTCAGTGGATTCCGGCACCGCTGCGGTCGATCATTTCGAGGTCGACCTAGGTTCGATCGTCGGGGTCAGCGACCTGGGTGCGCACGAGGGTAGGACACGCAACGAGGACTGGATGGCCTCGGCGGTTGTCCATACCTCCGAGGGACCGATCCGGATTTCCGTGGTGACCGACGGTGAGTCGGACGCCATCGACGGCCATCGCGCCGCCAAAGTGGCCGCGGAGAAGGCACTCGCGCACCTGACCGCTGTCGCGGACGGGCTCGGCCCGGGACAGCGGCTGTCCAAGGCAGCGGCCGAACAGGCGATGCACGAAGCGATCGTCGCGGCACAGGCGGAAGTAGAGGCGCTCACCGCCGCCGAGTACGCGAATGCCGACAAGCCGCCCAAGACCACGATCGCGGCGGTCATGGTGCAGCCCGGTCGCAATGGGCAGCCGGGGGAGTACGTGGCGGGCTGGGTCGGCGACACCCGTGTGCAGGTGCTTCGGCGAGATGGTGTTTCGGAGACGGTGACCACCGACCACTCGTACCTCGCGGATTTCATGGGGGCCCGGGACATTTCCGAGCGAGCGGCGCTGCGCACGCCATTGGCGCGGGAACTGCGGCACAAACTCGGTCGTGGCGAGACCCTGCCCGTGGGCAACGTTGTCTCCGGGACCGTGTCGGCCACCGATGTCGTGATGGTCGACACCAATGGGCTGTGGGACACCGAACCCGACGCGGCAGAGTTGGCGAAGGTCCTGATCCACGAGTCAGGCGACTTGTCCGCGAAGAGCGCGTACCTGCTGGAACAGGCGCTGCGACAAGGCGGGCGAGACAACATCACCCTGACCCTGGTGTCGTGCGCGCCGAGCGAGCCGGTGCCTCGGGCACTACCCACAGCCCCGGTGGGAATGCCCGCCGGGCCGCGGCGTGACTACGCGGCACTGGCGCGGGAGTACCAACGGTGCTGGACCGAGCTGCGCGGCCTGGTCGCACAGCTGCCAGGTCTGAGCTTGGCGAACCTGACCTCGCCGGACGGGCTCGAAGACGAGCTGCGGTCGATGGTTCGGCTGGCTATGGCGTCCGACCAGCGACATGTGCAGACCCAGGTGGAGATCGCCGCACGCCACTTCCGTGAGTTGGGGATGCGAGCCGCCCGGTTCCGCACGTGGCTCGACGCGGCGGGCGCCGGGTCGGAGTGGAGCGATGCCGAACAGGGTTACGTCTCGGCGCTCTCGGACTGGGCGGTCACGCTGCGCGAACAGCGAGATGTGGTGTCGGCCCGGGCGAACGAGGCCGTATCGCTGATGGACACCCGGGCCGTTCATGCCACTGCGCAGATGCGCGACGAGCTCCACAGTTTGCGCACCATGCCGCACCCGATTGGTGTCGGCGATCCACTGCACACCGACCGGGACATCGCGCATGCGGTCCGTCGGCAGGAGGAAGCCGCGCAGCGTGTTCGGCTCGCGGAGCAGCAGATCCCGGCTGTGCCCCCGGAACATTCCGTAGGCGATCCCGGCCCGCTGCTCTTGCCTGCGCCGAACGCTGATTCCGACGGCCTGCCGATCCCGCTCGGGCTGCGAGCCGGGCACCGGGCGTTGGTCACCGAACACGCGAGCGCGTATCAGGCATTGCGGCAGGTGGTCGGTGCCCTGCCCGCCGACATTGTCGCAGGGTTGTCGGTCAACGTCGCGGAGCTGACGGGTGAGGGTCACGCGCAAGCTCGTGGCCGGGTGTCGCAATTCCTGGCCGGCCAGTACGCGCTGGCGCAAACCCTGGCGCAGCAGGGGCAGGAGCTGCCTGTCGCAGACCGCCGGCGCGACTATCAGTTGGAGCAGCTACTCATCGCTACCCGGCGATATCACCTGGCCGCCAACCGGGTTCGCGCCTTGGAGCACCGTATTGCGGCACATCGAGGCGGGGTGGATGCTGAGCGCGCTCAGCCTCGTGCTGCGTTGCGCGAGGACCCCGGGTGCAGCCAGCAGCAGCACAACCGAGCCGCGGCTCGGTGGCGAAATATCCGGTCGTGGGCGCGATCGGCGGACGATCACGCGATCGCGTGGGCCTGGACCGACCCGGGCACCCAACGCGCGATGATCCAGGCGACGCCCGAAACGGTCGCCACCACCGAAGGTTTCCCGCGCGCGGCGCGCGACGAGGCGATGCGGCTGATGTTGCGCCGCAGCCGGGAAGAGCTGTCGGCGGCGGACAGTCTCACCCCCGAACAGCGCCAACGGTCGACGCTGGTGAATGCCAGGGCGGAGCTGCTTGCCGCCACCGAACGGTGGACCGCGCAGGTGCCGGGGCATCCGGCCGTGCAGATGATCGGCACCACCGGCACGCTGCTGGTGATCGGCGATCTGGATGCCGCGGAGAACATCAGTTTCCATGTGGTGGACCGGAATTCCCGCTCGCGCGACGATGCGTTGATGCGGGCCTCGGCCGCTGCGGTCGCTGATGTCGCCGCGTCCGAGGGGCCGGCCGCTGCGGTGGTGTGGATCGGGCCGGACGCCGAGACCGGTGCCGACGTCGAGCCCGATGCGCAGGCTCAGCGCCGACAAGCTGCGGCCTTGGCGCAGACGGTGGCCGACATGCTGGCCACCCGCCCCGAAGGACAGCCGGTACCTGCGGTGCGTCTGGTCGGCCACCACGACGAAGCCGATGCCGCTTCGCCGCCCGCCGCGGTTTCGGGCCTGATATCCAACGCCCGCGCCGACGAGGCGCTGGCTGGCCACCGTGTCGTCGTCGCGTTCCCGGACGAGGCCATTCAGGCGTGGCAGCCCTCGCATCGCGTGGAAGGTGTTGCCAACAACTGCTTCCCGGAGGCCGCTCGGGTCGCGCTCGACCGTGCCCTGCAGGCTCGGTTGCGGGATCCGCGGTTCCGGGATCCGCGAGTGGACCCCGAGGCCGACCCCGTGGTTGCTGACCTGCGTCGTCGGATCAAGACGCTGGAGTCGATGTTCGCGTCGCTCAACGGAATATCCGGCGATTTCGGCGCGACGCTGGTGAGCGCGGACTGGCATTCGGAGGGGTTCGCGGACTTCGACGCGATGGCCGCCGCGGTGCCCGAGGGCGGGGTGATGATCGGGGCGGTGGCGTTCGACGGCTTCCAACGCGAAGGCGTGGTCGGTGCCCACGCGGTGGCGATCTACCGGGAGAACGGCCGGGTCATGGTCCGCGACGGGAACCGGCGCGCTGTCACTTTCGAGTCGTGGCGCAAGGGCCTGTCCGGTGTGGTCGGGTGGCACGGCATCGTCTTCAATGCCGATGGGACCGCGGCGATTCCGCTTGCCCCCCGCCAGCGGCCTGCGCCAGGGGCGGGTAAGGCGTTCGCGATCGCGAACATGGGTGCGCGGGTGGACCAGACCGATCCCGCCGACGCCGCACCGGGCAGAGGGCTCACGCAGCTGGGGGAGGCCGACCGCGGCCGGAGGCCGACGTTGTTCCAAGGGCTGGCCGTTCTGCTCTCGCAATTTGACGGCGGAAATGTGGATTCTGTTGAACAGCATGGTTCTTGGGCTCGGACCGAGGATTTCGCTGAACAGCTGCAACGGCAGGATTCTCCGGCTCGAGCCAGGTTCGTCGCCGATTTTGACGCCGCCCGTGCTCAGCTGGCGCGGGAAGCTGGAATTCCGGCCGATGTATTGGCTGATCCGGTGTTGGCCGAGCAGGAGTTGGCCGACCTGAAAGAACGGATCGACAGCCACGAGGTCTCGGCCGAAACCGCGCGAGAATTCCAGTGGCGACACGGAGCCATGCGCTTACTTCGGGAGCTGGACCGAATCGATCTTCGTAACCTGCTGATAAGGCAGGTGCCGGACGTGATCCGAGAATCTTTGGCCCACGCACCGCACGGCACGGATGAGTACAGCCGGATGGTCGGTGATCTCCGCGCGCTCGATGATCTCGCCCGTGAGCTGGAGCAGCTGGAGCCGATGGCATCTCCGGAGCTCCCGCAGGCGCTCGGCGACGACATCCTGGCCAAGTATCAGCTGAACCCGGACACAACCCAGCAGAGCAGGGCTGCCCTCCGAAACCTGAACGAGGGATATCACCAGGCGCGGCTGCTGTTGAGTAGCTTCCTGGAGACCGACGCCGATTTGGCGGAGCTGTCCACCCAACAACTCGACGCGGAGATCGCGCGCATCGAGGACAACCCTGTTATCGACCGAGAGGCCGTGCGGGCACTGGCCCGGGAGGTGCAGGAACGGCGCGTGCTGCTGGACTGGGCTCGCGCGGTCGAAGTGCACGCCATGACGGAGCGGATGCTCAGCGACCTGTTGCACAGCAGGCTGGCTGATTTCGTCAATGCCCCCGGGCGCCGTACCCCGGCGCGAGCGGGATTGTTGAGCGCCGAACTGGTCCGAGTCCGCCACGACGCGATGACGAAGTGGGCAGGCAAGGCCGTGACCCACACGCCCATGACCGTGGACACGACCTCGCTGACGTCGGATGAAGCGGTGACGGCATGGCGGATCCGGCGCGAGCAGCTGGCCGCTGGGTTGAGTGAGCGGTACGGCCTGTTCTCGGTGCTGAGTGCCGAGCAGTTGCGTGACGAGTTCGGGGTCGACGTAGCGAAGGAGGAATTGGAGTCGTTCGGGGCGAGCCGGGACGAGCTTCGGCAGGTCCACGAGCTGCGCGCGCTCGACGATGCCATCGCGCAGCTGGAGGGGTACCGAGTTCGGATCCGGGTGCTCGGCATGCTGTCGGGTGCGCAGCGTCGGGCGCATCACGAAAAGCTCGGGGCGAGAACGCGGTTGGTCAACCTGCGCCACACCCTGACCGCCCGCTTCCCGGACATCGACGCCCAGTTGCTGACGACGAGCCAGGAGACGGCGGGCCAGTCGTGGTTCACGCAGCTGGAAGAGCTTCGGCAGCGCAGCGAGCCGGAGCTCTCCGCCGCGTTGGGCGAGCTGATCGACGCGGCCCGGGCACAACAGCATTGGGCGCGAGCGGCACGTGAACTCGACCGGCTTACACGTCAACTCGAACGGTCTGTCGACGATCTGCGTACCGCCCAGAAAGTGCTGGACGACGCGCGCTACCAGGTCGGGTATGTCCTCGCCGAGGACGGTGTCACCTTGCGCGACTGGGGTCCGGTCGGGCGGTGGCCGGCTATGACAGCCAAGCTGGTCGAGGACCAGGCGCGGAAGGTGCTGACCGAGCTCGGACCAGAGGGATGTGCCCAGCTCCGGGTGTGGACGCCGAGCCAGTTGACACCCGAGATCGTGGACCGAGTACTGGAGGACCCTTCCTACTCGGCGCAGCACCCGGCAGCGCGACGATTGAACCACCTCACCTTCGCCCTCACTCAGGCGAGGATGGCCGTCGACTCGGCACGATCGGCACCGCGACTTGAGCAGTCCCTGACCGACGACCTGGCCTCGGTCCAGGAGCATGTCACGTGGATGCTCGATGATCCGGCGGGGCACGGTCCGGCGGCGACGTCGTCGGCCGACAGGGTGCGGCAACCACTGCCGAGCACCCCGCTGCCCGGATCGTTGCCGCCCGGCGCCTCGGACGGATCGACACAACCGCAACGCCCGGTCGAGCCGCGTGTGCTGCACCTGCTCAGCGACACCCCGAAGCTGTGCGCGGTGGACGCCCTGTGGTTCGCCGCGAGAATCCTTGGCCTGCAGCTGAATCCGCCGTCGCCACATGACCGCGCGCTGCAGCTGAATGGCATGAGCCCCAAGGCGGTGGCCTTGGCCGCGGGTGCGAAATGGCAGCCGGGCGGTTTCCAGTCCCTCGATGATTTGTACGTGCTCGCCGAGGCGGGCGAGGTAGTGCTGGGAGCGGTCGACTTCGGAGACGTCGGCGCGCACATGTTCGTGGTGTACAAGGGCTCCGATGGCGTGGTGCGGGTGCACGAACGTGTCGGGGACCAGGCGCACGACGTGCGGTTCGACGAATGGGACAAACCCGAAGGTCCGCTGTACGGCATCGTTTTCGACAAATCCAAGAAACCGCGGCACGAGCTGAAGCCCGGCGAACAGCCGCCCGACAACCCCGGCGCCGACCACCCGCGGCGCAACCTGGGCGCGCGCTTCGACCATGACCCGGACGAGGAACCGGCGAAGCCGTCCGGAGAGCCCACTGCGGCGGATCCCGCACCGAGGTTGGGCGCGGGCTTGGTGGCACTGCGCAAGTTTGCCAATGTTGTGTACCGGCGGCTGAAGGAGCAGCTTCCGTCGCTGTTTGCGAATCCGGTGGATGTGGCCGCGCTGCTGCAGGAGCACGAGCCGCCCCCCGAACTGGATCGCTGGTCGGCCCAGCGCGACGTACTACACCAGATGCTGAATTCGTTGATCGATGTGGCGCCGGTGCCCGACGAACAGCGCGCGGATTTCCGATTGCCTGCGAACCTGCACGACGACCTGCCGGTGATGCAGGCGTTGGCGAACCTGGGCGAGTGGGCCGAGAAACCACCCGAGGTGGCGCGTGCGGAACGGGACTTCCGCTGGCTGGACCGCGTGTTGCAGCACGTCGAAGACGCCCGCAGATTCGCCGCCTGGGAGCGTCGGATCGAGGCCCTGGACACTGCGTTGCAGAACGCCTACGCCCGGCGCGGGCACGGGGAGATCTCCGAGCAGGAGTACACCGTGCTGGCCGCCGACCTGGTGCGCCTGGACGACCTGGCCCGAGATCTGACGGAGGCGCTCGAGCCGGTCGGTCTGCCCACGGTTCTCCGGCAGCCGGTTGACCTCGAATCCCACGGCCTGACTGCGCAAGAGCTCCAGACGGTCATGGGAAAGCAGAAGCGCGCCCAATTGGAGCACCGGCAGACCCAGGTCGAGAAGCAGCTGCTTGGGCTGCTCGAACGGAACACGGCGCCGACCACCTCGGAGCTCGAGCAGATTCTCTCCGACGACAAGGCACCGGCCGGGGTGCGGGACGCGGCGTTCGAGTACGCCGAACTACGGGCGTTGACCGGTGCTTTTGTCGAGGCCGAGCGGCGAATTAACTGGGTCCAGGACGCTATCGAAACCTTCGACGCAGCACAGGCTCTGGCGCGGACCCCGAAAACGTACCCCTATGTCACGCAGGGCGAGAACCTGGATCGGTTCGCTGCGAATGCCGCCGCGCAACTACGGGACGCCCGACTGGCGTTCGCGGACACAGGACGCGAGCTCGTCGAGGCGTCACCGGATCATGCATGGCTGGGCCCGGACAGCAACATCTGGGACTTGCTGGCCGCATTGAACGGTGCGAAGGCACAAATCGCCGCCGCGGAAGGGATCCCGGCGTCCGCCGTGACCTCGGCTCGGGTGCAGGAGATACTCGGGCGGGCAGAACAGGGCCGCGCGTTCGTGCCTGCCCAGACCCACCGGCTGCTGGAAGACCTGATCGAGATCCAGCCCAGGATGCGTCGGCTGTCGACCTGGTCGACCGGATTGGACGCGTTGGCCGCCGCTCGCCGGCAGGCGTACACGCAACAGCAGGCCGCCGCCGACCGGTACACGATGACTCGCGGCATCTACCAGTTGCACTTCCCCACCGATGCGCCTGACGCCGAGCCGATCCCGACAGATCCCAACGACTTCCGCGATTCCGAGAACCTGCAGAAACTGAAGCGGGATCTGTTTGTTCAGCGTATCCGGCTGGACCGGGCAAGGGGCCGGGACAGCGAGAGCGGCGCCGAATTGGCGCACCGCCACCAGGTGCTCGACCAGCTCCTGACAGCCGCCGAAGAATACCGGGACCGGTCGCTGCGGTTCCTGCGATTGGATGTGCAGCTGCGGCAGGTCGACGAGATCGTCGAACGGCACAGAGCCGCGACGGCGGAGTCCCGTCAGATCAGCGACCTGGTGGTCGCACGGGCCGCGGCACACGGCATGTCCGAGGCTCAACTCGGAGCCGCGTCGCAGTGGCCACACCAGATACGCCTGCTACGTGACCAGGTCATGGCCGAAGCCCTGAACCTATTGACGGGACAGAGTTCGCGGGCCGACCAGGACTCGGCCTTCGTCCAGACGGACCTGCTGAACGAAGTGGCGTCGCTCGCCGACGAGTTCGTCCGACTCGACCGGGAAATCGACGAACTCAAAGGCCAGTTGGACCTGGCACTGTCCGCCGAGACCCCTGAAGCGGTGATCGCCGCAGTCGAAAAAGGCGCCGGGCCCGCGCTGGTGACCTACGTGCGCCCGAACACCGGCGAATGGGTCAACCCGGTGGGCTCGCTGCCTGCGCACGAGCTCAACCAGTGCGCGCGGGCGGTGCTCGGCGACATCGCCGAGTACTACGGGATTCCGGTCCGCGGACTGTTGTCGATGCTGGGTGAGGAAGACCTGCTCGGCACATTCGTCAGTCGAGTCGAAGCGGCACTGGGGCAGCGGAAGCCGGACAAACGGCCGCTGAAGTCGCAGGAGGTGGCCGATGTCGCCGTTGTGGAACACATGTTGCGTGAGTGGGCCGCCAAGCGCGAGTCGGTGCGTAAGGGCAGCGGCGACAAAATCGGTGTGGTGGTGTTCGTCCCGACCGTGGCCGGTAAGAACGGGGCCGGGGACCTCGGCCACACCTATTGGCTGACGCGGTGGGTCGACCTCAATGGTGACGAGCACATCGAGCGCCGCGACATCGGCATGGGTGTGTACAAGAGCGACCTCACGGTGTCCTCGGATGAAGTGGGCCAGAAAGTGTTGGCCCTGTTCCTGGACAACAAGGGTGAACCGCATCATGTGTACAGCGGTCACCAGGTGCTGCGGCTGCGCAGCGGCGAGGACTTCAAGGTCGGCACCACCGTGCCCCAGCCGCCCGCGGACGGACAGGGCGCGATCTGGCGCGACGATGGGGTTGTCACCGATTCCTCAACACCTGCAGCGGTGTGGGCTTGGGACGGGTTGAACGCCGATGAGGTGTTCGCGGGCACCGACACGGTGGACGGCACTACCTTCCGAGTACGAGTCGACGGTGTCGAAACCACGGTGGCTGGGGTTTCGGTGGCCGTGACGCTGGAGCTCGACGGTGGTGGGTCGGCGCGAGTCCTGCTGCAGCTGGCCGATGTCGGCGAGCGGGTCGTCGCGCGGTACCAACAGGTCGATCTGGGTGCCGATGCTGCACGCCTCGCCCCGGCGATGCGGCGAATGCACGACCGGTTCACCGGCTGGCTGGCGGAATCGAATGTGGCGTGGGCTCAGGACAGCGCAGCGGCGCCGACCGAGAGCCGGACGGACCCGGATGCCTGGCCGGAGGCGGGATCCGGGGCATCGTTGTGGGCCGCGGTGGACTTCCAGCCCCAGGATCACAGTGCCGCACGCACGATGGTGTCGGACCAGCTGGCCGAGCAGTTGCGTGGCTGGTCGCCGTGGGATGCAGACCGCGTGATCGACGAGATCGACGAAATCTTCGTCGCCATGGTCTATACCGGCGGCAGCGAAGTTCTCGTCCGCGTGCAGACGGTCGACGGCCTGCTACGAGTGACCTTGTCGGACAGCGGTAGTGCACTCGTCGGCACGCCGGAACAACCCGATCGTTGGCGACAGTGGTATCGGTCCGGGATGCAGCGCACGGACTCGGGGCGGGAGGTGTGGTTCGAGCTTTCCTCCGACGCTCCGGAACTCGTGCCGCTGGTGCGGGATGCCCTGCAACAGGCGAACAAGCGCACCGTGGCGGAATTGCTGGCCCCGATCGAGCAGGGGCAGCTCGATGTCGCGTCGGCCCGCACCATCGGCCGATTCGTCGCGCAGCTGTGGCAGGCCGCGGACAACGCAGACTTGACCGCGGAACTACTTGGCAGGCATCCGCAGTTACGACAGGTGATCGGCGCCGTGCCCGCCGAGGTACTGCACCCGCTGGTGCGGCAGGCGATGCGAGCTGTGCTGGTGCAGCTGTGGGACCAACACGAGGACAACCTCGACACTTGGCAGAAGCAGTTGGTGCGCCAGCTACCGGCGGCCGACGAGGATTTCGTCCTGGAGGTTCCCGAGGCACTGCGCCGGGCCGCTCCCGGTATGTCGGTTCAGCTGTTGTCGGGCAAGCTCCTGCCGGATGTGGATGCCGAGGGCAAAGCGGCGGCAACCGGCGGGCGCCACCAGATCCGGCTCGGTGTCGGGGACACCGCGGATGCCGACACCCTGATCTGGTTCCAGGCCGGCGCGGTGTCCGATCAGCAAGGGATCGAGCGGGCCACTGCGGAGGCCGCCGAAATCCTGCGCAGCCACCAGCAGGCGGGGTCGGGCACCGTGGCGATGATAATGACGGTCGACTACGACTTCGCCACCCTCGAAGGCACAGCTACCTACTGGGCCACCGTGCTGGATGCCCGCGAGCAGTGGGACGCCGCCCAGCTGGTGCAACACGTCGCGATGACGAACGCGGCCTACGAAACTCGACATAACCAGAGCAGGCCGAGCGTGCTACTGGTCGGCCGCGGCGGCGGCAGCACTGTGGTCGAAGCCGCAGCCCGGAGTCTGGCCGGTGAGTTCCAGACGATGGACAAAGACAATCCGTGGGACCCGCAGCGCGTCATGGAGCAGAACGCCTCCGACCCCAGGTTCGACGACGAATCCTTGGCCACGGCACACCAGTTGGCGCAGGCTCTGCGCGAGCTGGGGCCCGAACCCACTGCGTGGCAACTCCTGTCGGTGCTGCGGGCGGCCGACAGCCGCCCGGACGCGCTGAATCTCGTCGCCGTAGTCGCTCCTGAGCTGGTCGCGAACCTGCCGGGCGCGCCGATTTCCGCCCGCTATATCGCCACCATGTACCGGTATTCCGAACGGCTGCGGCAGGAGGAATATCACCCCGACGGGGTCACCCCGGCAGCGGAGCACAAGCTGGAGGTGCTGAGTTCCACGCATGAGTCGTTACAGCGGTTCCTTCGTTCGGTCGACCGGCTGCCGGGGTCCCCTACCGCGTCGGTGGTGGAGCTGGACGGCACGACGGTCGCCATCGGCAACGCCGAGAACGCTACGCGCTGCGCGGTCTACGCCACGGTCGACACCGAGGTCCCGCTGGACGACCTGCGGCAACTGGCAGTTGTCGGACACCACCAGGACACGGCGGACGACGACGGGCTGCTAACGCTGGTCAGCGCGGGCGCCGACCTGCAAGGTCTGCTCGACGAGGTCACCCCTATCTTCGAAGCCCAAGCCTTGGCGTCCCTCCAGCCGGGCGGCGTATTCCCGACCATCGTGGTGTCGGTGCTTGGCCGCACCGACAGGCCGGAGCCGCCCTTCGCCTCAGGCCTGGTAACCACGGCAGTGTCCACCGCTCGGCTGCGCACCCGCGCGATCCTGGACCTGCACTTGGCGGCCGAGCGCGTGGGGATGACGTGGGCCGAGCTGGTGAGTGCGGGACCGGGTCGCGACGAGCTGCGGCTGCGGATGCAGGCCGCGCGAACCGAATTCGCCGAGATCCTGGCTCGCCGCACACTCGGAGACGATGCCACGCCACCGCTCATCGCCAAGAAACGCGCAGCGGCCGTGTTGGTCGACCCCGTGCTGGCCGAACAGGAATTGAACGACCCCGCTTGGTTGCTGGCCGGTCCGGAGCAGGCGCGAGCGCATGCGAAATTCGTGCGCTACCACAAGGTATCGACCCTGGTCGCGGAGATCGACCGTTACGACACCCGGCTGCGGCGGCTCGTCGATCTGGACCGGACGCTGGGCCGAATGCAGGCGGAGGTGCGCTCTGGCCGCGACACCAACGACGAATTGAACCGGTTCGCCGGTCAGATCAAGAACCTGGCAACGCTCGCCAGGGAATTCGAGGCGGCCCAGCAACCTCTACCGGACGCGGAGCAACCGGAAGGTCGGACCGAGACCGTCGAGCATCTGTTGGGCGAGCTGTTCGACAGCCGGTTGGCGGAGATCGCCTGGCAGCTCAACGAGCGGCCCGCCGCACCGGAGCGGATCTGGTTGGGCAAGACCCTGCACGACACCCCCGCCGCACGGAAGGCGGATGTGTGGAATCCGCTCCGGTTCCCGAACGATCCGACTCCGGACGATCTCCCCTCGATGCGCGCCCGGCAGGTGCAACTCGCGGCGCAGATCGCCCCCTGGTTGGAGGTCGACCCGAAATCGCTGACCCCGCACGTGGTGGAGTCATTGCCGCTCGTGCCGTCCTTGGCCAAACTGGAGGAGGCCGGGCATGACGACGCCGATTTACAGGCGTTCATGGAGTTGTGGGAGACCAGTGCCGACCTCGTCTACATCGAAAAATTCCAAGCCGCAAATCATCTGAGCCTCCAGCTCGAAAACCTGAACACCATGCTGCAGCAGGCGCAGGTCCGGGTGCTGGAGGCCAAACGGCGCTTCTTCCACGAGTTGGCAGTGCTTGTCGAGCACTCTCCCGCCGACGCCGAATATGTGCACTGGGGACCGGACACTCGGCAACAGCTGCTCGCCCGCCTTGCTGTCGACACCGAGACACCGCGCGGACAGTCCTGGCGACTCGCCCAGCTGAACGCGATGATCGACTATCACCAGGCGCATACCCGGCTGCAGCAGCAGGTCGACATGCTGGCAGCGGAAAACCGGCGGCTGGACACCTTGGCCGGCGAACGCGCCGCTGCCCGCGCCCGCGAGGACGCCGACACTGTCGCCGAAGCCGACACTGTCGCCGAACTCGATCAGCAGCTCGACGCCGAGCTGGAGCGGATCCTCTCGACACCGCTCGAAGAGCAGGTCGCGCTGCTGGTGCAGGCGCCGCCGGTGCCCACCGATGGCGTGCGGGACGTGCCGACCACACCGCCGGCCGCCGACCTGTCCGCGGCCGATCTGCTGTCGGGTGTCTTCGACGGTGACGTGGAATGGCCCGGGTTCCCGAGCGATGCACAGCAGACCCACCTGGCCGGCGTGCCGCAGATCTGCGCCTCGGACTCGCTGTGGTTCGTCAAAGAAGTCCTCCACGTCGAAGGCATCGACCCGCCGTCGGTGTTCGACCCGACGATCTATACCGAAGGCATGCTGCCGTCCGACATCGCGCGGCGTGCGGGTGCGAAGTGGCTCGAGAACGGCTTCGAGAACCTCGAGGTCATGCGCGAGCGTGCGGCGCGTGGCGAAATCGTCATGGGCACGGTCACCCACGATGCTGTCGGTGCACACATGTTCGTGGTGTATCGCAGTAAAGACGGCACGGTGTGGGTGCACGAACGCAAAGGCCACGATGTCGTCGACGTGCCGTTCGCGAAGTGGAAGGACCGACCGAGCGGACGGTTGCACGGCATCGTCTTCCGTGCCGTTCCCGACGGTCGCCCACAGCCGCTGGAACCGCTGGGCGAGGGCGATTCGGCCGGTGTGGTCGGGCGGGACATGCCCGGTGTGGTGGACGCCGAGGGCCGACTCGTCGAGGCGGCGGTGGCCGGAGATCCGAACTGGGCCGATGATCGGTCGCGCAGGCGGCGTGAGGCGATAGATGCTTCGGTCAGCGCCGCGCGCCTGGCGAGCGTGGAGGAGTTGCGGCCGGACGGGAACCGCGTCGATGTCGCTGCCACGCGGGCCAAGGCGCGGGGTGCGGTCGCTTTCTGGGATCACGCGACCTCCGACCACTTGGACATCGATGTCCGCGTGGCCTTCTCGCAGGAGCACCCGGCCATCTTCGCTGCCGCCGAAGTCGCGCCGAGCCGATGGCAGGACAGGAACAACCGGCTCGCGGCGGTGGGGGAACTCCTGGAGATGGAGGCGCGAGCGCGCGACCGTGTCCTCGATGCCGCCGGAATGGTTCGGCTCGAGGAATTGCGCGACATCAAGAAGGCGGTGGAGATCGCCGACGCCCGCGGCAAGGCGATGGGCCTGCCTGTGCACCTGATGTCCTACGACAACGGGGTGCTGGTTCTCGAGTTCGGTGACCGCAAAGCCACTGCGCAGCACCAGGTTTGGTTCGCGGCGCCGAATGCTGCCACATCGGGCGAGCTGACCGCGCGGGTGAACGAGGCCGCCGACATCGCACAGGTGGAGAACCAGCCGGGACGTCTGACGGCCACAGTCGCGGTGCTGCGTTACGGCGCCGAGGGGAGCGCGGCGGATACCGTCACCGCGGTCGGCGAGAACCTGGTGCACCGGATCGTTTCCACCCAGGCCATCCATGAAGTCCGGGTGCCCGGACAGCTTCCGCCGACGTTCGAAGTTGTCGCCCGCGGGGACGGCGTCCTGGTGTGGGATGCCATCAAAGGCCGTGTGCCGCAAGCCGGCATCGACCTGGACGACATCGTGGCCAGGGCCAGGCAGTGGACGCAGGCGCTGCCCGGCGCCCCAGCATTCGACCTGCGCTGGACCGGGGTCACCAACTTCGCCGCCATCGGCGATCCGCGCACCGCCGACCAGGTGGTGGTGTTGGTCGACGGGCAGCCGAATGCGCTGTCGTTGCATACCGGTCTGCGGGACGCGTTGGGCGTGTACGCCGAAGAACACCGCGCGCATCCCGGCCGAACCGTGGCGGTCGTGGTGTCGCAGGCCGCCGACCCACGCAGGCTGGCCGCCGATCTCGCGAACTTCGCCGCCGAGCGGACCGTCGCGGGCACGATCCGGCTGCACGCCGACCGTGGCGACCGTGCTCTGGTGCGGGCCGCGCTGGCCGACGAACAGATGGCTCACCACCGCGCCGCCTTCACCCGACCGGTGTCGCTGGCCGCCCAGCGGCGCAACCGCCGGCTCAGCGATTCGGTGGCCGCGGCGAAGCGCAAGATTCTCGGCGATCGGACGAAGCGGTCGGATACCGTCGTGCTCCAGTTGGGCGTCCACCTGGACGATATGCGCCGGGCGGTACGGGACGCACTGCCCGCGCGGGCCGCGAAGATCGACCTGGTCGAATCCGCGATATTCCGCGCCGAGGCGCACTTCGACCTGCGACTCGTGACCAATGCTCAGTTCGGGCGGTTGGTGGACGAACTGTCCGAGTTGCGTCAGCAGGCGGTGGCGATCGAGAACAGCCGCAGGAAGATGCGGCGCAACGGTGACGATGAACTCGATACTCTGCGTCAGCTCACCATGGAGTTCGACACCAGGTTGGATCAGCTGCCGCGAATGGCGCGCGAGTTCGGTGTGGTTCTCGACGCCGCCGCAGCGGCGCCCGCCACCGACAGCCCTGCGATGCGTGAGTTGGCGCAGATGCTCGAGCAGCAGCGCACCGACCTGCGCGCCCGGCCAGGCAATGAGTTCGTCACCTTCGACAACGTCCACACACAGGCAGCGGAGCTGGAAGAACACCGCGAAAAGCGCCGCGAGAGTGCCGAGAAGCTGGCGCGGGTGTCGGGTGTTCCGGAATCACAGCTCACCCCGGCTCGGGTATCGCAGTTGGCCGCTCTGTTCGCTGACCAGCACGACGCGCCCGAACGCACGATGCCGGCGGATGCCTGTCGGAATGCCGATGTCGAGATCGCGAGGCGGGAACGGATTCTCGCGGTCGCCGAGCGCATGCGCCGCCTGCGCAACTTGCAGGCCGCGCAGGCGCAGGCGCAGGCGCGTGTCGAGGTGGCCGACGAGCACCTCGGCCGACTCCGGCAGGAGTACCAGCAGAGCTACACCGGCCACAGCTTCGAGGTTTCCTCGGGCCGGCTCGAGGTCGCCGACCTGATCGCGACCTACCAGGACGCCAAGGCGTACCGGCCCCACAGCCATGAGGCGGCAACGGTCGCCCGGATCACGTATGAACTGCAGCAGATGGTCGGTCACGCCGAGCGGCGGGACGCCTCGGCCGCACAGCTGCGCCGGTTGCGCGAGCACACCGATCGGCTCGCGGTCCTCGCCGGGGAGCGGGTGCGGGTGCGGGTGCAGGACCAGCTCTACCTGGCGAATGCCGCGTTCCCCGCATCGCCCGCCGCCGCCGCCACCGAGCAACTGGCCCGGATCGACGCCGCACTGGACGACGGGTTCGGCGCACAGCTGACCTCGCTGCGCATCGAAGACCGCCCCGGGGACGTCTCCAGCTACGAGCGTCCGGATACCGCCGTTCAGGCACATCTGCGCGGCGAGAATTCCACCGGCGACAAGCAGCAGGGCACCTGCTTGCTCGATGCCACCGACGCCGCCTACCGGAAACTCGGCAAGCGGCCGCCGAAGCGTTTCGTCGACCTGACCCGGCTGCCGGGGACCGATGCCAGACAGGCGCCGGAGATCGTCGGATCCGACTGGGAAAAGGGCGGATTCGACTCGTTCCAGGTACTGCACGACCGGGTGCATGCCACCGGGGACGTAGTAGTCGCGGTGCTCGGTTATCGCGGTTTCGACAACCTGAACGAGATCGGTTCGCACGCTGTCACCGTGTACCGGGACGGCAACACCGTGATGGTGATCGACGGCGACACGGAGACCACGTTCCAGGCATGGGCGTCCGGCCAGATCGGCGTGGACAGCCTGGCCGGCATGGCGCTGAAAGCCGATGGCACCGCGGCCAACCCGCTCGGCCCGGACGGCACATCGCGGGCGGTCGCGGGTCTGGACTTCAAGAACGTCCGTATCGGCGCCCGAAGGGCCGAGATACCGGGATACGTTCCGCCGCGTCCAGGATTGCCGACCCTCGATCGCGGCTCTGTCGACTTCGACCCGACCGCGGCGCGGGAGAAGTGGCAGGGTCTGCTCCGGCGGGCCGACAGTACGGTTGCCGCCGTCGACGCCGAGGGCGGATTCGACGAAGTCGCTCCCGACGAGCGGGTACATGCTCGCCGCAGAGCGCGCTTGCGTCAGATCGACCTGCGGTGGAACTCACTCGATTTCGGGGTCCAGGACGAGATCCTGCACACCATCATCGATGAACTGGCCGGCGAGGATCTGCCGGATACGTTGCGCGACAAGGTGAATCGGCTGCGGCTGGTGCATGAGCGCGACGAGTTGCGCACCGCCGATCCCACCGCGGAGAACGTGGCAAGGCTCGCGGAACTCGACGCATGGGCCGACCGGCTGACCGTCGCCGAACGCTGGGCCTCGCACCTGCCCGGCGAGCTGCCGGTGCGATTGCTGGCGTTCCCGAAGCCCGGCGAATCGGGGAGCCCGCTGCTCACCGTCGGCGAGGTGCACCGGGCGCGGAACCTGTTCGTGCAGGTCGCCGGCGGCTCGGTGACACCGCAGCCAGTGGACGATGGCAACGGCATCACGATCACCGATCCGGATCTGGCTCGGATGATGAACGAGGTGACACCGGAGCTTCCCGGTGGGTCGTTTGCGGCGGTATTGAGTTACCCCGGGGATAGCGGCACCCTGCACCAGCAGCTCACCGACCTCATCGGGACCCGGGACGAATCCACCCCACCGCCGGAAATAGTCCACCTGTCGGCTGTCGGCGAACAGGCCAGGGCCGTCGCCGACGGCGCCGTCACGTTGTCCGGTCCCGACCAGCGGGTGCTGTCGGCTCCGGTCGCGGTCATCTACGCCGACCCCGTGGACGAGATCAAGGTGCCGCTGCCGTACCCGCACACCTCGCTGCGGGAGCGCGATGGCGCAGAGGTACGCACAGACCTCGAGGCAGTGGTCTTCACCGCGCTGGAATGGGCCGGTATACGCAGTATCCGAGACCTGCTGGCGCCACCCGACGCCAACCTCGAAACAGTGCGCCGCCTTGCCGCGGCCAATGATCGGATCTGGCACACCTGGCCGCCCTACGTGCACCGGATTCTGCTGGAGCTGTATCCCGAGATCCTGGCCGATGCCCCCGGACTGCCCACCGCGGTGCGGGACGCTGCCGGGCAGTCGGCGCTGTTCGACGCGATTGCTTCCCCACGCACGGACGACGAAGGGCGGCCGATCGCCGCCGGTCATCAGGACATCCACGAGGCGCTGCGGGCCTTGGCCGCCGACGGAGTGCCGGTGCATCGGCTCTCGCACCGGGTCGACGGTGAAACCCGGGAACTGACCGTGGCTTTCGGAAACCCGGACACTGCGAAGCGGGTGCACTGGGCGGTCTTCGACGCCGCAGAGCTGAGTACCAGCTGGCAATCGGCGGCCCGGCAGTTCCAGGGGTTGGCCGATGGTGACACCGCGCTCATCGCCATTGTCCGTGGCCATGGGCACAACCCGGTCACCTCCGCCCAGGACCGGGCCGCCGCTGCCGTCGTACAGCTGGAACGCGTGCTCGCAGAGCGCAACGCCATGCGTCGCGCTCAGGATCCCTATGATCGCCGACCGGAAAACCACATCACCACCTCCGCCGATGTTGTCAACCAGGTGCGGATGGACGGCAGTGTGGCAGCCGAGATCGATTCGGCGCCGGACCGATCGGAACGGGAGATCCGGGGCAGGCTCGCGTTGGCGCGCGAAGCCCGCGACAGCGCCGCCGCACACCTGGCGGAGTTGGTGGGCAACCTGCGGATCGACGGGGAGTTGGTCCAAGTAGACCCTGCCGACCTCGAGCCCGGCAGGGTGCTCGAAACGGTTCACCACCTGTCGACGATCGCTATCGACCTGGACCACGTGTTCATCCTGACCAAGCTGTTCGACAATGCCGCGAGGCTGGTATCCACGGACGTTCAGGTGCGTCGATTCGAGCAATACCTGGATACCGTCGGCACGCTGCCGGTGTCGGAGACCGAGTCGGCACGGGGACTGGTTGCCGCGCAGGTTCGACGTCTGGTGACGCATATGCGGCTGCTCGAGAGCCTCGAAGCCTTCGTCGACGAGGTTACCCAGCAGCGCGAGGGGGAGCTCGACCGCGCGGAGTCGGTGGCCATTGGGCTGGGGCTGTCCGTGGATGAGCTGAGCGACAGCCTCACTGGCCTGCTGGCGGGGGCGACGCCCGACGAGCTGACCCCGATCGCCGAATTCATGGAGATGATCCCGGAACTGGCCATCGCGGATGCCGAAATCACGCACCACCAATGGTGGACGCGCAGCGCAGGTGTCGCCGTCTTGGCCGACCAGGTACGCCTGGCGAACGAGGAACGAGGACGCGCGGGGCGGGATCTCGCCGAATACGGCGTGGACCCTGAAGCCTTGACTCCTGCCGCGTTGCGGCTGGCGCGCGCGCGGCGGGCCGCGCTACTAAGGGAACTTGCCGACCGCCTCGGCAAGCCGATGTCGGCCTTGCACGAGGGGTACCTGAATACTTCTCAGCGCAAGCGGGTGTCAATGACCCCGAGTCTGGCCGGCGCGGGAGAAGTGCTGCGGCAGTACGATGACCAGCGGGTCAAGACTGCGGCAATCGAGGAATACCTCCGGGCGGATCGTCGCTACAACCAGCTGCTGGAGCAGGCTGATCGGCTCGATACCTTGGCTCGCGAGCAAACTGAAGACGGCGACGACGAGATGCATGTCCTCGTATCCACAATCGTCGGGCAGTCCGAGCCGATCGATCCGACCGCGGTCGTGCCGAATCTTCCGGTGCACGAGGGCAAAACGAATTGTGCTCCGTTCTCGGTGAAGCGATTCCTGGAGTTCCGGGTGCGCCGCGGTGGGATGGCCGAAATGCCCGAGATCGTTCTGTTCTCGGCACCGCTGAGAGGGGTACACCAGGAGGCGGTCGCGGACGCGGCCGACGCCGACTGGCAGCGCTTCCGTTCGCTCAATGATCTCATCGCGCACGTGAGTAAACATCATGGCGCGATCGCGGGGGCCATCACGTACCGGCACGGTCGGCGGGTCGGTGGGCACATGTTCGAGGTGGAAGTCGACGACGACGAGCATCTGGTGGTGCGCGAGTGGGTCGACGGGAAGGAGGAGATCTTCCGCGACGGCGAGGTGCGGGGCTGGCTGCGCGAGCGCAACGAGCTGAATATCTTGGCGGTGCACGGCGTCGTCGCTGATAAGCACGGCAATGCCGTGATCCCGTTCGTGGAACGACAACGGTTCGCGATCGAAGACGATGTGCCGGACGCCGCACTAGCGGGTCTGGCACGCGACGATCGTGCCCCGCCGGGCGATTCCGGCGATCGGGACGCCAGGAACCGGGCGGATCTGGACGCGGAGTTCCGCACAGCTGGCGAGGATCGCTTGGCGGAGCTCGAAGCGGTGGACGAGACCCTGCGGGACACCGATTTCGAAGCCATTGCGCAGGACATCGGACCGGTTCGACTGCTGGACTACAACCGCGACGATCAGGCCGGTGACCGGGGCCGGATCGTGCTCGAGTACGGCGATGCGGCCACCGCGGACATCGTGATCGGGTATGTGGCCGAAACGGCGACCGACCTGTATCTACTGTCGGAAAAGGCCAAATCGCTCGCCGCGTACGTCGCCGAGCAGCAGTTGCGGGGCTCGGTGGCGGTTATCGCGGTGCTGCGCTACGACGACGACCTCGCTCCCGAGGGCCGCGCCACGCACACGGTCGATCTCGTCGCTGCCGACGCGGAGGTGCTGACCCGGGAGCTGTCGCACGTGCGTGAGCTGCGTGCGTCGTCGAGTCGACCCGGGATAGAGATCGTAGGTCGCGGTGACGGTGTCGAGGTAGCGCGCGCGGCGCACACCCGAATGACCGACCTGGACGACCCCGTGTGGGAACTGCCCTACGCGCAGTCGCTCGCCTTCGATCTGTCGGAATACCAGTCGCTTCCGGTGTCGCCGCACGAGGGCGGCGATGCGCTGCCGAGTGCTCTTCAGCAGGACATGCTCGCCGCCGAGATGACCGCTGAGCTGGCCGGCATCGAAGAACGCGGCCGCGTGGACGCCTGGATGCGTTGGCTCGCGGCGGCGGTGAACCAGCAGCAGGCCGCCGGAGCCACGGCGGACGTGGCGCGGCTGGAGGCACTGCTGGCATGCCTGAACAGAGCCGACCGGTTGGCGCGCGAACAGCAGCAGGACTGGGCTCCCGACTTCGAGCTGAGTACTCGTCTGTTGGCGCTGCCGGTGCGAGAGGACGCGAACGCCAGGTCCTTCGTATCGATGGGAGTCGCTGCCCCGGAAGAGATCACGGTATTCGTCACCGCCACCCGGCCCACTCCGGAGGTCTTGCGCGCCGGGCTGCACCGCGCCCATCGCGAACTCGTCAAGCAAGTGGGGCACGCGGACCTCGGGCCGCAGGCGGTGGCCCTCTGGCAGGGCACCGACCCGGAAAGGCTCGCCCAGGACCTGGCCAAGCTGGCCATGGCCCACTCCAGGGATGTGCGGATTCGGCTCGTCACCGTTGCCGGTGACAGCGAGCTGGTGCGCGCAGCGATAGCCGATGACCGGATGGCATCGCGCCGCGGGCAATTCGAGACCGAGGCGGTCCCGCTGTCGGTCGACGACAATTTCCTCGACTTCGCGCTCGGTGATCGGGACCCAGGTGAGCTGGCGGAGTTGGCCGCCATCCGGGAGCAGGTGCTCGGTGCCGTCCCGGACTCCGGCGACGTACCGCCGCGACCGGTGTTGCCCCAGCTGCCGACGGATACGAACGTGGGCGAGGATGCGGATGCGTTGTGGCATCGGCTGTTCGGCGTTGACACGGCGATCACCGCCGACAACTTCGAGGCGAACTGGGGGACGCTGAGCCAGGACCAGCGCTGGCTACTGGTGGAGGGAGCGCCCGCAAAGCTTGCCGAGCAGCCGGGGGCTCCGGCGCGGTGGCGTGACCGTGCCAACCGGATGCTGCTCGCGCAGCGACTCGAATTCCTGTGGAGTGCGCAAGCGGCGGGCACGATCGCCGAAATCCCCGATGGATTAACGGAATTGGTACTGCTGGAGGATCGGTACCTGGCTTTGGCGGACGCCGCCCTCCACGCCACGACCTTGCCAGGCCATCCCCCGGTGCACGTACTGTCGCTGGGCATAGATATACCGGCGCTCGGCTTGGTGGGCGAGGGGCTCAAGCGGATGATCGCCACGTTCAACGACGTGGACATCGCGAGCCGGATCAAGGTGACCGTGGCGGGTCGCCTGGGCGCGGTGCCGCTGGCGGACGGGATGGACGCTGCCGCAGACGCGTTCGACCTGAGTGGGACACAGGCATCGGTCATGTATCTCGGTGCCCACGACCTGGCGCCGGCGGCGGGCATGGAGTTGGCTCGCGACCTCGCAAGCATGATGGAGGTGCAACGCCACTACCGGCCTCCGGAACTCGGCATGGCCACAATCGCGGCGGATGCGTTGCCCGGCGGTCAGGACATCGTCGACTCCGCGATGACCTTTGCGGCATTGTTGCCGGCCGACATCCGTATCGAGGAAGATCCTTCCGGCCTGGAAGTCGGCGACGGCGCGGTCGAGCATCGGCTGCCGGACACCAACGACCTGACGCAGTTGGACCAGCAGCTCGAGGGCGCCTCGGCCAACTGCACCACCTACGTCTCGGACTCCCAGCGCAGAAGATGGCCGAACCTGCGCCTGCCCGTGGCGCAGGACGCCGGCACCAACGGCCGGTCGGCCGACGAGCTCACCTACCTGCTGCAGGCCGGTTGGCACCCCGAGCCCTTGGGCAACGAGGTAATCGGCGGGCTCACCGCGCACGACCGGATCGCCGCGATGCTGCTCGATATGGGCCCCGGCGCGACCGCCGTGGTGGTCGACGAAAACGCCCACTACGACCCGAATAGCACCGACAAGGTCGGCTCGCACGCCTACGAGATGTACGTCGACGCCAACCGTGTTGTGCGAGTCCGGGATTGGCAGCAAGCCACACCGCAGGACCGGCACGTCATCCAGCGCCCCACCGTCACTCCGACCAACGACCGCTACGCTCCCTCCGAAGGCGTCCCCAAGGCAGGCGTCAAGCAAACCTTCGTCATCTTCCGTCACGCGGACGGCACCCCGACCGTCGCCTACAACCCGGACGCTGCGGGTGTCCCCAAGCCGAGGACCCGGATCGGGCGACACCAGCCGGACCGGGGTAGGCAGGAGCTGCCGGAGGTCGGTGACGGCACGGCTGTCCCGGAACCGGCGCAGCCGCCCGCGTCCGTCGAGCCGAGGGGGAAAGACGGTGTTCCGGAAGGTTTTCGGGCGGCCTACGAAGTTCTGGTCACCGTACGTGCCGAGGCAGCAACAGCCTTGGCGAAGGCAGCTGCTAAAACCGATGCCGACTTCGACGTGTTGCTGTCGGATCGATTCGACGAGGAGTTGGTGGCCGCACGGCAGCGCTTGGATGAGCTAAAAGTTCTCGACGCCGACCGCTACGACACCGACCTGAGGGCGGCAACACTTCGTTATCGCGAGATCGATGCCATGCTCGCTCGGCTCGAGGAGCTCGGTGGAGTCTCCAGCACCGCGACCCCGCGGCGATTCGAACTGTTGGCCAGTCATGCCTTCGCTGCGATGTATTGGGCGGAAGGGCAGCTGAGGTTACAGCGTGAGGCCAGCGCGGCGGGCGCTGATCTGGCAGAACTGTGGTCGGAGGAACGAGCCAAAGCTGAGATTGCCCGTTTGTGGGGGCAGATTTCCGACGATGTCCACGGATTTCTGACGTGGGCAGCGGACAATCAGGTCGCTCTTATGGCCTCGCTCAGGAGCAGGGGCCGCGCTCTCCGTGCACACGATGCCGTGCTGGAAAGCCGTGTCGGCACTACGGATCCGAGTGACTCGGCGTGGAAAGCGCGGACAGTACGGGGCTTGTCCTCCGACCGTACTGCGGCGACCGTGAGGTTGAAGTGGGGTGACGAGGGGGCGCTGGAAGAGGTCGCGAACGCGTTGGGCGACAAGCTGCGGGAGTTGGGCTGGCGTGACGCGGACCAGATCGCGGCCGCGACGGATGTGTTGCGTAGTGCGGGACTGGACGCGCTCCAATTCATCACGGACTTCCCCGATGAGTCGGAGCTGGATGAGGGCAAGCCCGGCACAGGGCTCGCTGCGACCTGTTCGGCTGCTCGCCCTGGCAAACGTATGGAGGAAGCAGTCAGCGTCCGGGACATGCTATCCCCGTATGTGGAAATAACGTTGCAATTGTCCGGGGATGCCGATGTCCGATCGTTGCGGGTGTCCGTCGAATGCGATCAGTACCGCCCTGTGCGACCGCTTGCAGGCTACGAAGACCACCCCCTAGCAGAGCATGTTCCCCAGCACAGTGCTGCTGCGGTGGGTCCGCAGGTTCACCGATCGCTTGCCGCCGCTAAACGGTCGGGGGTGGAGGACCACGGTGAAGTATGGGCGCATTTCGAAGAGCCGCGCGTCGCGGAGGAATCAGCACGGGGTCCCGTCGAGGGCGGCGATGCAGCGGCGGCGCCGGACTCTGCTGCAGCGGAGGTCGAGGCCAAAAAGCGGATTGTCGATGACCTCTATCGCGATCACCATGTCCGCTTGCTCGGATGGGAGGTCGAGGATCGTGACGGCGTCAAGGGCGTTCGAGTGGAGGCCTTGGCCTCCGCCGCTCGCACCTTGCGTGAGCTGATCGCGGAATACGGTGGCAGGCATAATCTTCGCGAAGTTCGCTTTGTCGATGAGGCTCAATTGCCGTTTACCATCGACGGGGCCAGGGCCTCCGCAGAGGCGTATTCCTGTGGGACTCAGTACGGCAAGGAGGACCGGAATTTCTACTCGGTCATAGAGTTGGACCGAAGGACACTTACGGACCAGAAATGGTCCGAGGAAACCCTGCGAAAAGTGCACGCCGCCAAGTTCTGGAGCTGGTCCCCAGGAGATCTGGTCGCCGCTATCTTGCACCATGAATTCATCCACCTGGTGGATAAATACCACGAGATCACTGGACCCGATACCAGCGACCATGGTGGCGACATGCGTGTGGGAATGGACGCTGCCTTTGGTGTATATCGCAGCCATGATTTGGCGAGCGCATTCGCTGATTGGTCGTTGCTCCCGCTTTACGTCTACATCGACGGTGACCCGGCAAAGGGCTGGAAGCGGAAGGAAGTGCTGGCGGAGGCGAGTGTCGGCGGCGCGCTGGACCCAGCGTTGCCGTTGATCGCTCCGGAGCGAGTCGTGCACGCGATGTCGCATCGACTCGATGGCGAAGAGTTCGCGAAAACAATGGTGGGTTGGCACCAGGCGCACGAGCTGAATCGGGGACGAGTGCGCCGAGGTTTGCTGCACCGGTTGTTCGCGAAGGTGCGTGGTCCAGCATCCAGGTTTGGTACCGAACTCGATACCGATGGCGATGGCAAGGGGACCTATCGTCGCCCGCTGATGCCGTGGCCACACGCGGACAACCAGTGCGCTCCGTTGACACTCTGGGACATCGGCGCGGTGACGGGCCGGAACGGTCTCGACGATTTCACTGCCGGGCTGGGCGGCATGCAAGTCGAGCACATCGAGAAGGTGATGGGCGGGCGCAAGCAAGCCTTCACGGATATCGGCGCGGCCATCACCCGACTGCGGGCGTGGGCCGAGCAGCTCGACGCGCAGCGCCAAGGCATCGACCCGGACAGCGCTGACCTCGAAAAAGTCGTGCCCGAAGTCGAGGTCGGCTTGCTGGTGTTCGAGCCGACGCACATCGATCAGAGCGGCAAGCACGGGGATATCGGCCACACCTACTGGCTGGTTCGCCGGGTGAACTCGGACGGAACCGTGCGGATCGAGAAGCGCGACCCGGGTATGGGGGTACTGCGACCCAATGTCGTGCCGTCGCCGGAATCGGCCGGACAGCCGGTGTTCGGCATGTTCCTCGACACCGATGGCCAGCGAGTGGAAGTCCCCGACGCCGATGGCGTGGTGCGGACCAGCAGGCGCGACTTCGCTGTGGGCGCGTCCGATCCGGGTCAGGTGCGCGCCGGTGCGTCCGCGCCCGGGTTCCGGGAACGCCTGGCCCAGCTGTTGCGCGGGAAGATCAGGCCCGAACCCGCCGTACCCGAGCTGTCGACGGCGCTGGTCGAACTGCGTCGACACGACGACGAGCGGATTGCCGAGCTGCACAAGCAATTGCGAGAACTGGTCGCACCCACCGGTGACAGTGTCACGCAGTTGCTGGACCCGACATCGGAGCTGAGGCGCACCCGCGAGGCGGAACTCGCGGATCGTCGGCGAACGCTGGCCGCGCTGCTGGAAATTCCCGAGCAGGATTTGACCGACCAGCGGCGGGTGCATGAGCAGTTCTCCGATTTGCAGGGGCGCCTATTCCTTTCCGAGGCGATGTCCGTTGCGGCCGAGCAGTTCCTCGGGCACTTCGAGGTGATGCAGAGGATCGAAGAGATCGACCGCTACACCGCCCGGGCTCGTCGTATCGACGTGTTGCAGGACGCGCTCTACGACGCGTATTCGCGCTACGAGCAGGGACTGGACTCGGCTGCCTCGGTCCGAGTGTTGGCCGCTCAGGTCGAGAGCCTCAACGGGTTGGCGAGGGATATCCAGCAGGCCGGAGACACGGTGCCGAAAATGTCGATCGTCCGAGACCGGGACATCACTCCCGTCTTCTGCTACGGCCCGAACCGGCGGGTGGGCCCGCGGACCATGGCACGGGTGCAAGCCGAGTACACCGAGCTCCGCGCCCTGCTCCAGGTGTTGCTCGACACCGATCCGGAAGGCATGTACCCCTACGAGCTGGAGCAGTTGACCAAGAAGCCGTGGCCGCCGAGCATGCGACGCGAAGATCTTCCGCAGGCGCAGGAAAAGTACGAACTCGCCGTGAGATTCGAAGATTGCCGGGCGGTCCGCACACTGGTCGACGCACTCGAGCAGCGCGACGCCAGACTGCAGGTACTCACTAGCAAATTCGATCAGACGATCTCGGCCGCGCTCGGACCTGCCGCCGAGAACCCGACGCCTCGGGTCGTGTTGAGCGATGATCTGGCCAGACTCGCCGACCTCGATGCAGCGGACCGCGAGTGGCTGCCCAGGATGTTGTCGGCCAATGGTGTTGGTCTCGATCTCGACATGCGGACCCTGGATGACGCTACGGTGGCTGCGCTGCGTTACCAGCGGGAACTCCTGACAAATCCCGAGCTGAGGGAATCGGCGAGACGGTCGTATGTCCGCGATCACGCGAAGGCGATCACGGAGATAACGCGACTGCTCGACGCTGATGCGAGGATCCGGGGCATCGCCGCACTGCAGGCAGCGCAACGCCAGGCGCATTCCCGCGTCGCGGTGGTGGAGCAGGCATTCGAGGCGCGGCGGACCGATCATCTGAGCCGCTACCCGCAAGACGAACACGAGTTGGCGACGGCGCTGCAGGACGCGTCGGCGTTGCACAGCGCACGGGTCGCGGCACGCGGCCGGCGGCGCCGCTCGCTCGGCACGTTGATCCGGCTGGTCGAGAACCACCAGCGCCACACCGAACAGGCCGCTGCGCTGGACCTGCGCGCGAGTGATCTTTCGACCCTCGCGCGTCTTCGCCACGAAGCCGCGACTCGCAGCGAAGACGTCGAGGGCATGCTGCGACTGCTGTCCGACGGCAAGCACGCTTACTGGAATTTCACGGCTGACGTGCCCACCGTGCTGCGCACGCGACGACTCGAGCTCCAGCGTGATCTCGCCCGCGAACTGCACAGGAAACTGGCTCGGGAGATGGGCATCGAGGCGACCGAGGCCGACGAGCAGCAGTCGCTGCCGATCGCGTTGATCCGGCAGATGGTGACCCAGTCCGACAGGGTGAGCCCCCTGACGGATCCCGCGACCGGACAGCGGGATGCCGCGCTCGACGCCATGGCCTCGGCAGTCTTGACAACCGACAGCATGGTCGACGCCGCAGTCGACTACGCCTCGGCCCTCGCCGAGATCGACCGTCTCGACGCGGCATTGCATGCCGGACTGTCCGATCGGCACCCGCAGGAAACGTCCACCGATGCCACGGCCGGATATCGGCGTCCGGCGGGTGGGGTGGAACACCTGCTGGTCGAAGGGCCGAAGAATTGTTTGCCGGAGGCCGCGCAGGCGGCGTGGGCAGCAGTGGGCGCGACGCCGCCTGCCGGTCTGGCGGGTCTTGTCGCGGGACCGGATGGCGTGGCCGCACGGGAGGGTGCGGGCGTAGTCGGGGCGGATTGGCACCAGAACGGATTCGCCTCGTGGGACGAGATCTACCACCGTGTGCTCGCGAACAAGGGTGCGGTCGTCGCGGTGGTGGGTTTCGCGGGCTTCACCAATGAGAACGAGGTCGGCGCGCACGCGGTGTGCGTGAAGTGGGACGCCGAACACCAGCGGGTGCTGGTGGTCGAGAACGGCGTGGAGACTCGCTTCCAGGAGTGGACACCGCCGGATCAGGTTGCGCACCTGGGCGGTATGGAGTTGCTGCCAGGTGGGGTGGCGGCGCGGCCGTTGGGGCCGAACGGAGAGTCGGCGGCGGTGGCGGGCGTGGACTTCCGCAACGTCCGCATCGGCGCCCGAATCGACGACGAAGTGGCCGCGTGGTTGACCGTGGTGCGCGCGGGCGAGGCTATCGATCGGACTCGCCGAGAACAGGCGTTGAATGGTCTAGCGAGGACTTTCGGGCGGCAGATCTTCCCGCCTGTGCTGGCCCGGCTCGGCGATCGACAAGCCGCGCCATTGGCGCGCGCCGCCGTCGACGACGTGCTCGCCACTGCGGCGCAGCACAATTGGAACCCGCCCCAAGGGCAGAACATCCATGACTGGCTGCTCGATATCGCACCCAAAGCGGTAGAGCGCAGGATCATCGAACGAATTCGCGCGGCGGTCCTGGAGCGGGTGCGCGCCGACGAGAACAGCGACGATCCCGATGCGGCCGATGCGGCACCGGTACGGGCCCATGCGGTGGCATCGGCGCATCCCATGGTGATCGCACGGACACTGGACACCAATCTCAGCCCAGCACATCGGGAGTGGCTGCGCCGGATGATCGGGTTCGGCTTGCCCGAGGAGGCATCGCGTCCGTTGGCTGCAAGGCTCGGGGCGGGCACCGCGGTGGAGGGCCTGAACCAGGCCGCGATGCATGCGTTGGCGGATGCCGTGATAATGGCGACCCCGATCGCGCTGCACGACGTGCCGTCACCGAACAGTCCGCAATACGAATTGCTGAACCTGTTGGTGGCCGAGCGTTTTCCTGCCGAGGTGGTGGACGCCGTCGGCGGCGACCTCGCCCGGCTGCAAGGTGCGGTCGCTGAGCTGGCCGGCCGCAATGCGGAATATTGCAATCTCCGATTCTTGCGGGGTCTGTCCCGCGGTCAGGTCTTGGAGATCATGGACCTCACGGAAACGGGCGAGGCTTCGGCGTTGACCCGTGTTACGGATCTCCTGATGATCTCACTGCTCGATGTTCCCGAGCCGTCGGTAGTCGATATCGAAGAATGGTTGAGCCAGCTTCCCGAACAAGAGCCCGACTATGACCGGCGGGTCGCGGAGGTAATGGCGCGGCTGTCGCCCCAGCTCGCACACGTAATCGCAGGCGACCTCACGAAGCTGGCGAATGCCATCGCGCAACTCGCGCCCCAGCAGAAGACGATCTGCTATCTGACAATCTTGAATGGCGAGTCGGTGCTCGATGCGAGCCGGGCAATGATGTTGACCCGCGGCTCCGCCGACAAGACACGGCGTGATGCGATGGCGGTGCTGGTCGAGCGGCTCACCGAAGTTGCCCCCGATACAGCGGCGCTCGAGTCGGATGTCGACGAGGATTCGACGGCAGACCATTCGCAGCAGCATGAGGTTCAGGAAAGCGAAATCGAGCAGGCCGCACCCGATTTCACGCTGGATGGGCCAGCCACCGCGACAGATCTGGCGCGTATTTCTGGTATCCCGCTCAGCACGGTCATTCTCGTGCTGAACAAGAAGGCCGTCAGTCGACGGATCCACGAGCAAGTAGTCGCCACGGCGCAGCGGATCGGCTTCGAGCTTTCCGAGGACGTTGCGCGCCCGCAGAAGCTGCCGCAGCCGGTTTCGGTGCACACAGTGGCGCGCCGCGCACGAGTGTCAACTCGCGCCGTATTCCGGATGGCCAGTGGGGGATCGGTTCCCGACGTGGTTCGCGAGCGTGTGTCGGCCGCGATGCGGAAACTCGAATTCGAGTTCCGCAACGGTGAGCTGGTCTCGATTCATGAATTCACGCCCAAGTTCGAATGGACGATGCTTGCTCGAGAAGCGGGCGTGAGCCGAGACTCGCTGCGCCACATGCTCGCGGGTGACCGAGTCTCGGCTCAAACCAGGGAGAAGGTCGCCGCAGCGGCCGCCCGCCTTGGTATCGTGCTTCCACAAGAGCTGGTGGCGACACCGCCGCCCCCGCAACCATCGCCGCCCTCTCGAACACGGTTGGCGCGCACGGCGGGTGTGTCGAACAGCGAAGTCAACCGGCTACTCAACGGCGAACGCGTCACCTACGCGACGTGGCGAGCTGTCCTCGAGACGGCCGCGCGGATCGGATTCGAGCTTCCCGAAGCGGCTCTGAACCCACCGATTTGGTGGCGCACCGGTGAAATTGCAAACGCGGCCCGAGTATCCAAGAATGTCGTTCGCCACGTACGTGATGGGCATTGGGTGAGTCCGGAACAACGAGACCGTGTGATCGAGGCGATACGGCGGGCGGCTCCCGAACTCGTGGATGAGATTCCGCCTGCGCCAACGCAACCGGCACGTCGCAACAATATGACCGATGTAACGCGGGAGTCGGGAGTTCCGTACGACCTGGTTCGTCGAGTATTCGCAGGTGTGGAAACCGATGTACAGGTGGGACAGTCGGTAGTAGCGACCGCCGACCGGCTCGGCGTACCGCTTCCCGCGAATGTCCGATTCCAGGCAGCGCCGCCACACGCAGTCACTTGGGCGCAGGTGGCGCGGGAAGCGGACGTGGGTCCGGGCTTTGTTTATAAGGCCCTCAACGGCTGGGAGGCAAGCGCGCGCGTCATGCGGGCGGTGCTGACTGCTGCGACCAAGCTCGGATTCCCACTGCCGCCTGACGCTCTGGCCAAAATTCGTTTGCCGCAGCAGTTCGCGGCGGATCTGGCCGAGGCAGCTTCCGTCTCCGAAGACACGGTGACCCGGGTTTTCGCCGGTCGGGAAACGGATGTGGCGAAATGGCGGCAGGTTCGTGATACGGCGACGCGACTCGGCCTCTTGCCGAGGCGGCCGACGATAGCCGATGTGGCGCTCTTGGCCGGCGTGCACCGGGCTTCGGATGTGGTGCAAGCGCTCCACCGGCGCGCGCCGTCGCATACAGAGCCCGAGCAGCGGATGCTTGCTGCGGCACACATTCTCGGTTATCCGCTCCGGCCTCGGATGCGGAATGCGATCGATCCGGCCTTTGTGCAGAACAGGTTCACGCCGCAGCATTACGAAGCGGACCGTTTTGTTCCTGGAAGCTTCAAGAAACAAGTCGATCAGGATCAGGTCGCGAGAGCCGCCGGGGTAACGCAGAAAATGGTCAGCCTGGTGGTCAATGGAGAGATCGCCGGCGACACAGCGGCCAAACGGAGGGTACTGGCGGCGATTGCGGATCTCGGCTATTGGTCTTCGCCGTTCCAGGGTCGCGATTTGGATCAGATTCAGGTGCTACGCCGAGAGTTGTCCGAAATTCTCGGCGTAGAGCCTTTGGCGGTCGACCACGAGCTTGTTCGTGCCAGATTGGAGCGGATCGCGTCGGGGCATGCGACCGAAATGGCTGAACTCTTCCTTGAATTCGACGAAGAGGAGTTGGCGCGGCAACCTGAAACCAGCGATATTGCGAAATTGCTCGGCGTGTCCACTGTGGCGGTTCGCGATGTGCTTGCTCGGACCGAACCGTCATACACCGAGGAAGAGCAGCGCGTTATTGCTGCGCTGCAATGGTTTAAAGCTCCGATCCCGGCTGTTTTCCGTAAGGCCGCTGATCCGGAATTCCTCGCGAACAGACTTACCCCCGGTCGTCATGCCGACGGACGGTTTGTGCCAAGCACGTTCTGTCGGCAGCCGAGCCAACAAGAAGTGGCTGTTCACGCCGGCGTGGTGCAAACAACCGTCAGTACGGCGATCAGAGGCGGTGGTGAACTTACTGAACAAGTGATCGATCGAGTTCTTGCGGCGGTCGACGATCTCGAATACTGGTATTTCAGCAAGGTCACCGATGCGGCAATCGCCCAACTGGCTGGAGTTTCCGAGCAGGCGGTTGCCGATGTGTTCGCCAGGTCAGCGCCGGAAGGCACCGATCAGGAGCTCCAAGTGCTCACGGCCGCACGTCGACTGGGGCGGCGCATTCCACCGGCATTGCGCGGCGGGTTCGAGCACGAGGGGACCCAGCAGCAGAGCACGCCACCATCACAGCGGAAGATCGCGGCCCGAGCCGGGGTGACTCAGTCCACCCTTGTCCGCGTTATCAGCGGTGAACTTTCGGCCGACACCGATACCGGCCGTAAGGTTCTGGCTGCGCTGGCGGAGCTCGGTGCGCGCTCCCGGCAGCCCGAGATCCGGCTCACCACCGCACAAGCGCGGGAATTGGTGGACCAGGCGCCGCAAAAGCTGTTGGCGGAGCTTGCCAAAGGCCTGGATTCGCCGGTTGAGCGGGAATACGGCGCGCTGGTCTTCGGTGCTGAGCAGGTCGTCGACCGCCAGGAACTCGCGCGGCGGATGGGTAAGTCTCCGAAGTCCATCAGCGGTCTGCGGGAGCGTGTGATTCCCAAGCTGGGAAAGATGCTTGCCGAGCGGGCGCTGCAGCACACCGACGCGACGGTTCCGTATGTGCGGATGCCAGCCGAAACCGGTGACGCTACCGCCATGGTCGAGGCGTTGCCGCAGCGCCAACTCGCTGGGGCGCGGACCCACGCCGACTCGGCCGACGCCCCGGGCTATTCAGCTGAGGTCGGTATCGCTGCGATGGGCGGGCGGCCCGCGATGGGGACTGCTCCCGCAGTCGACGCCGCAACGGCCGACTACGAGTACTTCGACAACCACCCGGTGGAGAACAACTGTGCCGCAAAGGTGCAGGGCGTGGTGGAGATCTGGGCCGATCCGGAGCATGCCGCCCTGATGACACCTGCGTCACCGAACAGTCCGGAAATCGTGGACAGCGGGATGTCAGGTACCCGGTTCCTCCAAGGGTTGGCCGCGGACTGGCTGCCGGAGTCGCTGCTGTCGGGGCGGGTGGGTCTGACCGACGTGATCGCCCGGGTCCGTGCTCGCAATGGCGACGTGGGTGCGATGGCGTTGGCGTTGGAAGGCAGCCACGACCTGGCGCACGCGGCCCTGGTGGTCGAGGTGAACGATGCGCTGGTCGCCAGATATCCGCAGCTCGCGAACTACGTCGGCCAGGTGGTGGTGTTCGACAACGCCTATCCCGGTGCGGACGAACACGGCTGGGTCGTCGGGAAAGAGGCAGTGGACCAGTGGGCGCACGACGTCGGCGCCGGTGTGGAACACCTGCATGCGGCCGCGTTCGGTAAGAACGGCACGGCGCTACAGCAGCTGGCGGACGGCCAGGTTCCCCAGCAGCGCGGTCCGGTCAAGGACCTGGGAGCATTGCCCCGGCGGATGCGACTGTGGCTCGACCGCAACAAATATGAAAGGCCGCCGGCGGCGCCCTTTGCCCACAGCTGGCCGAGTGAGGGTGGCCGGCAGCAGATCGTCCGCACCACACTCGCCTTCCTGCGAATGATGTCGAAGCTGCAGCGGGGAGCGGATCATTGGCGTTTCGAGGCGGCACAGAAGTACCAGGATGCCGTGGCGAAGCTGGGTCTGGACGCGACTCGTCCGGTTGTCGACCATGTCGTCCAGGTAGGTGATCCGGACGCGGCCCGTGGTAAACGGCGGCGCGCGCACATCGAAGCGGTGCATCGCTATCACTACCTGCAGCAGGCACACACCTGGTTGGATGCGGTCAGTGCCGAGCTGCACGAGGCGCTGCTGGCGCGGACGCACTGGGCGAGCAAACTGGACAAGGGAATCCAGGCGCTCGGCATCGCCACCAACGGCGATGACACGTTGGCTCATCAGCTCAGGGACGGAATTCAGAACTGGGATTCCACACAACGGCAGGACAAATCCGACGAGCTGGCCGAACTGGATCGGTTCGCCGAAAACCTACGGCTCGCCGACGACAACGTGTATCGGCTCGGTTCGGCACTGGAAGAGAGCCTGGTCGAACTCGGCGAGCCGGAATTCTTCGAGTGGGAAGCAGACGAAGAACCGAACACTGCCGCGGTGGTGCGCGTGGTCAAGAGTTTGTACGGACCCGCCGGAGTGGAATCGGCCGAGCAGAGGCGGCCCCGCAGTGATGAGGATTCCCGTCTGCAGGCCCGGTTGCGTGGTCGCCTGATGCGGCTGCCGGACGGCGACGAGATGATTGCGCTGCTGAAGGCGCTGCCCTCGGGTGCTTCGATGGCCGTGGTGGAGAAGGGCTACACGTTCCACCGTCGGTACACGCTCGTCAACTATTCGGGCACCATTGTCAAAATCGCTCTCGCCGACGAGATCGTCGAAGAATTCGTCCCGGATCCCAAGGGTGCGCCTTATTACGGCATCGTCGTGCGCGACGACGGTACCCCGATGCGCCCGGTGAGTCCGGATGAGCACATGCCACCCGCGTGGGAACCCGTCGGATCTGCCGAACGTGTCTCTCAGGTGCTCCGACTGCACGCCGCGCATGTCGAACGCGGTCACGAATGGCGGCGGGCCCAGCAATTGGCAACCACGCTGGGAGTGCCGCACGAGCAGTTGCTCCCGGAGCATCGCGACCAGGTCCTCGCCCGGCTGGCGGCACTGGCCGACGCGCCGGAACCGAACCGACGGTGGGCGCAGGAACTCCGCGAGGTGCTGCGCCGGCACCAGCAGATCTCGGAGGACCTGGCCGAGTTGCACCAGCTGGACCGGGCCTGGTGGCAGGCGATGTTGGTGCACTTCATCGTGCAGGCGCGGGTGGAGGCGGCAACCTCGGCGCTGGATTCCTTGGGGCATACGACAAACGGCGAGCTGTGGAGAGCGCTCGAGGAGGCGAGCGCTGATTTCGCACGTGCCGACCAGGCGTTGGAAGCGGAGCTGTCGGCTCGCCGGCCGGCCCTCGATCCGGTGGATCCGGCGGAATTCGTCTACGTCCCCGGCGGGCCCTTGACGATGATGGCGTTGTCGGCACTTACTGGTAACCCGGACATCGAACCGATAGAACGCGACAACGCGATGCTCGGTACGTCCGACCTCGAGATGATGGCGGCGTCGGGAGCGCGGCCCGAGGTGTTCACCGATTTCCAGGCATTGGAGCAGGCGATTCCCGATGGTGGTATCGCCGAGGTGACGGAGATCTCCGCTCCCGACGGGCGTGCCCATGGTTACCTGGTGATCTCCGTGGCCGGCAGTCGGTTCGTGATCAACTATGCGGGCATAGAGGTGCACGACTTCCCGCCGATACCGCGCGGCACGGTGGGTTCGCTCTACGGCAATATCCACACCGCGACGGGTGTACCGCGGCTACCGCTGTCCGAGCGAGGTCGTGCTCGACTGCGTGAACTATCCCGGCAGCTGAGCGAATTGGCGGCGCAGGGCCCGATCGGGGTAGAGCCGGCAGCGTTTATGAGTGCCGTCGTACAGGGCGAACGGTGGCAGCGCATTTTCGATGAATTCTCGAAAGTGCTCTCAGCGGAATCGGATTCGGGAACCGTTGCGGCCCAGCGACAGCCGGATGTCACAGATCCGTTGATTCCGAACGTGCTGGAACGGGTGCGCCAGTTGCTGGCCGACCTGCCCGCAGCGCTGCCGGCTTTGCCGACAGCGCCTGCCGAGTCCACCACCAGGCCGCCCGTCGGTGTCGGCGATGGGGCGGTCGACACCACCGGCAAGGGGGTGAGCTCCCCGGCCGAGCTGATGGGCAAGACACCCCAGGCCCGCAGCGGCCTGGCGGATGGACAGAAGCCGACGAACAGCCCTCAGCCGCCGCTGGCGGCGCGAGAGGACCAGTCGCGAGAGGTACCCGGCGGTCTGTCGCCGCAGGATTCGGCGGGTTGGTCTGTCGGCCCCAGCGACGCACCTGCCGCGCTGCCGCCCGCTGAGCGTGATATCGACCCCACCACCCGGGAGCGGGAACTCGCTGAAGATGCCTGGGGTGCAATGCGACTCGAGGTCAGTCGCCCCGAGGCCGAGCAGATCGCGAAATGGTGGGATGCGCTACCAGATGACGTGAAATGGGCACTGGTGCGGGACATGCCGGCGCGAATCGCCGGCCTGGACGGAGTTGCGTATCAGTGGCGGCACGAGGCGAATCTGCGGATGCTCGCTCGTGAAGCTGCCGAACTGGGTGTCCACGGCAGACGTCTGCGTGCGGCACAGCTGGTAGCAACGGCGCAGGTGCTGGCGGAGGCCGGTCAATGGGCAGACGCGCATCTGGCAGGCAATCCGAAAGTCTATGCGGCGGCACTAGATCTGCGTGATCTCGGGAACACCGGCCGGCAGTTCGCCGTGATCGGGGACGTTCAGTCCGCTGACGAAGTGGCAGTGGTCGTGCTCGGCGGGCCTGCCACCCCGGCGGCGCTGCGAATGGGCCTGCAGCGGGCGGCGGACTACTTGAAAATGCATGAGGGCTCCGACCCGAAACGTGCGGCAGTCGTGGTGCAGGGGCCCGAGCCGGAACGGATAGCGCACGACCTTGCTGGTCTGCTCGAAATGCCGAGGGAAAAGAGGTGGGATCGGAGACTCCGGTTCATCGTCGACGACCAAGGGGCGGCCACCGCACGTTCCGCATTCGACGACGAGTGTTTGGCGCGCCTCAGGCACCACTTCGAACAGGTACCGCCTGACCCGCGTGCACAGCCCGAGACACACAGTGCGGCTGGTGATACCGCCGACTCCACCCCCGATGTGCTGGACCAGAACGGCCACACCCGTGACGATGGCCACCGGGGGCATGCCTTGGCCGGGATGCGTCATACTGCCCACCGGCTGCGCCAGTCGATGCGCGACAGCGTCGTTCAGATGTGCGAGGCATTCGAGGCGGACCTGCAGCGGAAGGTGGACGTTGCGGAGCTCTTGCGTCCGGACTCGGATACCCGGCAGGAGTGGATCAACCGGTTCGTCCGCGCACGCGACGATCTGGCACAGCTGCTCGGCATAGAGCCCGCCGAGCTCGTCGAAGACAGTCGGCTGCGGCGCGAGCTCGCGAAACTGATCGGGCGAACGGACAAGTCCGCAGCGCTGGCCGAGGCGGAAGAAGAGTTGATCAGGCATCTCAATCTGGTGGTGACGGTCGACAACATCGACAGCTTCGATACCCAGGTTCGTCGGATCAGCGCGTTGGAATACAAGCTGTATGTCGCTCAGGCCCGGCTCGACAAGGGCGTCGCCTCGGCCGACGAACTTCAGCCGCTGCTCGATGAGGCCGCCCAACTCGAGGCGTCGGCCCAGGCGATCTGGGAAACCGAGCAGCGGCTTGCGCGCAATAAGACGTACTACGGCCCGCTCTGGGTACGTGGTCACCAGACCGACAGTGCCAAGTACGAAGTGCTGCCCGGGGATTTCCGCCCCGGCACGGACAACGTGGCCCGCCTGCGCGGCATGCTGTTGCAGACACAGCTGGAGCTGGGCGCGTTCCTCGACGTGGATCCGACCACTGTGTCGCGCTACGAGCTGCCGGAAATGGCGCCGTTCAGGGGGCTTCCGAAGCCACCAGAGAACGATGCCGCGGTGTCCGACTACTTGGATGCCCTGTCGTCAGCGTTGTGGGCGCGGCGAAAATGGGAGCTCGTCACCCGATTCCTGGAGCTCGGCGGGCTGCTCGAGGTGATCGATCAAACCGTCCAGCTCGACGGGCAGATCGCCGAGCTGGATTCCGGACTGGAAACCTTGATCTGGGACCCGATCGACACTAAACGTATGTCCGACGTCACGATGGGTGACGGGCTGCTGTGGTTCCACGACCGCCTGGTGGCACAGCATGCGGGCTCTCTGTATCTGGATCACTCCAGAGAATTCGATGTCGACCCGGTCACGCTGGATATGGGGACGTTGGCTCGACTGCGTGGCACGAGTGCATCGCTGCGTGCGGAATTGGCGGTACGTCTCGACCTGGCACCGGCAGACCTGACACTGGAGCGGCTCCAGAAGCTGACCTCCGAGTTGCCTGACGACCACTCGGCCCTCGATGATCTGATGAAACTGCGCCGCCTCGACGCGCTGACCGAGAAAGCCCATCAGGTCCTCGTCGCGGCGATGGCGATCCGAGAGGTGCGCGCACTGGAAGCCGCGCGGCGCCGGGCATATGGACAGATCGTCGTGGCGAATGAACGGTATTCCGCGCTCCGCGACGAACATCTGATGCGATTCCCGCAGGATATCGAGCACCTACGTCCGGGGGCGAGGGAAGCGGTCCTGAAGCGGTTGCGCGGCTGGCAGGGACAGGCACGTGCAGAATTGGAGGGGGCGTCGGCGGAGGACCGAGCGACGGCCGAGCAGCGCTATCGTGGGCTGACCGACCTGCTCCAGGTCGCCGACGAACGTCGCCGGTTGGGCCAATCGCTCGAGCGTTTGCAGACGCGGGCGCGTCGGCTCGATGGCCATGCTCTGGAGCTCCAGCGTCGACAGGGCGAGGTTCAGCAGAATGATGAACTGCTCGCGACGCTGGGTAAGCGGGCCGTGGAATGGGTGAATTCGGATACCACGCTGACGGAATTGGCCGGCAAGCGGGACCGGGAGCAGATGCGGTTGTCGCGATGGCTCCGGATACCGCGTGCCGAGCTCGGGCTCGCGCGGGTGCGAAAACTGTTGTCGGATCCATCTGACAGTCTCCTTGCCGAGCACTCGCACGTCCGCGCGGTGGCGGAGCGGTTCGTGGTGCTCGACGACTTGCTCGGCGTCTTCGTCGAGCGCGAATCCGCGCGGGCCGACCGCGACCGCATCCAGGCGGCAATGATTGCTGCCCTGGCGAATCCGACCCTGATGGATATCGACGGCAGCGCCACCTATACCTGGCCGGCCGGGGTGCCGGCTGAGGTGCGCGGTGGCCCGATGAACTGTGCCCCGTTTGTGGTGCAGAGGACGGCCGAGTTCGTGGCGCGGGTGTCCAACGGTGAACAGTCGATACCTGGGATGGCAGACCACCCGCTGATCAACCTGTACGGGGTGGATGAGGAGACCTTCGCCAAGGCGTTGGGTGGCGATTGGCGGGGTTTCGGCACGCTGCGCGAGGTTGTCGAGTTTGTGCAGCGTGGCGGGGTCAACGAGGGCGGTGCCGTCGCAGGCGCCATGGGATTCGGTAATGCCGGGTGGCACGCATTCCAGGTGGAGCTGGACGCCGACGGCGAAGTGGTGGTGCGGGAGAAGGTCAACGGTGTCGACCGGGAGTGGAGAGGTGCGGATGTCGAAGTGTGGCTGGCCGAGCGTGAGCAAATGGGCGTGTCCCGGGTGGCCGGAATCGCATTCGGCCGCAACGGGAAACCGCTGATCCCGTACGTCGAGGGCAGCCGCCTGATCAATGTCGCCGAAGTGGCCCCGGACGGACCCATCGGTCAGTTGCCGGGCGAGCGCGCGCCGCCCGGCATGGAGCGGGCTGCCCGGCTCGGCGAGCTGCCGCTGTGGCGTGCGGTGGCGGTGGACGCTGGAGTGTCAACCCAGACGGTGCTGTGTGTGATCAAGGGCATTCCGGTGCTCGGAGATGTCGCTGTCCGCGTTCTCGATGCCGCAGGCCGGCACGGGTTGGCGTTGCCGGCGACGGTGGCGGTGGATCCGGCGGCGCAGGCCGCGCCGAATCCGCAGGCGTCGACGTCGGAAGTGGCGTCCGCGGCCGGGGTTTCGACAGAGACGGTGCGAGAGGTGGTGTCCTGGCGTGGGCCGGTGCACGACCCGTCGCACCGTCGCACGCTGGCCGCGGCGCTGCAGCTGAACTATCGCGACCTGCCCGCCGGGTTGCGCGCGATGTCGGGGCAGGTCGCGGCCATCGCCGCGGCGGCCGACGTGGATGAAGCGGTCGTCGTCCTGGTGCTCGACGGGCGGATGTCGGTCGAAACCGGTGACGGGGCCAGGGTTTTCGATGCCATCCAGGATTTGGTCGACTGGAATGCGGACCCGACCAACGGGCGCGGCGTCCGGGGAATCATTCCCGCAGTGGCGCCGTCACACTTGCCAGCACAGGTGGACCGGCATGCGGCCGGACAACCACCCGCAGGTGTCGGCGACGGCGATACCCCCGCTCCCACAGGTGAACTCGACGATGCCGCAGCAGTGCGGGCGGCATTGCGGGAATTGCCCGAGGAGAACCGGGTGCAGCAGGTGGCCGACGCGGCCGCGGTGGATGTCGTGGCGGTCGTCGATCTACTCGCCGGTCGGGATGTAGACGAGCTCGTTGCGCAGCGGATCCGGGATGCTGCCGGGGAACTCGGCCCCCGGTTGCCCGCTGCACGGACCCAGGACGCGGTCGCCTGGATGGCAGGCACGTCGGCAGCCTCGGTCAGGAAGGTGCGCAACGGTCAGCGGTTGAGCAGCGAGGACGTCGAACGACGGGTCCGCGCTGTGGCCGGGCTCATCGGCTACTCGGTGCTGGAATCGCCGCAGCAGATTCCGCCGCAGCGGGCTCCGTCGCAGCTGGAGCGCAAGCCACGCCGTCGGCCGCCCGGCATCAACGGGTTGATGGCAGCCTTGCTGCCGGCGGCGACGATGGCGCAGATCGACGGCGACGGGAACCTCGGCCCGATCCCGAACGGAGTCGGTGACGGCGCCGCCGCGCCCGTAGCCCCGGACAACGGCGACCAGCGTGCCGCGCTGCTGCGCGCGGCCCAGGCCGGGGACCGGAATGCGATGCGCGAGTTCCGCATCCGGCAGGACACGGCAGTGCTGGAGTGGCTGAAAACGGAGGTGAACGACCCCGACGTGGCGGGTCGATTGCGGGAGCGGGTGTTCGACCTCGCGTTTGCCGGGACCCTCCCGGAGGGACGGCGAGTCAACTCCTGGCTGGGCAGCCAGATCGGCGTGGTGGTGGCCGAAGAAGAACAGCGGCACGCGTTCACCGAGCGGGTGTGGGCGTCCTTCCTGCGCACTGCCGGGTCCACCGAGAGCCAGATCGCGAGCGCGTCGAACCAACCGACCTCGGTGCGCAGATCGGCCGGTCCGCTGACCGGGGTCGCACCGGCGGTGCTGCAGGCCGCGCTGGCCCAGCTGCCCGCCGCCGAGCGGTGGGTGATCTGGCAGCGCTTCCTCTACCAGCGGGACCTCGGTGTGGTGGCCGCGGCCGTGCGATTGCCTGCGCGACAGGTTGCGGTCCTGGAACACCGCGCCGTCCAAGCCTTTGTCACCGAGGTTCGGATGCTGTCGGACCGGTACGCGCTGAGGGAGGATGTAGGTCGGGTCGAACGCGAACGCACCGATATCGAACAGCCCGCGGGTGACCCCGCTGTTCGCCTCGCCACGCAGTTCGACCAGCTGTGCCGCGGGATCGCCGCCCAGCTGCACGAGAACTTCCGGGAGTCCTTCCGCGTATCCGACGACGAATACACCCCGCAGTGGCGGATGCCGGACGGCACGAAGATCCCGGCAGGCACACCGAAGAGCGAGCAGGTCGACATCGCGAAGCTGTCGTTCGCGGACCTCCCCGAACATTTTCAGCTGGAGTACATGAGCCAGGCCAGGACCGCCTTGCGGGCCGCGCTGGCGGCGCGGGATGCGGGCGTGGACCTGTCCACGCCGTTGGCCATCGAGTTCGTGGCCGAGCAGATTCACGAATCCTTTATTCACGGACAGGTTTTCGACCGGCGCGATGCCGGCATCACGCTCGATTCCGAGGAGATGCGCCCGTCCGTCGGGCTGACTGTCGACGAGGATCTGCCCGCATCCGTGCGGGCGAAGAGCTTCGACGCTGCCGCGCTCGCGATCGAAGCGGTGACGCCGCGGGCACTGGACCGCGAGGGTTGGCAACAGCGGCGCAAGCAGACACTCGACGAGTGCACCGACTTCATGTACTGGCACGGCTGGGCCGACCCCGTGGACACACAGGCCGCGCAGACGTCGTCGGTAGTGGCGGACGCGGAGGCGACCCCGAAAACACCTGCCGCGGAGACGTCGTCGGTAGCGGTGGACGAAGACAGGCCCGCGAAGTCCACCCGGAAGCCACCTGCCGCAGTGACGCTGTTGGCGACCGTCGTGGACGCCGTGTTCGCCGACACCCCGCGGGCGCAGGTGACGGTTCGGCCGCAGGTGCATGGCACCGCGGGTGGTCGGGAAGTGCGGTTCGATGTCGTCGTCACCGGCGCTGCCTTGTCCGACGCGTCGGTGATCGCGGCGACCAGGGCATTGACCGAGACAGCGGACCGTTGGCAGCTCGAATCCACCGCCGACGGTGACACATTCCGCATCGAGTTCTTCGAGCGGCCTGCCGCCGGTCTGGATCCGCGTCGTCGCAAGCGCGCTCAACTACTCGTCGGAGTGGGTGCCGACGTCCGAGAGGCCGAGGTCTCGAAGGTTCGGTCGTGGCTGGTCGCGCTCTTGAAGCAACACGGGTTGCCGCGGAACATGGTCGAGGACGCCGAACTAGCTGTGTCCGAGTGGGGCGGAAATGCGTTGAACCACACCGAAGGTCCGGTGCTGGTTCGCGCGACCCTGATCGACACTCCGGGGAACACCGGGGCCGCTGGGCGAGTGCTGGTGGAAGTCCTCGATGCCAGCACCCACTTCCCGCCGCCGATGCCTGCCGACGCGAAACCGCCGGAGCAGAGCCAACTCGACGCAATGGACGACAACGCCAGCACCGACGAGTTCATCGACGCGCTCATGGCCAGCCTGGGTGAGTCGATCGACGGCGACGAGGGTGATGAGACGCCGGCGGGCTTCGATCTCTCGTTGGCAGATGGTATGTCGGACGCGGGTGACGAGACGCTGCCAGGCTTCGATCTCTCGCTGGCAGACGGCCTCATGTCGAGGGGAAGCGACTCGGACGCTCAGGACGACGCGAAACCCGAAGTGCCGGTGGAGAACCGGAAGTTGGAGCGGAACCGGGGCCGGCTCATCGTCCGCGACACTATGGATCGACTCGGTGGATATCCGCTTGCTCCCGGCGAGCAGCATCCGTACCGCAAGGTGATCTGGTTCAGCATTTTCGCACCGGACAACCCGGCTCCTGCGAATCCGACCGAGGCGACCACCGCCGACTTCCACGGGACCCGTGCTCTGCTGGCCGAGCTCACCGGTGTCGGCGCCGATACCAGGGCAGTGGTGGCGTCCGTGACCGATGCGATGCTCGATGCCACCGACGGTGACCTGCACCTGGCCACCGAAGTACGCGCCGAACAGGACGAATCCGGACACACTGTGCACCGGCTGGATCTGTTCGCCGATACCGACACGGCTCAGATGAGCGTGCGGCTGGTGGCCCCGGTGGACGTGTCCGCGCCTGCGGCAGTGCAGGTGTCGGCTCGGCTCGATGCTCGTCACCCGGAGCGTGTCGCCGCGTTGGAGCAGGCGGTCCGGCGTCTGACCCAGGATTGGGGGACGCCGCCGCAGGTGGCCGAGGTCGCGATGGATGCCGTCGACCGGTACTTCCTGACCGCCGCCACCGAGGTTTCCGGGCACGCGCACGTATCGGTATCGGGTGAGCCGGGCAACCGGACCATGACCATCTGGGTGCGAACTCGTCTGAGTTTCGTTGGTCTGACGGTCACCGAGGCCGGAACGGTCACCGGCGCGCACCCGGTATCGGTGCCGACCGGGCTGGATCAGGCCGACCTGGATCAAGTCGAGTTGGATCAGGCCGACTCCGACCACGTCGAGCTGGATCGCATCGATCTGGACCACTTCGAGACCGAAATGCCGGTCCAGACAATCAAATTCGGAACGGGCTTCGCGGAGCTCCTCGGTGCACCCGTGCCCGAGGTGGCGCAACAAGGCGCGCCGGCAAGGCCTGCCAAGGTCTGCGGTCGCGAAGTGCAGCTGACGTTCCAGCAGCTGTTGGGCGACAATGGATCTCGGATCAACCCGGCGCCACTGACCGGTCAGCTGGCAATGGACGGAATGACCGACCGGACCTACGCCGGCGGCCTGGCCGCCGGCTGGCGGGAGCAGCCGTTCGGCCGGGGCGCACGGGGATTGGAAGCGGCGCTGGCCGCGGTGCGCGACGGTGGCCGGGGCGCGATCGCGGGCGTGATCGATCACGGCGCCATCGGCGCGCACGCCTTCGGCGTCATGCGAGTCACCACGGCGCTGGCCGCGGCCAACCCGCAGCTGCGCGAAGGCGACGTCGTGGTATTCGACAGCGCTGACCCGGAAGCCCTCCGCAACGGCGGTTGGCTCGTCGGCGACGAGGCGATCGCCGCCTGGATGCAACGAGTGTCCGCGGGCAGCAACTCCGAGATCAAGGGCATCGAGTTCGACGAAAACCTCGACGCGGTAGTCGAATTGGAACAACGCCCGAGCATCGGTCTGGCCGGGATGATCGGCGCCCCGCCGGAAGCGCAGCGCCTGGCGGATTCGACCCGTCGGCAGCGGGCCGCTCTGGTAGAACTCGGCAGTCTGCGGCGCAGTTATCACGAGGCCGTGGCGATACTCGGATCGGGCGAGTTGTCGGTGGATGAGGTGCTGCGCCGACTGGCGGCCGCGCCGGACAATGTCCTCGACTCCGACCATCGGTCCGCGTTGATCGACCAGGTCCGGCGTTACGGCTACGCGGTCGAGGCGCGCCGTCGGTTGGACGTGGTGAGCAGTCGGCACACCAGCGCGTTGGTGGCCCGGGCTGCGCGAGCGGCGCAGGCACGGAAGCTGGCCGCGCAGGCGGGTGTCGAGGTGCCCGACACCGAGCGGCGCGGCAGGCGGATGGCAGCCCAGGCGGACCGGTTGCAGCGCAATGGCGAGCTCGACGCGGCGCACACTCTGCGGACACTGGTTGAGGTCGCCGCCGGCCTGCGAGAGTCCGACGCACAGGCACGCAAGCTGGAGAAGGAGTTGGCCGCCGGACTGAAGGATCCCGGTGTGCTGCCCGCGTGGGCCGATATCGACGGCGCGTCGCGTGGAGTGGGTGTCGCGGACGGCGCCGCGGCCTTGCAGGCGATTACCGACATCTACGGCTACAACGCGGTGGATGTTGTCGACAACTCGAGCCTGGCCGGCCTGACCGACACGGTGCTGCAAACGCGGGCACGGGGCAGGTTGTTGCGGGTGCCGGGGCCGAAATCCTTGGCCGAGACGCTGATCGGGTTGAGGTCGAAGGCGTCGGCACTTGTTGTCGAAGTGCAACCCGACGGCACCCGCGTCCGCTATGTGGTGACCAACCAGCATGGGACGCTCGTCAAGGTCGCCCTGCATGTCGGGGAGGTGTCCGAGTTCAGCGCCGAAACCGATTATCCCTCGCCGAGCTACAGCGCGGTGTTCGACAGCACCCGGATGTATGCCGTCGTCTACGATTCGGTCGGCACGCCGGTGCATTCGAACGACGCCTCGAATCCCGTTGTCCCGCAATCCGAGAGCCTGCCGGAGCCGGGTCGGCGGTACGCGGACACCTGGTTGATGTATCTCATTTCGCTCGACCGCGGACAGCTGTTCGCCGAAGCGGAAGCCGCGGCGGCACGGGTCGGTCTGCGAGCGGACCTGTCGGATCCAGTGGTGCGGGCGGACACGCTGCGCGACATCGAGAAGACCGCGTCATCCGATGAGGCCGATCCGCAGCGCCAACTGTGGACCGCGCTGCACCACCACCAGCAGCTCACCGAAGAACTCGACCAACTGCACCAATTGAACGCCCGGCGGCTGCAGGCGTTGCTGCACCTCCACCGCCTCCGGTCCGACTTCCAGATGCTGTCCGCCGAACCCGGCTGGGGCCCTGTCGGGGTGGATGCGCGCAGCGTCCAGGCCGAGTTGGCGGAACTCGCCGACGCCCTGTCGGAGGCGCAAGCACGAGTGGCACGGCTGGACCGGGCGATCTCCGACGCGGTGGCGTACCGGCGAGAGGAATTCCCTCGCTCGCTGCCCAGCTTCTGCATGCCCGCCGCAACCATGGTTGTCAGGGCGCTCACCGGTAATCCGAACATTCGCTTGCTGGAACGAAACGGTAGTGGGTCAACGGGCGTCGAGCTGGCCGTCGGGCTGGGTGCCGAGCAGTGGGATTTCGCTGACCACGCGGCCGTCGCGCAAACCCTGACCGACCTGGGACCGGGCAGTCTGATGGTGGTCACCGATTCCCTTGCCGGGGAGAACGGCCTCGTGGACGCACACACCTATGTGGTCCTCAACGACAACCACCGCCTCGTGGTCATCGACTGGAACGGTGTTGTCGTACACGATTTCCCGCCGCAAGAACAGTCGAAGGTGTTGTTCGCGCTAGGAATCGTTTTCGACGCCACGGGGCAGGCTCGCGATCAGATGCCCGAAGCGAAGCGGGCGATGCTCCAGACTTTCGTGCTGAGACTCGATGAAAAGCGTGCGGTGCAGCAAAAGCTGTGGCACCGGATCGACGAGGAACTCGGCGGTCTTGTCGTGGCCCCGGACTACGACTACAACACTGCGGCGGGGATCGCCGAGCTGCTCGCGCAACTGCGCGCCGCACCCCAGAACGGGGACAGTTGGCAGCAGATCGACCTGGTGGAAGGGCTGGTGCGCCAACACCTCGACGTCGTACGGGAATTGGACGAGCTGAGGGGCGAGCTCGACGAGGCGGTCGAGGCCTTCGAAGCCGCACAGCCGGCGGTGACCGACACGCCGGACAGCGACCCTGCCGTTGCGTCGGAAGTGCGGGTGCGCGAACGTCCTTCGGCTTCACGGCCGGCCACCGCCCCGGCCGCACCGGTTGTGCCGTCGCTGGCTGAGCCGATCGAAAAGCTGAACCGGATCCGCCACGATTTCACCGCTCCATACCAGGACGCTATGCAGCGACTGGCGGACTGGATCGAAGTTGGCAATGCGGGTTACCTCCCCACGAATCTGGCCCTGACACAGCTTCTGATAGTGGATTCCCCAGAACGGGAGGAATTGGACACCCAGTCCAACGACGCCCTCGATGAGTTGTTCAGCCAGCCGGGTGTGGTCGAGGCTCCTGCGCCGGGGCAGGAGGCGCAGTGGATCGCCGAGCTGGTGGCCTCGGAGAACCCGGCGGTGGCTCAGGCGGCCAAGCGGTACGCCTTCCTCGTGGGCGCCCAGGAAAGAATCGACGCGGTCGAGCCCTTCCGGTTGCGCCTTCTCCAGGTCGACCTGCTGGAAGATCTGTTGCACCAGGGGGATATGCGGCAGGAACAAGGGCTGATCCGAGTCGATAGCCTCGCAGAGGTGGTCGAGCAGGTCGACCTGCTCGACCAGGCATGCCGTGAATTGCGGGAGTTGCGCAACGCCCGGCCGATGGTCGATACCGCGCAGCTCGAGGCCCGCGACTGGCAGATCGAGCTCATCCTGTTCGAGGCGGGGCGCTCGGGTCCGCCCGCCCCGGTCGGATTGGGCCCCGCGTTGTCCCAGATCCGCAACGACAACGCTGACACCTTCTGGCAACTGGAACCCGACTTGGCGCGGTGGGCCGCCGAACTGGGAATAGATCTGACGGATCCGCGGCAGGCGCGGGCACGGCTGGTGGAGATGCGCGGGCAGCTCGACGGATCCGACGTCGAGACGACCTGGCGCGGAAACCTGGTGGAGGAGTTCCTCGACGCCCGCCACCGCCTGCACGGCATCGACGCGCTTGTCACCCTGCGTCGTCGGGTCGCCGCGCAGCAGGTAGTGCTCGACGAGCGGTTCGACCTGCTCTCCCGCGAACATATGGACCGGTTCCCCGAGGATGCCGACCTGCTGACCATGGACGCGTTGCGCGCCAGGCACGTCGAGATCGAGCCGAGCGGTCCCGGCCGGACCGGCTTCGACCAGACTCGACGGCACCGAGGGCTGGGCAGCCTGCTGCAACTCGGCGAAACCCTCCATGCTTTGGGCGAGTCCGCCCACCGGCTTTCCCTGCTTGCGGCCGAGTTGGAACTGAAGGCCGAACGGCAGTTGTCGGCCCAGAAGATCAGGGCCGCCCGCAGCCGGGAACTCGAGCACTCGACCGGTCTGCTCGTGGTGTCGAATAGTGTGGAAACCGCCGCGGCAGTACTCGTCCGACTGCGTGCGGACCAGGAGACCGCACGTGGACTCCTGTTGGACAACCTCAGTCCAGAGGTCCGCCGCGAGCTCGGTATTTCCGATGAAAGCCTGACTACCGACCGGGTCCGGGAGCTGCGGGATCAGCAGGCACTGCCGCCGGAGATCCATGACGTCGCCGACACGTATGTTCGGTTCGACGAAAAGATCGCTGCCGCAGCGGCTTTCCACACTGCCGTGGTGCAAGTCGATCGGTTGGACCAGGAACTGACCACCTTGCTGGCCGCCGCCGCGACCGAGCTACCGGCCTCCGCCTCCGTCGCCGACCCGGCCGTTGCCGACCTGGCCGACTACGAACGTCCCCCCGCTGCGGCGGTTCACCTTGCGGGCACGGTGCCGAAGATCTGTGTTCCGCTGGTGCAGAGGGTGATTCGTGCGGTTGTCGAGGGTCCCGCCGCGGCCCGGATGCACCCGGTGTCGATCGATGACGCGACCGGTCGTGTCCGAGGTTGGTCGGATCTGGCGTTGGCCGCGGGGCTGGACGCGGACTTCCATGATGAGCCGCTCGGTGTGGGTGTCGCGGGTCTGGCCGCGGCGGTGACCGCAGTCCGTGGCGGCAAGCACGCCATCGCGGGCGTGATGAACCTCGGCCGGTTCGGTGATCATGCGTTCGCTGTGGTCAAGGTGACGCAGCAGTTGCTCGACGAGAACCCGGAACTGCGCGGACGGGTCGAGATCGGTGACATCGTGGTCCACGACAACGGTCACCCCGGTGCGTTCGAGGGCTGCTGGATCATCGGCGCCGCCGCGATCGATGCATGGGTGCAGGCGGCTGGTGTCGGTGTCGGCGATGTGGACGCGATTGTCTTCGACAGTCCTCGTGATCCGGAGTTCCCATTGCATCGTCGCCAACCGCTCGGGTTGGCGCAGCACCGCATGATCGGGGTCCGCCAGGACGGCGAACTCCCCGACACCGCGGAGCAACGCAGCCCACAAGCGTGGGAGCTGGCACAACAATTGGGCAACCGACTCGGTGTCGATGCCCGGCTACTCACCCAGGATCGGCTGCGGCAGGCGATTGAGGTCGTCAGTGCGCAGTTGCGGCAGTTCGATCACCGAGAATGGAGCTATCTCGTCACCGCGGGGCGGCCGAACAGGCTGACATGGTGGATCGCTCGACACATCGAACACCAATATCGGATCAGCACTGAGCCGGCCGCGGGAGAAGACCACAGTTCCCAGGCCGCGGCGTTGCGGCGGGACCTGGTGGCGATACTCGGGCTCGCCGAACTGCGGCCCGAATCCGTCGAAGGGCACGACGGTGCCTTCCAAACCGAGTTGGAGACCTTCGCGCGGCGGACGAACCGCGAGAGCGAATTCCAGCCGTTGCTGCAGCTGTCACTACAGTTCCTGGCCTTGGACCTGACGCAATTCCAGCCGCCGGTCGGCGAAGTCTCGACCGGTGTCGCCGCCGCGGAGACGGTGACCTTCGGTCAGGGTCGCACGAGCGGGATCGCCCAGCGCGACATCGCGATGGTGGCCCGCGTGGATCGGAGCGCGGTCGCCAAGGTGCTGCGGCACGAGCCGGTCGAACTCGACCTGCGCAGCAGGTTGCGAGTCTGGCTGGTCGCCGAACAGCTCGGATACACCTCGGCAGCGGAGGTGGCCGACGGCCTGCGTCGCCTGGAACAGGAAGCGGGCGGCGACCTCGACGCCACCGGCGCCGTGCCGCGGGCGGATGACCCGACCTACGCCGGGTTGACCCAGCACGCCCAACATGCCATCGGCCTGGCCGAAATATCCGAGGGCACTCTACGTTTCGACGGCGCCGAGAATGCGCTGGGATACGCCGAGGGCATCTGGGGACAGTTGTTCCGATCGCTCACCGCCGAGCGGAACCGTCAGCTCATGTCGGCCTGGGACGGCGGCAACATCGATGCCTTCAACGGGTTCTCCGTCCCCAACGAGGTGCTCTCCACCGCGGTGGATCAGCGACCGCCAGGCCATCTGGCATTGCCGCTGATCAATACGGTCGACGCCCTCGTCGCGGCAAAGCCGCTCGAGCAGGACCTGATCCTGGTGCTGGAACTGCGTGCAGGCAATGACCTCGACCCCGCGCAGCCGTGGATGATGCGTGATGCCCACCTGTGGGAGGTCGGCTACACCACCGGCGAGATCTTGGAAGCCGCCGGGGACCGGTTGCAGGACCAGAACCGACTGTTCCTGCGGGTGCCCGCCGGCACCAAGGCACTGTGGCATCCCGGACGCAAACAGTTTGTGCTGCAACGCAACCTCGACATCACCCTGACTCGGGTGCGCTACGACGGCGAGCGGTTCTTCGGCTATGGGGTTGCTGCCCCACTGCCGGTCGGACCAGTCGATGACACCGTGCCGGACTTCGGGTCCGTGTCACCCTACGATGCATTCGCCCCCAAGCCCGTGGTCCAGCCGCTGACACGGCACCTGATGGATGCCGGCGACAACGACTGTGCCACCCATGTGCAGCTGGCAGCCAAGATCCGGTTGGGTGCTCACGCAGCAAAGATCCGACCGGAGCCCGTCGAATCGGGGATGGACGGTCAGACGGATGAGGAACACGCGACCGCTTTGCGTGCCGGTTGGCGCGAAAAGCCCTACGGATTTGGTGCCGAAGGCCTGGAAGCAGCGCTGAACGCGGTGCGTTGGGACTCCATGAGCATGGTCGCGCTGCTGGTCGAAGTCATCCAGCCGGTCACCGAGGCCGGGATTTTGAAAGTCCGTCATGTCGGCCACCACGCCATCGGCTTCATGAAAGTCACCAAAGCCATGGCGGCCGCTTACCCGGTGCTGCACAACCACGTCGGCGAGATGGCGGTGTTGGACACCGCCGACCCGAAGGCGGTGTCCAACTGGATCGTCGGTGACGCAGCAATAAAACAGTGGAGGCAACGCGTCGCCGCCGGTGCGGGCCGCGTGGACGGTATCGAATTCAATTCCGTCGAAGAACCGAACGTGGAATGGAGTCGGCGCACCTCCCGGCTGTTCCCACCGGGCGAAGAACACTGGATCAGCGGGCGCCGCGATTCGATGCAGGCGGCCGACGGCGACGGGTCTGCGACGCAAGGCACGGATGTGTGGCAGGGCCGGGTCGCTGAGAATGGGACCCCGGTGTTCCGGCTGGGGGTGGACCAGCTTCCAGATTCTCCCGCGCAGCGGGCTGCGTTGCTGGCGGCTGTGACCGAGAGAGTGCCCAAGGTGCTTCGCCCGGCAATGCCGGATTCCATCGAGGAGTTCATCAGTGCGGTCGAGTCGCTCAACCCGCGCTACCAGAAGTACTGCGATCTGGCGTTCTTCCAAGGTGATCCGCCGAAGAACTCGAGTACGCTGCGAACCCGCATCGCGCACAGCTTGCACGAACGCTTCGAACCCAGAGGTGTGTACCAGGCGCCGACTCGGGAACCCGCGTCCGGCAGGACCGGAGTCTTCTCGCTGACCGATGAGGGGCTGTCTCCGAATCCGGTGTTCCGGCTTGGCGAGGACCAGCTTTCGGACCTGCGGCCGATCGAGCGCATCGCGCTGTTGGGAGCAGTCGGGTTGCGCGTCCCCGATGAGGTCCGCGATGCGATGGCGGGCGATCTCGAAACGCTGATGCGTGCTGTTGCGCAGCTGTCGCCCAGCCGGCGGATGTACTGCGACCTGGTGTATTTCCAGGGACTGTCCGACAGGGATGCCGTGGCGCGGGCCTTGGGCATCAAGCCCGCCTCGGTGGATGCGCTGGGCAACCAGGCGGTGCGCAGCATCCTCGACATCGTCGCGGAGCACCGGGCCCGAGCGGGCGCGCAGGCTCCGGAAGTGCCGTGGGTCGCCCCGAGGGCCGCGGATAGCGATGTTGCGGGGCATTCCTCGACACATCGGGCTCAGTTCGTGGTGCGTACGGAGCGCGATGCGCGTGGTCCGGACGGGGCGGCCGCACGTGCGTGGGATTGGCTCGCCGGACAGCTGCCCGGTTGGTCCGCGGAGCGCATTGATGACGTGGGTCTGGTACTTGCCGAGGTGGTCGGGCACGCGCTACAAGGAGGCAGCCTGGCCCTGCTGAGGGTGGAAACAACGGGTGCGCCGCACGACCGGGTAGCGCGGGTGACGGTCGAGGGCGCCGACGGTTGGTCGCTGCCCGATGGCATGTTCGACGACCACCCCGTGGTGGCATCCGGTGTCGGCTTGACGGAAAACGGTTCGAGCAGCGTCGCCTGGTTCGAGGTCCGGGACTTGCCGGTCGATGAGTTCATCGTCGCGGTCGCCGAAGCAGGACGACAGCGACGAGCCAAGACCGCAGCGGCCGGTGCAACACCCGTCACCGCGCCGGTGGAAGCTGGTCGGCCGGACCAGGAATCGAGCACCCCGCCGGCCATCGCGCCTGCGGCCGACCCTCGACAGCTGCCGGATCCGGCAGCCCGCCGTGCGATGTCGCCGTCGGAAGGTGACGGTGTCGCGAAGTGGGTCACCGTCACCCGGCACGAGCCGGGCATGGCCGGTGACGGCCCGTTCAACTGCGGCCCACTGGTGCAGTGGTTCGTTCGCGACGCCGCACCGGGTAATGCGGGTGCGGCGATGAACCCGAAGGATGCGAACGACCAGGCCACCGCGCTGTCGGGTACGGACAAGGTCGAGCTCGTCGCGGGCATGAACATCGGTTGGGGCGAACAGCATTTCGGTCTCGGCATCGCGGGTCTGGACGCGATGGTCAAGCACGTCGAGCGACTCGGTGGTGTTCTGGTCGGTGGCGTCGACCCGGCAGGTGATGGTCTCGGCCATGCATTCGTTGTCGCGAGGGTCGACGAAGATTTCGCCAGGAAGATGAATGCCTTGCCTGCCTCGGTGCGGGGCGAAACCGAGTTCGTGGTTGGTGAGGTGGTTGTCTTCGACAACGCCGCAGGGGGCTTGCTGCGCGGCAAGGCGGTCGAGGACTGGGTGAACTCCGGCTGGGTCGGCGTCGCGGAAGTTCACGTGGCGGGACTGGACGCCGACGGCAAGGCGCTGGTGGATGAAGCGGAACTCGCCGCCGAGGTACAGGCCGAGCGCGGCCCGGCGAGGAGGATCGGTGCGCGACCGGACGACAACGCCTCCGGTCGGGATCCGCAGCCACCGGGACACCGCCCGGACCCCGAAGCTATCGGCGGCAGCGAGTCGTCGGCCGAGCACGGTCTCGAAACCGTGGCCGCCGACGTCGAAGCCGTGGCGTTCGATCTACCGCCGCAACTGGATGCCCTGCACAGCGACCTGCGGGGCGAGGCGCAGCTGTTCCGGGGCGAACTCGAGGAAAGTATCGAGTTGTATTGCGGCCGATTCGGACTGGACATGACCGTGGATGTGGCGGATGTCGTCACTGATCTGCTGCGGCCTGGGTCGACAACCTGGCACTTCTGGTCAACCGAGCTTTCCGAGGCGCGCGATGTGCTGGCCGGATGGTTCGGCATTTCGCCGCAAGAGTTGCTGGACGACGACGCGGTCGCGGAAGAACTCGCGGACCGGCAGGGCACAAACGACGAGGCCGAGGAGAAATTCGAGCGGCTGCACGAGATCATGCGGTTCGCCGGGAAGTTCGGTCAATTGCAGGCGCGGGCCGAGGAGATCGGCGCGCTGCACGGGGCACTGCATGGTGCCCGGGCGCGGTTCGAGCAGGGTGTGGGGTCCGTCGACGATATCCGTCGGCTGACCGCACAGGCTGCTCGACTCGACGCGGTGGCCGAACAGATCCGGCAGCTGGAGATCTTCCGGACGCCGATCGGGCAGCCGTTCGACCGTGCCGCGAGCGCCGAGCGCGCCGTGCGGCTGACGCAATTGCGCGAACAGTTGCACACCGAACTGGTGGAGCTGGCGCTCAACCCGGTCGGTGTAGTCCGTGATGCCGCCGGTGTCACCGTAGGAACCGAATTGTCGCGTGCCCGTGCCGAAGCCCTCGCGGCACGTGGCGCGGCCAGGGAACAACTCGCCGATATCAGCCCCGAACTCCACGAGCCTGTCGACCTGACAGACCTGCGGGGCGAACATGCCCGGCTGCGCGAAGAGCGGGCACTGATTGTGGCCGGCATGGCGGCGATGCTCGACGGTGTGTCGCCACAGCAGCTGACAGCGGGCCGGATCGCGGCGACACCGGTGGAGTTGTTCGACCAGGACAACGCTGCGGTGTGGGAAGAGTCGGTGGAGGACCTGCAGGAGCTCGACGCTCTGCTGCCTGCTCTCGACGCCTTCGTCGCCGCGGACGACAGGGTGCGCCGGATCGACGCCGCCGAAGCCGCGGTGGCACAGGCTGCCGCCCGCCGCGGTGTGGCGCGCACCCGCTACACAGCGATCACTCGGGCGGACTGGGAGCTGGGCGACCGGGATGTCACCGGGTTGCTCCCCGGGTCTTGGTCTCACGCGGCCCGTCGGCTCCTGGCGGTGTCGTTGGTCACGGCGTTGCTGGACGACGCATTTCAGCACAGTGGTACTGCGCGGGTGACGCTGTGGGTATCCGGCTTCGGCGACTTGCACTGCACGGTCGTCGCCGATGGCCGGACGTTGCCGACGCCCGTGCTGCCGGGGTGGCAGTACGAGTGGGTCCCGAAGTTGGACCGGGCGGCCGATTCGTGGGGCTTCGCGGTGCGTAGCGATCCGGCGGGCCAGGAGGCCAGCTTCGTCCTGTCATCGTCGGACTACACGCCGCAGTACACACCGGACCCGTGGGCCACCTCCGATGCCGCTGGTGAGCCCGGGCTGGTGGACTTGACCGCAGGTGTGCTGATCAGCCGGGATCAGCGTCAGCTGCTCGCACAGGTCCGCGCCGATGTTGTCCAGCTCGCGGGCGGGCGCCGGAGTCAGACCCTGTTCCCGGAGCAGGCGCTGATGAACTTGGTCGAGAACGTGTTTCAGCACACCAGCGGGGACGCGTTCGTGACGGCGACGGTGACCGACGGTGTCTTGCGGGTCGAGATCACCGACAACAGCCATGAGCTGCCGGTGCTGAACTTCGGTTATCGTCCGGGCCGGGGTATAGCCATGGTGGACCACACTGCCCACGGGTGGGGCATCGAACGGCATCGACGCGGCAAAACGGTGTGGTTCGAGTACAAGCTCACCACGGCCACAGCGGACCCCGAGTCCGACTATCGGGCCGACACTGTGGCAGGCCTCCTGGACGAGTCGCGCGATTGGCTCGACGAGGACGTGCTGAGCAGCGGAACCGTTGTCGAGCTCGCCCAGTGGTCGCGCCGGACTTGGCACGCCGAGCTGGTCGGCTTCGAGAACGCCGAGCCGGCGGCGACCCGGCACCTGGTTCGGGGCTTGGACCACATGCTGGGCAGATATCGGCGGCAGATCGTGGTGCGCAATGGCATCGCCATCACCATCGGTAAAGTTGCCAACGGTAACGGCGTCGAGATCGTGGCGAGCCGATCCGAACGTGGCCGCGTCATCATCGAGTCGATTACGGTCGATCCGGGCTGTCTGTTCGGCCCACTGGAGCCCACCGACCAAAGGCTCTATGCCATGGCTGTCGGCGCGGTCGGCGGCGTCCTCGTCAAAGCAGGAGTCGGCCTCGAGCAAGCCTGGTTCCGGTATCTCTTGCAGCACTTCACCGGGTCGCGGCCCGAGCTGGGTAACGGTGCCGAAGCGGCGTTCGAGATCTGGGTGCGTGAGCAGCTCAGCGCGTCCGCATTGCCTTCCATCACCCGGATCGATCGACTCAGGCGACGTGCGGCCGCGTCGAAACGATTCGATGCGGAGCAGGCCGCGCGCGCGGCCGTGATCGAGGTGCAGGTCAACGGGTGGGAAAATGCCTCCGATGCGGCACGGGCGTTCTATCGACTGCTGTTCGCGCAGGTGCGCATCGACCCGGAGTCGCGCGGGCTCATCGACGCGGCGGTGCCGGATGGTCGCCTGCAGGTGCTGTCGCAATGGGGCGAGGCACACAACACCGTGCCGAAACTCGCCGAAGCTTTCACGAAGGACCACCACATCCCCGTGTCGGTGGCCGATGCCTCGGGTATCGATGTGAACAAGTTCCACGGCTTCCTCGAAGGGCTTCACATCATGCTTGCCGTGCACCCCGACGTCGAAATCTCCGAAACCGGTCTCCGAGGGATGAAGCTGGAGCACAAGACCGAGGTCGAGGGGAACAAGATCTTCGTCAACCCGACGTATCTGCGCAAGAACTATCCCACTGATTACGTCAATGGCTTCAGATACGGCACCAGCAGCTTTCTCGAGGACGCCTGTTTCCAATTCGCCAAGATCATGGTCGCCAATGCGGGCAGCGCCGTTATCGATGATGTCCTGCCCGCCCTGCTCTCGCGTTGGCTCCACGGGCGAGCCAACGGTCACTCCGATTACGCGGAAGACTTCTCCCGGTGGTTGAGGTCGCAGTTCGCCAAGTCCAGCTTCAGGTTTACTCGGGTCCAGGATCCGGACGCACAGCTGGACGCGGCCGATGCCGTTGCCGAGTCAGTCGCCAGAATCCTGAGCGGTGGAGAGCGCATCACCGACGGGCACAAGATGCTCTATGCGGTGTTCGAGAAACACCGCCCTGCACCATGGAGTGGCCCGAACATTGTGTCGGCCTCGGGCGGCGACGTGCGAATCCCCTATGCGCTGCCGGACGCTATGCGGAAACGACTGCGGGAGAAACTCTCAAATGCGTCGAAGCACCAGTTCCGCGCTGCCGATATTCGGGGCCGGATGGAGCGGCGTGCCCGCGATGTCGGTATCGATCCGGGGTGGATGGGTCCGCGCCAGCTGGCGACGCAACTCCAGGCGACGGACGTGAGCACCGCTGCCGCCGCGGATCTGGCGGAATACGAGCACGCGAAGAGCGCGTCGGAACACATCCGCGCCGACGTGGCCCTGGACGCCGGCGATCACTATCTGCAGCTGGAGCACGCACAAAGCCTGCCGGAGCTGCCTGCACACCGGCATGTTGGGCTGGTCGGCGAGAACATCGTCCTTGTCGTAGCGGCTGAGCCCGACAACGTGCTCGACGCGCCGACTCTCGCGGGCTTGCGGCGGCAGGGCAGGGATGTCGTCCATGTGCGGATCCATGTGGACAACGACGGCTACCTATTCACCTCGAAGTACCGCAAGATCGACGGCGAGGGCGACGATCCGGATGGCGGAGTGGCCACGGATCCGCCCGACGGACCCTCGCCCGGATCGAGTCCGAACGATGCTCCCGCCACCGGCGACGTGCAGGCAGAGGTCCGCCCCGGCAAAGGCGCGATGTCAGATCCTGCCCGCGACAACACATCTGCCGGCGATGTCGGCAACCGGGCTCTCAATTCTCCGCTGCCGGGGCATGCCGAGGGTGTGCATCGTCGTGCTGGCGTGCCCGAGATGTCGCTGACTCCCGACGGCACCGGCGAGTTCGCGACTTCGGGTACCGACTGGCGCAACCGGCTGAAACGCGATGTAGACCGGGCACAGCAACTGGATGCGCTCACCGCCGTGGTACGCCGGGTGTTCGCGACGCAGCCCGAGAACGTACCCGACATCGTCAAAGCCTTTGTGGCGCAACCGGAGCAGGCGCTCGCGGACTGCCCGGCCGACATGCCGGAAGCCGATTTCGAGGCACTCAGCGAGGCGACTCGGTATTTCGTCGACGTCAACCGAGCCGACGCGCGCGGCGCGCAGCGCATGCGGGACAAGGCGGATCAGGAAGCGGCCCGGATCAAGCGCGACCGCCTCGCCCGAGCAGCCGGGCAGCCGGTCGCGGACACCGATACCCACCCGGTGGAGCCGCCGCCGGAGGACGGCCTCTGCGCGCCGTTGGCAGGGCAAGCGGCCAACGACTACTACCACGGTGTGCGCGCTGGTCAGCGTGCCGTCGCAATGCCTGCGGTCGCGATCGACGAGGAGGGCACCCCGGGTGCCGCGCTGTCCTGGATGGTCGGCGGGCATGCCGATCCCATCCTCGAGGGCGTCGACAGCCAGACCGAGAGTGGTGAGCAGCTCGACCACGGGGTGGCCGGCCACCAGGCCATCGCAGCCAAGCTGCTCGGAGTCGATCCCGAACAGCCCCACACCGAAAAGCAGCGCGAAAGTAACCACCGCCGCGGCATGTTGGTGATCGACACCTTCCTCGGTGACGGTGAGTCCGAACCGCGCGCACACGCCTACTTCGTGGTCAACCACAACGGAGAACTGCTGAAATTCGACCGCAGCGGCAATCTGGTCGGCGAGTTCGTCCCTGCCCACGCGGCGGGGCTGGTGGCCTACACGCACGGTATCGAGCTCGACGCCGAGGGCAATCCGGTCCGCCCGCTGGAGGAGACCCTGGACTCGCGGGACGACCAGTCCCTCGGGACGGATCCGGATGCGTCGGCCAACCGGTCGTCGGGGAAAGCTGCGGATGCGTCGGCTGACGGGTCGCTGGGGGCGGATGCGAATACGTCATCCGACCAGTCCCCTGAAACGGACCCGGACACGTCCCCCGGCAAGCCGCGCCGCCTACACATCGGCAACGTCACCGGCCGTCACTCCGGCGACAGCCCGAGCCACGAGCCGAGCGCGGTGCCGAAACCGACTCCAAGCAGCACTGACAAGGCGGCCGAAAACGAGGCCGTGGGACCGGTTCCGGGGAGCACACTGGCCGCGTTGCGGTCGGGCAAGTTTGCTGACAGCCCGGATATTCCGGCAAGGGCTGTGGTCATGGCTGCTTTGGCTGGCGGCAAGGAGTCGGTGGAGGAGTTCTGGAGTGCTGTTGATCGGTTGAATTCCGAGGACCAGAAGCTGCTTTTGAAGCTGAAGTTCGATCCGGCGGAGGGGCAGTTCGATCTGAAGCCGGGGCAGAAGTTTCCCACCCTGGGGCAGATCGCGGCTCGGATGCCTGAAGGTACTGATGTCGCTTCGGTACAGAAGCGTGCTTATCGCCTGGTGGCCGAGAGACTCACCGGTGGCAATCCGCCTGCCGACCAGGATAGTCCGGCAATAAAGGTGATCAAGGCTGCTTTGGCTGGTGGCCCGGAGTCGGAGTCGGCGCAGGCGGTCTGGCGTGCGGTCGACAAGTTGAAGTCCCGCTACCAAAAGCTGTTCATGACGTCGAGGTTCGGGCCCGCGAAACTCGAGCTGCGGCAGATCGCACGTTTGTTGCCTGTGGGTATGGATGTCAAGTCGCTACAGAAGCGTGCTGTCGCCGAAGTTGCCGACAAACTTGCCCGTCGCGCAGCGGATAGTCCGGCTCCCCGTGAATTTACCCCGCGGGAAGCGCTCGTCGCGGTCGAAATTGCGTGCCAATCACACTGGGAGACGGTGTGGCCGATCGCCGAGAAAGAGCTGAGCCCCAGACAGCAGGAGTACCTCACGACGCGGTTCAAGCTGGGCTTGAAACCGAAAGCAGCGGCGAAGGCACTCCGTCTGGACCCCCCGGCGTACCGTCAGTTGCGGTACCGCACTGTGCTCGCGCTTGCGCCATTGTTGCCCGCGGAGCTTGTGTCCGCCGCTGACGGTACACACGCCATCCCGGAGGATCTGCCGCCTCGGTCGAGTAGTGCGGCGTTGGACGCGGTCGAGGCTGCTTCGGCCCAGGTTGTCCTACAACCGCGGGATGCGTTGTCGGCAGTCGCAGAGGCGTGTACGGCGGACTGGGAGACGGTGTGGCCGATCGCCGAGGAAGTGCTGAGCCCCAGACAGCAGGAGTACCTCACGACACGGTTCAAGCTGGGCTTGAAACCGAAAGCAGCGGCGGAGGCACTCGGTCTGGACCCGCCGACGTACCGAAAGTTGCAGCGCCGCGCTGTAGTCAAGCTTGCGCCGTGGTTACCCGCGGAACTTGTGTCCGCCGCCGACGGCACCTACGCCGCCTCTTCGGCGGGCCTGGACGCCTCCACCCAGTCGACCGCCGCGCCTGCGGCTGACCCGCGACAGCTGCCGGATCCGGCAGCTCGCCGCGCGCTGTCGCCGTTGGAAGGTGACGGCGTCGCGCAATGGGCGAACGTCGACGGGCACAAGCGGCAGGGCAACGCCGAACGCGGCCTGTTCAACTGCGGTCCGCTGGTGCAATGGTTCGTTCGCGACGCCGCTGCGGGCAATGCGGGCGCTGCGATGCACCCGAAGGATGTGAACGACCAGGCCACCGCCATGTCCGGCATGGACAAGGTCGAGCTCGTCGCGGGCATGAACATCGGTTGGGCCGCACAGCATTTCGGTATCGGCACCGCCGGTCTGGCCGCCATGGTCGAGCACGTCCGTAAACTCGGCGGCGTTCTGGTCGGCGGCGTCGACCCGGCAGGCAACGGCCTCGGCCACGCCTTCGCCGTCGCGAGGGTCGACGAAGGCTTCGCGAGGAGGATGAACGCCCTGCCCCCAGCGGTGCGCGGCGGGCCCGAGTTCGTGGTCGGCGAGGTCGTCGTCTTCGACAACGCCGCGGGCGGCCTGCTGCGCGGCGAAGCGGTCGACAAGTGGATGGTGTCCGAATGGGTCCGCTTCGCGGAAGTCCACGTGGCGGGCCTGGACGCCGATGGTGCTGTGGCACTGGTGGATACCGATGAACTCGCCACCGAGGTGCAGGAGAAACGGGGTCCGGCGAGGAAGCTCGGTGTCGGGCCGGTGGAGCCGTCGGGCACGGCCGCTCCCGGTGACGCGTTCGCGCCGTTGCCCGACGGGTGGAATGTGGGGTCGGCGCGGCTGTTCGAACCCGATCCGCGGCTGGCGGAAGCGCTGCAGCGCAACGCTGCCCGGATGCGGGCGTCGAGCGAACGTGGCGAGGCGGCGCTGCAAGCGCTGCGTAACCGGTTCCTGCAGCAGGGGGTAGATCCGTCGGATTCGACGGCCATGGAGCTGACGGTGTGGTATCTGTCGGCGCTGCGACCCGCGATTGCGGAGTTGTTCGAGCGGGTGGAAGCGGTCCTATCGATCGAGGCCCCGACAGTGGAGCCCGTGGGCACCGATGGTTTGGCGGATGCGCTCGGTGTGGTGGAAGCGCTGTCGCATGTGCTGGATCGTCTGCGCGGCCTTGGTGAGCAGTCGCCCGCCCGGCAAGAGGCGGAGCAGATCGCGACGCAGTTCCATGCCGACCTGAGGAGTCTGTCCGAGCAGACCGCCGAGGTGCTCGACGCCGAGGGCAGTGTGCGAGAACTGCTGCAGCAGAGCATGAGCGAGGCAGTATGGGTCGTGCGGCGGGCCGAGAGCCGGGGCAGGGGATATTGGCTACATCCAGGGGTGTGGTCCCTTCCCGATAGTCCGCAGCGGTTGCTCGTGGTCGGCGAGCAACCGACGTCCATGGTTTCGGTCGACGAGCTCACGCGGTGGCGCCGGGACGGGTATGCCGTCACCCTGCTGCAAGTCGGCGTCGGTGAATTGGACGGCGCGATCTGGGTACGTGAAGTCCGCCAGTCGTCATATGTCAACAATTACGCGGGCGACTCCAACTACGGAATTTGGGGGCGGATCGATCAGGATGGAGTGCTGAGTGCCGAAGTGCGGGTCGGCCCCGGCACATTGTCGGGTCAGGAGATGTTCGCCGACCTCATGCGTGCGCTCGGCGACCAGGTCGAGGCCATTCAGGATTTCTGGACCTCCGGCGATGAATTCCGCGACCAGCTGGACAGTTTCAATGCCGGCATCCAGAACTGGCTGACTCCGCAGGAGGCAGCGCGCCAGACGTTCACCGCGAAGATGGTCGAACGGCTCGGGTTCACCGAGATTGTCTTCGGAGACCAGGAGCTGGCTCGGTTCGGTATCGAGGACAGCGGGCTGGTAGGACGTCCCGGCGAGTACATCGGTGTGAAGGTGCGATTCGTCCGACCGGAACGGGCGGTCGTTGATGCCGCCGAGGATGCTGAGGTGGAGTCGGTTTCGGCCCTGCCCGAGCACGGCGATGTCGAGCTCGCACCGGGTGAGTTGCTGGTGTCCGATCCGGACGGGACAGCGCTGGTCTTGACGAACGGGGGGGTGCTGGCAGCCGTTCCGGATGCGGTGTTCGACCGTATTGTCTTCCGGTACTTCGGATTCCAGCCGGACGTTGGATTGACAGTCGAGAACGGAGTGGCGCACGAGCTGTTCCGGGTCCTCGCGCCGGGTGGCATGGTTCGGATCGAAACCGATCTGCGACCGCGTCGCGGGGATGCGATGGTCGGGATCATTACGCGGAATCTGCGTACGGCCGGTTTCGTCATCGGCCAAGCCGTTGCGAGGAACGGGCACTACACGATTACCGCGAGCCGCCCGGACGGAGGATCGGAACTTACCGCGATGCCAGCGGATACGCCGGAAGCTGTGCCGGGACTCGCTTCAGTCATCGCGTCGTCGGGCAATAGGTTTCAGCCGGATCTGGCTTACGCGATCGATCCCGAGCTGGATCCCGAGTCCGGCCTGCCGCGGTGGAGCGCTGTCGAGTTCCCCGGCCCGGGAAGGGCTTCGGCAGCAACCGCTGCAAAACATCCGGCGAATGTCCCGGATGCAGACGACGCCACCACACCCGGCGAATCCGAGCAGTCAGCGCCGGATAGCGATAAGAGCGGGCAATTCGGGCGTGAACTGACCGGACGTGAGATCGAAATTCTCCGTTTGGTCGCGAAGGATTTGGACAATGCGCAGATCGCGAATTTGCTGCACCTGTCTGCGCTCACCGTCAAAACGCATCTCGCCAGAATCGGCAAGAAGCTCGGTACTTCCGACCGTACCGCGGCCATGGTGGTGGCGCTGCGTCGGGGGATTCTCGATGTGTCGGATCTGCTTGTGCCTCCTGGTCGCTCGCGACCGGGCAGTGGCGGCCGTGGGTCGTACGGCCGTGAGTTGTCCGAGCGTGAACTTTCGGTTCTCGAGTTGGTTTCTCGAGGCATGGACGACAGTGAGATTGCTCAACGTCTCTACTTGTCCGTGAACACGGTCAAGAGTCACCTCAAACGAATTCTCGACAAGTTGGGCGCGAGGTCCCGGACTGGTGCAGTGGCGGTCGCCGTGCGGAGCGGAATCCTGGATATCGCGGCTATTTCTGTCCCCGGTTCGATTCTGGACGAAGGGATGTACGGTGACGAGAGGGTTGGGCCGCCCACGGCTCTGCCTGGCGCCGGAGGTTCCGCGCAACGCTCGTCACGCTCTGGGCAACCGTCGTCGGTAGCTGCCAAGGCTGACGGCGCATCAGAAACCGACCGCAGGTTTGTTCAGTCTCTGTCGTGGCTGGTGGCCGCATTCGAAACCGGTGAGCCTGACGAGGACACCGACCGCCTGCGTCAGGCGCTGGTGCAAATGACCCAAGGGCAGCTGAGCCGCGCCTTCAACTCCGGTAATTTGACGCCGATCCACAAGCGGGACCTTGCGGGGGCGATGCGTGCCGTGGACCAAGGTCAACAAACGCTCAGCATTTCCCAGCTCGGCGCGGTCAAGAAGTTGGCCAGACTGGTGTATTCGTATTCTATCGGGGCCGGCGACTCGTCGAGTTCCATGCTTGGGCGAGGGGCACAACCTGGCTCGGTCGAGTCGCGGTCTGGACGGCCCGACCTGCGGAGCGGTCTCCCGCAGTCGCGCGAGGACGACGACGCGTCCGGTTCTGCGTCGTCCGAGTCGGTCGCCGTAGATCCGGATCAGGGACACCCAGATAGCGATTCACCAGCCCGGGTACAGAACACGGCGGATCTTGCCGAGCCGCAGGAAGCGCCGGGTAGCGGCGAGACCGAGCTTGTCGACCGTGCACTGACTGGTCGTGCGCTCGAGGTTCTTAGGTTGATGGCCCAGGGTTTGGAGACCGCCGAGATCGCGGAGTCGATGGGTATCGCGCAAGGCACGGTCTCGACGCGTATCACGAGGATCTACCTGAGACTCCGTACTTCTGGTCCGCTCGGGTCCATTGTCGTGGCGTTGCGCCGCGGAATTCTGGATATAGGCGATCTTCCAGCGCCGCCCGATCGACAGTCGTCGGATAGCGGCGAGCTTTCCGAACGCGAGGCTTCGGTTCTCGGCCTGGCGGCGCAGGGTATGGGTATCTTTCAGATCGGAAAACTCGCCGGTACATCCGCGTTCCGGGTTCTGGCAGATATTCAAAATATCAACGCGAAGCTGGGCACTTCGAACCTGGTCGGTTCTGTCGCGGCGGCGATACGTGGTGAACTCCTCGAGCTCGAACATCTCACCGTATCGCACCAGGAGAATTCGAGGATCGATAATGCCTTGAGCAATCGGGAGATCGTGGTCCTCTATTGGATTGCCCAGGCGTTCGACAACGCGGAGATCGCGGAGGAACTGGGTCTGTCCGAGGACACTATCCGTTCGCATGCCCACCGGATCTTCAAGAAGCTCGGAACTTCGGGTCGGATAACATCCATGATGGCGGCGCTGCGAGGCGGGATCCTTGGTGTCCTGGATCTATCGGCTCTGTATTATCAGGGCATATCGGGAAGTGCCGACAGTAAGTTATTCGGTAGTCGGTTGTCCAAACGTGAAATCCAGATTCTGGCTCTGGCGGCTCGGGGCTTGACGAATGATGAGATCGGTCGGGAGCTATTCATATCCGACAACACCGTCAAGAGTCACATGCTGCGAATTGGATACAAGTTAGGCACCGGGGGGCGGCTCGGTGCCGTTGCGGTGGCGATACGCAGCGGAATTTTGGATATCGAAGGTCGCCCGACGCGTGCAGTGTGGGCGCTGGATCTGTCGTTGCTGGAGGAAAGCTCTGCCGACAGCGCAGATGCCGTGACGAAGTTCGTGCGTATCCTTCGCGATGCGTTGCCGGAGTTGCGGGTCTGTCCATCCCGGCAACTTCTGCAGGACGCCCTACAGCGGGCGATTGTCTCCGATCGGTTGCTTGCGGGTTCGCAGGTTCCCGGAGGACGGGCTGTCGCTCTGCGGCTCGGACTGCCATGGCGCACTGTTGGCGCGGTTTACGACCAGTTGCAAGTCGATGGCTATCTGGTAACCCAGGAGCATGCAGGCCGGGTGGTGACCAGTCACGACAAGTGGGTCAAGTGGGCTAGCGAACGCGAGGCGCACCGGTTGCTCGAGATGCTCGGGATCGGACCATTGGTCGCCGACGGACAAAGGGCTGAGGCCCGAGACTATCGGCTGCGGCTGTTGGACGCTTTGCGCGAGGCGATTCGGGATGGCCGATTGGCCGTAGCCGATGCGTTGCCACGAGTTGAGGCGCTGAGTTCGCACTCGGGGTTGGCGCGGGATTCGGTGGACTGGGTCTATCGGAACTTGCAGGCCGAGGGCTACCTGGAGCGTCGAACCGGCGTCGGCACCAGGGTGGTGCGTCGCGATGGTGGTACCGGTGAGCCCACCGAGTTCGACCAAGACAAGCTCGAGATTGCTCGGCTGATGGCCTGGGGTTTGTCGAACGCGCAGATCGCGACGAGGCTGGGACTAGCCCCGAGCATCGTGAATTCTCACGTCGAAGAGCTCTTCGTACGGCTCGGTATTTACGACCGGACCGCGGCCGTCGTGGAGATGCTGCGTCGCGGTGCCCTGAAGAAGGAGATACTGGCTGCGCTCTATCCGGAGACACCGAGTTCGCCGGACTTGTCCCATCGTGAGATCGAGGTTCTCGGTTTGGCCGCTCTGGGCCTGTCGGACAAGCAGATCGGCGACGAGCTGGGTCTTTCCTCGAGGACCGCGCGGGGACAAATCGGCCGTGTCAACGCGAAGCTCGGTACTTCCGACCGGACTCAGGCCGTGGTAGCGGCGATATGTCGAGACATTCTCGATGCGGAGCTCGTCAGCCACCGATTCATGCGTCACCTCCGGGCTGTGTTGCAGGGGATATCTGAGCCGGCTGGCCGCTACCTGGGGCCGCAGCTGCGGATAGCGATTCGATCCGGTGTGCTGGCACCGGGTTCGCAGCTGCCCGAGGCGGCGGATCTCGGCCGGCATCCGGGACTGACGCAGGATGCAGTGGGGCGGGTTTACGCCCAGTTGCGGGTCGAGGGTTACCTGGTGGAGAGCCAAGAGCCCAAGGGGCCGACGGTGGCGGGTTCCGGTCTTTGGCCAAGCGACCATGGGGCCTATGATGACCCGGGTTTGGCGACAGCCGGCAAGTTTTCTCCCGCGCGGCTTTTGGAAATACTCGAGTCCAGGGCGCACGAATTCGAATTCCGTACGGACGCTGCAGCACTGGCTCGCGCACTGATCGCGGCGATCCGCCGCGAGGACTTGCTGCCGGGCCTGAGGTTGCCCATAATTCGGGACTGCGCTGAGATCGTCGGGATGTCGACCAGGCAGGTCAACAGGGCTTACCAGCAGCTGTACACCGATGGATACGTGGTCTACCACAAGACCACGGGAAACCAAGTCACAAGTCCGGACAACTGGCCGGATCGACCACCAGCAATCGAGCGGCGCCCCGACACGTCGACCTCCAATGCCGTCGGCGGGGAAAGTCTCTCGACGCCGCGCAGCGGTGTCCATTCACCACACCAGGGCGTAGCGGACGGTGCGGGGTCTGTGCCGGCGGAGTTGGGGCTCGGGTGGACGGCCGAACGTCGTGGCATCGTGGTCGAGACGCCGACCGGAGTGGAACCAGTTGTGGCGGGGTCTCCTACGCGCACAAGCGGTTCGCCGACGTCCGGTGATGCTGTCGCCGAGTACCAGCGGCCGGATGATGCAGGGCTTGGTCGGAATGACGGGCCGGCCGGGAACACGGTTGCGCCCCAACTGGTTCCGATGGTTGAGCCGGCCGCAGCCCCGAAGCCGATGGGTGTCGTGGCACGGACATCGGAGTTGCCGTCGGTTCCGGTCGGCGATGGTGTCGCGGCTCATGTCGTGCTGGAGGGTTCGACGGGCGAGCGCGAGGTGGAAGCCGAGCGACTCGGGTTCGACGTCGGCAACCCACGCGGCCGGGTCACCATCGCTCAGGTCGCGGAGCGTGCGGGAACGAGTTCGACCACGGTCGAACGGGTACTCGCGAACCATTCCGTTGACCTGTGGACCCGGGAACAGGTCCTGGAGGCAATCCGTGACCTCGGCTACCAGGTGTCCGGCGGATACGGCCGTGGCCGGGCGACCAAGGCTGACGGCAGCGTGGTGTCCTGGGAATGGGATCAGATCGGCGCGCATCTGCGGCCGGGTGAACGGATCTGCGGTGCTCTGGTGCAGGAGGAGGTCAAGGATTTCCTCGGCCCTCAGGGCGAGGGGATCAAGCCCGTCAAGATCAGCAAGACCCTCGCGGCACAGGGGATGACCGGTGCCGCCTTCGCCGGAGGGCTCGGCGCGAACTGGGAGGCGTCGCCGTTCGGTCACGGCCTCGACGGCTTGAAAGCCGTGGTGGAACACGTATGGCTGCACGGCGGCGCGATCGCAGGCGCGATGGACTTCGGTGGCAAGGGCGCCCACGCGTTCGCGGTGTTCAAGGTGACCGAGGAATACGCCGCCCGCAACAAGCACCTGAACCTGAAAGTCGGCGAGGTCGTGGTGTTCGACAATGCCGTGGGCGGCATCGTGCGCGGCGCCGACGTCGACACCTGGATCGCGGAGGCAGTGGCCGCTGGGGCAGGCGAGATCAACGGGATCATCTTCGAAGAAGACGGTACGCCGAAGGATCCGCTCGGCCCCGACCGCAAGCCGAAACCGGACCGTGGCCCGAAGGGCCGGATCGGCGCGCGCGGTCGGGTTCCGGAGGATCCGCACGACGAGGTCGACCTCCCCACTCCGCCCGCGACGCGCGGCACGGTGGCGACGTTCGAGTCCGCGGATGATCCGAACCTGCTCTGGATGCAAGAACTGCGCGATCGGGGGGTGGATACCGAACAGACGATGTCCTACCTGACGACGATCTGGGATTTCTTGCGGCACGACCCGAAATGGGCATTGGATACTGAACGCGGCTACGGTGCCATCGTTATGTTCGGCGGACCGGACGACGGCGGGGCGGCCGTTGTCGCGAACCTGGTTCGCGAGCTTGGTCGGGCCGATATCCCCGTGGTGTTTTCCGGTTGGCGCGGTGAGGCCGCCAAGTTCAGGTCGGATGCGGTGAAACTGGACCAGGGCCTGAAGGCTGGCCAAATCATCGAGGAGCCGCGCGCCCAGAACACCAGGGAAAATGCGAAGTACTCCGTAGAAGAACTGCAAAAGCGCGGTCATGACGTCGAATCCATCATCGTCGTCTGCGCACCGCAACACGCGCGTCGCGTATGGGCGACGATCAGGAAGCAGTCTCCAGACGTCAAGCACATTTCCGTCGTCACGGCGCCGGTTTCGGTGGAGAACTACATCCGCTACGGAATGCGATCCGATTCCCATGAGGATCCGACTCCGGATCAGATTGTGGTGGAGATCCTGCGTGAAATTAAGGGTCTGCGGGAGTCTCCCGGCAGGGGGCACATCGTCGAACAAGCGATCCCGGGTCACGTGCTCTCGGCGTACCACAACTTGATTGGGACGTTCCTTCGACCGTTTGTCGAACAGCTTGTCGCACTGGGCTTTCCGGATCAGGCTGTCACTCTGATGCAAGAACGATTCGGGGACAGAGTATTTGGATGGGTTCACGATCGTGTACGTCAACCTCAGCTGGCGCGAGAAATCACCGACGAGGCGTTCGCGGTTGCGGTCGATCGCTTCGGCGAGATCGGTGAACTCGGCGAGATCGGTGAAAGGGGCGTCGAAGAATGGGTTGTCGTCAACGCCCGAAAACTCATGGCCGAGTACGAGAACAACGTCCGGGCCGATACCGTCGCCCGGGCTGTGCCGTTGCCTGCGGACCTGGACGAGGTCTCGAATGTGACCGGGGCAGCTAACGCCGAGATGGCCGAGTCGGCTGTGTCCGCTGAACTGCGGCAGGGCGGAGATACTGCGGAGCAGCGGGAATCTGCCCCGGCACCGGGACACCAGCCTGGCCCGTGGGCTGATCATCCCGACCTGAATGCTGCCGATTACACGAATACGTATGGGACACGAGATTACGGAGTCCACGCGGAGATCGAGGATGGTGTTCTCCGTGTCCGCATAGAAGTCGGCCCTGGGACACCATCAGGGCGTGAGATGTTCCGCCATCTCATGGATTCCCTTCCTCGTCCGGTGCATGAGATCCATGAACACTGGAATTTCTACAGCCTTTCGCACGAGTTGATTCGTGGACATGACGTGACTCCCGCGAACGAGCGTGGGTGGCGGGGGGACAACCTCGAAACCTTCAACGCCCTCATGCAGGACTTGTTTCTCTCCCCCGAGGAAGCGGCACGGCACACCTTCGGCGGAAAAATGGCGGCCGAATACGGTTACACCCGAGTTCAAATTGTCTCCCTCAAAGGCGACGATGGCACGGGCCCAGCAGAAGGTCATCGTTTCTACGGTGAATTCACCGAGGTCGATGTGCGATTCTGCAAGCCGGAGGACCCCGCACATCCCGCCGAGGGCGGCGCTCACGACACCTCGGAAGCCCCCGCCGCCGATACGGATGGTCCAGCGGAGGTTCGCCGGCAGGAGCCGGTCGCCGACGTGTTGTCCGGTGACGGTGTGGTGGCCCTCGACGAGGACGCGCCGGCTGTGCCCGAGTACGGCATGTTGGCTCCCGACCATCCTGTCCTGCACCGTCCGAAGTCTCAGACGTTCCAGCTCCGGGTGGTCCGTGACTGGCAATTCGACGACGGGCAGCGCGGCACGGCGTTCCTCCGGCCGGATGACACGCCCCACACCACCGAAGGGGCGGGAGGCGACCCCATCATCCTCGGGCGGAACCCCCAGGACTACTACAGCGGCGACCATACTCACCGGGACGCGTACGCTGGCTATCTGGAGAAAGGAAACGGGCCCGGAATCGCGGGTGTCGGGACGGCGTGGTTCGTCGAGGGCCGACTCACCGAGGTCAACTCGTTGGGCGGGCCGCCGTTGGCCAACGCGTGCGCCGACCCGAAGAACGCCGCGACCCTGCTGTTCGACCTGGTTGAGGCCGGCGTCGATTTCGATACCGCCGAATTCGATCCCGACGACTTCGCGCCGCCCGGTTTGCTGTGGCAGAACCGGTTCGCGGAGCTGTCGTTCGACGACGTGCTCGAGGGCCGCGGCCGTGACGTCGCTTGGTTGCTCATGGGATACGGCCACGGTTTCTCGGTGGACCTCGTCGGAATGGAAAGCTCGGGCGACGGCATCGAGGTGACGTTGAAGCTCGACCCGGTTCGCGGCAAACCTGGTCAGGTCACGGTGGCGCTGAGGCGGGTGGATGGCGTCGCGACGGTGGAGCTTCGCGATGTCGATCTGGGTGCGGAGCCGGATCGGGTTGCCGCTGTACTGCGTGAGTTGCAGGACCGACTGACCGCGTGGATGCAGGAATCGGGCGCGGTCTGGCTCGAGGTCGGCGATGTTTCGCCGACCTCGAACCAGACGGCGCCCGATTCCACAGCCGCGAACACATTCACGATGGACGGATCATCGCGGCGCGCACAGCATGTGGTGCGGACTATGAGAGCTGACGCCGATCCGCAGGCAAAGGCAGAGGCGTTGTCCTGGTTGGCAGACCAGCTTTCCGGCTGGCCTGCGTGGAAGGTCGATCACGCCGCGGGGGCGTTCGGCGAAATGGTGGACAACGCCCTGCGGCGCAGCCCCGGCAAAGTGCAGATTGCGGTGGAGACGACCGGTGATCTGGTGCGCGTCACCGTGTTCGATCAGTTCAACGTTTTCGATGCAGAAGTCGATCTTCCTCAGCTGCCGGGCCCGGTCGAAGGGGCCGATGGTCCGTGGATGCGGTCGGGTGTCGATCTGCTGCGGCACCACGACGAGGGCTGGCGAAAAGCGGTTTGGTTCGAACTTCATCGGTCGGATTGGGTCGAGTCGGATCGAGCAGGGCAATCGCGTCGGGAAGCCCCGGAGCCGCCGCCGCGTGGCCCCTCGGGGCCGGTCGGCGCCCGGCCGGTTGGTGTGCGGCATGGTTCGCCGGACGACCTCGCCGTCGGCCGGGCACCATCGGAGGAAGGGGATTCTGGTGAAGCCGCCTTGTGGGCGGCGGTTCGATCGGGCGATGACAGTGCGTACGCGACGTTGTATAGACAGTATGTCGGCTACGCGCGGCGGATTGCGCAGCAGACGACGCGTAGTCCTGCGGATGCGGAGGACGTTGTCGCCCAGGCCTTTACCGGGTTGCTCACGACTCTGCGCCGTGGTAATGGCCCGACCGAAAATTTCCGTCAGTATCTGGGCGCTACGGTGCGCAATGCCGTAGCAACGTTCTACAGACGCGAAGCTTTTGCGCTCGTCGACGACCACGAGGCGCTGGATCGGATGCAGCTCGGTGGTCCACAAACGGTCGACTCCGGCGCGGACCTCGAATGGCAGGACTCCGACATCGGGCGCGCGTTCCAGGCGCTGCCGGATCAGTTGCGTGCGGCGCTGCGGTGGGTGGATATCGAAGGGGCTTCCCCAGCGGAGGTGGCCACACACTTCGGTATGGAGGTGGACGCCGTAGAGGAGATGGTCGACGAGGCTCGCGACCTGTTGCGTGCCATGTTGTTACGGCCACAGGCCGAGGTGTTGTCGACGGCACTCATAGCGGAGGGTGCGGATCTTGCCGCCGTATTGACGGTCGGCGGCGAGCACATGGCGCAGCCGAGCGCACTTGTAGCGCTGATACCCGAGATTCGAGCGGCCAAGCGTGCGCGACCGGACGAGCTGGCGAGTCTCGTCGAACGCCTCGAGTCCAAGCGACGCGAGGCTTTCATCCGGTGGTTCTTGGGGCAGTCGATATCCGAAATCGCGGCTGCGACAAAACACAGCGAATCCTGGGTAACACGGCTGGTTAATGATGCGTTCTCCACAGTGGTCAGAGGATTATCCGGGATCACTCCAGACGCCGTGACCCGCTCGGAGCCGATACCTCGAAGGGATCTGGGTTGGTTTATCGGCGGGCTTGCCTCGGCCGATCGGGGGCTGGCGGAGATGTTGTTCGTGCGGTCGTTGCCGGCGGCTGATGTCGCGATGCTGCTGGGGCGCGCCGAAGACGACGTGGCTGGTGATCAGCGACGCCTCACCGCGGAGTTGGAGCGGCTACGGCGCGCGGCCGACTCCGCGACATTGTTGCTCGTCGTCGCGGTTCACGATCGTCGCCCGGAGATGCTGCAGCCGCATCTGTCGATATTGAACACAGTGCGGCGGGAGCTTTTCGAGCGGTTTTTCGTGCGGGGTACGCCCATCGCCGTGATTGCGGAGGAGAAGGGCAACGCTGCCACCACTATCGGGCGTCGGCTCCGCCAGATCGCCCACCTGTTGGCCGAACAGCTGCCGACCGAGCTGCGGGAGCAGTACGCGCGGGCGGGGGTATTGCGGTACGTGACCACGGCGGACGTGGCTCGAGAGGCCGGGGTTAGTGAGGTTGCCGCGAAGCGGGCTCTGGGTAACCGGGGCGGCGTCGGTACGGATACCGCACGGCAGATACAGGCGGTGGCCGACCGGTTGGGCTGGCGACCAGGGCGTTCGGGAGTGGTGCTCAGTGACGGTGTGGTTCTTGACGGCGCTCCGTTGCTACGAATTCCGGCGGTGGGCGACGGTGGGGCCCCCGACTACAGACGTCGAGGAAAGGGACTGCAGGTGGTGCGGGCGGCGCACTCGGACGACGTAGCGCGGTGCATCCCGAATCTGCGTGCGACGCAACAGGAAATCGCCACGCTCCTGTTCCTACAGAATCTGACAGTTCCGGAGGTAGCGCACAGGCTGGCACGTAGCGACGGGGCGATCCACGAAGACCAGTCCCAGATCGCTCTCAACTTGGCGAGCCTATTGTCCGGTGGGGTGTTGCTGACCGAACGTGCGGCAATGGCGCTGATCGGGAAACTGCACACACTTCACCCGGAAGTATTCGCGCCGCTGCTGCCCGGTCTCACTGAAACCCAACAGCGATACTTCGACCTGTTCTTCGTCCAGGAGATGAACGTGCCCGAGATCGCGACGATGCTCGGGCACGCTCAACCGGCCTCGTACAAGCCGGTGTATCAGGCTGCGCACGCATTGGTAGCGATGCTCGACCCCGATCTTGTCGAGCGGCACGCGGATACGAAGGTGCGCGAGTGGGTGCGCGCGGCCCAGGAGGGTGACACGGCGGCATTCGAGTCGCTACAGCAGCGTTACGAGCAGCGAGTCTTTTCGAATGTGCTGCTGGCAGTGGGGGATCGAGGGCTCGCCCAATGGATTACCGCTGCCGCAATGCAGCGCGCTGATTCCGAACTTCGCCAGCTGGACGAGGAACAGGATGTCGGTGCGTGGTTCGTCGAAAGCGCACTCGACCTGCTTGCCGACCGACGGGACGTCCTCACCCGATGGTTTGCCCACCAGCAGGTGTCGGAGGTGGCAACGGGCGAGTTGGAGGGCGCCGGGGACAGGCTGCGCAGTGCTGCCCTAGCCAACGCTGCCGCACTGCAAGCCGGTGGCTGGGAGCTGCTGGTTGCCGAGGCGGTGCAGGCGCAGGAACCTGAGCTATTGGCGCCGCTGCGTGCTTTGCTGGCGCCCGGGCAACAGAATTGTTTCGACCTGTACCTCGTGCAGGGCCTGACCGTGGCGCAGGCGATGGAAGCGACGGGTCGGAGCAAAGCGACGATCGCGTCGCAACTGCGTCGGACGGCCGAGCTGCTGATCGAGAATCTTCCGCTCGACGTCCTCTTGGACTACACGACAACAGGCATGCTGCACCGGGCCACATTGGAGGACGTGGCGAGTGAGGCGGACGTCGCGAGGGAAACCGCCCTTCGAGTCCTGAACGAGACGAGTCACGCGGGACCGGACACCATCGAGCGGGTGCGGGCCGCGGCGGATCGGCTCGGTTGGACGCACGGGCGGCGAGCCGTGGTTTCCGACGGCCACGAAGGGTGGTCGCCCGTACCGGTGACTCGGGTCGCGGGTACCGGGGGATACCAGCACGGCCGCGGCACACCGTTGCAGCGGATCCACGCCGCGGATCCCGACGCCCTGATGGACGCGATCGCGCAGCTCCCCGCGCAGTTCCGGTATATGGCCGTCCTGCTGTATGTGCGGAATAAGGCGCCGTATCAGGTCGCGCGGGAACTCGGGTGTCCCACAGCCGAAGTCGAGAACCACCAGGAGCGGATCGCGCCGCGGTTGTCGACGCTGCTCTCCACCGGAGTGCTATTGACGGATTCGATCGCGCTGCTGCTGGTCGAGGCGGTCTCGTCCGACGATTCGGACGCGGTGACGGTGCACCGTGAGCAACTCGCGCCCGCGGAATGGGAGTGCCTGAGCCAGTATCTGGCGGGCGAGTCCATCGGCCGGATCGCGCAGACCAGGGAGCGCAGTAGCGACACGGTCAAGGCGCAGCTGTATCACAGTGCCCATGTGTTGACCGGTCTGCTCGAGCCGGATCTGGTACGGAGTTATACGGATCGCGGCACGCTGCGCAGGGTCACCTTGGAGGATGTCGCCAGTGCGGCCGGGGTGAGTAGGACCACTGTGCAACGGGTGTTCAGCGGTCGAGGCAACCCGACCCCGGACATCGTGCGGCGAGTGCGGGCAGCTGCTGAGCGGCTCGGGTGGACGGCCGAACATCGCGGCATCGTGGTCGAGACTCCGACCGGAGTGGAACCAGTTGTGGCGAGGTCTCGTACGCGCACCAGCGGTTCCCCGACAGCATCCGGTGATGCTGTCGCCGGGTACGTGCGACCGGATGCGGTGCGTCATGGTCGGGATGACGGTGCAGCCGGGAACACGGTTGCACCCCAGTCGGTTCCGATGGCCGGGCCTGTTCCGGCGCCGCAGTTGATGGACGTCGCGGCACGGACGGCGGAGCTGCCGTCGGCTCCGGTCGACGAAGGTGTCACCGCCCACGCCGCACCAGACGGTTCGACCGGTGCGCGGGAGGCGGGACATTTCCTCAACCAGTGCGGGCGTCTGGTGTTGGAGCTGCTGAATTGGGTTGACGCAGACCAGGTGCCGAGTGCCGAAGAACTCGGCATGCGGGGCATGTTGGTGAAAGATATTGTGCGTATCGCGGGTGGGAACGCGGCGCATGTTCGGCAGTTCGCGATTGATCCGACTCGTCCACATCGGGGTGTTGTGGACGCGTTGCTGGCACTGCCGGAGGCTCAGCGCGAGGGTGCGTCGGTGTTGGTGTTCGACGGTTTCGACAAGGCCGATGAGCACGGCGTCGCCGGGCACGCGTTCCGATTGGTCTACCGCGACGGTGAGATTCACATCGAAGACCCGGGCAAGGAAGTGTTCGGATTATTCGAAGACACCATGGATCCGGAGGATTTGGCGGACCTGAAGGGTGTCTGGGCGGCCGCGTTCGACGGCGACGGAAATCCGATCGACCTGCCGGGAACGCAGGCCGACGCTGCCGACCTCGAGTTTGCTGTCGGCCTGTCTCAGGACACGAACGGCGACCAGGTGTTGTCGATGGTGGCCGAGGCAGGAGAAAAGTGGACGGCACTGCTATCGCCCACCGCCAAGGTCCGGCATGTGCGGAAGGTGACGCCGGGCTTCACCGGAACCTATTCCCCACACGAGCTGACGAACCGCATCCTGACGCAGGGTGTGGACCTGGGCACCCAGGCGCTCATCCTGATCCACGAAAACCAGCATGCCGTGGACTTCGACGACAGCCCAATGGCGAGCCCCTACACGATGTCGTGTGATGAGTACGTCCACGCGATCTTGCGTCATGAAGCGCGGGCTTTCGCCAGGGAATCTCTGTTTGCCCTGGCGTTGCGCTCCCGTGGCTATGTCATCGAGGATAAGAACAATCGCCAGCTAGTCGTCTACACCAATGCCCACGGCAAGGCCGTCGCAGACGCACTGAAGATTCATCCGAACCTCACCGAGTCGCAACAGGCGGTTGTCGGATACCAGGCTGGTGTCCGGGCCTTGGAAGTTTTCCTTGTGTCTCCCGACAGTTTCGCAAAATTCGTCGTGTCGCCCGAGAAGGTCGCAGAATTCCTCGCGTCGCCCGATAGCTTCAGGGAAGTTCTCGCGTCTGAAAAGTATGGTAAGCCCGGGACATACGTGCAAGACGCCCGCAAGGAATGGTTCGAAACCCGCGAGCTCGCCGAGCAACTGAACCTGTACTCGCCGACCACACCGGAGAAAGCGACGGAAATCCGGTTGTCGGCGATGGCAAGAACTGCCGCCGACCGGGACCTCGCGATGGTGGACAACGCGATCGAGCGGGAACTCGAGCGGCAGCGCACTGCCCCGCCCGCTCCGGTGTCGCCTGCCGATGATCGTCGCCGGGAACATGCTCAGCTGCTGCTTCGTGACCTGGTCGCATGGCGGGCGGCGGCGGCGCGCGACGCGGCCGTGATCCACGCCGCCGTAGACGCGGCGGTCGCTCGTGATGTGCTGCACGCCGTGCTACAGCATGAGCCCGGCATGCTGCTGAGCGATCATGTCGCGGTGATCGATGGTGACAGGCCGCGCCTGGTCGTCGTGGCCGGCGAGGCCGATCATGTCCGACTGCGTGACAACGCGATCGCCGCGCATCCCGAACTGGCGGGTCTGGCCGATCTGGACTGTCAGTACTGGTTCGCTTACAGCAACTGGAACGGGATGGTGGCGTTGGACCGTATCGAGGATCCGGCACCTGGGCCGGAACCACAACTCCTCGAAGTTCCTTGGCTGGACCTGGCCGAACAGGCTTCGGCCCGGCGGATGCGCCGGGTCCGGCAGATGTTGCGCAAGACCGAGATCGGCCGGTGGGCCGATCAGGTCCTGAGCGACAACGGCATTCACCTGCTTCTGGAAGCGAATGCGGACGACCGGCTGTACCCGGCTCGGAACGTCCTGGTGCTCGATGTCGGCGGCTCCGACGCCGAAATCGCCGCCGCCATGGTCGCGGGCGCCTTCCACGTCCGGCAGGAGCGGGATCGCGTCGGCGGCAACACCATTCGAGATTTGCTGGCCTCGGATCGTCGGCACTATGTAGCGCGGCGGCTCGCGGAGGAGGCAGAGGCGCAGGCCGGACGTGCCGAGGCGTTGCGGCAACTGCGGGAAGCAGGCCTTGATACCGCGCCGCCTGATGCACTGGAACTCGTCTACACGGAGGCGTATCGGCACGTTCTCGACGGTGTCGGGCATGGCCGCCTGCCGTCGGCGACCGAAATCACTCTCGCCTGGCAAGCCGGTGTCGCTGCGGTGGGACCGCTGCTGGAGCGCGTCGGGCCTCGACTGTCCGCGACAACCTACGCCGAGTTCTACGGGTGGACCTGGGACGACGCACAAGGTCACGAGCGCGTTTCCGCCGCGCACGCCGATCAAGCCTCCGCAGGCGCCCAAGTGGCCGGGCTGAAAGCCGAACCGTTGGCCGGGCTCGATGTCGAGGGGCGGCTTACCGTCCTGGTCCAGGAACGAGCCGAAGCTTTGGAGCGCCGAGCGAAGGCTCGTGCCGAACTGGCCGTGTTGACAGACGAGGAACTGTCCGAACTGGGGCCGGTTTCCGGTGAACTGGAATTGCTGCGCCGGGCCACCGATCCGCGCACCCGCGCCCTGGTCACCCAGATCGACGCGTACCGCCGGTGGGACGACCGGGTCGGCCAACTCGACGCCGCGATCGACGCCTACGAGGAAGCTGATCGCCAGCGGGCCACCTGTGATCTGCTCGCCTTCGAACAATCGCTCGATCCGGCTCAGGCGCGGCCGGGCTCGCCGTTGATGAGCAACCTGACCCGGGAGCGGGACGCTGCGCAGAACGCATTGGCGCAGTTCCTGGACATCGAACTGGTGCAGGTGACCGCGGACCAGGCGTACAACCTGTTGGGACAGGCGCAGCGGCAGCAGCACTCGCCGTTGCCCCCGGATGATCCGAGGAGGTTCCTGTTCGCCGACCGGATAGCCGGAATGTGCGAGCGATTCCTGGCAGTCGACCCGGTCGTTCGAGCCGTAGACATACTGGAGGAACGGGACGCGCAGGCCCGACGGCTCGACGCGCGGGCCCACCCCGTGGTGGCGGAGCCGGTCGCCCCCGCGACCCAGATCCGGGAAGCGCTCGCCGAGGTGCCGAACCTCGGCGCCGACGACCGCGCTGTCGTCACTGCGGTACTCGGAAAAGCCTTGGAGCACAAGGGTACTCAGCTCTGGCCCGTGGAACGCCTAGGTGCAGGACGCCGCGTCCAGGTCCGCGACGCCGACGGCATCCGACTCCTGGACGTCGAGATGACCGACGGCACGGTGACGGTGCGGGCGCACCTGCACCGGGACCGGCGGGATCACGTCTTGCTGGCGCAGGTTCTGCTGCCCGAGATGATGACCGGCTGGGCCGATCCCGGTCAGGTCACCCGAGCATTCGCCACCGTCCTCGAGCGGGTGTCCGGCGTCGGCCCGCGCCCCACCGCGCCGCTCACCGCTGCCGACGGTGTGCTCACTATGGAGTTGTCCGGACCGCGAGGCTCCCGGCAACTCGATGTCACCGCCGAAACCGACCGCGGCAACTTGGCGTTGTATTTCGATGAGGGGGACGATGATTCGGGAGATAGGGGCCCTGCCCCCGATCCCGGTTCGAGCCCGAACATCCTCTCCTCCGGCAGCAGCGTCCGGCAGGACGGGCTGGTGGCCGAGTCGGCCGCGAGGGTGCCACATGGTGACCTCGGTCATCGCAATGATTGTGTGCCGGTGGCGTTCGGTAGGTTGGCGCAGTTGCAGGGTCGTGCTGATCTGGTGGATTTGTCGAAGCTGGTCCCGGTAGGGCCGGAGGGGGTGTCGGGGCGGCAGATCGTCGACGGATTGCGCGGCTATCGTCCGGCGGGTTTCGAGAACCGTGCCGCTGTCGCTCAGGCGGTGTCGGAGGGTGGTCCGAAAGCTACTGCGGTGATGTTCGAGGAGTACGGCGGCGCCCGTATCGGCCACGCTGTGGTTCTGGCGAACAGGGGTGGCCAGGTCCTGGTCTTGGACGGCGACAAGGAGACGCCGTTCGAGGTGTGGAACAGCGAACATACCGAGCCGAGTCGGGTGTGGGCCGTGGTGGTCGTCGACGGCCGAGTGTCGACCGATGCCGGCGAAGGGACGGCCCTGCCACTGCCGGACGACAAGATGTTCGGCGCGCGGGGGCGGCGGTCGGCCGACAAGCGCAAGGGGGAGCGCCTCGCCGACTTGTTCCGCCCACTGGGTGCGGTGGGCGACTCACGTCCGACCATGCCGAGGGATGCGTCTGAGGCGATGATCTCCGAGGGGTTCCGCGAAGGCAATCTGCTGCAGGGATTCAACAACCACAACTACGCGCTGCCGAAGCGCGGTCTGTTCGTCCGAATGGGCAAGCCCTCCAGCGGGGTGGATCCGCGGGTGTTCCGGGAGCACGATGTGCTGCGGGTGATGGCGGAGTACGGGGTGGAGAACGTGCCCGTGCTGTACGACGTGGTGACGGATCTGTGTCTGGGGAACCGGTGGGTGGCGACCAAGTCCACGCCGATCGTGCTCACGGACATGCTGTCCGGACAGCAAGCGACTCCCGGGGAGTACCACCGGAAGCGCGAACAGGTCATGGCAGGATTCCAGAAGCTGTGGCGGCAGCTGGATCAGATTCCGGAACCTGTGCTGCGGGGAATGCTGTTGGAGCCGATGCCGGAAAACCGAAACACCCGGGGGCTCTACCGGTGGGTCATCGGCAAACAGCGGCCGCTGTTTCGCTCACTACTGGAAAACGGCGAGGTGGCGAACCTCTTCGACCGGTTGGAGATCCCGGAGGACCTGTTCGATTTCGTCGAGAAGTTGACGGAGGCAGCGGAACCAGAGGAATTCACCCTGCTGCACGGGGACCCTATTCCGGAGAACACACTGCTCGACCCCTTTGGCATGGTGGACTGGGACCTGGCGTTGCTGGGCCCGCGAGCGTTGGACAAGGCGATCCTGCATCAGCGGGGTGTGGCCGGCTACCTGTCCAGCGCCGACATGACCCCGAATGTGCGGATCGCGCTCGACATATTGCATGCGCAGCGGCTGGCGCACGATACTGCCCCGGCTGCCCTCGGGCGGGAGATCGATCCCAGTCGGGACACCGCGTACATGGCCAGTTTCACCGCCGTGCGGGAGATGTTGGGCAAGTCCACCCGGGGATGCGCCGAATTGGTCAGAAAGGCGACGGGACACGGACATCAGCTGGTCATCGACCTGGCGTCCAGACCAACGGTGAGCACCCTGCCCCTGCGCGACGACGGCCAGGTCTTCGACGAGAGCACGGTCCGATACGTCGAGGAGGCGGCCAAAGGATTCGTCCGCATGGTCATGAAGCTCTGGCCAGGGTACAAACGCTCTGCCGCAGCGGTGGCCGCCGCGGCGGCGGTCGGTCGCGCGCTGCGGAAATCCGACGGCAAGGTGGTGCTCATGCTGACCAGCACCAACGAACCGTGGTGGAATCGGGTCATCCGGGTGACTGTCCTGCACACCGGCCCGGACGCCCTGGACATGGAACTCCCCGACAGTGCGCGCGACTGGATGGGGGAGCTCGAGGACACCCGATTCGACTACGACCACCGCGAGGGCTGGACCCGGTCGCTCACGTTCGTGATGCACATGCGGTATTTCGGGAATACGAGCTCGGACAAGACCCTGTCCTCGTCTCCGGCCGCCGACTCCCCGTTGAAGCGGGCCCCGCAGCGGCCTGCGCGCGCCTATCAGACGCTGGGAGAGCACGAGTCCCCGGGCCTGCCGATGGACCACGACGAGGCGCTGGTGGCGCTCGACGTCGCCGCGACCGCGGCGACCAGCCGGTATGAAGGCGCACGTCGTTGGAGTATCGCCGCCGGCGACGGTTTCTGTGTGGTCGGCAATCTTTCCGACCACGAAGTTTCTCCCGCGGTCGTGGCCAGGGGCCCTTGGGAAGACCGGGAACACGAGGTGTTGGCGGTCATGCATCGCCACGGCGTAGAGCGGGTCCCCCGCCCGCTGTATCGCCTGCTCGCGAGGCCGGAAGAGGGCCCCGGGCACCTGATCATCGAAGAGCGCCTGCCGGGGCATCCGCTGTCCAGTCTCGACCGGATGCTGGTCGTGGATGAAATCGTCGCTCCGGTGCAGACATTGCTGGAGCAGCTGCGGCGGGTGCCCAGGTCGGAGCTTCCCGACGGCCACCTGGTGGCAGACGACCCCGCGCAGTTGCTGCACTCTCTCGTCGCCGACGATATGCGGTTGTTGGCGCGGCACCGGGAACAGCTCGCGGAGACGCTCGCCCAGTACAACATTCCCGACCAGCCGTTCGCGCCGATCCTGGCGTTGGCAGGCACCTTGCGGCCGAGTCGGTTTCAGCTGATTCCCGGCGCGCTCACCTTCGACAACATGCTGTTCGCGAACGGCCGAGTGTCCGGTTTCACGGGGTGGCGTTCGGCGATGTGGGCGGATCCCGACTTTGCCTGGGCGACATTGAATCTCTCGCTGGGCACGGAACTCAGCATTGGGAACGAAATGGTCTACGGAGGCTATCTCCGCATCAGCCGGTTGATCCGGGCACTGGTCGCGTCGGATTCGAACTCGGCGGCCGCGGATGGGCTCATTTCCGACCTGCGGTATGCCCGCAGGCTCTGGGCCGCGCCCCCGGCGGAGCTCCTACGGCGAGTGGGGACCAGGTCGGGTGAGCTGCCACTCTCGTCCGAGGACATGCTGACCGAGGCCGATGACACACCCGGCGCGTTCCGCTACCGCCGGTTCCCGGACGAGGAGGATTTCGACCAATACCCCGTCTGGCAGAAAATCCGGCATGCGGAATTCGAAATCGGCGGCGGCACTGTAATTTTCGCAACCGAAGCCGAGGCGGTCGAATACATTCGGCAACACTTCGACGTCCACGAGGTCCGTCCGCTGCCGCATGATGTTCTGATCGCGGTCACCCCCGACATGGCCGACGAAGATGTCGACCATCCCGAACGGATGCGCGACCGCGTCTACATCGAACCGGAGAACCTGACCGCCGTTCTGTTCCACGCCGAATACGAGTTGAGCCGCTCCCACACCGCTTTCGTACGAGTGCCTGCGGGTACAGCGGTGCGGCGCGCCGATTCGGATTCCGCGACTGCGCGCCTCGTTCTCGTCGACAGCATGTGGTACAGCGTGACTCGGGCCTTCCCTGAATCCGCCGCGCGGGTGTTCGTCTACGGCTATGTGGAGGAGACGCCGGACGAGCCGCCCCCGCGGGCCGCGCCCTTGCCGTCAAACATGCGAACCAGGATCGGGCTCAACCATTTCCGGCCCGCGGACGAATACCTACACCTCGGCCCGATCCCGGATAAACGTCCCGAGATGTCCGAGATCGGAGGTCGAATCCTGGCGTCGATCGCGAAACTGGGGCTCAGCCAGTGGGACGACACTTACCACAACAGCAGACGAATCGGTGATCTGTTCCTGCAGATCGAGGGACCACCGGACGCCTACCCCGCGGGTGGACAGGAGTTCCCGGCGCATCGGCTGTTGCCGATGATCGCGCCCTTCGTCGGCCGGGTGCCGCGACTGCTGCACGTGATCGAGCAGTTCGATGTTCTGTCCCGCCACGGGGCGAGCACAGTGACCGTCACCATCCAGCGACTTCTCCCAGGCACGCCGTTGCCTGATCACGAGTTCCGGCAGATGTTCGACATGGTTGCCGCCGAAGCGGAAGACCTACTGCGCGAGTTGAAGCAGGTGCCGCGGGCGTCGCTGACGCAGTTGACCGGTGCCTTGCTCCTCGCAGGAGACACCCGGGAATTCGCGTGCCGCCTCGTCGACGAGGCGATGCCCAACTATCAGGTGAATCGCCATGATCCGGCCGTGGCCGAGGCATTCGAAGCGCTCGGTTTCCCCACGAAGCCCTACGCGCCGGTGATCGCGGCCACCGAGACAATGGCCGAATCGGAACTCCAACTGATCCACGGCCGTCTCACTCGCGAGCACATCCTGGTCGAGAACGGAAGGGTCAGCGGTTATACCGAAATCGACTACGCCCGGTACGGAGACCCCGACTACGACCGGGCGACCCTGGGTTACCGTCCCGGAGAAAACTCTGCCGCGCTGCCGGCCGCGGGGCGAAACATCCAGGTATACGACGACTTCCTTCGGATAAAGGACACCATCGACACCATTATCGAGTTGTCCCGGGGGCAGATGGATCCCGAACAGCAGGCCAAGGCTCTTCGCGACGTGTGCGCGAACATGTCCCGCCTCCACCACCTGTGGGGTTACGAGTCCGCACCGGCGCCGAGTGTCCACCGCCTTGCCGAAACCTTGGGGAAGCCGCGTGATGGCAGCACGCGCGCGCAACCGCCGGACCGACGCGGCACCGCGACACCTGACGCGTCGCCGTCGGTGATACCAGACGAGCCGGAGGTCTTCCGCGCGGGCGACCAGAGTCCGTCCGGGTTGTCTCGACTTGACCGGGTCGAGCCGTCTCACGATTCGCGGCATGGTCTGGGGACGTGGGCGTTCCTTGGGCCGACGTGGCCGGGAGCGTTGCGGGCGGATGCGGACGTGGCCGACGTGGTGCGGGAGATCGGTGGCCGGTTCGAGGGAATGCCGGGTCCGATCGCACGGCCCGGGGGACGGCCTGGTCCGGACGGGTGGTACGCCGCCGATCCGGACGCCGCCGGAACCTGGGCAATCCACAACAGCACCCGCGCCTCGAATGTGACCAAGGCAGCCAACGACGACATGCCCGAGTCGGCTGTCTCCGCTGAACTGCGAAACCAGTTCGAGCCGCAGGTGTTCGAGCGGGCGCTGTCCACTGTGGCCGGCAGGGTCGAGCGCGGTGTTCTCGAGCTCGATGAGGAACAACAGCGATGGCTGGCACGCGACGTCACCGATGAGACGTTCGTCGTGGCGGGTCCGCTGCTCGCCGCTGCTGGCGCGGATGCGGGTCGGACGCTCGCCACTGTCTCCGGAAATGTGCTCCGCGACCACCTCGAATCCGTCCAACTGCGACAGGGTGTTTGGTCGACCCTGCCGGAAGAAGTGCGCACCGGGCAGCACGGCCGCGAGCTGGCCCAGGTCACTCGACGAGATTTGCGGCACCGCCTGGATGCTCTCGAAAAGGCCAGCCCTGCCCGGTACCAATGCCTCATGCTCCGGCATGTCCGGGGGCTGTCGGTGGAGCAGACGGCAGAGGTGATGAAGTGCGGCGTAAAGACGATCCGGTCCTTGGAGTACCACGCCGCGCATGCCCTCGCAGGAGTTCCCGCCACGGAGGTAGCCGAATTCGAAGAAGGCCCCGCGCTGGGCGGGCCCGAATACTGGGCGCTGGTGGACGCCTACATCGATGAGGTGGTCGCACTCGACCCGAAAGCCTACTGGTACCTGAAAAAAGTGCCGAGACCGAAGGACGGTGAGCCATTCGGTCCCGACTGGATCAGCAATCGGGAGGAATGGCTCGAAGCGCTGTTATCGGGGGACGTCGACAAACTCCGCTACGTGGAGCTCACGGACAAAGATTTCGTCGAGCTGGGCCGCATCATCAAACGCGCTCCCCTCTATATGACGCTGATGTTGATTGTCGCGACCGGCCTGTCGGTCGATCAGCTGGTGCACACGGGCAAGGTCAGCTGGCAATCGCTGTTGATCAAACAGCAGAAGATTGCGAGCGACGGTAGGACGATCAGTGTCTGGAAGTTCCGGACCATGCCGGAGAGCGAGCCGCAGCGAGCCAGCACCCGAGACCTCAAAGACCGGATCACCAGGGCAGAGAATCTCCTGCGCACCACATCGTTAGATGAACTGCTACAGCTGCTGTCGATTGCGTCCGGCCGCATGCAGTATTTCGCGGGTCGGCCGATGCTGGACAACGACCTGGAATTGATGCGGGGAGTGCTCACGGACGAGGAGTACGCGTTCTGGGTCGATTTCCAGAAGAACGACCTGTGGTCGGCGCTGCACTTCCCGGGCTGCCGAGGGCTCGAAGCCCAGTCGCCCGACTATCTGCGGGCGCGGTATTACTGTGCCCGAATCTGGTCGATGATGGGCAGTCGAGCGGCCGAGGAATACATGATGGAGGTCATCGACAAATACCTGACCAGTGTCGTCCTCCGGGAAGTCCCGGATTTCGTGTTGGGCACGGGAGAGGACATCCTCGAGGCCATCGCAGCTCTTCTTCCCGGAAAATCCGGGAAAAAGCTGCGGGGCATCGCACAGCCTGTTACCGGTTGGCTGGGAAGGTTGATACGCAGTGGCGCGGGATTCGCGGCAGATTTCGTGTATCCGGGGCCCCGGCAGCACACTCCTGACGGCGGCGGTGGCCAGACTGCCGATGTGGGTGTCGTCGGGTTCGTGCGGCCGAATAATGATGGGGGACACGAGAACAACCAGTTCGGTCCGCTGCGCGGACGACAGGACAACGTGGGCGGTGTCGACGATGTGCTTGCCGAGCTCGGTGGGCCGCGGGGGCCGAGGCAGCGTGGGCGGCCACGTAATCCGGCGGTGTTCTTCGCCCGGGACGAACAACTCGACTCGAGCGCGCATGCGACCGAGGCCGGCCCGCGCGGCGACGCCGGGTCGCTCGCCGGCCCGCAAATCGGTCCAGGCGAACCGGCAAGGCCGAACGAAACAGGGGCGCAACGGTTCCGGCGCGAGGTCATGGCCGCGTTCGATGCTGTCCCGGGCCGCGCGGGCAGCCTGGAAGCTACCGAGCTCGCGGAGGCGAGCGAGCGGGAATTGAACAACGCGTTCCGCCAGCTGAAACTCCGCCAGCAGAAACTGTTGCTACGCCGGTTCCGGGACGGGGATGCGTCCGAGGCCGCGGATCCCATCGTGGAACAACGCGCACTGTCCGCGTTGGCCGAGGCAGTGACCGCGATGAAATATCACGAGTTGGCCGTGCTGTGGGCGGACCGGCGGATGGACCCCGAGTTGTTCCACGCGGGAGCGATTGTCGTTGCCGAGTACCTCGCCGACTCCGAAGTGTTCTGGAATTCGCTGGGATCGTTGACCGACGAGGAAACTGCCGCTCTGGAGTTCTTCCTGCAGGCACGCATGCCGCACCAGGTCGCGGCGGCCACCGGCCGCGACATCACCGATGTCAGGTCTCAGCGGGCCGCCGGGATCCGTCGGGCGGTTGAGCTGCTGAGCGTCGACCCGACAGAGAATATCGCCGACGGCCATGTCTCAGACAGCGTGGTAGATGATCCCAGGGATGGTGGCGTTGTCGATCCGGATGCCGCCGAACTGATTGCGGCGGCACAGGATAACGATCCTGCCGCCTTTGCCGTCGACCCCGCTGCGGCCGTGATCGCAACGCTGCGAGACCGGGTCGTCCGCGAGTCCGCCGGGCTGTCCGGGGTCGTGTGGCTCACTCCGGACGGGGCGCGGAGCCTGGTCGTGGCGTTGCAGGAGGTCGATTCGGTTGCGGTGGGGCGCGCCATGGAGATGGTGCCGGACGGCGAGGCGCGCAAGGTTATCCGCCGGCGGGTTCGATGGGGCCGCTCGGCCGCCGAGATAGCCTCCGAATTGGGTATCACACAACGCCGGGCCGAGGTCCACGAAGCCCGCGCGCTGGCGCGACTGGCCGCCGGGATGGGCGGGTTCCGCGTACCCACCAATGATGACGACATCCGCTTGGTGTTGGCGTTGCGCCGCGACGCCAACGGTCTGCGCGCCCGTCTCGAACGGCTCCCCGCCGTCGAGCGGACCGTGATCGACCGGTATCTGCAGGGGCGGTCGGACATAGAGGTCGCGGCCGAACTGAGCTATCGGGAGGCATCCCCGATCCCGCGGAAACGACACCGTGCCATCCGGGAGGTGCTGCCGGTCACCACATTGCGCGATCGTGCTGTGGACCGCGTGGTCGAACTGTTCGGCGTCGAGCCAAAGGCCGGGTGGGTCACTGCAGCCGAAGCGTGGCGCATGCTCGAGTCCTTGGGCCGGGTCGACGAGGCACGGCTGCGCGATGCGATGGGGGTGCTGAACGGCCGCAAGCGCGACCAGGTCGTCGAACGGCGAATCTTCCAGGGGCTCACCGTTGCTGAGACCGCCGCTGAGCTGAAGCTCACCAAAGACCGGGTGCGGGAGCTGCAGGCCAATGCGGCGGCGAAGTTCGCCGACAGTATTGCCGGGCTCTGGGTGTGGATGCCGCGTGGCGAGGACCCGAGGGTGATCGAGGCCTTGACCAATGATCCCGAGGATTTCCTGAACTGCCTCGCTCTGCTGCCCCCCGACACGGCGACCGCGGTGACGCTGTTCCTACTGGGTTGGTCGGACACCGAGATCGCCGGCGAGTTGGGCGGCGAGGCCAGGGCGATTGCCACACTGCGGCAGCGCGGGATCGACCGGTCGGTTGCGTTGTTGGACACCGATCCGGCAGACCGCACGCCGCAACGTGTGATTCGACGCTCCACCGGGGAGTCCACCACGGCGTATCAGCGACCGGTGGCCAAGGGGATTCCGGAGAAGCTGCGCGGCCTGATGAACTGTGCCCCGGAGGTGGCGAACAACGGCCGGAAGTTCATCAAACGACTGACCGGCAGTCTGCCGACAGGGCCCGAGCTCGTGGACGGCCGGGAGGCCAGGACCGAGGGTGTCCAGGAACACGAGCTACCCCGGTCGCTGGACGCGGAGTGGCATGAGGGCGGTATCGGTATCGGTGTCGACGGCCTGGCCGAGGCGCTGCGGATGGTTCAGGAGGGCGAAGCCGGGTTCATCGCAGGCGCAATGGTGTTCGGTGATGCAGGGGCGCATGCCTTTTCGATCGAACGCACCGCCGACGGCACGGTGGTGATCACCGAGAAGATCAACGGTCGGATCGTATCCTGGCGCAGTAAGCGGGGATACCGCACCTGGCTCGCCGAACGCGCCGGCTGGACGATCACCCAGGTGCACGGCATCGTCATCGACACCGACGGTCGACCCGAGATCCCCTTCGACGAAAACCGCGACCGCGCCGAGGTTCGCGGCCACTCCGCCCCGGCGGTGCCGATCGGCGGCCTGCCGCCCGACGGTGGTGTATTGCCGCTACCGCCGGCGCACTCCCCGGAGTCGAAGCAAGACCAGCTCGGTGCTGTCCATATCGCCGGCACCCCTGCCGAGCCGGTGGGGAATCCGCGGTTGGTGGAGTTGACGCAGTTGCAGCTCAACGCGATCAACGACCTGCCCCTGCACACGGCGCTGACCGATCCCGACACGATTCTGACCTTTGATCTGGACCACCGCCACGGCGTGGACGGGGCCGCGGCAGCGCTGCACGACATGCTGCGCCAGTCGGGCTGGCGTGACCCGGCGCACCTGGCCGCAGCCCCGGATCTGGTGCGGCGCGCCGGGAATGAGGTCATGGCCTTTCTCGACGGCTATCGCGAGGCCATGGAGAGCGGCCCGCGGATCCAGGGCACCTACGACCGGGAACAGGCCGCCGCGACTCTGCAGGTGCGGCTCGTCCTGCGCATGTCGAGGGCGTCCGACGGCGCTCGTTCGCTGCACGTGTCGGTCGAATGTGCCCACCACCGCCCGATGATGTTCTGGGACTTGCCCAACGAGTGGCCGGCCACTTTGCACAGTGCCCGGGCCGTGGGGCCTGAGGTGCGCGAGCTGCTGTTGTCGGCGACCCGGTCCGGGGTGGAGCCGTGGGGGGAGGTGTTTGCCAGGTACGACGAGCCGCCAACCGGAGCGCTGCCCGCCGAAAACCCGCCGCCCGCAACGCCTTACGAGGCCAAGGCGCGGCAGGTGCGTGCGATGGAAGTCGACCACCATGTGCGGTACGTCGGGTGGGAGTCCGACGCTGTCACGCCGGAGGCCCTCGCGACCCTCGACCGCCAGGCCCGGGCGCGGATTGCTGAGCAGGGTCGGCTGCATCTGCGGGAGATCCGGTTCATGCACCCCGACGCCTCCGGGCGGGTGCGGCTCGACCACGGTTGGCCGTTCACCGCGGACGCGGAGACCCCGTCGTACGGCTCCGCCGACCCCGATGGCGCCAACCACTACGCCGTGGTGATGGTGAACATGGGCGTGATCACCAAACACGACGAGTACGTGACGAATGTCGCCGAGAGAGTGGCCGGACACGACCTGGCACCGATGCCGGACGGCGAGTTGGCCGGGATGTTCGACCACGAATGGGGCCATGTCAAGGACTCCTACAGCGGTTGGCGGCTGTCGCGGATGGGTGAGCCGCTGATGGAGTTCGTGCACGCCACCTTGCAGGCGCGCGACCTCATTCCGGCCCAACTCAGCTATCAACTCTGGCGCGACCAGGTGGTCGGTTACGCCTTTCATGGCGACCGCGGTGTGGGGATGGTTGGACCGACCACCGAGGTCTTCGTCGATGAGCAGTACTTCTGGTTCGACCCCGAGGGCTTCGCGGAAGGCAGCCGCATGGCAGCGGTGGATGCCTCGCTGTCGGCGACCCATCCCGCGCACGCGCTGCACTGGCTGGCCCACCGCTATCCGGACGGCGTGGTGCCGGAGACGGAGCAGGTGTGCGCGGACTGGCTGGCCGACCATGGCGCCATCACCCCCGACATTCCCGAACCCCCGCATCCCGATGCGGTCGCGCTGTACCGGCGCTACTTGGATGCACGGGGGACCGACGACCCGAGCGCCGACACCCTGTTGGAGCAGATTCATCGGTACATACCGACCGAGGCCGGCCGCGCCTTCGTCGAGCGCTGGGTGATCAACCGGGAAATCCCAGAGCTGCTGTTGGGCAGCGTGAACGACCTCAACGAGGGTGTTGTAGGCCTGCTGCCCGAGGCAGCCGAGCACCTGCTGCGGAACATTACAGAGCCTGTCGTCGGTGCCACCGCGTGGCTGCCGCGGATGATACGAGCTGGGGCAGACCGGGTGGCAAGCGCCTTGTATCCGGCGCCAGGGAAGACGCCCGTTGCCGCCACTGGTGAGGGCATCGTCGAGAAGCCCGGCACTCCGACGGCTTCCGCCGCCGACGGCGATGTGCCCGCATCCGGTGTCTTCGGCCTCCCGGCAGATGGCCGGAATATCTGTGGCCCGTTGGTGCAGCGGCAGGTCAAGGAGTTTCTGGGTGCGGCGGGTACGGCGATTCGGCCGACCAGGTATGTCGGTGCGCGGGGTATCACCGCTCGTGCCTTCGCAAAGGGGTTGGGCGCGGACTGGCACGAGGACACCTTCGGTGTCGGCGCCTACGGATTGGCGGCCGTGCTCGCGCAGGTGCGGGCTGATGGTGGTGTGATTGCCGGTGCGATGGAGTTCGGTGCCTCCGGTGCTCACGCGTTCGCGGTATTCAAGGTCACCGAGGAGTACGCGGCGAAGCATCGGGATCGGTATCCGGACCTGCGGGTGGGTGAGGTTGTGGTGTTCGACAATGCCGCGGGGGGTCTGTTGCGTGGTGAGGAGGTGGCCGGTTGGTTGCGTCGCGCGGATGAGCAGAACGTCGGTACGGTGCACGGCATTGTCTTCGGTGAGGACGGCCGGGCGGAGTTCCCACTCGATGGCGGGAAGCCGTCGGGCCGCGGTCCAAAGCGGCCGATCGCGGGTGTGCCCAACACGGAGGGGGCCGAGGATCCGCCCGCATCGGCGGCATCCCCGGATGCTCCGGAGCCAACCACCGCGTCGAATAATTCCAGTGTCGATCCGACAGGAGGCGACAAAAGGAACGAATCACTGCTGCACGTGATTCGCGCCGACCGCAATGTCGGGATACGCCTCGGATCCGAGTTCCTCAACGAGATCGGCTTCGCAATTTTACAATCGGCGCTGCCCCTGTGGATGATCGCAGAGGCCGGGCCTGGGGTGGCGGGTGCCGTTGGGTCGCTCACCACCGTGCCATTCATTATCGGCGCACCGATCACGGGATATCTGACAGACTACTTCTCACCCAAGAAGTTAATGAAGGGGAGCGCAATCGTGGGAACGGTAACAGCAGTCACGGCGACTGTTACCCTTGCGGTTGGAACTTCATATGCCGTCCCCATACTCATCGCAACCACATTCGTGGAAGCAGGCGTCTCCGCCCTCTACGGAAACAGTTCCAGCAAGGTTGCCATCGAAATGGTCGGCGGCCCGAAAACAGGACTTACCCGCTACAATAACCTCAAACAGAACGCCCCCCGAGTTATCGGAGCAACATTCAGCCCTATTTTGCTGGCCGCTGGCGCTTTGTATCCTCCCCTCATCAATCTCGGCACAAACATCGTGAACCTGGCGTCAATGTCGGGAATACCGGTTCTCCCGACCGCAGGTCGAAAGAACAAAACTATTCGGGAAGAAATGCGCGATTCTATCGTCGGGGGCGCGCGTACTATCTACGACCACTCCCTGCTGCGAAGTATCAACAACAACCAAGCTCTGAACAATCTCTACCTGGGAATGCAGTCGATCCAGTTCGCGTCGATGCTCGTCAACTCCGGCATGTCAGTTGGGCAGATGGGATTAGTGTCAACGCTCGTCCCTGCCGGGGCCGTTCTAGGGAACGTCATACCCACCAAGTGGTTGAACAACCTTCGGATCAAAACGCTCCTCACCACCACGTTGGTCGGCTTGGCCGGGACCGGCATCGTGGAGGCAACCACCACCGACCCATGGATAGCCTCGGCGGCATTCGGCGGTGGCTGGGCAATCCTCGGCGCGGCTGGGATACAGGTCAACACCTACGCGAGCAAGAAGACCCCGACTGCAGTACGGGGACAAGTGCAAGCCATCCGCTCCATGACGAGCAGGGGCACGGCCGCACTGGGCAGCTTGGCCGGCGGCGGCGCACTCGCGCTATGGGGACAACAGCCTGCCGCCGCATCTCTCGCCATCGGCTTCGGCGCCATCACGGCCTGGTCCGTCCTTCAGCGACGCTTCGGACACGACAAGGCCCGGAAACTGCTGGACTCCATCAACCAAACAGCCGAAGCAGTATGGGCGCTCGGTCTCAACGAAGGAACCAAACCCAAACGACGACAAAAACATTGGACGCACCTCAGGGACGCCATCGCCACCCAACTCATCGAAACCCACCTCGACCCTGACACCGATGACCCTCTTGCTTACCTCCTCGACAAGGTCGAGGATCCCGACAACGAGGTCGACACCGTCGTAATCCTCGTCGACTACGGCAAGAACATGCACTCCTACACCGTCACCAATGTCGGCGGCGGCAACATCGTCATCTTCGACACCAAAATCGCCGACCACGACGACACCGACCCCGACGACACCGACCCCGACGACCCCGATCGCATCCCCCGCGTCCGCACCCGCAAGGAATGGCGACAGTCCTACGCCCGCGACATCAAAAAGGCTTACGTCGCCGAACTCACCGTCGACGACGACGACAACCTCACCAACCTCCACTCCACCCAACCCAACCAACAAACACCTCGCGAAAAGGGCAAAATCAACGACAAACCCGGCAACCACAAGAGGGGTTCGCAACCGAATTGAATGCGGCAATGGATACCTATTACCGAGCCTCCGGCGTATACACGATATACCTCCATGCTGTCGGGGAGTGTCTGATTAACGGCGGATCCAATCCCGGTGTTGGTTAATTACCGGTCGGGGTGATCCGGCCTTCGAAGGTGATCGCGAACGCGTTCAACGCTGGCTACCACCTCATCGCCCATCGTGCCTTGCCGCAGCCGGTGGGGTCCAGGGAACGGGTCACGAGGTGGAGGCATTTCGGTGGATTCGACCATGGTGTGGAACGTGCTCGCTCTCGCCGAGGTACTTGGGCTCGTGTCGCGCGGTGACGGAACCGGCGTTACCGCGCCGTAGAAGAGTCGACCGCCCGTGGACTTCCCGGTTCCGGTAGTGGTGCGACCGAGTCTGCCTCGGATCCGGCCGCCGATGGCGATGTGCCCGGGTCCGGGGTTCTCGACCAGCTGCACGAGGGCGGGAAAATCTGAAGGTGCTCGTCCGGGGCGTCCGAGGCGCGACCGAGCTCTTTACGCCCGAGATCGTCAGTGCCGCACTGAAGGTCGTCCCGGGGAACGTGCGTCGCGGGCGCGATCCATGACCGTGCCGAGGTACCGGGAGGCACTGGACAGGGTGCCGCCCGTACGCTGCGGACTCTGTACGCGGGCGCAGGCATGCGAGCGTTGAGCATGAACATCCGCGCCCGCCTCATGATGCGCCCGGATCTGGAGGTCACAGCGCTTTTGTAACAGCTACTCGGCGAGCTCGAATTCCCAATGGGTGCGCATTATCCGACTCCGCCCGAGATCGCCGACCACCTGCCGGAGGGGGCGTGCCCCCTGCCGATTTCTTCGTGACTTCCACTGGCAGGGTGTTGCCGTGCCCTGTCGGGCCTATCGCCGTTCGTCTTTGATGGCCTTGACTACTTCGGCGATTCCGGAGTTCAGCAGTGTGGTGAGCCGTTTGGTGTCGGCCGGCACCGCGACCGGCGGGATCGCGGTGGTGATCGCGTAGCGTCCGTCGTCCTCCAGGTCGCGCCAGCACAGGCGTCTGCGGGTTATCCCGCGCGGGCCGAACCGCGACATTCCTTGCTCGATACTGATGATTCCCTCGCCGGTGCTCGGAGCGCGGACGAATTGGTCGGCCTGCCGTTCGACGGTGTCGTCGAAGGAGTCGTTGATGAACGACCGACCGTAGGAGTAGTCCAGGTCGGCGCTTTTGGTCTGCTCGGCGAGCACGATGTCTCCGAGCTTACCCGCCGCTACCTCGGGCAGCTCGGCCAGCAGTACATCGGCGAGCTCCAGCGGCGCGCATTCAGTGATCGTGTAACCGCCACTGTGCCAAGCAGTTTCGCCAGGAAGCTGTTTGAGCAGGTATCCGTCGGCTGCCTGGCGGACCGCCAGCAGCCGGATCTGGCTCTCGGCGTCCTCGCTGTCGCTACCCCAACCTTGCAGTTCGACTCGGATGTCCGGCCGCGCGACTACATCCATCACCCGCGCGAGATTGTTGTCGAGCGTATTGCCCAGTTGTGCTCGGAGCTCCCGTTTCTCACGCTGGTAGTCGTCGTACAGCGGAGTCCGGCTCGTGAATACGAACGGGGCCGGAAGGAGGTCCGCCTGGTAAGTCTCCCAGGCGACGACGAACTCGAGGTCGGTGAATTTCCAGGTTCGGGTCATTTCTCCACAACGGCCCTCACCACCGTCGGTGCGTCACCCAGCGCCTCCTCCAGGTGCTTGTCGGAATTGAGGTAGTTGGGGCGCTTGTTTTCCTTACCCTGTCCTTGGCCCTGACCCGCTCCGGCCGCACCGGGTGATCCCGGCGAACCGGCCGTGGGCATACCGGCAGACATTCCGCCCATGCGCCCGAGGGCCGACGCAGGTGCCGGTCCGGCTGCGTTCGCTCGCGGGAACATCCGCGCCATATCGGCTTCCTTCTGTAGCGCGGCCGCCGCAGCGCCGCCACCCAGTCCACCGCCGCCGCCAATTTTTGCGGCACCGATCGCGCTACCACTACTGCCGGGCGTGCCGAGGCCGCTGGGTAGCCCTGCCCTGGCCGCGTTCAGCCCGGACCCCGCGGCCGCGGCTTGCTGCGCGGCCTGCGCCGCAGCCTGGATCGCGCTCTGGGCGCCGCCCATGCCCTGCTGCGCGAGGTTGGCTGCTTGGCTCAGGCCATCCGACCGGGGGGCCGACGTTTGCCGACTGCCATCCGCCCCGGCTGGACTGGTCGGTGTGGGTCGGTCGGTGCTGTCGATGGACCGAGGGGATGTGTAGTCGTTGCCTGCGCCCGGTGGAACCAGGGGTGGGCTGGTCGGGTTGTAGTTGGTGGGGCTCGTGAGGCTGGGGCCGCCGCCGATCGGGCCGCCGCCGATCGGGCCGCCGCCGATCGGGCCCGTTCCCGTGTACGGCGTGCCGCCTCCGTCAGGGGGGTTCTCCGCGCCGGGGGGATTCTCCTCGGCGGGCTTCTCCGGTGCGGTTGTCGGCAACTCGTCCAATGCCGGAACGAACATTGACGACACCTGGATGCCCTGAACATAGTTGTTTTCCATGTTCTGGCGGTATATCGCAAGACTGCGCTTAGTTTCGGCGTCGTACTCGGTAGTGGATTGTTCGGTAATGGTGGCGCCACCGCCCGGCAGTTCTAAATTCGGATCAGATTGGTAAACCATCCGCTTTGGTGCGGTCCGGGTTGTGGGCATACCTTTTTTGGTATCTGCCAACCATTCCGATGTGTACGCGAGGTTGGAGCCGACGGCTTTCATGCGCTCGGTCAGGCCATCAGCCTTCGTGTGATATTTACTTACCGCGCTTATCGCGGAATTGGCGCCCTCACCCTTCCATAGGGACTCGGGCATATTCGTCAGTTTCGTGGAGAAAGCGCTGACGGTGTCGCCCAATTCCTTGGCCATCCAGTTCCACATGTCGGAGGCGTGGCTCACCGGCTTGATCGCCTGCTGGGTTGTTTGGCCGAGGTCATAGAGGTCAGCCCACTCTTGACTGTCCGGGTTCTCGGGTTTGGGGCTCAATTCCAGCCGCCACTGCTGCAAGGCAGTAGGCTGCGTCTGGTTCTTGCCTGCATACTTGGTGAGAAGGTCCGGGAGATTAGCCGGTTTGACCAAGTCGCTCGCCTTGATCTTTCCCCCGGTCAGAATTTCTTCCTCAGCCGTCACCCCTTTCAGATAGTCTCTACTTTGCAACGGCACTTTTTCGTCGTTGTCGCCGTAGTTCTCCGTTTTCGGGTCTTTAGTATCATCCTCTTTCGGCATCTCGTTACGAGGTTTTCCCGCCGTGGTGGGGGCTTTGATGTTGGCCAAAGCCTCCTTCATCTGGTCTTTGGTCTTCTGGTCGAATCCGGTCGCGGAATCAAGGTCGGTATCGATATATTTAGTGCCTGCGGCCTTGAACGTGTTCAACATTTGGTCCAACGTCGCTTTGTGGGTATTCAGTACGTCGTTGAGCCCGTGGAGTGTGTTGTTGAACTGGATGGCGAGTAGGCCGCCGGAGAGGAGCTGACTCAGTTCCTTGAGTGTGCCCATGTCGACGATCGTCTTCTGGACACCGAGGATGCCGCCTATCGCATCGGCGCATTCCTGAGCCGCCAGCTGCGCGGCCATGGGCTCGAACCTGACCTTCCCGTCAGCCGTCTGCTTGGCGATGTCCTTCCAAGGGTCTTCTTCCTTCTTGTCGGGCGTCACGACCGGGCCGACGTTCTGGGGCGCGTCTCCGCTGCCGGGAGGGTCGATCATCGGGGCCCCCGAGTGTGTGTACCCGACTGCGGCAAGGCCTTGGTGTCACCCATAGGTCGCGCTCCTGACTATCACCGACAATCCGATCCAGTCTGGCACGGACGCACAGGATCGCACGATGGGCGCTCTTCCCATCGGTGGCAATGCGTCAACTGCTCCATCGGCCTGCGATGGCGGTACACTACTACCCCGAAATCCCTTGGGGCGTCGGAGTGGTCCGAGGTATCACGACTGTTGCTATCCGGTTCCTGGGCGCATCCTCGCGGGCGGCACAAGTTGATGGGGATGCTATGTGGACAATCGCGTCCAAGAGTGGCTCGATCTCGGTGGAGACCACTGAGCAGGGATTGCCGACCGGTATCAAGGTCGAGCGTGATGAGTTGCGCCGTCCACCAGGGGAGTTGGCTGCCGAGATTGTCAGATTGTGCAGACAGTCGGCGAATCGGGCCGGGCTCGCCCGCCGGGCGGAGCTGGAAAAGGCGGGATTGACCGCCGATGTACTCGCCCTGACCGGGCTACCCAAACCGGAAGACGTTGCCCGCCAAGAGCTGGTCGAAGAAGCCGAATACGAAGTCGAGCCGCAGAGTTGGTTGAGGTCGGTATGAGTCGAGCGATGGACGAACTCGAGGCGCGAGCGCACCGCAGGCTGAATCGGATGCGCGACCTCGCCGACGAGATGACCGCCGTTCGGGTCCGGGAGACCTCACCCGATGGCGTGGTCACGGTGGTGGTCGACGGCAGCGGCGCACTGCAAGAGCTGGAATTGTCCACGGGGATAACGAAATTGTCGCCGGCCGAGTTCGAGCACGTCCTGGTCAGCACTGCGGGGCAGGCTGCGCGGCGCGCCTTCGCGGAACGCGCCGAGCTGGTCACCGCCTTCAACGAAGAGGCCGCAGAGTAACGGCAGCGCCGGTTGTGGCGGCTCACCAGTGCTGGGAAGTTTTTGCTGAGCCGCGGCACGCGCAAATCCGGTACATTCGTTAACGCGGAGCAATCATCTTCCGGCAGCTAGGGTTTGCGATGAATGAAATAGTAGTAGCGTCCGATGCCATCCGCCGGTACGGCGACACATCTGCGACGATTGCGGCCGATGTAGTTTGCGCCGGAGCGACGAACCAGGCGGCGACCATCGCCGCCGCGATCCCGATCTTCGGGCTGATCGGCCAGGATTTCCTGGCCACCTTCGCCGTTGCTCAGTGCAATAATCTGACATCGGTGTGCGAGCTGGCGCATGTGCACGGGATGTCCGCGGTTGCCGCGTATGAGAGCGCGGCTCTGTACGACACCACCGAAGCCGCCTCGGTCACCGACTTCGGGACGATCAGCAGACAAATATGAATCCGCCGCTCGACCAGTCGGTCCTCGATCTTCTGCGTCACAGTGCCATCGGGCAAGCGGTGGACAGGCCGGTGAACGATGTCCTGAAGGACATGGGTCTGCCCCCACTGCCGGATATTTCGGGCCTACCGCCGATGCCGGAGTTCCCGCCGCTGCCTGTCATCGACCTGTCCCTGCTCGCCAAGCCCATTACCGATCTGGCGAACAGCTTCGGCACCGGCCGTCTCCCGGCTATCGGCACCGGCCAGTACCCGGCTGCCGGCGGCGCCGGTGTGGTACCGGCCGTCGGGCAGGGCCTGCCTCAGATCGACCCGGTGCAGGCGCTGTCTCAGGTGTCAACGGTGGTGCAGACGGCTGTGTCGCTCGGTAGCTCCGCACTACAGATAGCGTCGATGCTGTGGCAGGGGGAGGGCGCTTCGGCCGCGGCTAAGAAATCGCAGCAGGCCGCCTCGGACGGCGCGGCCGTCTCCGCGCAGAGTGCACAGACTTCGGTCGGTGTCACCGCTGCGGCGGGTAGTGTGTTCCAGGGTGCCACGGCGATGTCGGGGGTCATCGCGAAGTTCATGACCTCGCTCGCGGCATCGATGCCGTTCCTGCCCACCCCACCGGGCCAGATGTTCCTGGTCGCGCTGACGACCGAGACGCTCGCCGAGGCAACCGCGGTCATCGCCAAAACGCGGGGTGAACTCACCGTGCACAGCGGAGCCATGAGCAAGACCGGAACCAAGGTGCCGGTGACCGGAGCGCCGAAGAATGTCGATCCGTCACAGGCGATCCAGCAGCTGATGCAGCTGGTACAGCCGCTGACCCAGCTGGCGACCTCGGGTGGGCAGGCGTTGCAGGCCGCGCAGACCGCGCTGTATCCGGCGAGGGCGATCGCCGACAAGGAAACCGACGAAGAGAAGGCACGTCGCGAGGCCGAACTGGGTGGCGCCGGTGGTGGTTCACTCGGCGCGGGTGGTGGCGGCGGTGGTGCGGTCAGTGTGGGAGGCCAAGCGCGCCAGTTGACTCCGTGGACCGGTCCTCGTGCGGGCGCCTCTTTCGGAGCTGCGGGCACGAGCATGTCCGCTGCCGAAACAGCAGCCGCCACACCGGTCTCGACGGTGCGCGGCATGGGTTCTTCCTCGCCGAGCATGATGCCGATGGGTGGCGCCGCGGGTGCGGCAGGGATGGCTCGTTCGGAAGAACAATCGACCGAGGGACTGCGTGGACTGCTGGTCACCGAGCAACACGGCAACGAGGTCGTCGGCGACGTCGAAGGCGCATCGATGCCGGTCGTCGGCGCGGCCGAACATGTTTCGGGAGCACTGGATTCCGATTCGCCGGACAAGTCGCTGACCCTCTGACAGGAGGACATCATGGAATTCGAATCGGCGCAGGCAATCAAGTCGGCGACCGCGCTGGACGCGCTCGCGGCACGGCTGGAGACCGATCTGCGACAGCGGCTGCCCGCGCTGGCTGTCGAACCCGCAGGAGTGGACGAGGTATCGGTTCGCGCCGCGGAATCGCTGCGCGGCGTCGCCTCGTCCTATGACGAGGCCGCCACCGCGGGCATCCTGGAGGTCCGAAAGTTGGCCGCTGCTCTACGTTCCCACACCGATGTGCTTGTTCGGATGGACGACGAGAATGCGGCCGACTTCAGGGCCGCGAGATAGCAACGGGGTGCGGGTATGGTCGAACCACCGGTAATCGGGTTCACCGGTGTGGTCTGGCCGGCCAGGCGCACCGAGCAGTTGGCCCGTGATCTGACAACGGGCCCCGGAGCGACACCGATGGCCGATGCCAGTACGGCATGGGCGCAGCTGGCCACGAGCTTCGGGGCGGCGGTCGTCGAGTACGACCAGATTGTGGCCGCGATCCGCGAATCGTGGCGCTCCTCCGAGAGCGACGTCGTGCTGGAGCGGGTCACCAAGCTGCGTGATTGGCTCATCGACGCGGCGGCGGCCGCGGGGCAGAATGCGACACGGACGGCCGGCCAAGCCATTGCCTACGAAGTGGCCAGGCTCGCGATGCCGCATGTCGCCGAGATCGCGGCGCTGGAAGCGGCGAAGAAGGGGATCGAGCAGGCAGGTGCCGCGCTCGGAGCGCCACTTGTCGCGGCGGCGGCGCAGATCGACGGCGAGCAGGATCTCGCGAAGGCGAACGCCGCACGGGTGATGCAGAGCTACGAGTCGGCGACCACACCATTGGCCACCCCGTGGCCGCAGACGCATCCACCGGTGATCGCCACGAGTGTCGCGCTGGAGGCCGAGCAGAGTGCCGCGTCCGCGGCGACACCCGCGGCGAATCCGGCCATGCCACGCGGGAGTTTCGTGCCCAACTTCGCGGGGCTCGCCTCGATGCCACGCGTGCAAACGGCGTACCAGGCGCAGACCGTCGCCCAGGCCGTGTCCACCGCGGAAACCGTTGCGGTGCAACCAACTACTGTCGCAATCGACAGCGGTACGGGCCAGATGGTGCCCGGCAGTATGGCTCCGGCGGGTGGTATGGGCGAAGCCGAACGCACCGTTCGCGCCGGAGTGGGCGCACAGCCGCGTCCCGGTGAGGCACTGAACATCGAGGCGGGCTTCGACGCGGCGCCACCGGTGCTCGGTGCCGCTGCCGAGCATGGCGCTCGTGCGCCCGCCTCCGCCGAGCCGGTACCGGCCCGAGTCGAGGCACAGCCGTGACACCGCCGAGGTGTAGGAGGCCGATGTGCCGACGTTGACGAACGACGGTCTGCTCGTTGTGTCCGGCCTACTCGGCGTGCAGACTCTGCCGCTGGTGCTCGGCGTTGGTCCGCAACAGGATTCGGTCGACGCGTGGCAGGCCGCGCAGCAGGAGGCATTGTCCGGCCTGCGCGGCGCCGGCCTGGTCGACCGCTACGACGAGGTGGACAACGACCTCGCCGGCGCGCTGCGGGTGCTTGCGCAGCCGGATCGCGAGTTGGTGGCGCGCATCTACACCGAGGCCGGGCCGATCCGAGTCTGCTTGGCGCGCAGGGGCGCCGAACATGCGCTGGCAACCCGAACCGGCAACGGCATCGACGTCCGCACGACCTGGGCCGACGGTGGCGGAGCCGCATTGGCCCGCCCGGTACTTACCGCTCTCGGAGCGTGTGTGCCCGCGCCGATCGCCAGTTTCAGCGCGCTCGCCGATGACCTGCGCGCGCGGTTCGACGGCGCATCGACCTCGAGCGACTTCACCCAGGCGCTGTACACGCTCGGTGTCGCCGACCAGCATGATGCGATCGAATTCGGGCTCGCCATGTCGACCTGCTTCGCGCACGCCGAAATCGTCGCCTACGCCAATAACGACGGAGCGACAACCCGATCATCCGGAGCAGTCGCGGTGTACGACACCGCGCGTGGTCGCATCGTCGCCAGCCCCGGAGCAGCCCAAGACCTCCGGGTCTGGTCCACCTTCACCCCGGGCTCCGATCATCGGATCGCGCAAGCGGTTTCCGCATTGATCGACTCGTTGCCCGGAGGAAGGTGGATGCCCTAGCTTTCGCGTCGTCGTCGGGCGGACGGTGCGAAATATGGGCAGCATCAACTGAATACACCATGAACAAGGCAGACGAAGAAGGGTCAGAATATGAGCAAGGTAAGTCTCGACGATACCGCCGCCGCCAATGTCGTGAACGAGTTCATGACGGCAGTCGGTGAGATCAAGAAGACGATTCAAAACATCGGCCACGACATCGACGCCGCCAAGCCCGGCTGGCAGGGCGATGCCAACACCGCGTGCGGCAAAGCCGCCGTGGAGTGGCAGAAAGAAGGGGATCGTTTGCGGACCAAGCTGGACGATATGACCTCCTTGATCTTCGAGGGTGGCCAGACCAAGACCAAAGTCGACGCCAGCAATGTCGACAACTTCACCAATCTGGTCTAGCACCGCGCCGACCACCACATTCTAGAAAGGACTCGACATGCTCTACGACCCCAAATTCCTGGTCCCGCTGATGGATCAGCTCGACGACCACTACAAGGCGCTGCGTACCCAGATCGGGCACCTCGAGACGGCGGCCGACAAGTTGATCAACGTCGCCTGGGAAGACAACGAATCGGCCAAATCCTTCAAAGACGCGCACACAAGGTGGGAGGGCGAGTTCTCGGACACCGCCACGCAGCTCGAGAACCTGCGTGACGCTGTCGACCGGGCGCTCGGCAATGCCCAACATGCCGACAAGAAGGTGTACGAGAGCTTTCAGGGAATGTAGCTCGAACCGGTTCCGAACGGCCCGTTCACCATTCGCGTGCACGGGCCGTTTCGGCTGTCAATACGACAGCGCCATCGGAGCGTCGAGGTAACTCATCTCCGCCGGGGTAGCGACCATATGGACCGAGGTCGTCTCCGTTGCCGTGCGTACGGTGACGAGGTTCGCGGTGTCGGGATCCTCGGTGAGCGTGATGTCGCCTACGAAACTGTCGATGCTCTGGCTCGCGTTCGGACGCAACAGGATAACGGTCGCATCGGAGTGGTGTGTGGATGGCGTGATGCCGTCGTAGACGACCACCGTCGCGGATCGATGCGAGCTCGCTTGCTGTGACCCGGCCGACCAGGAGGCCAGCGACAGTGCCTGTGGTGCGTCGACTCTGGCCACCATGGAACGCCAGGCTTCATGGCGGTTGGTGTGCACCACGACGGTGGCACCCAGCGCGATCGCCCGCAAGATCACCTGTTTAGCGATCAGAAGCGCACCGACGATCTCCACCCGGCGGATGTACTGACCGACCAGCGGAAGGGCAACGCCCTGCCCGGAGAAGTCGGCGCCGATCACCTGCCCACAGCCGGTGATCGGGGTGAACAGATCAGCCAGCGAATCCGGCGTACCCAGGTAGCTCTCGATCGGCAGATCGGGCCCCTGGGTGCTGATCGGCAGATGATCCAGCAGGGCGCGGCGGTGTTTGCCGGACATGGCGACCAGGCCGGGGACCGACATCTTGGGGGCGTGGCCGCGGGCGTCGAAGCGTACGGTCGCCGACACCGAGAGCGTCGCCGGTCCGTGCGCCGAGCGGTGTGTGGGCGTGCCGGTCGCGCGGCGCAGACGCAGGGTGACCGTCGTCGCCAAGCTCGGGGTAGCCCACACTTCCGCGAGACCGCGCGGGCCGAGGGCCTCCGGGGCCATACGGTAAGTGGCGGAATGGATTCCGTTGTACTCGACGCTGTGTGATGTCTCGTTGAGTCGCGTGAGGTCGGCACTGCGGGTGAGCTGGTGTACGGCGGCGGTGATCTCGGCGGCCGACAGCACCGACACGGTCAGATCGCGGGCGGCGAGGCGGTTTGCGACGCGCCGGGTGGCGACGATCGCCGAGCGCAGCGTTCCGGTCGAGCCGCCGCCGCGCCGGTTGATCGCGGGCGCGTTGGACAGCGGGTCGAACCGCAGCACCACCCAGGCTGTGCGGTGCGCGACCGCGGGCAGCGGCCCGAGGATCTGCTCGTACAGCCGGGCCACCTGGCCCGCGTCCGAGGTACGCGAGCCGGTGCTGATCACGTCGATCGAGGCGAGGTCGATGTCGAATTGGTTCAGGCAGCGGGCGATTTCGGGCAGCGGAACCATGTCGCCGGTGTTCAGACCACTCGGACTGAGCAATGTCACGTTCTGTGGCTGTGCGTCGATGCGCAGCATGGTGATCAACCGGGCACCGTCCCACCGCATGCCGTAGCTGCCGCCATCGGGCACCGGCACATCGAACGGAGCATGGTGCACCTCGGCCGCCCGGTGGCGGAACCCGTGCCAGCGGAAAGCGAATTCGTCGGCGAGGAAAGCCGCGAGGCAGGTGCTGCGGAAGCGGACGAGCCCGATCAGCACAACGAGCACACCGCCGGCCGCCGCGGCATACCACGGTGCCCCACAGGCGATCGCTACCAGCGCGATTGCGATTGCGAGCAAGAGCACGGGAACCACAAGGCGCAGCGGGAGCACCCGGAACAACCAGTTCTGCGGTGAGCTCAGCGGTGGGGCGGTAGGCTGCGCCGCCGGATCGGCTGTTGTTGTCGCCATGGGCTCATCATGGACTGAACTTCCCTAGCTTCGCTACTGTAGTCACGCGAGCTGGTCACGCTCCTCGGAAATCGAGAGGCGTGCGCCGACACCACTTCGCTCTACTGCGTCCCGTTCGGAGGAATCGTGCCGGCCCAGTTGACAACACGTGCCCAGGTCAACGGGTATCGGTTTCTGCTGCGTCGGTACGAGCACGCGCTGGTACGCCGGGACGTCCGCATGCTGCACGATCCGATGCGGTCGCAATCGCGCTCGTTGCTCGTCGGTGCGGTACTCGGCGTCCTGGTTGTTGCGGGCGCGGCGATTCTGTCCTTCCTGCGTCCACAGGGCGCTATCGGTGACTCGAAGATCGTGATGGCCCAGGAAAGCGGCGCACTGTTCGCGGTTGTCGACAACACCCTGTATCCCGTGCTGAACCTGGCCTCGGCCCGACTGGTCACGCAGAGCAACGAGGTGCCGACCTCGGTGAAGGAGTCCAAGCTCGGCGATATGCCGCGCGGCCCTCTGGTCGGCATCCCCGGCGCCCCCGCCGCACTGCCCGGCTCGTCGGCGGGCGACCGGTCGACCTGGACGTTGTGTGACACCGTGCCGTTGTCGTCGGCGGGTAGTGCCACCGGGTCGTCCGGGGCGAAGTCGACGGTGATCGCAGGCGAGCTCGACACCGACGCGGAAGCCGCTGCCCGGCCGCTGGATTCGTCGCAGGCGTTGTTGGTGACCCGTGAGAGGAAAACCTTCCTGCTGTTCGACGGTAAGCGCGCGGAGGTCGACAGGGAGGACGCGGTGGTAGCCAGGTCGCTCGCGCTGCGCGATTATCAGCCGCGGCCGATCAGCGCCGGTCTGTTGAACGCCACCACCCAGGTTCCCGCGTTGACGCCGCCGCAGATCGACCGGATCGGTGAGCCGGGCCCCGGTCGGTTGTCCGGTGTTCCGGTCGGCGGGGTGATCCGGGTGCGCGGGGTGGACTCCGAAGAGCTGTTCGTGGTGCTGGCCGACGGTGTGCAGCGGGTGTCACCGTTCGCCGCCCTGGTGATCCGCAACGCGAATTCGCAAGGCATGAGCGAGATCACCACGGTGCCGCCGGACCGGCTGAGCGGCATCCCGGTGCTCACGACCCTCGCAGTCGACCACTTCCCGAAGGAAACCCCGAAGATCATGACCGCCGAGCAGGCGCCGGTCGGGTGTGTCTCCTGGGCCGGGGACACCGGGCGACCGGCGCCGACCGTGACGGTGCTCGCGGGACGTGAACTGCCACTGGCGAAGCCGTCCGTCCCGGTCGAGCTCGCCTCGGCAGATGGTGTCGGCGACCGCATCGACGCCGCCTATATCCCGCCGAGCACCGGCGAATTCGTCCAGGTAACCGCGATCGACCCGGAGAGCGCACGGCGCGGCACCCTGTTCTACGTGGCCGACAACGGTGTTCGCTACGGCATCCCCGACACCGAGACCGCAACGATCCTCGGACTGGCAGGGAAGCCACGCCTGGCCCCCTGGCCGATCGTCGGCCAACTGGTCCCCGGCCCAACCCTTTCCGCCAAAGAAGCTTTGGTCAGCCACGACACGCTGTAGGTGAAGACATGCGCTGACGAGCCCGCTCGCCCGGTGGATCGCCTCGGCGCCGTCGTAACCGGGGCCTCAGCAGCGCAGGTCGTGCCTAGTGCAGGGTTGATAAGACGTTCGAGAGTGCATTGCGCATGTCGTCTGCCTCGATGCGCATGAGCACCGCTTCGTCGATGTCGGTCAGGTCCAGGTTCTCATCGCTGGCAAGCCGGAACTCGCGTTCCTCCTCGGCCGACTCGATGAGGTTGCGGATGAAGCGCCCGTTGCCCGCCAGGTCGACGCCGCGACGCGGCTGGCCGTTCTGGTCGGTGCTCTCCTGGTCATACAGCTTTGTGCAGGCTTGGATGAGCAGCGTCAGCGCGTCCTCGGAGAGATCCGAATCGCGTTTGCGCGCAATGAATTGCCCGATCTCGCCGAGTTCCACCGGGGTGTAGGAATCGAACTTCACCCGCTTGGAGAACCGGGAGGCGAGACCGTCGTTGGAGGCGAGCAGTCGATCGATCTCGCCGTCGTATCCGGCGATGATGACCACCAGGCGGTCGCGGTCGTCCTCCATCCTGGCCAGGAGGGTATCGACCGCCTCGCGACCGAATGCATCGCCGCCCTGCAGGCCGGTCTGAATCAACGTGTAGGCCTCGTCGATGAACAGCACACCGTCCATGGCGCTGTCGATCAGCTTGGAAGTCTTGATCGCGGTACTGCCCAGATGCTGACCGACGAAGTCGGCGCGCTTGGCCTCGACCAGCGCGTCGGTCTTCAAAAGGCCGAGCCCGCAATAGATCTTGGCGACCACCCGGGCGACGGTCGTCTTGCCGGTGCCGGGCGGACCGGTGAAGGCCAGGTGCTGACCGCGCGGCACGCTGGCCATCCCCTTCTCGGCGCGGATCTTCGCCAGCTGTGCGGTGGCCTGCAGCTTGGCCACCTGGGTCTTGACTGCGGCCAGCCCGATCTGCGCATCGAGTTCCGCGCGCGCCGACGCAAGGGTCAGCTTGGCCTTGTCGTCGCGTTCCTCGCGGCCCATCTGCTCGGCCGAGGGAGCCGACGTCGGATCCCAGCGGTTGGTGCGTGCGTCGATCTGCTCCTGGGTGGTGATCGTGATGCGGTACTTGCGGTCCCGCATGGCACTGGCGTTGGCCTCGAAATCCGGTGCTTCCGAGTACACCTTCTCGAAAAGGGCCTGCGCCTCGGCTTCGTGGCCCGTTTCGCGCAGGCACAGGCCGCGGCAGAACCGAGCGGTGACAGCGGCCGCAGGGATCGGACCTCGCTCCGCCTGCTCCATGCGGCGGATCGCCTCGCCGAACAGTCCCAGCTGTGCGCACGCGGTGCCGACCATGACGTGCGCGGCCGCGGCCATGTACGGGTCTTCCCACTCCGCGGAGCCGGCCAGCACCGTCATCACATCGGACCAGCGCTGGGTCTGATAGTGCAGCGAAGCACGGACGTACGCGCAGATGCGGTCGTCGGTCTCGCGATCGGGCTGCGACAGCTGGGATTTGCGATGATCGGCGAGTTCGTCGAGCACTCGCTCGGCCTCGTCGTAGTCACCCTCGGTGATCAGCGCTGATGCCCGGGCCAGCCTGATCTCGGTGAAGCTCGCCAGCGGATAGTCGATGTACTGACCGATCACGAAGCGACCCGCCAGCTCGCGGGGGCGCAGACCGAGGCGACGCTGCTCTCGGAACAGTGCTGTCGAGCTCGTCTTGTACAGGTTGAACAGCACTTCGCGGGTGACCTCACCCGCGGCGGCCCGGCCGAGCCAGGCGTCGCACATGTCGGGGTCCCATTCGGTGGCCCGAGTGAACGCCAACTTGGCATATTCGAGGTCGCGGGCAGATTCCTGCCCATCGATGGAGAGGCCCAATGACAAGACGCCGGCGTCGAAGGCGCGTTGTGCTTGGCGGTTGCCAGTCATGCGGGTAAGCCCCCAAAGCATACGGTGTTTGCGAGATCTCGCTCAGCATACCGGCTGGCGCGGGTATAGATTGAGTGCCTTACCAAGCTCGACTGTGTGAACTAGGGAGTCTGCAAACTCGTGAGCGAGTCTTCGACCAGTGGCATGGGGACCGCTGATCCGGAATTGTGTCGAGTCTCGATAATCGGAGGCAACACCCAGCTGGATCTGGGGTTGCCCGCGACCATTCCGATCGCCACCTTCATCACCGACGTGGTCGGTCTGATCGAATCTCGCACGCCGGATCTCACCGAACACGAAGATGGTGCGCCGCTGCGCACCGAGCATTGGACGCTGGCCAGGGTCGGTCGCGACCCGATCCCGCCGAACCAGACCTTGACCGACGCCGAGGTTTTCGACGGCGAACTGCTTGTCCTGCGTTCGGTGACGGCGAAGGAATCGCCGGCACTGTTCGACGATGTCATCGACGCGGTATCCCGGCTGACCGCCGAGTCGTTCCGTAGCTGGTCACCGGCTTCGGCGCGCTGGATGGGCCTGATCACCGCGCTCGGCGGGGTACTCACGGCGATCGTGCTGCTGGCGGTGGCGAAACAGGACGGCGCCGGCGGCTACCTCGGCTTTCTCGCGCTCGGTACGGGTATCGCCGCTGTCGCCGCGGCCGTGATCGCGACCCGGAAGTATGTGGCCCTGCTGACCGCGATGATGTTGTCGCTGTTCGCGACGTTGCTGTGTTTCGCGGCCGCGGCATTGTTCGTGCCGGGCGACCTCGGCAGCCCACACCTGCTGTTCGCCTGCGCCACAGCCCTTGTCGTCTCGGTGGTCGTCTACAGCGTCACCGGCGTCGGCGCCATGATGTGCGCCGCGGTGATCACCGTCGTGCTGTTCGGCGGGTTCGCCGCACTGGTCCGCATGGTGTGGGATGTCGGCACACCGAAAATCGCCGCCGGTGCGCTGGTCGCGGCACTGATCATCATCACGATGGCGCCACGGATCACGGTCGCCGCGGCGCGACTGCCGGTTCCGCCGGTACCTACCGCCGGTGGTGCGATCGACCCGGCCGATCACGAGCCGAGGCCGACGATCGAGGACATCGGTGCCATCGGTGCGACCGCGCTGCCCTCGGCGGCGGGTCTGGAGTTGCGGGCGAGTGCCGCCAACCAGTACCAATCCGGTCTGCTGCTCGGAAGTACGATCGCGGCGGTGGCCGGGGCGGTATTCGCGGCCGATCAGCTGGGTGCCGCGCGCTGGCAGGGTATTGCGCTCGCGGTGGTCGTCGGGCTGATCCTGTGCCTGCGCGGGCGCTCGTTCGCGGACCTGGTCCAGGCGAGCACGCTGATCGGCGGCGGCGCCACCACATTGATCGCGGTACTGATCACGGTCGGGCTCGGTCAACCGTCGTACGTGGTGCCGATCGCCGGGATACTGCTCGCGGTCTCGGCGGCAATGGTCGGCTTCGGTGTGATTGCGCCGCATACCGAGGTCTCGCCGGTGGTGCGCAGGATGGGGGAGATCACCGAGTACCTGCTGATCGTCACCATCATCCCACTGGTGTTGTGGATCATGGATCTCTACTCGGCCGCTCGAAACCTGTGATCGAGGCGCGTCCATGAGCATTCCGCTAAGGCTGGCCGGGGTGGCGCTTGTGCTCGGTCTCGGCACGATCGGACTACCCGCCCCAGCCTTCGCCATCGGACCGCCGAGCATCGACGACGGTGCCCTCGGTGCGGCGATAGCGGCCAGCAGGGGCGGCGCACCCGACGCGACCGAACAGCGGTCGGTCTGTGCCGAGCCGATGCTCGGTGGCACACCGCCGCAGGATCCGCCACTGCCGCAACGGCTTCTCGACCTGCCCTCGGCCTGGCAGTTCAGCCGCGGCGGTGGACAGAAGGTCGCGGTGATCGATACCGGCGTGAACCCGCACCCACGTCTGCCCGCACTGCAGCCGGGCGGCGACTTCGTGTCGAGTTCGGACGGCACTTCCGACTGTGACGGCCACGGCACCTTGGTCGCCGGCGTGATTGCCGCGCGGCCGAGCGCCGAGGACGGATTCGCCGGGGTCGCGCCGGACGCGGAGATCCTCGCCATCCGGCAGCTGAGCCTGGCCTTCGAGGCGAAAGACCGGGGTCGCAGCGACGAACCGGGCAAGATAGCCTCCGCCGGTTACGGCAACGTACAGACACTGGCCGCGGCCATCGTGCGCGCGGTCGATCTCGGCTCGACCGTAATCAATGTTTCCGAAGTCGCCTGTGCGCCCAGTGGATCCGGGCCCGCGGACGCGGCGCTCGGCGCTGCGGTGAAATACGCCTACGATCGAAACGTCGTCGTGGTCACGGCCGCGGGGAACATCCAGCAGGGTGGCGCATGTGGCGCCCAGAACGATGGTGCGGGGTGGAGCGCGGTACGGACCGTGGTGAGCCCGGCCTGGTTCACTCCCTATGTCCTGTCGGTGGCTTCGGTGGAGCCCGACGGGAAGCCGTCGGATTTCTCCATCCATGGCCCGTGGGTCAGCGTCGCCGCGCCGGGCCGCGGCATCGTGTCGCTCGACAGTAAGCCGGGGGCGGCCGGCGTGGTCGACTCCGTGCAGACCAGCGAGGGCGTCGGATCCATCGACGGGACAAGCTTTTCCAGCGCCTACGTATCCGGGCTCGCCGCACTGGTGCGGGCCAGGTTTCCGGAGCTGTCGGCCAAGCAGGTGATGGATCGGATCACCCGTACGGCGATGCAACCGGGCACCGGGCGAGACGATCGGATCGGTGCCGGGCTGATCGACCCGCTCGCCGCGCTCACCGCACAATTGCCCGCACAACCGATCAGTGTCGGAGCCGATGTGGCGCGGCCGCTGCCGGCAGCGGCGCCACCGCCGTATGTCGATCCCATGCCACGCAGGGTCGCGACCATCGGGACACTTGTCCTGCTCGCCCTGCTCGCCATCGGATACGCGTTGTCCATTCCGTTCCGTAAACAGCGCAGCGGCGTCGATCCGGCGGCAGAAACCCGAGAAGGACTGTAGGACATGGCTACCGAAGGATTTGTGCGACGACCGCGAATCGCGCCACCGCGGGCGCCGGGCGGTGAAGTGGCGCTGTCCGCGCCGCCGGAAATTCCCCGGCCGGTGCCGGCCGGGCTGTTGATGAAGCTGATGCCGCTGGTGATGGTCGTGGCCGTCGTCGGCATGATCGCGATGATGGTCATGATGGGCCGAAACCTGTTGGCCAATCCATTCATGATGATGTTCCCGATGATGATGCTCATGTCGATGGTCGGCATGCTGGCGGGTTTCCGGGGCGGCGGCGGCACCAAGAAGGCCGCCGAACTCAACGAGGAGCGCAAGGACTACTTCCGCTACCTCGACCAGGTGCGCACGGACGTGCGCAAAACCGGCCGGTCCCAGCTGGCCGCGTTGGTCTGGAGCCACCCCGAGCCCGCGGATCTGCAATCGATCGTCGGAAGCCGGCGGATGTGGGAACGTCGGCCGAACGACCCGGATTTCGGGCACGTGCGCGTCGGGGTCGGTAGCCATCGGCTCGCGACCAAGCTGGCCCGACCCGAGACCGGTCCGCTGGAGGACCTGGAGCCGGTCTCGACAGTCGCGCTGCGCCGGTTCGTGCGTACCCATTCGGTGGTGCACAACCTGCCTACCGCGATCTCATTGCGTGCGTTTCCCGCCATCAATATCGAGGGCAATTCCGCCGAGGCCAGGATGCTGGTCCGGTCGATGCTGATGGAGTTCGCCACCTCGCACGGACCCGACCACACCGCGGTGGCCATCATTTGCGCCGATCCCGACGGCGAGGCATGGGCATGGGCTAAATGGCTACCGCACCTGCAGCATCCGGTCGACCGGGACGGGCTCGGCTCCCGGCGCATGATGTACCAGTCGCTGGCCGAACTCGAAACCGCCATGTCCGCCGAACTGCTCGAACGCGGCCGCTTCATGCGCAACGCCCAGCCGACGGCGGGGCGAATCCACCTGATGGTCATCATCGACGACGGGTTCGTCAGCGGCACCGAACGTATCGTCAGCGACGCGGGCCTCGACTCGGTCACTGTCCTGGATCTCTCCGCACCGCAAACCGGCCTCGCGGTCCGCCGCGGGCTGCAACTGGTCGTCAATGACGGAACGGTCGCGGCGAAATCAGCTGCGGGCACCGAGAAGTTCGCCACCTCGGACGCGGCCACCGTAGCGGAGGCGGCCGCCCTGGCCAGGGGCCTCGCCCGCTACCGGGTCGCGACGGCGGCGCAGATCGTCAGCCTCGGCGACGAAACCCGGGCGGTCGCGGGTCTGATGTCGTTGTTGAAGGTTCCTGATGCCGCGCAGATCAATCCGGCGGTGGTGTGGCGTCCGCGCAGCGACCGTGAGCGCCTGCGCGTGCCGATCGGCGTCACCCCGGACGGTACCCCGGTCGAACTCGATATCAAGGAGTCCGCCGAGAACGGCATGGGACCGCACGGCTTGTGCATCGGCGCAACCGGTTCCGGCAAGTCGGAGTTCCTGCGGACACTGGTGCTGTCGCTGGTGACCTCGCATTCACCGGACCTGTTGAATTTGGTGCTCGTCGACTTCAAGGGCGGCGCGACCTTCCTCGGCCTCGACTCGCTGCCGCACGTCGCCGCGGTCATCACCAACCTCGAGGAAGAACTCTCGATGGTCGACCGGATGAAGGACGCGCTATCCGGCGAGATGAACCGCCGTCAGGAATTGCTGCGCTCGGCCGGAAATTTCGCCAACGTCACCGAATACGAGAAGGCGCGTGCCGCGGGCGCACAACTCGACCCGCTGCCCGCACTGTTCGTCGTGGTCGACGAGTTCTCCGAACTTCTTTCCCAGAAACCGGATTTCGCCGACCTGTTCGTGATGATCGGCCGACTCGGCCGCTCGTTGCGTGTGCACTTGCTGCTCGCCTCACAGCGTCTCGAGGAGAACAAACTGCGCGGGCTGGACAGCCATCTGTCCTATCGCATCGGTTTGCGTACCTTCTCGGCCAACGAGTCGCGCGCGGTGCTCGGCATCACCGATGCCTACCACCTGCCGAGCGTGCCCGGCTCCGCCTACCTCAAGAGCGACGCGGACGACCCACTGCGTTTCACCGCGGCTTACGTGTCGGGACCATATGTTTCGCCGCGCGGGAGCCAACAGGTCGGCGGGCGTTCGATCGGTGGACAGATGCCGCTGGTCTTTACCGCGGGGGAGGTCGAGGCACCCGAGCTGCCGCGCAGCCAGGCAGCCGACCGGCCGCGTGGACTTCCCGAACTGCCGCCCCCGCCCGGCGCCGTCGATCTGGCCGCCGAGCCGGACACGACCCAACGGCCGAACGAGGGCGTGCCCGCGACGCTGCTGCAGGTGGTTGTCGCACGGCTGAACGGGCACGGACGACCCGCGCACGAAGTATGGCTGCCACCGCTGGACGAATCGCCGTCGGTGGATATGTTGCTGCCCGATCCGGACTGGAAGTCCCCGATGAATCGGCACGGTCAGCTGTGGATGCCGATCGGCGTGATCGACAAGCCCTACGAACAGCGTCGCGACGTGCTGATGATCGATCTGTCCGGCGCACAAGGCAATCTGGCCGTGGTCGGCGGCCCGCAGTCCGGCAAATCGACCACTCTGCGGACGGTCATCATGGCGGCCGCGGCCACGCACACACCCGAACAGATCCAGTTCTACTGCCTGGACTTCGGCGGTGGCACCCTGGCCAGTCTCGCCGATGTGCCGCATGTCGGTTCGGTGGCCGGTCGCTTGGAGGTCGATCGGGTCCGCCGCACGATCGCTGAGATGAACACGTTGCTGCATCAGCGCGAGGAACGCTTCCGTGCGCTCGGTATCGAGTCGATCGCCGAATTCCGTCGGCGTAAGGCAGCACTCAGCCAGCTCCCGGAGGCCGAACGCGCTGCCGATCCGCTCTCCGAGGACCAATTCGGCGATGTGTTTCTCGTGGTGGACGGGTGGCCGACTATCCGCGCCGAGTTCGACGCACTCGAACAGGCCTTCAATTCGCTGGCCGCTCAAGGTCTGTCCTACGGCATCCATCTGATGCTCTCGGCCAGCCGTTGGGCCGAGATTCGGCCTGCCATCAAAGATCTCATCGGTACCAGGCTGGAGTTGCGCCTCGGTGATCCGTCCGACTCCGAGATGGATCGACGCGCGGCCGTGCTCGTCCCGATGGGCCGCCCAGGCCGTGGGTTGACACCTGACCGCCTACACATGCTCATCGCGCTACCTCGGCTGGATTCGGACTCCAACGCACGAACACTCCCGGAGGGAGCTGGCGAAGCCAAGCGGCAACTCAACGAGCTCTATGGCAACAGGCGCGCACCGGAGGTGCGCATGCTTCCGCTGGAGATTCCACGCGAACAGGTGCTCGACAGCGCCCGACGCTACGGCATCGAACTCGGGCCGACGCGCGTCGCGATCGGGATCGGCGAATCCGAATTGCAGCCGCTCGTCCTGAATTTCGGCGCCCAGCCGCACTTCATGGCGTTCGCCGACATCGAGTGCGGCAAGACGACACTGTTGCGCAACATTGTCATGGGTCTGGTCGAGAATTCGAACGCCGAACAAGCGCGGGTCATCCTCATCGACTACCGGCGCACCATGCTCGGGGTCATCGAGGGCGACCAGTTGGCCGGATACTCGACCTCGTCACAAACATCGATCGGCATGATCAGGGAGGTCGCGGGCTACCTGGCGAAACGGATTCCCGGCTCGGATATCACCCCGAAGCAGCTGCGCGAGCGCAGCTGGTGGAGTGGGCCGGAAATCTACGTCGTCGTCGACGATTACGACATGGTCGCCACGGGCGAGAATCCGTTGGAGCCGCTGCTGGAATTCCTGCCGCAGGCCCGCGATATCGGTATGCATCTGATCGTGGCTCGGCGCTCCGGCGGCGCTTCCCGTGCAATGTACGACAAGGTGCTCGGCCGGATGAAGGACCTGTCCGTCGACGCGCTGCTCATGAGCGCGCCCAAGGACGAGGGCAAGTTCCTCGGTGATATCCGTTCGGCGAAGCTGCCTGCCGGCCGAGGGACACTCGTTTCCCGCGGTGAGCCCGAGATGGTTCAGGTGGCCTACTTGCCGCCGGTGTAGCGGCTTGTTCAGCGTGGACCGAACGCCGCGACGCTCCGATGCTCGATAGTCGGGATGGCGCCGGGGCAGAGCGGATCCCAACTATCGGTGCGGCGTTCGAAGAGTGCGCGGGAAGGGCCGGTGGCGATCGGGCCCGCGATGCGGGCCAGGTGGAAGCCTGCCCGGCGGTAGTAGTCGTGCAGGTCGTTGTTGGTGGTCCAGGCGTCGAGCCGGACCCAGGTGCGCTGTTGGCGGCGGGCGAGCATGCCCGCGTGGGCTAGTAGTCGGTCGCCGACGCGCTGGCCGGCGAAGCGGAGGTCGACGATCATAAAGTGGACGACCACCGCATCGGCTAGTTCCCACGGCGACCACAGTCCGTTGTCGGCGTGCTGGTTGACGGTGATCGTCCCCGCCGGTTCGCCCGCGACCTCGGCGATCCAGGTTTCCCCTGCTTCCAGGGCCCGGCCGACCGCCCTTGCGAAGATCTCTATGGGCAGCCCGCGGCCTGCCACCGTCCATTGGTCGGAGCCGCGCGCGGTGAGCCATGACGTGCGCTGGACCCGCAGGCGGCAGATCATGCCGAGATCGCCGAAGGTCGCCTGGCGAATCACGGTACTCATGGCAACGAAATGCCTGGCCTGTACGAGGTGCCGAGCGCGCGCCGGATGACCGCGGTGCCCGCGTCGTCGCCGAGTTCGTAGGCGAGCCGGTTGCGCGTGGCGATCGACCGGTGCCGGGTGGCGCGGGTGACCCGCTCGTGGTTGGCGCCGATCCGCAGATGATCGAGCAGAATGGTCCCGGTCGCGACACCGAGGACGATGGCCTCCTCGGCGCTGGCGGGCCTGGCGGACATGGTGTCCCGGTGCGCGGTCTCGGCGTGGCCGCGATCGGCCAGCCGCCTGGTCGTGCCCTCGGAGATATCGTGCGGTGAGTCGATACCGGTGGTCTCGGCCAGGTCTCTCGGGTAGAAGCTGACCTCCCACGACCATGGCTCGTTGTCGAGGTACTGAACGACCGTTCGGGCCAGCACCCACGAGTCCTCCGGCACGCCGAGCCACAGGGCGACCTGCGGACTGGCCGGTTCCATCCTGGCACTGAACTCTTTGGTGGGTTCCCGACGCGCCGCCCGCGCGATTTCCTCGAAAATGTCGTGCGCCGACTGCGGGCGATCCGGTCGGATGTGGTCGGTGACAACCGATTCCAGAACTTCCTGGCTTCGCACGATTGTCCCACGGGAAGTAGCTGTATAGACCAGATTTTCGGCGACAAGCACCTGAATAGCGTTGCGGGCAGTCGTTATCGAGACTTCCATTTGCTCGGCCAGCTCGGTATGACTGGGCAGTCGATCACCCGGATGCCACTTGCCTGCGCGGATCTCCTCGCGCAGGACGTCTGCGATCCGGCGATACGTCGGACCGTCCGCCATCTTGCTCCTCGGTCAGTCGTGCAGGTAACGAAGTATACTCTTCGTGACTTCCTACGGCCCGGTAACGCTTGACAGGTGCCTTCAGAGGTTTATTGTAATGAACGTCCTGATCCGGTGTTGTGCGGCGACGAACGGCGAGGCAACGTGGCAGGTTCGGAGATTTCGACAGTCGTTATGGCTCTCCCCGACACACCGCGGTGTGTCGACTCGGCAGTGCAGTCACTGACCCTCGGACTACTGCCTACTTCTGATCTACTTGTTCGGGCGTGTCGCGGGCACCGCGTGGTCGGCGGCCCGCTGCTCTGGTTCGCCCGTGACCTTGCGGTGCTGCATGAGCGCCGGTTGGTGGGGCGTGGCGGCTCGGTGCCGACCGATCCGGCTACTGTGCTCGAAATCGATCGGCGCAGAACCGAATTGGTAATGGCCATTGACGACTGGGTGGCTCGCAGCGTCCCGCAGCATCGGCTCGGCGCCACGCTGCACACCGAGACCGTCGGCGCGGTTATCGACCGCATCGCCGAGTCCTCGGTCCGTGCACACCACGCGCTGATGACGCTGGACGCACACAATGAACGGTTGCACTGCGCCTGGCATCATCTAGCGGAACTCGCCGACGCCTATGACGATCTGGTTCGCGATATCCAGGCGGGCCGCAGGCGCTTGCCGGAGTGGTGACCTTTCCGGTGCGTTGATCACCAAGTGCCAGTGACACATTGGGCGCCCGTTGTCATGCCGACCACAGTGTCGCGCATGGCAGCGGGGGCATGTCGGGGTGCACGTTTCGGTCGATGACGACTTCGAGGTCGGTGCGGGTTCTGTCCAGTATCGTCGCGAACTCTTCCGCAGCTGCACAGTCACATTGGAAGTCCAGGGGCGCCTCGAGATGCTGGAACGACACCTGCAGATGGCGGCGCCGTGAGTCGAGCACGTAACGTCCCGTGCGCACCAGGTAGTTCAACGCCGCTCGGCGTTGGGCACACGGTGATCCCATCCAATGTGCGTGGGTCTGCATGATCCGATGCGCGCTGGCTGCTGTCAGGTGATCGGGCGCAATGTCGCAGCGCCCGAGCCTGATCGACCATGCCTCGAGTTGTTCCGGCAGTACATACATGACGGTGAAACCGGTCGGCTACGACGCCACTGATACCGGCGGTGTCCGGGTACTCCCTAGCGGTGCGGTGAGTTCGAGATGGATACCGTCCGGGTCGCTGAACGACAGGATCGCGATGCCGAATGCGTCGAGCGCGGTGACCTCGCCGTGTTCGATCCCGGCGGCGTCCAGCCGAGCAGCCGTGTCGGCCAGCTCGTCCACCGACGACACTGCGAAGCTGAGGTGATCGAGCCCGACCCGCTCGGAGTCGAACCGGTCGGTGGTCGACGCCACGGGGCGCAGGCCGAACAGCATCCCGTTGGTCTGGAAAACGACACCGCCGTAGAGCTGTGCCGGATCGGCGCGCACCTGCGGATCCTCCGGACTGCCGGGCGATTGCGCGGCGATTTCGAAACCGAGTACATCTTGGTAGAACGTGCGGGAACGCTCCAGGTTCGTCACCGTCAGCCGAACATGGTGGATGCCGGTGGTTGCGATCATCGTCATGAAACTCCGCCGTGAGATGGCCAGGATACGACTGCCGGGTTCGGCGTCGTCAGGAACATTAGGGCGCAGATCACAGATCTTCGAGTGTCGGAAACGACACATTCAGTACTGTAGGCGACATGGATGTTGCGGTATTCGTCGTCGACGGGGTGGCCGATTTCGGATTCGCCGCCTTGCTGGAAACGTTCAATACCGCGAACGCGCTGCGCGGCGAATGGGAAGCCTCCATCGACCCCTGGAACGTGCGGACCGTGTCACTGGGCGAGAGCGTGCGATCGGGCAACGGCTACCTCGTGCCGACCATGCCGCTGGCCGACCTACCCGGCGAATTCGATCTGATGATCGTTCCCGCGGTGAACGTGCGGGATGCCGAAACCCTGATCGGGATGGTCTCCTCGGCATCCAATCTGCCTGTGCTGGATTTGATTACGCGAGCGCGCGGAGCCGGTGTCCACTTGGCCGCAGCCTGCACCGGCACCTTCTTCCTGGCCGAGGCGGGTGTGCTGGATGGTTCGCAAGCAACGACGAGTTGGTGGCTCGGTCCGGCTTTTCGCCGTAGGTATCCGCGAATTGTTCTCGACGAGGGCCGGATCCTGTGCCGTGGCGATCAGGTCACCACGGCGGGCGCGGCGTTGTCGCATCTGGATCTTGCCTTGTCCCTGATCGCCGCGAAGAGTCCGGCACTGGCCGAATTGGTGGCCAAATACCTGGCGTTCGGCGACCGAAATGCGCAGGCCGACTTCGCGGTACCCGAGGTGATCGCCAGGGGTGATTCGCTGGTCGCGGCATTCGAACGTTGGGTCCGTGACCATCTGGCCGAGCAGTTCCTGATTTCCGGTGCGGCACAGGGGCTCGGCGTCACCGAACGCAGCCTGCAACGCGCAACCCATGCCGAACTCGGGATGTCCCCAAGGGATTTCGTCAACGAGATACGGCTGGAACGTGCCACGCACCTGCTGCGGACCACCCCGCTGACCATCGATTCGGTGGCCGCCAAGGTCGGATATCTCAACGCGGGAACCCTGCGCAGCCTCTTCCGTCGTCGACGTGGCAGGAGCATTGCCGATATCCGAGCCTCCCGGCTGTCCTGGTGAGCGATCAGTTCCGGTAGCGGCGGTGATCGACGCTGAATTCGTCGGCGACGGTCGCGGCGAGTTCGACATACGCGCGCTTGGTGGTCTTGTGCAGGCGATGCAGATCGATCTCGGCGCCCTCCGACAGATGCTCGTCATAGGGGATGACATGCACAGCACGGCAGCGCGACAGGAAGTATTCGCGCAGCTGCTGGATGCCGACATTCGGTGATCCCTCGCGCGGCAGGTTGATCACCACCACCGCATTGCGGACCAGGTGATCGTGGCCGTGCAGCGACAACCAGTCGAGCGTTGCCGCCGCGCTGCGAGCTCCGTCGATCGCGGCCGAGGAGATCAGCACCAGGGAATGCGCCAGATCGAGCACCCCGCCCATGGCCGAGTGCATGAGCCCGGTACCGCAGTCGGTGAGGATGATGTTGTAGAACCGCTGCAGGATTCGGGCGACAGCACGGTACTCGTCCTCGCTGAACGCTTCGGAGGCCGCCGGATCCCGTTCGCTGGCAAGAACTTCCAGTCGACTCGTGCCCTGCGAGGTATGCCTGCGCACATCCGAGTACCGCTGGATCGCCTGATCCAGCAACAGATCACGCACCGTCGACCGCGTCTGCAGGGGTACCCGCTGCGAGAGGGTGCCGAAGTCCGGGTTGGCGTCCACCGCGATCACCCGATCGCCACGGATGGACGAGAAGATCGACCCGAGACCCATTGTCGTGGTGGTCTTTCCGACGCCGCCCTTCAGCGACAGCACCGCGATCCGGTAGTCACCGCGCACCGGTTGCCTGATTCGTGCGACCAATTCCTGCAGCCGCATCTCCTCCGCGGAGAGTCCCGGATTGATTGCACCGCCGGAAACATGGTGCACGGCCTTGCGCCAGCCGCTACCCGGCGCTTTCTTGGCCCGCCGCAACGGAACATCGTCGAGCGACGGCTGCGGCATGTGCTGGCTGTACTGACCCGGGTGCTGCTGCGCAGGCGCTCCAGGATGCGGCCCGGCCTGCGGCTGTCCCCGCCCCGCGGCATCCGAGCTTGCCTCCACTGGAGGCTGCTGCCCCTGCCGCGCCGCGCCCTGCCACTGCTCGCTAGCCGCCGCCGGTGGCTGGTTGCCGCCCGGTGCGTGCGACTGCCCGAATCCGGGGTCGCCGACCGGTGCCTGCGGTGCCGCCGGCGGCTGTCTCGAGCCGGCTGGATTGCCCCACTGGTCGCTGCCGGTCGACTGCGTCGATCGGCCGCCGCCTGCTGCATGCGATCCCGTGGGTGATTGTCCGAATCCTGCTGGGTCACCGGCCGGTGCGGGTGCTCCGGTGGGTGGTTGTCCGAACCCCGCTGGACCGCCGACCGACGTGTGCGGTCCAGGGGTTGGTTGCGTGAATCCTGTTGGGGCGCTGCCTGGTACGTACGGTCCTGTGGGTTGCGTGAATCCCGACGGGGCGTTTGCGGGTGCTTGTGGCATCGGCTGGTCGCCGCCAAGAGGGTGCGGAGCAAGGCGATCTTGTTCCGGTGTGCGCGGCCCGGCCGGTGACTGCGCGAATCCTGTTGGGCTCCAATGGCCGACGCCCGGTGCCTGCGGCATCGGTTGATCGCGGGTGTGCGGTCCCGTTGGTGGCTGTTCGAATCCTGTTGGGCCCCAATGGCCGCTGCCCGGTGTCGGTGACCCCGCTGGGGGGCGCTGCCCGTATCCGGTCGGGTTCTGCCATGGTTCGCCGGTAGGCGCCTGTGCCGGCATCGAAGGCTGGGCGTATCCGGTCGGAGGCGGCGGGCCCGGCGTCGGTTGCCCGAGCGCCGCCGGATTCTGCCACGGCTCACCCGGTCCTTGCGGCATCGGACGGTCGGATACTGCTTGCTGACCGGGCATCTGGGTCTGTGACCGGTCGTTGGGCTCGGCGGCCGCCTCGTCGGCGTCGATCTCCGACGCGAGTCGGTGGCGGCCCCTCACCGCAGACTCCGGGGCGGCAGGGCGTGCGGTCGACGGCTCGAAAGCGTTGGGGCGCTGGTCGAGTGTCGAGACGGCGCCGTGCGGTTGCGGCCACGGGGCCGAGGCTATGGGCGTGGCACCGGTTCCGGCGGCCGATACTTCGTTGTCAACCGGCTCGCGCGTGGCGAATTCATCAGGGGGCGGAGGTAGTTCGGGGCGATAGCGCACCGGCGCGGACGGCTGCTCGGCAACCTGCTGACCGCCATCGGCGCGCTCGCCGCTCAGCCACGGTGGCGGACCGTCCGTGCTGTGTGGAACCGCCGACTGTGGGCGATCGCGCTGCGAGATGTCCGACGCGCCGAGTTCGCCGTTGCGCAGTTCCGTTGCGGCAGTGGCTGATCCGTGGGCAGCATCCGCAGGAGCGGTGTTCGGTGCTTCGGGTTCGAAGCCGTGGCTGCCGTGCTCGGGCGCGACGGTCGATTCGGGTCCGTGCACCGGGGGAGCCGTTGGGCTTGCGAGGTTGCGTGGACCCATGTTCGGGGCACCCGGCTCGAATTCCGTACGGCTGTGGTCGGAACCGGGTCCGGCGAGCCACAGCGGCGGCCCATCGGGTTCCGGCATCGTCGGCATGCCATGGAGTTCGGCGGACGGTGTCGAATGGTCGGCCGGCGCAACCGGTTGCTCGCCGGCCGTCGGCTGCGACAGCGCGGACGGCGACAACGCTTGTGCTACAGCCGGATCCGGCCTCGGTGGAGACGTCGGCAGATCAGGGTGCTGCTGGTAGCGCACCGTGGCCTCGGTCGAGGCCGGTGGCTCTCGGGGCGCGTCGACCGGCCGTGCGCCGAGCGGCTGGAAGCCCTGCGACGGCCTGCTCGGGTTGCGCGTCGGCAGCGGTGCCGACTGCCACGAGTTGTCGGGGTGTGGCGGCAGTTGGCTCGGCGCCTGCTCGCGCTGCTGCGGCGGCCAGGAGTCGTTCTGGTGGTGCGGGTTTGGTTGCGATCGCGGTTCAGGCTGCGGTTCTGGGCTGCGCTGGAACTCGGGCCCATGCTGGAACTCGGGCCCATGCTGGAACTCGGGCCCACCTTGGAACTCTGGCCCGCGCTGCTGCTCTGGCCCGCGCTGCTGCTCTGGCCCGCGCTGCTGCTCTGGCCCGCGCTGCTGCTCAGGCCCGCGCTGGAAATCGGGACCACGCGACGGCTCAGGAGAGCCAGTGTGCGGCAGCTGATCCTGCTGCTGCTCCTCGCTGTGCTCGTCCTTATCCCGACGCCAGCCCTTGCGTCGTTTGTCCCGGCGTGCGGGATTGGGTTCCGGGCGATCGCTCTCGGGGGAGCGAGACTTGAAACGGCCGCGCCGGGGCGTTTCGTCGATGAGTTCTTGGTGTGGCAGGTTCTGTACGGGTGCTTCGTAGCCGACCTGTGTGACTTCGCTCTCGGATAGCCACGGTGGCAGCATGGGGAGGCCGTCGTTATTACGGCTCACGGCGTCTCCTCGCTAACGCTCGGTTCCGCCGTGCCCGGGGGCGCTGTGTCCACGGCTCGCTCGCTGCGCTCGCTCACCCATCCCCCTTGGATCTGCTGGACCGATTCCTGGACAGCGGCCAGTTTACGCGAAGGACGGCTGCCGTCGTTTGGCAGGGACTTCCCCCGGTCGGTGGGTTCTCAGGGAGCCATTTTTGCCGGATCCGGTACCGCCCGGTAAGCTGGAGCGGCGGTGCACCTATGCGCCGACTGTTTGCATGCCACCGTGGCGTTTGTCGACGGGTTCATACAAGCAGACACGAAGCAATCAAACCAGGTTTGAGCGTAAACCAGGATCGCGGAGGACATGGCGAAGAAAGACGGGGCCATCGAGGTCGAGGGTCGAGTTGTCGAGCCGCTGCCCAATGCGATGTTCCGGATCGAGCTCGAGAACGGTCACAAGGTTCTCGCGCACATCAGCGGGAAGATGCGGCAGCACTACATTCGTATCCTCCCCGAGGACCGTGTGGTCGTCGAGCTTTCGCCCTACGACCTGTCGCGCGGCCGCATCGTTTACCGCTACAAGTGATCGCGCCCGCTCCCGATGGAGCGCGACCACATGAGCCGCAAGGCTCACCCACAGAGACTTCCCCAGCCGTCGGCTGGGGAAAAACTGTGTTCACACCCGTGTGAACCATAAGAAGATTGGACGGACGTGAAGGTTCAGCCGAGCGTCAAGAAGATCTGCGAGAAGTGCAAGGTGATCCGCCGTCACGGGCGGGTCATGGTGATCTGCGACAACCTGCGCCACAAGCAGCGCCAGGGCTGATCCGACTCTTCGTAGTCGATCACCAGCCGGGCACCGATCACTGATCGGCTTGGCCACAAAAAGAAGAACTCCCAGCTCCAGCCGCACACTGCGGAATTTCGGGTAGCGATGGTTTCGACAAACTGTCGAGGATCTCAATGCCCGAAGGTGTGCGTGCCAACCCCCGGTTCGGAGGCCGGGGCCCCACCAAGACGAGGGGACGGACAGGGAGCAGACCTCCGCAACAGTTAAGGAACCTGCCACATGGCACGTCTCATGGGCGTTGATCTCCCGCGCGAAAAGCGCATGGAGATCGCGCTGACTTACATCTACGGCATCGGCCGTACCCGCTCCAAGGAGATCCTCGCGGCGACCGGCGTCAGCCCGGACCTGCGCAGCAAGGACCTCAGCGACGATCAGGTGACGCAGCTGCGTGACTACATCGAGAGCTCGCCCGAGCTCAAGGTCGAAGGTGACCTGCGCCGCGAGGTGCAGGCCGACATCCGTCGCAAGATCGAGATCGGCTGCTACCAGGGTCTGCGCCACCGTCGTGGTCTGCCCGTCCGTGGCCAGCGCACCAAGACCAACGCGCGTACCCGCAAGGGCCCGAAGCGTACCGTCGCCGGCAAGAAGAAGTAGGGATAACCGATGCCTCCGAAGTCACGGGCCTCCGGCCCGAAGAAGACCCAGAAGTCGCGTCGCCGGGAAAAGAAGAACGTCCCGCACGGCCACGCGCACATCAAGAGCACGTTCAACAACACCATCGTGTCGATCACCGATCCGGCAGGCAACGTCATTTCCTGGGCGTCGTCGGGCCACGTCGGCTTCAAGGGTTCGCGCAAGTCGACCCCGTTCGCCGCGCAGCTCGCCGCCGAGAACGCTGCCCGCAAGGCGCAGGAGAACGGCGTCAAGAAGGTCGACGTCTTCGTGAAGGGCCCGGGTTCGGGTCGCGAGACTGCGATCCGTTCGCTGCAGGCCGCAGGCCTCGAGGTCGGCACGATTTCCGATGTCACCCCGCAGCCGCACAACGGCTGCCGTCCGCCCAAGCGGCGTCGCGTCTAGCGGGAAAGGATTAGATAACAAATGGCTCGTTATACAGGCCCCATTACCCGCAAGTCGCGTCGTCTGCGTGTCGACCTCGTCGGAGGCGACCAGGCGTTCGAGCGTCGCCCCTACCCGCCCGGCCAGCACGGCCGCGCGCGGATCAAGGAGAGCGAGTACCTGCTCCAGCTGCAGGAGAAGCAGAAGGCTCGCTTCGCCTACGGCGTCATGGAGAAGCAGTTCAGCCGGTACTACAAGGAGGCCAACCGCCTCAAGGGCAAGACCGGTGACAACCTGCTGCGTCTGCTCGAGTGCCGACTGGACAACGTGGTGTACCGCGCGGGTCTCGCGCGTACCCGTCGTCAGGCTCGCCAGCTGGTCAGCCACGGCCACTTCACGGTCAACAACAAGAGCGTGAACGTGCCCAGCTTCCAGGTGACCCAGTACGACATCATCGATGTCAAGGAGAAGTCGCTCGGCACGCTGCCGTTCCAGGTTGCTCGCGAGACCGTCGGCGACCGTCCGGTTCCCGGTTGGCTGCAGGTGATCCCGGGCCGTCTGCGCATCCTGGTTCACCAGGTGCCGGAGCGCGCTCAGATCGATGTGCCGCTGCAGGAACAGCTGATCGTCGAGTACTACTCCAAGTAGTCATTGGGCGAGCCGTCCTGGATACCCTGGGCGGCATCGCGCACGGCTTCAGCGCTGCTGGTGTGTGGTCGCAAGCGACCGCTTGCGACCACACACAACCCCCAGAACGTGGGCGTCAAATAGTGGGCGCCCGTACAGGAGGATGATTCCTAATGCTGATTTCACAGCGTCCGACGCTGACCGAAGAGGTCGTCGCCGAGAACCGCTCGAAGTTCACCATCGAACCGCTCGAGCCGGGCTTCGGTTACACCCTCGGCAACTCGCTGCGGCGTACCCTGCTGTCCTCGATCCCGGGGGCCGCGGTCACGAGCATCCGCATCGACGGCGTCCTGCACGAGTTCACCACGGTTCCCGGTGTGAAGGAAGATGTCACCGACATCATCCTGAACCTCAAGGGCCTGGTCGTGTCCTCGGAAGAGGACGAGCCGGTCACGATGTACGTGCGCAAGCAGGGTCCGGGCACCGTCACCGCCGGTGACATCGTCCCGCCCGCCGGTGTTGTCGTGCACAACCCGGACATGCACATCGCCACCCTGAACGACAAGGGCAAGCTGGAGATCGAGCTCGTCGTCGAGCGTGGTCGCGGTTACGTCCCTGCCGTGCAGAACAAGGCCTCCGGCGCGGAAATCGGCCGGATCCCGGTGGATTCGATCTACTCGCCGGTGCTCAAGGTGACCTACAAGGTCGAGGCCACCCGTGTCGAGCAGCGCACCGACTTCGACCGTCTGATCCTGGACGTGGAGACCAAGAACTCCATCACCGCACGGGATGCGCTCGCTTCGGCGGGCAAGACCCTGGTCGAGCTCTTCGGCCTGGCCCGTGAGCTGAACGTCGAGGCCGAAGGCATCGAGATCGGCCCGTCGCCGGCCGAGGCGGATCACATCGCTTCGTTCGGTCTGCCGATCGAGGACCTGGACCTCACCGTCCGGTCCTACAACTGCCTCAAGCGCGAGGGTGTGCACACCGTGGGCGAGCTCGTTGCCCGCACCGAGTCGGACCTGCTGGACATCCGCAACTTCGGCCAGAAGTCCATCGACGAGGTCAAGGTCAAGCTGCATGCGCTCGGCCTCTCGCTCAAGGACAGCCCGGCGTCGTTCGATCCTTCTTCCGTGGTGGGTTACGACGCGAGCACTGGAACGTGGAGCGACAGCGGCACGTTCAGTGACACCGATGGCGGCGAGCAGGACTACGCCGAGACCGAACAGCTCTAGGCCGCTGGGGTAGGCACCCCGGCCTGGCCTTACTCAAGGAGAACAAACAATGCCCAAGCCCAAGAAGGGTGCTCGCTTCGGCGGGTCGGCGTCGCACCAGAAGGCGATCTTCGCCAATCTGGCGACGGCGCTCTTCGAGCACGGTCGTATTTCGACCACCGAGGCCAAAGCCAAGGCGCTGCGCCCCTACGCCGAAAAGCTTGTCACCAAGGCAAAGGCCGGCACTCTTGCCGACCGTCGCGAGGTGCTCAAGGTGATCCGCAACAAGGACGTCGTGCACGAGCTCTTCGCCACGATCGGCCCGTCGTTCGAGGGTCGCGAGGGTGGTTACACCCGCATCACCAAGACGCTGCCCCGCAAGGGTGACAACGCGCCGATGGCGATCATCGAGCTGGTTCGCGAGAAGACCGTGACCAACGAGGCCGACCGCGCTCGCCGTGTTGCCGCGTCCAAGGCCGAGGCGCCTGTCGCCGAGGTTGTCGAGGAGACCGCCGACGAGGCTGTCGCCGAGACCGCCGAGGCCGAGGCCCCGGCTGCCGACGCCGCCGACGAGAAGGCCGACGACAAGGCCTGAGGCCGTGTTTCGTGAACGAGCCCGCCACCCGCAGTCTGGGTCGGCGGGCTCGTTCGGTTCGACCAGGAGATCGCTGTGAACGTGGAGGATTCGATGGATTCTGTTGAACCGTCACGGGATTCAGCTCAGCGTCAGCAGGAATCGGCTGAGTTCGGACCGGGCGCGGCAGTACCGGCTCCGGTGCCGGCCGTCGCAGCGGTTCGCGTGCGCCTCGATATCAGTTACGACGGCACCGATTTCACCGGCTGGGCGCGTCAGCCCGGGCTGCGCACCGTGCAGGGCGTGTTGGAAGAGTCGCTCAGCAAGGTGTACCGCGAGCCGGTGCAGCTGACCGTCGCAGGCCGCACCGATGCGGGCGTGCACGCCGAAGGGCAGGTCGCGCACTTCGATACGACCGCCGAGTTCGATGCCGGGAAGCTGGTGCATCGGATGGCGCGCTTTCTACCGAAAGATGTGCGTATCAAGGCCGCTCGCGTTGCGCCCCCCGAATTCGATGCCCGCTTTTCCGCGATCCGCCGGCACTACGTCTATCGACTGACCACCGCGCCCTACGGCGCCGAACCGCTGCTGGCGCGCAGCGTGGTCGCCTGCCGGTCCGACGTCGATGTCGACGTCATGCGCGACGCCTCGCGAAAACTCCTCGGGCTGCACAACTTTGCCGCATTCTGTCGCCGTCGTGACGGTGCAACAACGGTGCGCGAACTTCAGCGCTACGCCTGGGAGCGCGACGGTGACGCACTGACCGCTTACGTCAGCGCCGATGCCTTCTGCTGGTCGATGGTTCGCAGCCTGGTCGGCGCCGTGCTCGCTGTCGGGGAGGGGCGACGCACGCCAGATTGGGTTGCCGATCTGCTGAACGAAACCGAGCGTTCGAGCTCGGTTGCCGTTGCCCCCGCGCACGGCTTGAGCCTGATCGCCGTCGACTATCCGGCCGACACCGACCTCGCGGCTCGTAATGCTGAGACTCGCGAAATGCGTTCGGTCCCAGTGCCGGACGAGGGCTGCTGCGGCGACTGATCGGATCCGGTCGCAGGGGCCGCGCCACCTGATCGCGCGGCGGATCCGCTGACCATCCAGCAGCGTGCGGTTTCATGCTCGAGTCTGAAAAGGGTGCTCCCGCACCGCGAAGCACGATACGGCGCGGGAGCGGGAGACAGGTCTGTTACGACGAACCTGCTTCGATGGTCTTCGGCTGCGCCGACGAGCCGGAGATCTCGATGCGGCGCGGCTTGGCCTTCTCGGCAATCGGGATCGTCACCGAAAGCACGCCGTTGTTGTAGGTCGCGCTGATCTTGTCGGCATCGACGTTCTCGCCGAGCGAGAGCTGGCGCATGAATGTGCCCGCGAAGCGCTCGGAGGCAATCCACTGGACACCTTCGTCGCTGGGCGTGCTGCGTTGCGCGCGCAACGTGAGTGTGCCGTTGTCGACACTGACGTCGACCGAACCGGGGTCGACTCCGGGCAGGTCGGCGTTCAGCACGTAATGGTCGCCTGCCCTGAACAGATCCATCGGCATGAATCGTGGAGCGCGGGTGGTACCAGCGGCTTCGCCCAGCAATTGGCGGGCGACGGTATCGATGTCATGAAACGGATCGAACCTCAGCACAGCAATCACCTCCATCGCCGTTGGCGGCACTCACCACGGCGGTGAGCGCCGGAAGCTGTGCACCGACAAATTTAGCACTCTCCATGGGTGAGTGCCAGGTCTGAATACGGATCGCGGCGGGTGGAATAGGCGCCACCTCATGGTCGTTCGCTTCAGATATGGCTATCGAGCAGCTCGGACGGTTCGGCGTATGGCGCGACTACACGGGGTTCGCCCCCGAGCAGGCGCGGGAGTTGGAGGAGCTGGGCTACGGCACCCTATGGCTGGGGTCCTCGCCGCCCGCCGAGCTGTCCGAGGTGGAGACGCTGCTGGACGCGACCGAGTCGATCACGGTGGCAACCAGCATCGTCAACATCTGGTCCGCACCCGCGAAGCAGGTGGCCGAGTCGTTCCATCGGATCGAGGCACGTTTTCCCGGCCGTTTCCTGCTCGGCCTCGGCGCCGGTCATCCGGAACAGGCAGGCAACTACAGCAAGCCCTATGACGCGCTCGTCGACTACCTGGACGAGCTGGACGAGGCCGGAGTGCCGAAGCAGCAGCGCGCCCTCGCCGCGCTCGGCCCGCGGGTGCTGAAGCTGGCGGCGGATCGCACCGCGGGCGCGCTGCCCTACTTGGTCACCCCCGCGCACACCGCGAGCGCTCGGCAGGTGCTCGGCGCGGACGCGCTGTTGGCGACCGAGCACAAGGTCGTGCTGGACACGGATCCGGTGCGGGCGCGCGCGACGGCTCGTCCGCGCGTCGAGTTCTATCTGGATCTTCAGAACTATGTTGCGAATCTGCGTCGCCTCGGGTTCGGCGACGAGGACCTCGCCAAGCCGGGCAGCGACCGGCTCTACGATGCGCTGGTCGCCCATGGCGCCGCCGATTCGATTGCCGATCAGCTGGGCGCGCATCTGCGCGCGGGCGCCGATCATGTTGTGGTGCAGGTGCTCGACGCCGACTCCCAGCAGACACTGCGCGCACTGGCGCCGGAGCTTGCCGCACTGTCCTGAGGCGCGCCTGCACATCTGAAATTTTGATGTTTGAACTATCGGCTATGGCCTGATCTGCTGGTATCGCTATGGCTCCGTGGGTAATTCGGTAGCTATCGCTACCGTAGAGGTGCGATCGGCGGCGGAGACTCCGCCGCCGACGCGTTCGGGTCCTCGGAGGTAGCGCCAAAGGTTCAGCCGGACTGAGGCATTCGGATTCGCTCGCTGTCCTCGTAGCTTGCTCGTTCGAGCGTGATCGCGATCAATACCCACCGCCCGTGGTCGGTGGATCAGACATACTGCGTGCCTGCCCACACGGACGAATACGTGACCTCGAGCCAGGAGTTCAGCGAGTACCCGGTCGGATACGCCAACGATCTGACCTACATCCAGGATGGCTGCTTCCCTGAGTGTGATACGCACCGGCTATTGGGATCTCGAGAGTTGCCGCGCGTATCGGGGCAGGCTCGGGTGCGCCGACGCGGATGTGGTCGAGCCGGGCAGCGATCTTGCACATACGGGCGGTAGCCCGCGACCAGGAAATTTCGCCGAGCTGATCGTCCTAAGAGACTGTAAGGAACCCGCGGGGACCATTCCCTGGCGACTGTGACAGCAGACACACTCGATCCCAGCTGACGCGCTGACGCGTCGATGAAGGAGATCTTGTGACTACGACACAGCCTGCAAGCGAGCGCCGGGTGATTGCGAACGTGCTTCGCGGATCTATCGGTAATCTCGTCGAGTGGTACGACTGGTATGTCTACGCGGCTTTCAGTGTGTACTTCGCGAAAACATTCTTCCCCACGGATGATCCAGCGGCGCAGCTGTTGTCGACCGCCGCCGTGTTCGCAGTCGGCTTCCTGATGCGTCCGATCGGCGGCTGGCTGCTCGGCCGCTACGCCGACCGGTTCGGTCGCCGCTCGGCGCTGACCCTGTCGGTCAGCGTCATGGCGGCGGGCTCGTTGCTGATCGCGCTGACCCCCGGGTATCAGACGATCGGACTCGCCGCCCCGATCATCCTGCTGCTGGCGCGGCTGCTGCAAGGATTGTCGGTCGGCGGTGAATACGCCACCAGTGCAACGTATTTGTCGGAGGTGGCCTCTTCCGGCAAGCGCGGGTTCTACTCGAGCTTCCAGTACGTCACCCTGGTCGCCGGCCAGTTGGTAGCGCTGGGTGTGCAAATCGTCCTGCAGCAGTTCCTCGACAACGCCCAGATGCACGACTGGGGCTGGCGGATTCCGTTCGTCATCGGCGCGGCGGGTGCGCTGGTGGTGATGTGGCTGCGGCGCGGCATGGACGAGTCCGAGCAGTTCGAGGCCGCCGTTGTAGCGGAGCGGCTCGACACGGCCACCGGGACGGCTTCGCGGCAGGGGCGAGACACCGCGGCCGCGAGCGGCACGCCTGCGCCCCCGCGTGGCTCGCTGCGGATGCTGCTGCAGTACCCCCGGGAGTGCCTGCTCGTGATGGGCCTGACCTTGGGCGGCACCGTGGCTTTCTACACCTACACCACCTACATGCAGAAGTTCATGATCTACACCTCCGGCATCTCCAAGCCGACGGTGGCGTGGATCAACTTCATCGCGTTGCTGGTGTTCGTGGTGTTGCAGCCGCTGGCCGGCGGGCTGTCGGACCGGATCGGCCGCCGCAAGCTGCTGATGTTCTTCGGTGTGGCAGGCGCCCTGCTGACCGTGCCGATCATGACCGTGCTCGCCCACACCAAGAACCCGATCGCCGCGTGGGCGCTGATGATGCTGGCGCTGGTCATCATCACCGGCTACACCTCGATCAATGCGATCGTGAAGGCCGAGCTGTTCCCGACCAAGATACGCGCGCTCGGCGTCGGGCTGCCGTACGCGCTGACGGTCGCGATCTTCGGCGGCACCGCGGAGATGATCGCGGTCGCGCTGAAGAAGGCCGGCCACGAGTCGCTGTTCTTCTGGTACGTCGCGGGCTGCATCGGTATCTCGCTGATCACGTACTACTTCATGCGGGAAACGTCGAAGGAGTCGACCATCGACGCCGAGGCACCGGCGGCGGACACTGCGTCCGCGCCGGATGAAGAACGGGAACTCGCGCCCGCGCGCGCCTGACGGCCGTGGCCAACGAGGTTATGCGCGTACGCGCCGATCGTCCCCTGTGGGAGGATCGGCGCGTGCGGCTTGCTGTGGTCGAAGACGACGACGGTGTTGGTGACGCCCTGGTAGAGGCGCTCAACGCCCGCGGATACCGGGCCGAGCGCATGCGAAGGGGCGCGGATCTGCTGATCGCGCATCGCGGCTACGACGCGGTGATCCTCGATCTCGGCCTGCCCGACGCCGACGGGCTGCAGGTGCTGCGGCAGTTGCGCGAGGTGAGCTCGATACCGGTGCTGATCCTGACCGCCCGCAGCGACGAACGTTCCATCGTGCGCGGGCTGCGCGGCGGCGCCGACGACTACCTGGTGAAGCCACCGCGGATCGCCGAGTTGATGGCTCGGCTGGAGACCGTCATGCGGCGCGCGGCGGTGGCAGCGGAGCCGACGCGCGCGGAGGTGGTGACCGGGGATGTGCGGGTGGATCTCGCCGCGCGGGTGGTCGAGGTCGGTGGGACGCCGATCGCGTTGACGCAGAAGGAGTTCGAGTTGGTGGAGGTGCTCGTCGAGCGGCCGGGCGCCGCGGTCAGCCGCCAGCAACTGATGGACCGCATCTGGGGTGACGCGTTCGTCGCGGTGTCGCGGTCGCTGGACGTGCACATGACCGGATTGCGCGCGAAGCTGGCCAGGCCCGGTCTGATCACCACCATTCGTGGCTACGGTTATCGGTGGGGACAATGAGCCGGGGAGCGGAGCCGGAATGCGTCGACGGCTACTGATCGCGTTGACAGTGTTCGCGGCGCTGGCGGTGCTCGCGTTCGCGGTGCCGCTGTCGCTGACCTTCGCCACCAGCCGGACCCAGGAGCTGGTGCTCGGCCGTTCCGGGGACGCCGATCGGTTCGCCACCCTGGCCGATGTCGCGGCCGCGGACGGGGATGTCCGTGCGCTGGCCGAGGAAGTCGGCCGCTACCACGAGCTCTACGACGAGCCCGTGCTCGTTGTCGACGCGCGCGGCGCACCGACGGTCAATGCGGCCGTGGATATCGATGATGCCGCCATTGTTGCCGCGGTGGCCGCCGCGCGCCGCAATCAGCGACCGCAGCCGATCGATCGGCTGACGCCGTGGGGCGCGCCGACCATGCTGGTCGCGCGGCCGGTCGGGACCGGCGTGCAGGTCAATGGCGCCGTGGTGATCGAGGCGTCCACCGCGCAGGCCCGCGCCGATATCGCGAAGGCGTGGGCGGTGATCGCGGCGGGAGCTGTCGTCGCCATGGCGGTGTTCACGCTGCTGGCACTGACTCTGAGCCGCTGGGTGCTGCGACCGCTGGCCGCGCTGTCGCATGCGGTCGCGGACCTGACCGCAACACTGCCGAAACCACGCACCGAAGTAGCCGCACCCTCGATCGCCCGCCGCCACGGCGGGCCGCCGGAAATGCGGGCCGTCGCGGAATCGTTCGACGCCATGGCGCTCGCCGTCGCCGACTCGGCGGACGCCCAACGTCAGCTCGTCGCCGACACCGCCCACGCCATGCGTAACCCACTGGCCGCTTTGACAATTCGTCTCGATTCGCTGGAGCCCGCCATCCCGGCGGGTGCGACCGCAACCTTTCATCGCGCGAGTGCCGAGGTCGAACGCCTGACCGCGCTGCTCGACGGCCTACTCAGCCTGGCCGTAGCCGAAACCCCCGCCGCCTTCGAAGCCGCACGCGCCGCCGGTGGCACCGAAAACCGTTGCGACGCGGTACAAGTAGTCGCCGATCGGATCGATGCCTGGTATTCCGCTTTCGAGAGTGCGGGCATGCAACTGGGTGCGCGGGTCGAGCCGGTCGTTGGAGACGATGCCGCTGGCGGTGTGGAGGCCGGTGGATACAGTGCCGCTGGCGGTGTGCGGGTCGGTGGAAACACTGGCGCTGGCGGTGTGGGGGGCGTTGGAGACGATGCTGCCGGCGGTGTGGGGGTCGGTGGAAACAATGCTGCTGTCGGTGTAGGGCGCGTTGGAGACGCTGCCGCCAGCGGTGTGGAGGTCGCTGGAAACAATGCCGCCAGCCGTGTGCGGGTCGCTGGAAACCAAGCTGCTAGCCGCTTGCCGGTGGTTGGAGACGATGCCGCCAGCCGTGTGGCGGTCGCTGGAACCCACGCGACCAGCAGCTCGCGGGTCGCTGGATACGATGGTTCGACCGACTTGCAGGTTGATCGAAATGGCGCGGAGGTTGCGCTTCCCGCGGACGTCCTTGCGCAAATACTCGATGTGCCCCTGAGCAATTCGTGCCGCTACGCGGGTTCCGGCACACACACGACGATTACCGTCGACACCGAGCCCGGTTGGGTGACGGTGACCGTCCGCGACGACGGCGCCGGAGTGGCCCCTGAGGAGATCGACAAACTCGCCACCCGCTTCTATCGCGGCGCCACCGCACCCTCGGGTGGCTCTGGCCTCGGTCTCCCGATCGCCACTGCCCTGACTCAGGCCCGCGGCGGCACGTTGACCGTCGAGCCGGTCGACCCGCACGGCCTCGCGATCCGCATCCGGCTACCAAGGGTGGTCGAGTGATGCGCCGTCGGAACTTCTTGGCGCTAGCGGCTTTCGGGGCCGTTGCCGGGATGTCGGGGTGCGGCACGGATGCGGGTGGTGTCAACGTCCGGTTGGCTTCCGGTGAGGCGGGTGGGCTTTATCACGCGTTCGCGCGGCTGCTCGCGGCTGTTGCGGAGCAAGCGGGCGGGGTGCGGATCGAACCGGTGACGACCTCGGGCTCGCAGGAGAATCTGGCCCGCCTTGCCGCGGGCGAGGTGGATGCGGCGCTGACGCTGTCGGATTCGGTGGGGGAGCGCGATCGGGTGTCGGCGCTCGGGCGCGTCTACGAGAACTACCTGCAACTCGCGGTGCGGGCGGACAGTCCGATTCACCACGTCGCCGACCTGCGCGGCACCCGGGTGAACCTCGGAGCCGCGGGCTCGGGTGCCGCGGTCACCGGCGAGCGGCTGCTGTGGGCCGCGGGCTTGGATCCGGCGGTGGATGTGTCGATTGCGCATCGGCCGTTGCGGGAGGCGGTGGCGGCGTTGGACTTCGATGAAATCGACGCGCTGCTCTGGGCGGGCGGCGTGCCAACCAGTGCGCTCGAGGTGCCGCGGCGGATGCGCCTGGTCGACCTGGGTGAGTTGGCTGTGCCGATGCGAGAGCGGTTCGGCTATCTCTACGACCGTGTAGAGATTCCCACCGATGCCTATCCCGGCGGCCCCGCGGTGCACACGGTGGGCGTCGCGAATCTGCTGCTCGCCGCGCCGTCCCTGCCGGACGATGCCGCAGCGGCGATCGTCGACCTGCTGCTTTCCTACGCCGACGCGCTGGTCCCGGCCGAGGCCGCAGGCACCCAATTCCTGGATGCCCGCTCACTGATCGGAACTGGCTCGGTACCACTGCATCCCGGTGCGGCAGCGGTATATCGGCGCAGACACGGTTGAAATGAGGTAGTCAGGCGGGCGCCGGTTTCGTCCAGCGCACTACGCCATCTGTGCTCGAAGTGGGAGGGGTGGTAGACCTTGGTTTGGGGGTTGCGGTAGTAACGGCGCAAAAACAACAGATGTGGTGTTGAAGATCCGCTGGCATCCCGCTGCGGTGAGGGCATGGATCTGACGGTCCAGATTCTGATCGCGCGTCGACACGCGGCCGTAGCCGATGAGCGCCCCACCCCCACCGATCGGATCGAGCGCATCGCCGTCGAGGGTGAGCGGTTCGGAGATGTCGAGATCCTTTGTCGCGGTTGCCATGCCGCGGAGTGAGAAAGGGCCGACAAGACAGATGTGTGGTCGGCAGTGTCGTGGCCTTAGGGGGCAGACAACCGTGCTGACGGGAATCAGCCCCCGCGGTTGAGCAGTCCCCTGCAAGCACGCCGCACTGTGTAGTGCCGGCTAGGGCCTCAGTACGATTTTGCCGTGGGTGTGTCTGCGTTCGAGTTCGGTGTAGGCCTGACGAACCTGCGTCAACGGGTAGACGTTCGCGATCGGGACTTCGAGGTGTCCGTCGGCAATCAGGCCGGCCAGTTCGGCGAGCACCTCGGCGCCCGGCCTGGCGTTGGTCCCGGGTTCAGTCTTGACCCCATACTTTGCGGCTGCTGCGAAATCGGCGATGGTGTCGATCCGCTCGATTGCGACGCCGAGAGCGAGGGCCAGTTCGACGTACCCGCCGCCGTAGGTGTCGATGAAGGCATGGATGCCGTTGGGTGCGGCGGCCTTGATCCGGTCCGCGACGCCGTCACCGTATGCGACGGGGATCACGCTGTGGCTTTGCAGCCACTCGTGGTTGCCCTCGCTCGCCAGGCCGATGACCGTGGCTCCGGCACGGCGCGCGAGCTGAACGGCGAGCGAGCCGACTCCTCCGGCTGCTCCGGAGATGACGACGCTCTCGCCCTTCTCGAGCTGTACGGAATGCACTGCCCCCCATGCAGTCACGCCGGCGACGTATAGGCCGCCCGCCACCTCCCATGAGACGTTCTTCGGTTTGGGCGTGAGGTTGTCGACGTCGACCAGGACCAGCTCGGCCTGGGCGGCCCGCAGCTCGGAGAATCCGATCACCTCGTCGCCGACCGAGAATCGGCCCGCACCGGTGCCGATCTCGGCGACAACTCCGGCGAGATCGCTGCCCTGCCCGGACGGAAAGGTCGAGGGAAAGATGTCCGCCATCGCGCCGGTGCGTATGGCCGCCTCACCGGGGTTGATGCCTGCCGCTCTTACCTGCACGAGGACCTGCCTGTCCTCGGGCACCGGGCGGTCGACCTCGTCGATCCGCAGGACGTCGATTCCGCCGAATTCGTCGTACCTGACTGCCTTTGTCATTGTCTTGCTTCTCCTCCGGCGCGCGATGCGCGGCTGACTCGGGAATGGTTCGCACCGGGGTGCCCGTCACCAGGGCACTGTTCCGGCGTCGTCGAAGAATCCGCCGGTCGGTCCGTCGTCGGGCAGGGTCGCGAGGTGAATCGCAATCGCCGCCCCCTGTTGTGGTGTGCGGACGCCTCGGAAACCGTTGAGGTCGGTGGCGGTGAAACCGGGGCAGCCGGAGTTGATCAGGATGTTGGTGTCGCCCAGTTCCTTGACGTATTGGATGGTGACGGCGTTGAGGAAGGCCTTCGACGCCAAGTACGCAGCGGGAACCGGGCCCATGTCGATGCCGGGCGTGGTCTGCAGGGCGAGCGAGCCCACGCTGCTGGACATGTTGACGATTCGCGGTGATGCCGAGCCGCGCAGCATGGGCAGCATCATGTTGGTGACCCGGATGACGCCGATCACGTTGGTTTCCACGACAGCTCGCACGGTCGCGGGATCGACCGTGGTGGGTGTCTGTGGCATACCGCCGGTGATCGCGGCATTGTTGACCAGGACGTCGAGCCCTCCGGCATGGTCGGCGATCAGCTCGGCCGCGGCGGCGACACTCGCGTCGTCGTTCACGTCGAGCGGCACGCCGAACGCATCGGTCCCGGCCGCGCGCAACTTCTCCACCGCGGTGTCGCGGCGTTGTTGATCCCTCGCGCCCACACCGATTCGCCAGCCAAGGGCGCCCAGGCCCGCCGCGATCTCGTATCCGATTCCTTTGTTCGCGCCGGTCACCAGTGCGATCGTCCGTTCACTCATGCCGTTGATCATGTTGCGGACTCGGGTAGGGCGTCCAAGACCGATTGGGTGGGCGGCGATACCGCACGGGTATTGGTCGTGGTGAGCGCCGGATACGATGCCATGGTGGAGACGCGGGAGTTGCGATACTTCGTCGCCGTCGCCGAGGAGTTGCACTTCGGGCGGGCGGCGCAACGGCTCGCGATGGCGCAACCACCGCTGTCGCGGGCGATCCAGCAGCTGGAACGGCGGCTCGGAGTCGTTCTGCTGCACCGCAGTTCTCGCGCGATCACGTTGACCGAGGCCGGGGCGGTGCTGCTGCGGGAGGCCCGGTTCGCTCTCGAAGCGGTCGAAGCCGCCGAGCGCCGCACCCGCCGCGCCGCTGCCGAGCGGCCAGGTGTGGTGCTGGCCACCAAGGCAGGAGCGTCCAGCGAACTGTTGTCGAAGCTGCTGGACGCCTACGCCGCCGACCCCTGCGCTGTCGCTGTCGAGGTGGTGCTGTGCGGGCCCGGCGAACCGGAAAGCCTGCTACGCAACGGGCGTGCCGACGTTGCTCTGCTCCACCGGCCCTATGACACGACGGCCGGATTCGACACCGAGGACCTGCACACCGAACAGCAGGTCGTGGTCCTGCCCGCGGGGCACCCCCTCTCCAACCGACCCCACATGTCGATGGCCGAGGTCAACGCCCTGACGGACCTGCCCCTGCCGCGCTGGCCTCGACGGGATGGAAGTTATCCGGACGGCCCCGGCCCGCAGGTCCGCGACCATACCCAGTTGACCCAGCTGATCACGCTCGGACGGGCCTGCGCGGTCGTGCCCGAGTCGCTCCGCGCCCAACTACGCGACAATCTCGCCATCGTGCCGGTGCCGGACGCACCGGCCGTCACGACCGTCATCGCCTGGCCACCACACAGCAGATCCAAAGCCGTCGCCGACCTCGTCCGTACGGCGATACGCCTCTAGCCGATAACATCCGCAACCGCGTACCGCACGATGTGATGGGTCAAAAACGAACGTTTTCGACCCATCACCAGCCGAGGCGACACCTGTCGGGAAACCGGCAGCTCACACCCAGCCCTCACAAGACAGCACAACTAGGGCCTTGCGCCCGGGTTGCCCACGTACATGCCGTCGGGAAGTGGGAGGCAGAAAAAGGCATCGTCACCGTTTGGTTCTACGAGACCCAGCCGGTGCCCCTGGTCTACGCACTTGTCCAGAGTATCGAAGTAGCCGAAGGTTCCACCGACCGCTGCTGCCGTTCCGGTAGTCCCGGCGAAAATAGTGCCGACCATCCCCAATGCGAGCACTGAATACGTGAAGAACTTCATGTGATTCCCTTCGTGTGGATGTCCAAGAAGGCTAGGAATTCTGCGCTCCATCCACCAGCGTCCGTCACGATCATTACTGGAAAAGGCCAGGCCGCAACTACCATTCGAGTTTTCCGGACCGGACAGATGACGCGCCAACGGCGAGGGGTTCCGGTGGCCGTTGCCCGACCGCCGGGCCGGGCAACCGGTGCACTTCAGCACCCTGCACCCCGACGACAGCAAGCCATGATCAGCTGTGACTCGGCCTTGCCGACGCTGACACCTCGACCAGGATGTCCATCGCTGAATCCATTCTCGCTGTGCTGCTTTCGACACCGAAATAGGCCATCGCTCGTTCGCATGCGGCGATGTATCCGGCGGCTGCCGCGGAGGTGATGGCGGCCAGCGTCTCCGTCAGCAAGTCCCACTGCGCCGAGGTCACCCCCTCACGACTGACGCCGATGGTCTGCAGCGTCAGGACCGTCGACAGGTGTGGCTGGCATGCACACCGGCCGAGAACAGCCTGAAGGCGAATTCGCCGTACTGTGGCCCGCCTTCCCCGAGCAGCGCGCCCACCAGGTCGACGTCCTTGGGTATCGGGCTCCCGAAGTGCACCGGGGCCTTGGACACGTCGTCGGCGCGGACCTGACCAGCGCGAACCTGACCGACGCGTACCTGACCGGTGCAAAGCTGTCCGGCGCCGACCTGTCCGGCGCGAACCTGACCGGCGTGATCGCGAGCTCACTCAACAACATCAGGTTCCGCTGCCTGCCCGCGGCACCCCCGCGTAGGAATCCGTCACGTAGATCGTCGATCGTGTGGGCGAACGCGGGGTTGCTGCGCCCGACATTCATGATCTCGATCGTGCCTGTCACGTACTGTTCGGCAAGGCGCACAGCATCTTTCACCGACATCGAAGTCTCCATCCCCATACCCGAAGTGTGACAGCGCACTCCGACATCAACACACGAAACCCAACGGCCAGCAGGTGGTAGCGCAACTATGCCGGGTGGTTCTATCGGCGATCTGTGACGTCACCCATTGGTGGAAGCTGACGTCGCCCGGATCTGAGGATTTTCGTATCGGCGAATTTTGACGTCGTGATGTTGGTGGCGCATGGTATTCGTCTGCTGTAGTGCACAATCGGGCGTATGGCACGGTCTCTGCCCGAGGGCGAATCACTTCTGGTGCGTACGGACTTCACCGACGACGCGGCGTGGGCCCAAACCCTCGCGGCGGTCATCGCGTCCTACGACGAAGACGCGATGTCAGAGCTGACACCCGTCGACGACGTGATCTTCGACGGGCTGTCCCCCGCCGACCTAGGTGATCTGGTCGATGGCCAGACCTATGTGTTCCTCGCCGACACCACAACGATGACCGACCCCGAGCACCCACTGCTGGCGGTCGATACCAGCGACGAGGATGCCCGAGGGGACGGCGACGCGGTGTTCCGGATCGCGCCGATCGCGATGGCCGAGGTCGAGGTCAACTTCTTCCTCTCCAACATGGACTTCGAGGACTACGCCGGCGGCGTCGACGACGACGGTGTTTTCCGCGGCTTCGATCGGTGATCGCGGCCGGCACTCATGACCGGCCACAGGACCATCCCCGGAGCGCTATGGATGGACGACTTGCCCCTCGCTGAACGACAGTGGGCTGGCACTGGCCGCCCACAGCTGCACGTAGTTCCGGCGTTGGGCAACCGGCCGCTACCGGGACCCCGGATCGGGTCAGCTTCGGGATTCCGGGGGCCGGCTAGTGGCTGCTGACGGGCCACCGATTCGGTTCACATACCCGTTGAGTCTGGCTGTGTCGTAGGCGATACCGCCTCTACAGCCCGGCGGTCGGGATCACTCAGCTCGCAGAGGGGTTTCCGGGCGACCGGTCGTCGAGGGCGCGCTGCAAGTCGGTGTTGATGCGTTCGGCTTCGGCGAGCTGGTCTTCGAGGATCATGATCCGACACGCCGCGTCCAGGGGGTTACTGGCGTCGACAAGCTCGCGCACGCTGAACCGCGCCCGATCCGCTCAACTCAAGAAGCGCTGCCGGTCGGCGGACGCACCTGACGCGCACTCTCGCATGCGGCATGGTCGGCCTCGGGCTTGTCCTCGCCGTTTCGAGCGCAACCCTGTCGGTTGTAACCGAAGCTGTCGTAACCGAAGCGGTCCCGACCGAAGCTGTCGTAACCGAAGCGGTCCCGGCCGAAGCGGTCCCGACCGAAGCTGTCGTAACCGAAGCTGTCGTAACCAGATCGGTCCCGACCGAAGCGGTCGCGGCCGAAACTGTCGTAACCGGATCGGTCGCGGCCGAAGCGGTCGCGGCCGAAGCTGTCGTAACCGAAGGCGTCGTAGCCGTCGGACTGGCAGCCGACGGTCAGGGCCGTCGTACAGGGAGCGGCGAGCGCGGGCACCACCGCGGCTGCGGGAGCCAGCGCCATTGTCGTGATCACGACGGCTCGCGCCACCATCACCCGCGCGCGGCCCGGATTCATTCTTGTCAGCAAAGGTCGGCTTCCTACTCGAACGGAACCCCACCGCAGGGTCCGCACAGCACATCGAAACGTTCTGTGCAGCAAAGATATCAAGGACGGTCCACTACCGCCTCCGGGTAAACCCCCATTTTCCCGTTAGCGTGCGGCGGGCTCGTGCGTGGTGGTCCGCAGTTCGATGCTCGGCTCGTTGTCCAGCCTTTTGACCTCGGTGATGGTGTCGCTGAAACGTTCTTGCAGACTGCACATTTCGTGATCCCCTCGCGAACGTGTTCCCCCCGAGGCTACTTCACCCGAGTGATCAAGTGCAGAGAAACGCCAAACAAGCCTGGTCCAGGCACGAAACGAGGAGGGGAGACAACCGGACCGCTCAGGAACCCATCGACTGTTGATTACCCCGGCTACGCGAACTCGGTTGTCTTTTGCACGATTACTACCGGGACCCCGTTTGGTGTCAGCGGTCCACCGATATGCCCACTGATCGAGGCCCATGGCAGTCGAAAATATGTGCAGCCGCTCGACCCGGATTTCGTTCCACCGTGCCTGGGTTCTGCAGCATCACGTTGCGCAACTGCCGGGATCAGTGCTGACGGTTCTTGCTCGTTTCCATCGCGGCGTCGTTGAACGCCCGGACTCTGGCTGTCTCCCGGGAGAACCGCCACACGAACCCCCACTCAACGGGTGGGGCGTCGTCGAACGGGAGGTAGGTGACGTCCGGTCGGAGGTAGAAGCGGGTGACCTGGGCTCCGACGATGAAAGCGCCCTCGCCCGCGCCGATGAGGGTGAGGATTTCCTGGAAGGTCTGGGCGCGCCTGCCGTGCGCAATCGGCGCGCCACTCGGCGTGTGCGACGGGACCCGGTCCTGCACGACCGAGTCGGGCAGCGTCGTCGGCATCCGCAGCAGGGTGACCGCGGTGAGATCCTCCAGCGAGATCGAGGCGCGCCGGGCCAGTGGATGCCGGGAGGACACCGCGAGCATCCGCGCCTCACTGATCAGGGTCGGGCCGGTGACCAGGTCGGGCTCATCGATCGGACGGCCGATCAGTACCATGTCGAAAGCGTCACTGCGCCAGCCGATGAGGCCGTCGCTGATCTGTACCTCTCGGATATTCACCTCGCTGCCGGGGTGCGCCGCGCGGAAGTGCTTGGTCGCCTCCAGAATCAGCTGACCGGCGGCGGCGCCGTTGAATCCGATGTTCAGCACACCGGTGACACCGCGACCTTCGGCGGTCGCGCGCTCGATGGCCTGCTGAATTCGCTGGTGCCCCGGTAGCAGATCCTCGCGCAGTAGTTGCCCGATGGGAGTGAGGGTCACCTTGCGGCTGGTTCGTTCGAAAAGTGGTGCGCCGATTTGGCGTTCGAGGCGTTGGATGATCTGGGTGATCCGGCTCGGCGACACCCGCAGCCGCTCGGCTGCTCTGCCGAAATGTAGCTCGTCCGCCAGCGTCAGGAACGCTTCGATCTCGTGCCGTTCCATGGCCATCCCGTCGATCGTTGAGTGGGCCTAAACGGTTGTTGCGTAACGCGTCGTTGTTCCCAGGACCACCCTTCTTAATCCTTGAAAAGGCAGTTGTCCACGTGAATTGAGGAACACCGATCTATGAGTAAGAACTCCGAATACATCCTTGTGCTCGGTGGCACAGGCAAGACCGGCAGCCGGATCGTCGAGCGGCTACAGGCCATCGGGGCTCCGGTACGCGTCGGCTCTCGCTCCGTCGACCCGCCGTTCGATTGGGACAACCCGGCGAGTTGGGCGCCTGCGCTGCTGGATGTGCACGCGGTGTATGTCTCCTTCCAGCCGGATCTCGCGGTGCCGGGTGCCCCGGAGGCAGTGCGCGCCTTCGGCGAGATGGCCGCGACCGCGGGCGTGCGGCGGCTGGTGCTGCTGTCGGGCCGCGGCGAGGAGGAGGCGCAGGCCGCGGAGCAGGCGCTCGCCGAGGTGGGGCTGGAGCTGACGGTGGTGCGGTCCAGCTTCTTCGCTCAGAACTTCAGCGAGGGCGAGTTCCTTGCCCCGCTGCGGGCCGGGCAGCTGGTGCTGCCGGTCGGGGCGGTCCCCGAGCCGTTCATCGATATCGATGACATCGCCGATCTCGCGGTGGCCGCGCTGACCGAGGAAGGACACGCCGGCCAGGTATACGAGGTGACCGGACCACGCATGCTCACCTTCGCCGAGGCGGTCGCCGAAATCGCCGCGGCCACCGGGCGTTCGATCGAGTACGTCCAAGTGTCGCCGCAGGACTACGCGGCGGCATTGGCCGAGGCGCAGGTGCCCGATTACCTGATCGAGTTCCTCGGCTATCTGTTCACCACCGTCCTGGATGGCCGCAATGCGTATCTCGGCGACGGTGTGCAGCGCGGCCTCGGCCGTCCGCCGCGGGATTTCGCCGAGTATGTGAAAGCAGCAGCGGCCGACGGCGTCTGGGATGCCGAATGAGGACCGCCCTCGGGAAGGGAGCCGCGTCATGAAGGCTTTGCGATCGACCACGTTGGTTCTCGCGGCGGTGACGGCCGGACTGATGGCCGGGCTGTTCGCCGCGTTCGCCTATTCGGTGATGCCCGGCCTGAAACGTAGCGGCGACGCCGCATTCGTCGAGGTCATGCAGAACATCAATGTGGCCATTGTGAATCCGCTGTTCATGACCATGTTCATGGGTGGGCTGGTCGCCGGACTCGCTGCGGTGGTGGCGAACTGGCGCTCCGGCGACCCGGCAGTGCGGTACTGGGCGATCGCCGGATTCATCTGCTATCTCGTGATGTTCCTGATCACCAGCGGCGCGAACGTGCCATTGAACGACAAGCTCGCCGCGGCGGGTGATCCGGCGACGATCGCGGATCCGGCCGCCGTGCGCGCCGAGTTCGAAGGCCCGTGGGTGGCCTGGAACATCGCGCGCGCAGTCGTCAATGTCGGTGCACTGACGTGTTTCGCGTTGGCGCTGTTGCGATCCGGCCGACAGGCCGGCGTCGAGGTGGTCGCAGACCCGCGTGCCGCGAAACTGTCACCGGCACGGCCGATGTCGCACTAGCGGACCGTCAGGAACGGACCAGGCGGGCAATGGCGTCGGTGGCCTCTTTGATCTTGGCGTCGGCCTCGGGGCCACCGGCGACCGCCGCATCGACGACACAGTGGCTGATGTGGTCCTCGAGCAGGCCCATCGCGACTGCCTGCAGCGCCTTGGTCATCGCGGAGACCTGGGTGAGGATGTCGATGCAGTACTTTTCTTCCTCGACCATGCGCTGTAGTCCACGGGCCTGCCCCTCGATCCGGCGCAGCCGCTTGAGGTAGTCGTCCTTGGCCGTGATGTAGCCATGGCTGGAGTGGTCGTCTGCGGCGTGATCCTGGGTGGCCGCGGTGTCGTGCGACGGGTGGGGTGTCACCGGCTGTCTCCTCGCTGCCTGCCGGATCTCCGGCCTGAACTGATTAATACCCCCCTAGGGTACAACGGATCAAGTGACTTGTCAGGTCAGCGCCCGGCCGGGCCGGTCGGGCACCTGCAGGGCCGTCGCTGCGATGGTCGGCACGGTGCCGACGCTGTGACGGGCTCAGTGCGTCCTAGGTGCGCTCGGAGGTGCGGACGGGGACCCTTCCGGCCGGCGCACGGAGCCGGGCGGGACAATCATGTGCATGAGTTCGCATGCCCGGCCCGCGATCGCCGTCATCGGTGGTAGTGGCTTCTATGATTTCTTCGACAACGAGGCGACCACCGTCGAGGTCGACACCCCCTACGGCAAGCCGAGCGCGCCGGTCGCGATCGGCGAAGTAGAGGGTCGGCCGGTGGCGTTCCTGCCGCGGCACGGCAAGCAACACGAGTACGCCCCCCACACGCTGCCGTACCAGGCCAATATGTGGGCGCTGCGCTCGCTCGGGGTGCGTCGGATCTTCGCCCCGTGTGCGGTCGGCAGCCTGCGCGCGGACTGGGGGCCCGGCACCGTCGCGGTACCCGATCAGCTGGTGGACCGCACCTCGGGGCGGCCGCAGACCTACTTCGACGGCGGCGGTGTGCACGTTTCCTTCGCCGATCCCTACTGCGAAGAATTGCGTTCCGCCGCGACGAAATCCGCGACCGATGAGCTGCCGATGAAGTCGTCGGGCACCATGGTGGTCGTGCAGGGCCCCCGGTTTTCCACCAGGGCCGAGAGCCGCTGGTTCGCGGCCCAGGGCTGGGAACTGGTGAACATGACCGGCCATCCCGAGGCGGTGCTCGCTCGGGAACTGGAAATGTGCTACGCCGCAGTCGCTTTGGTGACCGACCTGGATGCAGGCATGGAGGAGGGCCACGGTGTGCATGCCACCGACGTCTTCGCCGAGTTCAAGAAGAACCTCGGTCCGTTCAAGGAGCTGATCCGCCGCTCGGTGTCGGCTGTTCCGCACACCGACACCTGTGCGAAGTGCAGTGTGCACGGGGGCGTGACGCTGCCGTTCGAGCTGCCCTGAGTCATCGAACGAGAGGTTGTCGATCGAGGGACGTTCGCCTCCGGGTGGAGTGGGCCGATCGAGTGGAGTAGGCCGACCGAGCAGCGTCGGCCGGCCTGGCGGAGTGGGCCGAGATTCGAACCGCTCCACTCACGGTGTCGCGGCCGCGAAGGCGGCCACGTGGGTGCGGGCCCACTGTTCAAAGGTGTGCGGGTCGCGGCCGGTCACCTCGCGGACCGTGGGGTGGACCTTGGACTCGTCCAGTGTGCCGTCGACGAAGAAGCTGACGAACGCCTCGACGTATTCGCTGGGCATGCTCGCCTCCAGCTCCGCAACGGTCTCCTCGTTGGTCAGGTTCTGGCAGACCAGCGGGCGGTCGAGCACTCTGGCCAGCACCGCGACCTGATCGGCGGGCAGCAACGCCTGTGGCCCGGTCAGCTCGAGGATGCGTCCCTCCAGCCCGCCTCCGGTGAGCGCCGCCGCGGCGACGGCCGCGATATCGCCCGGATCAATTGCGGCCACCCTGACCTCGGAGAATTGGGCCCGCACCACGTCACCGACGGCAAGCTGCGGCAGCCAGCGCAGCGCGTTCGACATGAACGAGCGCGGGCGCAGAAATGTCCACGCGAGCCCGGATTCCCGAACATCCCGCTCGGACTGTGTCATGTACCTGGAGACCGCGTTGCTCATATCCTCCAGCGCCGCCGAACCACCCGAGAGCAACGCAACCTGTTGCACCCCGGCCTTTTTCGCGCGCGCGAGCAGTTCGGGCATGCCCGCATAGCCCGGCATCAGAAACATCCCGTCGACGCCGTCGAGCGCCTCGGCCATGTTCTCCGGCTGATTCAGATCTCCCACCACGGCTTCGACACCGGCAGGCAGCGTCGCGCGCTGGGGATCCCGCACCAGTGCCCGCACCCGCTTCCCGGAATCACTCAACTGCGCAACCAATTCTGTGCCGATGTTCCCGGTAGCACCGGTTACCAGAATCATTTCGCCTCCTGCAGACTCGGGATCGGTCCACCCGAACATAGGACATGCGCCGCCCACAACGCGGGAAGTAGATCCCTGTTGACGGGAACACCTGCGAGGCTGGCAATTTCGTGACTCTCGCAGGCCAACCGTGGGCGTAGGCCTCGATCGGTAGCCGGGGAGTGGTGCTGAGTGGCTCATGGCTGCGGCAAACGTCGAGTAGCGCTCTCGCTGGTGTGCCGCTCGTCGCTGCCATGTTGCGGCGATAGGCTCACGCTGTGGACAACCCGTTGCGGCTCGAAGTGATCGTGGCCAGCGTGCGGCCGGAGCGTTTCGCCCCGGTCGTCGCCGACTGGTTCCTGCGGACGGTGCGGGCAAATCCCGAATTCGATACGGGCGTTATCGATCTCAGGGAAACTCCGCTGCCGGTCGATCTCACCGATACGCCGACGGTCGAGGCATACCGCGCCAGGCTGGCCGCCGCCGACGCCTTCGTGGCGATCACTTCCGAGTACAACCACGGCTATCCGGCCTCGCTGAAAACCGCCTTCGACACGGCGAAACGGGAATGGCGGGCCAAACCGATCGGCTTCGTCGCCTACGGCGGCCTTTCCGGCGGTCTACGCGCCGTCGAACAGCTGCGTCAGGTAGTCGCCGAAATCCACATGGTCTCGATCCGTGAGACGGTCAGCTTCCATCAGGCGAAGAAGCAGTTCGACGCAGCGGGGGAGACCCACGACGGTGCCGCCATCGACGCCGCCGACCGCCTGATTCGCCAACTGACCTGGTGGGCAAGAACATTGCGAACCGCCCGCACCGCCGACCCCTACCCGGGCTGACTACCCACCATGGCGCGGCGGCCGCGCGGGTGGCCGATGTAGGTGGCCTCGCGGGGGATGGAGACCAGGGTGAGGTCGACCTGCGCGGTGCCGGTGCGCAGGATGACGTGGTTGCCGATGGCGCCGGGCTGGTGGATCGACAGGTCGGGACGGGTGGCGGGCCAGCCCATCGGGTCGCCGGTGACGTAGATCGTCGTGACACCGGCGTGCGGCGCGGGCGCGAGCACCCCGTCGACCACAGTGGCCGTGAAACCCGCGTCGGACTGGTGTGTTTCGACCGCGAGGGTGAGCCGCTCGGGGTTGGCGATGGTGTTCACCAGGTTCTCCCACGCGTGCGCCCGATCGGTGCGGACCAGGATGCGCTCGCCGACCGCGAGTGCGCGGAACACCAACTGCTGCGCCAGATATAGCTCGCCTGCGACATAGACGGTCGAGATGCCGGTGCCGACGATTCGCACCGCGACACCCTGAGCCTCGTCGTCCGAGCCGATCAGCTGACCGCAGCCCGACGACGGCAGGTGCAGCGCGCCGATCACATCGATCGGATATTCGGCCACCGGCACGGTGTCGTCGAGAGCCGGGATGGCCAGCGGGAGATGGGCGAGCAGTCCGTCGCGGTGGCGGCCGTTCATCGAGATGAGGCCCTTGAGATTGGTCCGCTCCGGCAGCTCGCGTGCGGTCAGCCGCCAGGCCGCGCCGATGCTCACCGACTCGGCCGAACTACCGGGACGCAGCCGCACCGCGACCGTGGTGCCGCGCGAGGGCGCCACCCACAGCTGGGAGAGCAGGTCGGAGCCGAGCCGCTTGGGGTCGACCGCACTGCCGATGTTCACGCTGTTGCCGATCTCCGCGTAGCGCCAGCGGTGGGTCAGCGTGCGCGGATCGAAACCGGCGGTGATCTGCAGGACCGCCTTGCGGATTTCCGGTGCGGTAAGGATGCGGGCGCTGCAGTCGGCATCCTCCAACGTACGCATAATGCGTTGTGTCGCAATGGTTACCGCACGCGAGGCGCCCTCGCTGCCGCCGCCGCGGCGGGCCGTGGCCTCCGGGCAGGTGATCGCGTCGAAGCTGATGGCCAACCACACCGTGCGATGCGCGGTGGCGGGCAGCGGCCCGAGCAGCGATTCGTAGATCTTGCCCGCCGGTGTGCCGGAGCGGCTGCGGTGTCCGTGGCTGATGATGTCGATGCCGCTGAGCAGGATGTCGTGCTGGTTGAGGCATTTGGCCAGCTCGGGGAGCGGCAGCAGGTGCGAGGCGTGCACCGTCGTGCGGGCGATGCGAGTCAGCCCACCCTTGGGGGCGAGCACCTCGACAACCGTCACAACCCGAACCCCGTCCCAGTACAGCCCGAGCGAACGACCATCGGTGCCACGGAAATCGACGGTGTCGCCGATCTCGTAGTCATCGCGCGTGGCATAGCGCCACCAGGTGCTCATCCAGTCCAGCAGGGTCCGTTTGGCAACGGGGATGAGCGGCAGCAGCGCGGCGACGACGGCCACGGCGAGAGCGGGCAGCGCCGCAAGTCCGACGAGCAGCGCGAGCAGTCCGGCTACGAGTCCGATCACCTGTGCAACAAGCAGATTCTGCAGCGAAATGCGCCCGAGGAGCGGGCGTGGTCCCGCGCCGGCAGATTCGGCCATCGTCGTCCCCCAAGTACCCGATATCGGCCGTTTCCTACCGGCCGAGCTGAACAAGAGTCCCCGGGAACTGTACTGTGTTCCGCGAACGTGAGCACTGTTCGGGGGAGGAAACATGCCTTCAAAACCCACTACTCGCTGGCAGGTCAGCGGCTATCGCTTCCTGGTCCGGCGGATGGAGCATGCGCTGGTCCGCAGGGACGTGCGGATGCTGCACGATCCGATGCGCTCGCAGTCGCGTGCGTACGCGGCCGGGCTGGTATTGGCCATTGTCGTACTTGCCGGCTGCGGCGTGCTCGCGCTGCTGCGCCCACAGGACAAGATCGGCAGCAACAAGATCCTGATCGGCAAAGAATCCGGTGGCGTCTATGTAGTCATCGATGACGTCGTGCATCCCGCGCTGAACCTCGCTTCGGCTCGGCTGGCCGCTGGGGAGCCCGCCAAGCCCGCGGTCGTCAAGGACTCCGAACTCGGCAAGAAGCCGCGCGGCCAGCTGATCGGCATTCCCGGTGCGCCCGCCTCGCTGCGTTTCGAGACGGACGGCAAGGGCCGCGCCTGGACGGTTTGCGATCAGCTGAAGAACGACGGCAGCAAGGACCTCACCACCTCGGTGCTCGCGGGTGACCCCGAGCTCGGCGAAAAAGCCTCGGTCATGGGCAAGGACAAGGCCCTGCTCGTGCAGGGCAAGGACTCGGCGTATCTGGTGTACGAAAATCGGCGCGCCCGAGTCGACATGACCGACCGCGCCGTCACCGACGCGCTGAATATCACCGGCATGGCTCCACGACCGATCGGTGCGGGCCTGCTCAACACGATTCCCGAAGTGCTGCCGATCATTCCGCCCCCGATCAACGATCCGGGCGCGGCGGTGAACTACCCGGTCGCCAACCATCGGATCGGCGACGTGGTGGAAGTGCCCACCGAGCCTGGTAGCCACTATGTGGTCCTGCAGGACGGGTTGCAGCCGATTTCCCCGTTGACCGCCAAGATCATTCGCAACCGCTACCGGTCCACAGCGACCACCACCACGATCGATCAGATCGACAAGACCAATGCGGATGTCTCGCACACTTTGCGCGTAGAGCTCTACCCGCACACCGCGCCGACCATCATCCAGTCCAAGGACCAGCCGGTCGGCTGCCTGTCCTGGAGCCCGATCGCCGCGGCCGCGGACAACAAGGACGGTAACCGTGCCGAGCTTTCGGTGATCACCGGTGTGGCGCTGCCGATTCCGGAGAAGGCCAAACTGGTGCCGCTCGCGCAGGCGGACGGTTCCGGGGCCAACGCCGACTCGGTGTACATCAAGCCGGGCACCGGCGCGTTCATCCAGAGCACCGGCATCGAACCCGATAGCCGCCGCAAGGACAGCCAGTTCTATATCGCCGACACCGGAGTCCGCTACGGCGTCAAGAACGCCGACGCGGCCAAAGCACTCGGGATGGATACCGAGGCAGGTGTGCAGCCGGAACCAGCGCCGTGGCCGATCGTCGGCCTGCTCGCCTCCGGCCCCAGCCTCGGCAGGGAAGAGGCGATGGTCGCGCACGACGGCGTCGCTCCGGACCCGTCGCCGGCGAAACAGCCTGTCGCATCTATTAAGTGAGCAGCGGTCCGGCGACCGATCGAAAATGTTGGGGTTTCAACGGAACCGATCTTGGTCGCGGTACGTCAGAGATGGTGATGGGCCGAGTTCTGGAGCGAAGAGTGCGTGTAGGTGGGTTCGGTAGCGAATTCCATTGCAGCGCAAGAATCTTCACGACCGGAAGCAACTCGTCTGATGGGCGGCATTCGCCGCTCGGTATCAGAAGAGGGAGTGGCAATGACCAAGATCTATCGAGCGATCGCATCGTTCGCGGCCGTGGCAGCGCTCGGCGGAGGAGCGGCCGGAATCGTTGGCGCAGGGGCGGCATACGCACATACCGGCACTATCACCGGTAACGAGAAATACGATTCTATGGCGGAATGCAACAGCGATCTCGACGCCCATCAGGAACACAGATATTGGGGTTGTTCACCGATGTCGGATGGTCGGGCGGAGCTGACGCCAAAAACTTCCTACTGAGCCGAGTCGAAAGGCTTGCCTCGAGCTGAATCACAGCGACTGCTCGGGTGATTGCTGATCAGGAACCCACGCGAGGGTCTCGGCACAGGTTGCCGAGACCCTCGCGTGCGTTTGCAGCGCGCTCAACGATCCACCGCGCAGCGCAGTTCGGCTATCCGCCAGCGGCTTTGGTCGATCGCGCTACATGTCCTCGGAGGAAACTCCGAATCTGCGCCGGATAGGGAATGACGCGAGGTAGCCGAGAATCAGTGCGGCCGCGATGATTCCGGTGCCGATCAGTGCGATATTTCGCGCTCGGTGGTCGGGCGCGGGAGCCGGTGCGGGCACTGCGAGCTGAGTGCTGGCTGCCGGGCTCGGGCGCTTGGGCGGTAGCCCGCCGGTCACCTCGTTGGTCAGCGCGGCAATCGGGTCGACGGCGCCGTACCCGACGTACTGATTCCAGCCTTCGGCGGGTGCGTGCGCGGTGGCCTGAATCCGTTTGATCACTTCCTGCGCACTGAGCTCGGGGAAGCGGGCGCGCACCAAGGCGACGACGCCGGACACCAGCGGGGTGGCAAAGCTTGTGCCGTTCATCGTTTTCTGGTCGCCACGCGTGTCGATGGTTCCGGTGGAGGTCCCGGTGCTGCGCGGGTCGAGCGAGATCATGTTCTCGCCGGGTGCGGCTACGCCGAGCCAAGGGCCTGGCACAGTGAACTTCGACGGCGCGCCGTTGGCATCGATCGAGCCGACCGCAAGCACGTAGTCGTCCCAGCGGGCTGGGACGACATTGACCTGGACCTTGCTCCACGGGTCGGCGGTGGGATCGAGTGGATCGATGATCGCCTGGTCGGTCTTGCACGCGTCGTCCTTGTTTCCCGCGGCAACCACGACGACCACATTCTTCACGAGGGTGGCGTATTGCACTGCGGCGCCGATTGATCCGTCGCGGTCTTTCTCCGGGCCGCACCAGACTTCGGAGATATTGATTACGGTGGCGCCCTTGTCCGCGGCCCGCCGGATGGCCGAGGCCATGGTCGGCAGGTTTCCGTAGCCTTCGGGCAGGTCGTCGGGGTTGCGCTCCTTTGCCCGGCCTTCCCGCTGATACATCTTGCTGGTCTGCCGGATGGTCATGATGCGTGCCTCGGGGGCGACGCCGGAAAAGCCCTGTCCGTCAACCTTTGTCGCGGCGATGAGGCCGGCGACGAACGTGCCGTGGGCATCGCAGTCCTCGGTACCGTCGCCGACATTGGCCACGAAGTCGCCTTCGGCCTCCAGCCCGGGAAGCCGGAGATGGCGGGCGACGCCGGTGTCGATTACCGCGACCATCTGGCCTTCACCGCGGGAGAACCGCCAGGCACTTTCCAGGTCCAGCGAGCGTTGCGCGGCGGGGATGCTCGGTCCGTCGCCGCCGGACACCGTGTTATTGCAGTCGGAATTCGGTGGCCGCTCGGTCTTTTCGGGTGGGGCCGCCGGATCGCCCGCCGGCAGCAGGCTCGGGTTCACCGGGGGCGGCCGGTCGGCGTGCGCGACTCCCTGCCCGGCGCCGAGCCCGAATGACGCACTCAGGCCCAGCGTTACGGCGACGGCCGCGACGCGCAGGGTCGCGCTCACAGCCCGCGAACGAGCGAGTAGAGCGAGGCCACCCAGAACACCAGCGGCAGTACGGCGGCGACGAACGCGTACTCGAGCAGTTCTACGCCGCGGCGCATCGGCGGCGTCGCAGACTGGTTCGGGATGATGATGCCGAGAATGAGCGCGGCGATCAGGATGACCATCGCGGCGCCGAAGACCATCAGCGGCTGCTCCATGCCGATGCTCGCGCCGATCAGCATGATCAGCACGATGGCCGCGCCGCCTGCGATCAGCACCACGGCTTGTTCGGCGCCTGCGTAGGTGCGGCTGCGGAACATCAGCACGATCGCGCAGACCAGTGCGAGCGCGATGCCTTGCCAGTAGGGGCTTTCGGCGTCGGGGTCGGTGGCCGCCAGCGAACCCGCGACGGTGATGAGCGTGGTCGCTGCGACGAGTCCGCCGAGGTACATGCGGGCCCGCTCCGACTTGACCCGCAGGGCATCCATGGTCGGCAGCGCGCGGTGGTCGTCCGGATCGTCCTCGGTCGGGTCGATCGGGGTGCCCGGCGAAGGCACCGGCGGCAGCGGCAGTTTGGCGAGCAGCATCGAAACCCGTGGCGCCAGCGAGAGACCGCCGAGTCCGAGTGCGGCGGCGACCGCGCCGATGGCGGGCAGCGACTGCTCGGTGAGCAGACCGACCATCGCGGCCGGAACCGCGTACACCGCAAGGGTGCTCGCGCCGATGAACAGCGCCAGGCCGACACCGGTGACGCGCCACGCGAGGATCGCGGTGGCGCCGAGCAGGACCGAGCCGAGCAGGATGTGCGCCCAGTCGTAATCGTCGGGCACCAGCAGCATGCCCGCGGTGAACGCCGCGGGCAGCGCACAGCCGGCGAGCACAAGCGCGGTGCCGGTGTCGCCGTACATGCGGCTGAACACCATGCCTGCGACGACGAGCAGGATGGCGACCGTCAGCGCGATCGACCCGCTCACGTAGCCGGGCAGCGCGTCCTTGGCCAGCAGCAGACCGAGGCAGCCGACGATCATGGTGATCGCGGCGAGGATAGAGCCGGTGAGTCGCGCGACCTTCGGACTCCAGCTGCGGTAGTGGTCGGTGTCCGCGATCGCGACGTTGTACATGATGTCGTCGAACAGCGGCATCGGCGCTGTGTGCGAAGCACTTTCGAGCATCAGCAGCTCGCCGTCGCGGACACCGTGTTCGCCGAGGCTCAGCGAGTTGGAGAACGGCGGATGGCCGATACGGGCGAGCACCCACTCGGCGGGCTCGAAGCGTTCGCCCTGGTTGTCGAAATCGTTGGTGCGGCTGTGCTGGGCGACCATGTCGACGACGCTCGGAATCACCAGGGCGACGGGAACGTCGACCGGGATCGCCATATCCACCTGAGTGTGTTTGGCCAGAATCGTCACTCGAGCCAAGTCCGGTGCACGGACAATTCCGCGCGAGGACTCTTCGTCGATATGGTCAAGGCGCGCGTGCGTCAAGCTTCCCCCAACTCGTCTTCTACCTCGTGTTTCCGCAACCGGCATACCCAGGGGCCGAGCTTGCGAACCCACGGTTCGGGCAGCAGAATGCTGGTCGAACTGTACGACATGTCAGCTGCCGGCTCTACACTGAGCCCGAAGTACAGCTGCGTAAGGGGGATTTCTCGTCTGATGAGTACCGTCCGGTTCCAGCGCCGTGCGCGACGAGAGATGCCGCGTTCTCCCGGCGGTGAAGTCACCTTGCAGCCGCCGCCCGAGATTCCCCGGGTAACGCCGGGCAGCTTGCTCAGCAAGATGATGCCGGTCGTGATGGTCGTCGGCATGGTCGGGATGATGGCCCTGATGTTCACCCAGGGCGGTGGCATCGCATCGAACCCGATGACCATGATGTTCCCGATGATGATGGTCTTCTCCATGGTCGGCATGTTCGCCGGTCAGGGCGGTGGCAAGGGGCAGAAGGCCGCCGAAGCGAACGAGGACCGCAAGGACTATCTGCGCTATCTCGACCAGGTGCGCAGGGATGTCGACGACACCGCAAGGCAGCAGCGCGCTTCCGTCGAATGGAGCCACCCGGAGCCCGGCCTGATCTGGATGCTGGCGGGCACCAGCCGGATGTGGGAACGGCGTGCGGGGGACAAGGACTTCTGCCACGCCCGCATCGGTATCGGCGGCCAGCGCCTCGCCACGCGACTGGTCGCGCCGGAGACCGGTCCGGTCGAGGAGCTCGAGCCGATCGCCGCGGTGTCGCTGCGCCGTTTCGTGCGCGCCCACTCGACGGTCCCCGACCTGCCGACCGCGATCGCAGTGAAGGGCTTCGCAACCATCGCCCTGGACGGCGATCGGGTCGAAGCCAGGGAAATGACTCGCGCAATGTTGTTGCAGCTGTGCATGTTCCAGGCGCCCGACCAGGTGCTCGTCGCGGTGGTCTGCGGCCCGGACACGGCACGCGAGTGGGAGTGGACCAAGTGGCTGCCGCACACCCAGCACCCCGACGCGCAGGACGGCATCGGCACCCAGCGCATGTTCTACGGCTCGATTCGCGAGGCCATGACGGGTCTGCATCCGTTGCTGGCCAATCGCGTTCGGTACTCCCGTAATCAGCCTGCCAACGTCAATCTGGTGCACATCGTCATCGTGGTCGACGGCGGTCTGCTCGAGGCCGAGGACGATCAGCTGCGTGAATCCGGCTACGAGGGCGTCACGCTCATCGACTTGTGCGGGTACGCACCGCGTTTGGCGGTATCGCGCGGTATCAAGATGGTCGTGGAGAACGGCGAGTGCGTCGGTCGCGGCGCCACCGGCAACCAGGAACGTTTCGCGCTGATCGACCGGATTTCCCCGCAGCAGGCCCAGCAGGTGGCACGCAGGCTCGCGCCGTATCGCGCGGCGACCCAGCGCAGCAGCGATGTCGAGGTCGACGACTCCGAGGTGATCTCGTCATGGTCGCAGCTGATGAGTCTCGGCGACATCGGCACCTTCAATCCCGAACACGCCTGGCGCCCACGCTACGGCCGCGAGCGGTTGCGGGTCGCGTTCGGTGTCGGCGCGGACGGTCTTCCGGTCGAGCTCGACATCAAGGAAGCCGCGGAGAGCGGCATGGGCCCGCACGGATTGTGCATCGGCGCAACCGGTTCCGGTAAGTCCGAGTTTCTGCGCACCCTGGTGCTCAGCCTGCTCGCCACCCATTCACCGGACCAATTGAACCTGGTGCTCGTCGACTTCAAGGGTGGTGCGACCTTCCTCGGCCTCGACGGCGTTCCGCATGTCGCGGCGGTCATCACCAACCTCGAAGACGAGGCCGACCTCGTCGACCGTATGAAGGACGCGCTGGCGGGCGAGATGAACCGCCGCCAGGAAGTGTTGCGCCAAGCGGGCAACTTCGCCAACGTCTCCGAGTACGAGAAGGCCCGTGCCACGGGCGCGGATCTCGATCCGCTGCCCGCGCTGTTCGTCGTGCTCGACGAGTTCTCCGAATTGCTCACCCAGCACCCGGATTTCGCCGAGCTGTTCGTGATGATCGGCCGCCTCGGTCGCTCGCTGCACGTGCACCTGCTGTTGGCCTCGCAGCGCCTCGAGGAAGGCAAGCTGAAGGGCCTCGAAAGCCACCTGTCCTATCGGATCGGTCTGAAGACCTTCTCCGCCAACGAATCTCGCCAGGTGCTCGGTGTCCCCGATGCCTACAACCTGCCGGGCGTTCCCGGTGGCGGCTACCTGAAGTCGGACTCGGGCGAGATCCAGCGGTTCCAGGCCTCCTATGTCTCCGGCCCGTATGTCGGCGGCGGTTCGCAGCGCGAGGTCACCAGTGCGGGGATCGCGGGCGGGGAAATCGATGTGAAAGCGCGCCCGTTCGCCGCCGTCCACGTCGACTTCCGGCCCGCCGACCGGATTCCGTTGCAGGCCACGCCCGCCAACGAGCCGGAGCAGCGCTCCGACGACGGCGAACAGATCTCCAACGTGAACATGCTGGTCTCGCGCATCCGCGGCCACGGCCGTCCGGCACACGAGATCTGGCTGCCGCCGCTGGACGAGGCGCCCACCCTCGATCAGCTCATCCCGCGCTCCATCCTCACCGGCGAGTACTCGGCCGTCGCGACGTTGCGAGCCCCGATGGGCATTGTCGACCGGCCCTACGATCAGCGCCGCGATCCACTGGTCGTCGATCTGTCGGGTTCACGAGGCAACGTCGCGGTGGTCGGCGGTCCGCAGTCCGGCAAGTCGACCGCATTGCGCACCATGATCATGGCGCTTTCGCTGACCCACACCGCCGAGCAGGTGCAGTTCTACTGCCTCGACTTCGGTGGCGGCACGCTGGCCAGCCTGCAGGGGTTGCCGCATGTCGGTTCGGTGGCAAGCCGATTGGACGACGACAAGGTCCGGCGCACGGTCGCCGAGATGGGCACCATCGTCCGGTCCCGTGAGGCGCGCTTCCGTCAGCTCGGCATCGAGTCCATGACCGAGTTCCGCCGCCTGCGGGCCATGGACCCCGCCAGCAGCCCGGCCGCTGCGGGCGCGCACGAGGATCCCTTCGGCGACGTCTTTCTGGTGATCGACGGTTTCGGCTCCATCCGCCAGGACTTCGATCCGCTCGAGCAGCCGATCATGAACCTTGCGGTGCAGGGGCTTTCGTACGGTGTGCACGTTGTCATCGCACTGGCGCGGTGGGCCGAGGCGCGTCCGGCGCTCAAGGACCAGATCGGCACCAGGATCGAGCTGCGCCTCGGTGACCCGATGGACTCCGACCTCGGCCGCAAGTTCGCCGCGCTGGTCCCGCAAGGGCGGCCGGGTCGCGGTATGACACCCGAATGCCTGCACATGCTGACCGGTCTGCCCCGCATCGACGGCAGCTCCGACCCCAACAATCTCGGTGCGGCGGTCGGTGAGGCGGTCGCGACGATCGCCCGTCTCACGCCGGGCCGGCACGCGCCCGCGGCCCGCATGCTGCCGGAGATGCTGCCGCGCGAACAGCTGTTGCAGCTGGCGGGCAACTGGCCGTCGCAGGTCGACCAGGACCGCAAGAACATGCGTATTCCCCTCGGTATCAACGAATCCGAGCTCGCGCCGGTCTACATCGACTTCAACGAGAGCCCGCACTTCGTCGTCATCGGTGACACCGAATCCGGTAAGTCGACGTTGTTGCGTTCGCTCGTCGAGGGCATCGCCGCATCGAACACCCCGAATCAAGCGCGCTTCATCCTGGGCGACTACCGGCGCACCATGCTCGGTTTGGTGCCCGACGGGTACCTCGCGGGTTACGGATCGACCGCGCCGCAATTCACCCAGAACATGTCCGATCTCGCCGCCTATGTCGCCCAGCGGACGCCGGGGCAGGACGTTACGCCGCAGCAGCTGCGCGATCGCTCGTGGTGGAGCGGACCGGAGTTGTTCGTCATCATCGACGACTACGACCTGGTCGCCACCTCCATGGGCAATCCGGTGTCGGTGCTGGTCGAGCATTTGCCGCACGCTCGCGACCTCGGCTTCCACCTGATCATCGCCCGCCGCTCCGGCGGCGCGAGCCGCGCAATGTACGAGGCCACGCTGGCCAGGATGAAGGACCTCGGCTCGGCGGGCCTGATCATGAGCTGCAACAAGGACGAAGGCGTGCTCATGGGCACCACCCGTCCCGGCCCCAAGCCACCGGGCCGCGGCACCTACGTCACGCGCAACACTGAGGATCTGATTCAGCTGGCGTGGATGCCAGCGGCGGAGTGATGTCCGTCGTCGACCTGGTGGTCACCGACACGCGTATCTGGGCGTGCGGTCCGGCCACCCATTGGGATGTGCCGCCGTCGGTTGTGCTCGGCAGCAACGGGAATCTGGTCGTCGGTGAGCCGTTGACGCCGCCGACCCAGGTCAGCTCCGCCGTCCAGTTCGTCACGGGGGAGCGGATCGCACTGCTGCCACGGGTGCCCGCCGTCGCCGAGGCGATGACGGCGATCGTCGGCACTGTGCTGCAGAACCTCGGCGTCGCCACCCCCTGCGGCCGGGTCACCGTCGCGTGTCCGACGGAGTGGGGCGCGCGACGGCGTGCGGTTCTCGAGGCCGCACTGCGCCGCTTCGCCAACGATGTCGTGTTCGAGGACATGGCCGTTCGCGCGGTGGCTGCCGATGAGGGCGCCGACCGCAGCAGCCGTACGGTGGTGCTGGAATTCGGCACGCTGTCGAGCACCGCGAGCACCGTCGTGCGCAGCCATCAGGGCACGCATGTCGAATCATGTGAGCACGAACCGAATCTCGCGCTGGCCGACCTCGGCCCCGACCCGCAGGCCGCCGACGATCTTGCCGCGCTCGTCGGCCGGCTCCTCGCGGGCCGCCCGGCCGATGTCGTTCAGGTGGTGGGTGTTTCGGATCCGGCGAAACTCGAGGTGATCCGCTCGGTGGTTCCGCCGATCGCTGGACCGGCCGTCGAGCTGCGGCCGATCGCAGGCGCCGACCTGGTGCGCGGGCTGCGGCCGGACCCCGACTATCGGACCGAGGCTGTCTCGGCGCTGCCGACCGCGGAGTGGATGCAGCCGCTTCGGCAGCGTGCGGCCGCTGTCGGGGGCCCCGACCGTCGCCGCACCGGATACCTGGTCGCCGCGGTCGCCGGTGTTCTGGTGGTCGCCGCGGCGGCGGTGGGAGCGGTCGTCGTCCTCGGCGGCTCGCAGGACACTCCCGCGGTGTCTGCGGGAGCCTCGGCGTCGGTCCACGCCACCGCACAAGCGACGGCCGACGGCAAGCCCACGCCACCGCCTGGACGCGCACCGTCATCGGAAACCATTGGGCGCGTGCGTTTTCAGACACCGGCGGGCTGGCGTCTCGCGCAGGCTCCCGACCCGAGCAGGCCACGCGTCGACCTCGTACCGGAGGACGGCAGCCGCATGCGGATCACCGTGATCCAAACGCCGGTCGCCGCCGGGATCGGTTATGAGCAGGTGGCCAGGAGCCTCGAGGCGCAGATGCGGCAGAAGCCGAATGGTGCGCTGACCGATCTGAAGCATGACCAGGTGTTCGGCGGAAAGTCGGGCCTCGCCTATATCGAACGGCCGGGTGATGGTTCCACGGTGCGTTGGCATGTGCTGGTCGAGCACGGGCTTCAGGTCAGCACCGGATGTCAGTTTCTCGGCGAGTGGGAGTCGATTGCGCCGGCCTGCGAACAGTTCGCGGCCTCGGTGCAGGTGACTCCGTAAAACGTTGTGCCCGTGGAGAAATCAATCCATGGGGCATCGACACCGGATAAAAAATTCGTGCCCCCGGCAGATTCTGCCGGGGGCACGAATGGTCTGAGTCGTACTCTCAGAAGAGTCCTGCGAGCGCGGAGTCCGTGCCCTGAAGCTCCGAGTTGCCCTTGTCGATCAGCGTACCGGCTCCGGACAGCGTGGTGTTCAGCTGAACGACGTGCTGCTGCCAGCTGCGCTGGAACTCGGCGAAGGCATCGTTGGTCGCACCCTTCCAGTTCTGGGCGACGAATTCTTCGACCTTCTTGTGGAAGGATTCCAGCTCGTCCCGAATGCCTTCGGCGCGCTTGATGATCTGGCGCGCGCCCTCGGCGACACCCTCGAAGTTAGCGGAGATATTCTGCGATGCACCGGCCATTTTCAGGTTCCTTTCGTGCGAGTTTGGGGGATTAGACCGGCGGCAGGTCGAGGCTGGAAACCTGGGCCTGCACCTGCTGGGCGAAGTCGGTGTCCTGAGACTCGAACGACGATCCGGCCTTGATGAGCTTCTCGGAGGTCTCCATCAGCTTGTCGTTGAGCTTGTCGGCCTGGAAGTAGTAGCGCTCCATGAAGGCGTTGAACGCATCACGCGCCGCGCCCTGCCAGTTGGCGCCGTTGGTGACGTTGTCCTCGTCGGCCTTCAGCGTCCGGATGGCGATCATCAGGCTGTTGTGCTGCTCCTGGAACTCCTTCGCCTTCTGCGCGATCAACTCTGGACTAGCTTCAAGATGCCCTGCTGCCATGGTGGCTCCTCCTCTTTCTACTGATTGTCAACGTTGCAGGTGCCAGCTGACCTGTTCATATGTTTGGACGCGTCCTAGGCCTGATCGGTTCCATCCAGTTCGGACAAAAGATCTTTGGATTGCGTCTCGTCGCGTGCGCGTTGTCGACCGGCTGCATCGTGGACGGAAGGCCTGGATGAGATCCCCCCGGACGTCTCGTACCGCGGTGCCGCCGCGTCGGTCGCTGCCAGCGCTCCCCTCCTTCCCCCTGTGCTCGCTACCACCTGAACTGGCGAGTGGGCTGGCTGCGCATCACCCTACCCAATGGCGTGCCGTGGCGCTAGCAGTGTCCAGAACCCAACGCGGCGTGCACGAACCAATGGCATGCCGTTACTTCACGACTTTCGCAATGGTGGGAACCATCTTGTCGAGCAGAACACCCTGGGATTGCGCGGTCCACACTTGAAAGGCCTGTACTGTCGACGGGTCGTCCACCACCACGATCTTGCCTTTGGTCTGCATGATCGAGCTCGGCAGGCCGCGCAGGCCACTGTTCATTGCATCGCTGTCGGACCGCAGCACGATGACAACGTCGGACTCGCTGTCCGGGGTAAAGCCGTTGACCGACAACGCACGCGGCGATTTCTCATCGCCGACCGCTTTGTACTTCGGGCTGTACAGGAAGCCGATGCTCTGCAGGAATTTGGCTTGTTCGCTCGGGTTGATCACCGCCGACAGCGTGGAGTTGCCGAAATTGAAAGCGACAACAGATTTCCCGGAGAATTGCGGATTTTCGCTGCGGGCGTTGGCCAACTTGTCGCCGCCGCCACCGGAATCCGATCCGCGGCTCGTGAAAAAGAAAGTGCCTGCCGCGACGGCGGCGATGACCACGGCCAGTATCGCGGGCACCAGGAATCGGCGAGAGCGGGAGCGCCCGTTGCCGTTTCGCATGGTCGCGACAAGGCGCTGGTCGGTGTCCTCGCGCTGCGGCGGGGAGTACCCGCCGACGGGTCCGCGTGGGTCGGTGATCGGTCCGGTGATGGGGATGTGCGAACCGGTGAGCGGCGCGGCGAGCGGGGTCCGTGGATCCGTCGAGTAGCCGGCCTCCGGTGCGCGAAACTGGTTGCCGTACAACGCAGCCTCGGCTGCCTGGACGAATTCGCGGCAGGTCGCGTAACGATGCGCGGGGTCCTTGGCCATCACCGTCTCGATCACGCCGTCGAGCGCGGCGGGCAGACCGGGGCGAACCGCGCTCAACTTCGGCGGCGGCTCATGCATATGGCCCATCATGACCACGGCGGGCATGGTCGACGGGTAGGGATTCTGCCCGGTCAGCAGCTTGAAGAAGGAGCAACCGAGACTGTAGATGTCGGCACGGTGGTTCAAGCTGGTGCCCACCAGCTGCTCGGGTGGCGCGTAGGCGACGGTGGCCATGAAGTTGCCTGTCGCCGTGAGGTCTTGGCCGTCGTCGGCGGACTTCGCGACACCGAAATCGGTCAGCAGCACCCGTTCCTCATCGCCCTCCTCCGCGGCGGAGAGCAAGAAATTGGCGGGCTTCACATCGCGGTGTAGCAGCCCGCGCCGATGTGCGTAGTCGAGGCCCTTGCCGACCTCGGACACGATCCGCAGGGCCCGCTGCGGTGTCATCACCGACGGCCCCTTCTTGGCCTCCTCCGAGGCATCGGTGCCCTCGACGTACTGCATGGCGATCCACAGTTGTCCGGCCTCTTCGCCACGGTTGTACACCGCGACGATGTTCGGGTGGTCGAGCCCGGCGGCCAGGTTCGCCTCGCGCTCGAATCTGGCCCGGAACTCGTCGTCGGTGGACAGATCGGCGCTGAGCACCTTCAAGGCGTCGCGACGGGGCAGGATCGGGTTCTGCGCCAAATACACGGTGCCCATTCCGCCCGCACCGAGGACCTGAAGCACCCGGTAGCCGCCAACGATTGCACCGGGCCGCAACGCCATTCGGTCCTCCCTCAACGATGTCGAACGCCCGGACATGCGAGCCTTCCGGAGAAATCTAGCAAGTCACCGCAAGATATGGCGCTCGCGCCGGTCGTCTCCCGGCCACTCGATCCGGCCTCAGTTACTTGTGATCAGGGCGTACTGCGCGGAGATCTTCTGATGGAGGTCCTGCAATTGCTTGGAGGCGGCCTGCACGGTGTATCGGTCGACCTGAAAGGAACAGATGTTCATGGCGACAACCTGCTTATCGCCGGACCCGACCAAATCCGCATAGCATTCGATCTGCTGCTCGAGCCCGGGCGGTGCCTCGATCATCTTTTGATTCGGCTCCAGGGTGGTGGAGGGCTGCCACTGTTTCCACAGGGCGCGCGCGCCTTTGTCGGATCGGCTGCGAAACACCACGGCGTCGCCGAACGAGACGAGGTCGACCTCGCCGTCCTCCAGTCTGGTCAGCGACGTCGGAGCCGCCTGCAACAGCGATAGCGCGCCACGGCCGGTGTAGAGGCCATCCGGCTCGGCGCGCAGTGGTGCTTCTGGATTGCTCGGCAGCGTGTGTCCGAGCAGGCCCGAGGGATCGAGGGCGATGTGCTGCAGCTCGCCTGCAGGCGTCGGCTGGAACTTATCGATGAGTGGAAGCTGCACGTCGAGCATCCGCTCGACCTGATCGGTCAGGGCGGGCAAGTCGGGCGCGGAGGTGTCGTCGACGACCTTGATGAAGATGACGTACCGGTCGTGCACGGTCCACGAACCGATCGAGGAGACATCGGGCCGCCAATGGGCCGTCGTGTTCGCATGTTTGGTGATCGGGACCGGCTGGTTGTCGCGGCTATAGGTGAAGTCGTCGTGTTCCAGCGCAGGGCCGACCGCCGACGCGGTCTTCGCGTCCGGGAACATCAGGACCGCGACGTTCAGGGTGCGTCGTTTGGCCTCGGGTTCGCCGCCGGTCTGCCAGGCGTTGACCCAGCCTGCCACCAGATCCGCTGCGACAGTATCGAAGGTGTCGTTGATGACGAGGTTGGCGATCGTTTTTCGATTGAGCACGATATGCGTACGGATTTGCCATGCGTCCTCGACGTAAGACGGGTCGGCCTCGAACGGCAAGGCCACGAAGTCGGCCAGCCGTTGCGCCTCTCGGGCGCGAGCTTGGCGCTCGCTCTTGGCATTACCGATCACGTGCGGTGTGGTCTGATAGTTGCCGACATCCCACTGGGATAGGTCGGGCTGCGGCCGGGTGGGGGTGCCGGACACCGCTGAGCCACAGGCGCTCGCACCCAGCGCGAGTGCCCCGGCGAGCAGCAGTGCCACCGCGGCTCGCCCCGGTGTCGATCTCCTGGCGGGCCGCATACCCGCCCCTGTCATTCGGGTAGTCCGCACTGCCTATCGCCCCTGAGCCAACAGCTTGTATTGCGCGGCAGCCTGCTGATGGAGCTGCTGCACGTTCTTGTTTTCGATGCGCGCGACGTAGCGGTCGTATGCCACGTAGCACACCGGCGGATAACGGTAGTTATTGCCTTTCGGATCTTTGAGATCGAAGCATTTGACCCCCGGCATATGAGGCGGACTATCGATCGTCTTGTAGCCCTTGGCTTCTTGATCGATGAATGCGGCGATCAGGCGTTCCGCGGCGTCCCTGTCCTTGGTCCGGTACACGCGGTCGTCGGAGTAGGAGACCAGATCGACGCCCGCGTCCTCGAAGGCGGCTTTGGCCAGGTCGGGATAGAACTCGGTGTGCAGCGCCGCCTGTTTCTCGAGGACCATGGACAGATCACCGCCGTCTTTTTCCGACGGCGAGCGTTCCAATTGCAAGGTACGGCTCAGTACGCCGTCGACGTCGATCGGCAGTGATTTGAGCTGGTCGACCGGTGTCGGGATGTAAGCCTTCAGTCCTTCGAGCTGCTTGTCGAAGGCGCGCTGCGCAAGCTCGGCCAACGGTGCGGTGTTCACCGGTTCGGTGAGCGGGTCCTCGACGCGGACCAGCAGCAGCATGGCGTCCTTGGTGAGCTGGGCGTCGAGAAAACGTTTGCTCACCGACCATTTCGCCTTGGCCGCCGGAATTCCGGGAATCGTTACGGGCTCGCCGGGTAGTGCCTCCTGCTGCCGGTCGGCAATGCGGGTGGCGGCTGCCTCGGCGTGCACGGCGTCGGTGAAGCGCAGTGTAAACATTTGCAGTGCCGAACCCGGAAAGGATTCGCGACGTAGGCCGCGGGTGTACCAGCCCGCGACCAGGCCCTGGGTCAGATCGTTGAACTCCTTCTTGTCGATGGAGGGCAACTCTCTGGGATCCGCGGGTGTGATGCGTCGCTCCCAATAAATCGTCTGCTTGAAGACCAGCCTTCTATCGATTTCCATCGGAAGCGGAACCGCGGCACCGATCCTGGCCGCCTCCAGGCGCGGACCCGACAACTCCGTTCGGGACGCTTCGATATCGCGCGGCGCGGTCGGATAGTTGCCGACATCGAGCGTGGCCACATCGTAGGAGGGGGAGTCGACGCTGTCGCCCGAGTCACCACAACCGGTCAACGCGCCGAGCGTCGCGGCGATGGTCAGGCACAGGAATCGAGTTCGCAACATGTCATGCCCCCTTCGCCAGCACCGCGTATTGCGCGGCGGCTCGCTGATACAGCGCGGTGTCGACCCGCGAGGACAGCGGAGATATCGAGACAACGACGCCGACATACCGTCCGTAGACGACGGCACAGAGCTCGTCGAAATTCCTGAGACTGTCGGTGCTGTCGAGCTTGATGCACCGTGCGTCGGGCAGCCCGGGCGGCGGATTCAGCACCTCGTCGTTCTTGCCGGTCTTGACCAGCGCTGACTGCAGATGGAATGCGGCGGTGAGATCGCGTGCGCGGTAAACGATCCCGCCGCGCCGGCCGATCAGATCGACCCCGCTCTCCTCGAATGCCTTACTGATTTCGCCCGGGTTCCGCTCGAAATGCAACTCACCGGAGGGTTGGAAGGCCGCGAAGTCGTTGTCGGAAAAGAACGGGTCGCTGTAGTCCGGCGCCTTGGGCAGCGCCAACCGCATAATGCCGTCCGGATCGAACGGTAGATCGAGGATATCGTCCAGCGGAGTCGGCTGCTGCTTGTCCAACAGTTCGATCTGCTGGCTGATGGTCTTACCGAAGATGTCGGCGATCGCACTCTGGTTCGGTTGCGGGACACCGGTATTCACAAGAATGGCATAGGGCCCGTGCGAGATGAACGCGAGGGCCGCAATGTCATCGAGGGATGATGCCCTCGCATCCGGGTGGCCTGCGATCGGAATGAGGTGGCGTCCCGGGTCGATGTTGGCGATCTGATGGAACTGATCGGCGGCCTTCGCGGCCGCGGCGTCGGTCGGGAATCGCATGATCGAGATGATCAGCTTTTTCCGATGGCGCAGATCGGAGTTGATCGCCGACATGTACACGCCCGCGAGCAGGTTGTTGTCCTCGGCGGCCGGTCGGAACTTCTCGGGAACGTAGTTCGGGCCGATCATCGACTCGGCGTCGTTCATGAACTTCAGATTGCCGATATCGGTGATGTCGCTATCGATCTCGAACGGATGTACCAGGTAATTGAGCATTCGGCGCGCCTCGATCAGCCGGATGTCCGGGTAACCGACGATATCGGGCTGATAGGCCATCGGCTCCGGCGTGTAGGCCCCCACCTTCAACGACGCCACATCCACCGGTGTCAGACCCGGCTGCGGGTTTCCCGAAACACCGCTCGAACAACTCACGGTTGCCACGGCCGCCGCCGTAATCAGTGCGGCCAGCCCGCTTCTGAACCTCATTCTTCCCCCGTCCCGGCAGATCCTCGCCATCGTCCGTCCGTACGGGACGCCGGCAAGCCTCACACCCACCCCGCGTTCCCGCAGTTCTCGCGGGATACTACTTCACTCGCGCGGGTCGCACCGGGATCAGCTTCTCGTCGTAGGAGTCTGTGCGGCGGTGTCAGAGACTGTTGGCGAGCAGTGCGTATTGCGCCGTGACCTTCTGTCGGACATCGGGCTCTTTGTCACTGGTCACCACGCCGACGTACTGCTTGTACGGCACATAGCACCGGTATTTGTATTCGCGGTCCGGATCGCCTTTGCTATTGAGCTCCAGGCACTTTGCGCCGGGAACATCGTTGGGTGCGCCGATCGGGTCGAACTGGCTGCCGGCGCTGCCGATGAGTCCGCTGATGAGTTTCTCGGCAGCGGCGGAATCGCGCGCCCGCGTCACGGAGCTGGCATCGACGATGGCGACGCGGTCGACACCGGTCTCCTCCATCAGGCGTTTGCGGACGCCCTCGTCCTCGGAGGAGCTGATCATGAAATTCGCTCCGTAGATGGCGAAGCTGATGCCGTCGGGGGTATGTCCCTTGCGGTCGGCGACCGCAACCCTGGCCAGTAGGCCGTCGGGGTCGACCTTCAGGGTGCCGAGCTTGTTCTGTGGAGTGGCCTGGAATTTGTCCAGCGCGGGGACCTGGGCGGCGAGGGTCTTGTCGACCCAGCTCAACAGGTCGGGGCCGTCGGCCTTCGGGCGCTGGACGAAAAGCGAGATGACGAATTCCTTGTAGGCCATGAAGGTGCCGATGGTGGGAACGCCAGGGCGCCAATGGTTATAGGAGTCGGGGAATTTCGTCGACTGGAGTTTGCGGTTGTCGGGGGAGACCGCGAGATCGGTGTCCTCCAACTCCCTGGCGGCGAGCTTCGCGGTGGCCTCGTCGGGGAAGCGGAGCACGACATTGGTGACGGAGGTGGCCTCCGGCGACGGACGCTTCTCGCCGGGCGGATCCGGCCGGTCCGCGCCGATGGCGGCGTAGCCGACGACCATCTTGCGGTTCTCCAGGATCGGTTTGGACACGTTGGCCAGGAAGTCGATGGCATCCTCGGCGGTGGCGAGCAGCGTGCTGCCGCGCCCGTAGTTGAGTACCGGGTCGATCCGCACGGTCGGGACTACGAACTCCGACATCCGCATGCCCTCGAGCAGCGCCCCGTTGCTGCCCGCGTCCTGTGGGTACTTGTGACGGTCGACCTGATAACTGCCGACCTCCAGCTTGCGGACGTCCAGTTCCCCGGCGGTCGGCGTCCCCGGCACGCTGCATCCGGTCACGACACCCGCCAGTCCGATACAGGCCGCGGCCAGCGCAATGCGCGAAATCCGAACCATGACAGGCCCCTCATTCCTCCCGTTTGTACATCTGAAGTTACCGGAGTCACGCGCAGAAGGTTCAATAGATCGTGTCGCTCGTATTGCCATACTCTGGTGTCGTGAGGACGAACCCGCACTCCACAGCCGTCGGGGGCCGATACCGTTGAAGGATCGGCAGGTTGAGGTCGTCGCCGGAGGTCACGCGGTCGCCAGGGTCGGGGGCGCGGTGGTGGTCGTCGCCCATCGCGGGCCGGGCAAGCCGACTCCGCAATCACCTGCTGTGCTGGCCCTGGAATCGATCGCCGAGCTCATCCGTACGGCCGCCGAGCAGCAGCCTGCCGGGCCGGGCGCGCTGGTGGCACGGCAGGCCACCCGCTGGTTGATGACGCACGCCGAACAGATCAGCCCGGGGGAGCCGATCGATTTCGGTGTGCTTTCCGCGGCCGAGACCGGCGGGGTGGCGATTTTCCTGCACGGTTCGGTTACTGCGGTGCTCGCCGGAGACGGCACAGTCGAGCGATATCGAGGCAGCGACGCGGCCTTCACCGTCGATCGCGTCGCGAGCGTCCCGGCACGGGCGGTCGCATTGTTCGTCGACGATGCGAAGGGTCGCGTCCCCGAGCTGCCCGCTGAGCGGGGGATCGGCTGGCTGGTGGAGGGCATCGCACAGGCAGGCGGCGCCATCGTCTGGTCGGATCCGGTGCGCGGTAGGTCCGGCGGGGCCGGACCTACCGCCGACCATCGGCGCATCGCGCCGCCGACCGCGCACATTGATGCAGCGCCCACGCCTGCCTCCGAATCGGATGCGGACCCGTATCCGACCGGCACACAGGCGTCGACGGCGATGCTCGATGCCGCCCAGGATCAGCACGGCATCGACCTGCACTACGCGCCCACTCAGGCAGGCGGCACCAACCCGGCGCCGCTACCGGATCCGGATCTGCAGCGCAGGCTGGAGGCCACCGCCAAGGCCACCGTCCTCACCGTGAAAGTGCTCGGATTCAAATGTGCGCGTGCCCATCCCAGCGATCCGCGCTCGGCGTTCTGCACCGTGTGCGGGATGCCGGTCGACCAGACCCAGCAATTGATCGAGGTGGTCCGTCCGCCGCTCGGCATGCTGATCCTCGACGACGGCATGACCTACATGCTGGCCGCAGACGCCGTGCTCGGCCGCGACCCCGAGCATTCCGAGCAGGCGCAGCGCGGCCTGATTCCGCTCGAGGTCAAGGACTCCTCCGGCGGTATGTCCCGCGCGCACGCCGAGATCATGCTGGTGAATTGGGATGTGTCCGTGGTGGATCGGGGATCCACCAATGGCACCCGGACCCGCCTGCCCGGCTACCGCGATTGGGTGCGGCTGCCACCGAATCAGCCGCTGGTGCTGGTGCCGGGCACCGAGATCCTGATCGGCAACCGCGTCCTGCGATTCGAACCAGCCGCCCCGCCGCCCTTCGGCTAGCGCACTGCGCGTACGAGTACTGCCACGCCCCGACCGGCGGCCCGGACGGTCAGCGGCTCGGTTCTGCGGTCACGAATATCGCGACATACAGGTCTTTTCGCCGTTGATGACGCCCGCGCGAAACGCGTCGACACGAGAGAATCCACTTCGCACGGTCTGGCCCTGGACGTCGCTTGCTGCCAGTCCGTCTGTCAGCAATCCTGATACTGCTTCGTCGAGATCGCCTGCGGCGAGGGTGATATCGCCCTGTGAGATCGGACGCCCCGCTTGGGCGAGTTTCCCGGTGACCACCCCGGACAGGCAGGCCGCACGCAATCCGGTCTTGGCGCCGACCAGCTGCTGGCCGTTGCTCTGCTGTACGGCAAGGGTGTATCGGGAGATGAAGACGACGTAGCCGTTGTAGTCGCCGGTCACCTTCAATGGCAACGGATTGTCGATGTCGGCGTTGGAGGTGCCGCGCTGCGCGAGTTCCGGGATATCGGTCGCGATGGTGTTCGCGGCGGGACAGTAGGAGACGGGTTCGGTGGTGACGCCGTCGCGGCAGTCGATCTTCGCGCCGGAGTAGTTGTAGGTCGGTGTCTGCTCGATCGGCAGGATCGCGGCGAGCGCCTTGCTCAGCTCGATCAGGTTTTCCTTGGTGATCGGGTATTCGCCGCGGCCCTGGTCGCCGGTGAAACTCTGTGGCAGATTGCCGCGCCGCCGCGCGATCTCGTTGATATCAATAGCCCTGCAGGCCTTGGGTCCGTCGGTGAAACCGACCTGCACCGCGGTGACCCGTTCGAAGGCCGAGCCGTGCACGCTCTCCGGATCGTCGGGGTCGGCATCGCGGATCGCGACCGTCGCGGCGAGCACCGAGTTGAGGCCATCGGAGGTGTTGATGGTGAAATGCGCGGCGCCGCCCTCGGCCACATGCCGCATGAACGCGCCCGCGAAGCAGTCGGCCTGCTGTTCCTTGACGATCACCGGGTCCTTGGGCGCGACGATCTTCGCCATGCTCTGGATCGCGTGCCCGTATTCGTGGGCGAGCACCATGACCACCGACATTTTGCCGAAAGTGTCCTCCATGGTCGGCAGCAACACCGAACGGTCCCAGCCGATGGAGTTGTCGAGTCGGCAGTACGCGGCGTTCACGAGGTGATAGGTGGTTTCCTTACAGAACTCGGGAGCCTGACTCTTCTGTGTTTTCGCGCTCCAGGAGATGAGCTTGTCGACCGGCTTGAACTCGCCCTGGAATTCTTTGCCGAATTCGCCGCGCCAATAGGTTTGGATATCGTCGACGGCGTTGAGGGCGAGGGTGTCGGTCGCGCTGCCATCGCCGTTGGTTGCCGTGAGTCCGGTACCGGGGACGCCGGCGCGCGGTCCGCTCGGTCCGCTGGTGGTCGGCAGCCCCGCCACTTTGAATGGATCGTCGTAGACCGAGACCGCCCTGCCCTGCACCGAACGGGTGCAGCCGGCCAACAGCGTCACCGCGCACAGGACGGCCGTAAAGAGGGCGGTCGCTTGGAGTTTCGGCAAGGCTCCCCCTGGTCGGCCGGAAAGACGTTCACATCGGTCGCCGGATCGGGGTAATGGCGCATCGGGGGCACCGCCGATGTCCGGGTGATGGAATAGTATCCGCTGCATGTCTTCACCGGGGGCGCAGACCATCACCGTGCGCCATGATGGAACCGAACGGGTTTTCGATTCGAGCAATCCGATCACGATGGGCCGCGCGCCGGAAGTGACGCTGTTCGTCGACAGCCCGCTCGTCTCACGAGTGCACGCGACGCTGACCTGGCAGGGGAGTGCCTGGGTGCTGACCGACAACGGCAGCACGAACGGCGTTTTCGTGGATGCGCGCAGGCTCGGCCAGCCCGTTTCGATCGATCGGCCGACTCAGGTTCGGCTCGGTGATGCCATCAGCGGCCCACTGCTGCATCTGCTTCCTGCTGTTCCCTCGCCCCGACAGGCGCGCACCCACTTGGCGCCGCCGCCGGGCCACCACCACCAGCAGCAGCGGCAACCGCCGCAGTCGGGGCAGCTGCCGCCGTCCGCGCAGTTGCCGCAGTCGGGGCAGTTGCCACAGAACGTGCCGTCGCAGCAGCTCAATATCAATATGACGACCAGGGCCGACACCTCCTCACTGCCGCCGCTGCGGGCCAGACCGTCCACTTCGCAGATCGCCCGCGGCGACCGCCTGCCGCCCGGCGGCCTCGACATCGGCCGCACCACCGACAACCAGATCGTCGTCAACGACCCACTGGCCTCGCGCAAGCATGCCCGCCTCGTCGCAGCCAAGGAGGGGCTGACGATCGAGGACCTCGGTTCGGCGAACGGCACCTTCGTCAACGGCCGCCGCGAGCAGCGCACGGTACTGCGCGAGCGCGACATCATCACCATCGGCAATATCGACTTCGTCGTCCAGCAGGGCACTTTGGTGCATCGGCAGAAACCGGTCGCCGAGCAAGGTCTGCACGTGCACGGCGTCGGGTTCACCGTCGAGGGCAACAAGCAGCTGCTCGTCGATGTCAATATGCAGGCCGGGCGCGGCACGCTGACCGCACTGATCGGACCCTCCGGTGCGGGCAAGTCGACGCTGTCCAAGCTGATCGCGGGCACCACCAACCCCTCCGGCGGTGTGGTCACCTTCGAAGGGCGCAACCTGCACGCCGAGTACGAGGCATTGCGTTCCCGCATCGGCATGGTGCCGCAGGACGACGTGCTGCATCGGCAGCTCACTGTGCGTCAGGCGCTCGGTTATGCCGCGGAACTGCGCTTGCCGCCCGACAACAGCAAGGCCGATCGCCAGCAGGTGATCGACGGTGTGCTGAAAGAACTTTCGCTCACCGAGCACGCCGACACCAGGGTCGACCGGCTCTCCGGCGGTCAGCGCAAGCGTGCCTCGGTGGCGCTGGAGCTGCTGACCGGTCCGTCGCTGCTGATCCTGGACGAACCGACCTCGGGTCTCGACCCGGCCCTCGATCGCCAGGTGATGGTGATGCTGCGCGAGCTGGCCGACGCCGGTCGCGTTGTCATCGTGGTGACCCACTCGGTGGCCTGCCTCGACATGTGCGATCAGGTGCTGCTGCTCGCACCCGGCGGCAAGACGGCCTTCTGTGGCCACCCGGCCGGGGTCGGTGGCGCGCTCGGCACCAGCGACTGGGCGGAGATCTTCGCCAAGGTCGCCGCGAACCCGGACCAGGCGTTTGCCGCCTACCGTTCCAGACAGGCCGCTGTGCCGCCGCCACCGCCGCCCGCGCAGACCGGGCATGCGGGTAGCCCACCCCAATCCAGTGGTGGCAAACAGTTCTCCACCTTGGCGCGACGGCAGGTGCGCCTGATCTTCGCCGACCGCGGATATCTGGCGTTCCTGGTGATCCTGCCGTTCATTCTCGGTGTGCTGTCGCTGGTAGTGCCCGGCCAGAACGGCTTCCAACGTGGCGCGCTCGCGGCGCTGCCGGACGGCACCTTCGCCCCGACCGGAGGTAGCGAGACCCAGCAGCTGTTGGTGGTGCTCATCCTCGGTGCCTGCTTCATGGGTTCCACGCTCACCGTGCGCGACCTGGTCGGCGAGCGCACCATCTTCTTCCGGGAGCGTGCGGTCGGACTGAAGCCCTCCGCGTACCTGATGGCGAAGATCGCCGTTTTCAGCGTCACGGCGTTCCTGCAGTCGGCGGTGCTCGTCGGCATCACCCTCGCGGGTAAAAAGGCGCCCGCCGAGGGTTCGGTGATCGCCAACGGCAGCGTCGAGCTGTACATCGATATCTCGTTGACCGCGGTCTGCTGTGTGGTCTTCGGCCTGCTGCTCTCCAGCCTGGCCAGGTCGAACGAGCAGGTGATGCCGATGCTCGTGGTGATGATCATGGCCCAGCTCGTGATGGCGGGCGGCCTGATCCCGGTCACCGGCCGCGTGGTGCTGGAGCAGCTGTCGTGGCTTTTCCCGGCCCGCTGGGGATATGCCGCAGGGGCGTCGACGGTGAATGTTCGCGAGGTCTTCCTCAACGCGCAACCGGACACGCTCTGGCAGCACAAGTCCGACATCTGGGGACTGGACGTCGCGCTGCTCGTGGTGATCACGGTGATCCTGGCGATCTTCACCTGGCGCAGGCTGCGGCTGAAGAAGTCGGCGGCGTGAATCCCGCCGGTACCCGTGCCGGCGCCGACGCGCCGCGCATGTCGGACACGCACCAGGCACACTTATGCCTGTGACGGTGCGAGTAGGGGCGGTACATCTCGGTTGGGATGTGGTGTCCGTGGCTGCGGGCGGCGGTGGCACGCCGATCCGCCCGGTACAGGTGGAAGGTACGTATACGCCGCCCGCGTATCTGCTGGCGGATGCGTCGGGGCGGTTGCACACCGCCGGGGTGGAGCGGCAACGACCGGATCTGGGGATGGCCATCGCCGACGTGCGCGACATCCTCGGGCATCCGCAGATCCTGATCGCGGGCGCGACCTGGCCCGCGGAACTGGTGATGCGGGCTCGCATGTACAACCCGCTCGCGGCCGTCGGCAAATACCTGCGCGGTAAGCCCGACGTGGTGGCCCTGCCCTTCCCGGACAGCTGGCCCGACGAGAAGGTCGAGGTGTTCGCCGAACTGGTCGAACAGCTCGATGTCACCGTCGAGCCGCTGCCGGAGAGTGTCGCGCTGTCGGGGTACGTGCGTGCGCTGGGGCTGGTCCGCGCGCCCGACGAGCGCAACTCGCGTGGTATCGGCGCCACCGGCGTGTACTCCGACGGCAGGACCATGCTGGTTGTCGCGGTGCACGGCGACGACGAGCAGCCGACCGAATCGGTCGACGTCATGGTCAACGCGGAATCGATGCGTGATGCCCGCTCCGCGGACAACGTGGTGATCGAGGTGATGGCGGCGGCCCGCTCCATCGGCGCGGACACCTCGACGGTGCTGCTGTCGGGCAACGTGTGCTTCAACGACGCGCTGCGGCTGGCCTTCCAGAATCATCTCGGGCACCGGTTGCAGGTGGCCGATCATCCGATGCACGCGCTGGTGCTCGGCGCCGCGCACCTGTTGGCCACCGACAACGAAAACGGGGAGCCGGAATCGGCGGGCAGGCACGCGGAACCGGGGCCGCAACGGCAGGCCGGGCCGCAGCTGTCGGCGCCGCCTCCGGTGCAATCCGCGCAATATCAGACCGAAGCGGCTCAGCAGCATCAACGTCAGGCGGAGCCACCGCAGCGTCAGCCCGAATCGGCGCAGCGCCAGGGCGAGGCGATGCAGGGCAAACCCGACCAGTCGCAGCCCCGACGGGACGCGGTTGTGCAGTACGGAGCCGGATACCCGACCGCCGGGTCGCAGGACCCGAGCGAAGACGCGACCACCCGGGTCCCGCGCGAGGATGTTCCCCGCGGCCTGCCGCCGGGTTTGGCCGAGCTCGGCAGCCGTTTCACCAGGCCGCCCGGCCAGCAGCCCGACGAACAGCGCCCGCAGAGCGCGCCGCCCGCACCCGCGCCGCCGCCCAGTGCGGGATCAGGTGCCCAGGTGCCGCCGCTGGGTCCGCGTCACCCCTACGGGCCACCGCAGACCGGCCCGGAGCAGGTCCAGCACGGGCAGTGGCAGCCGCCACCGCCCGAATCGGACGACGACGGCAAAGCGCGCAAGGGCAAGCGGTGGAACAAGCTCAAGGACAACCTGTTCGGCGCGAACGTGGTGCTGGGTGCGGTGGCGTTGGCGGTCGTGGCCATGCCGTCCGACGGTGAGCAGGCCGGTCCGGTGCAGCTCGCGTCGGCTTCCTGCACGCTGACCCCGCAGATCACCAACGAGCACCGGCCGGGCGTCGCCTCGGCGCGCGGACACCAGGTCGGTGCGCTGGAGCGCGGTGGCGCGGAGGGCGACGCCGACGATCCGGACTGCGCACAACCGGGCATCGACACCCTGCGCTTCGTGGTGCCCGGCCCGCCGGGAGCCACCGACCCCGGTCCGCCCATCACGATCTGACCGGTTTCGGTTTGCGCTATCGCGGCTGGTATCGTGGCCCGTTGGTGTGTGGAATGTTCGTCGAGGTCCGGGTCTCCACCGGCCGCCGGAATCGCCTCGACCACACGCTTGGCCGGCAACACCGACTACAGACAGGGAAGCACTGTGCCTACGTACAGCCCCAAGGCTGGTGACGTGACCCGCAAGTGGTACGTCATCGATGCCACTGACGTAGTGCTCGGCCGTCTTTCGGTCCAGGCAGCGAATCTGCTGCGTGGCAAGACCAAGCCGACCTACGCTCCGAACTTCGACGGTGGCGACTTCGTCATCATCATCAACGCCGAGAAGGTTGCCATCAGCGGCAACAAGAAGGCGGACAAGCTGATCCACCACCACTCCGGGCACCCGGGCGGCCTCAAGTCGCGCACTGTCGGTCAGGTGTTGGACACCCGCCCCGACCGTCTCGTGGAGAAGGCCATCAAGGGCATGATCCCGAAGAACAAGCTCGGTGACGCCATCGCGAGCAAGCTGAAGGTCTACGCAGGCCCGACGCACCCGCATGCCGCTCAGCAGCCCATTCCGTTCGAGATCAAGCAGGTGGCCCAGTGACCGCGCCCGAGGAATACACCGAAGAATTCGTCGAGGAGACTGTTGCCGAAGACGGCAACGTCGAGGTCGTCGACGAGGAATACGGCTACGAGGCCGAGCCCGCCACCTTCGCCCCGATCGTGATCGACCGTCCGGTGCAGACCGTCGGCCGTCGCAAGGAGGCCGTGGTTCGCGTGCGTCTGGTGCCGGGTTCCGGCAACTTCGTGCTCAACGGCCGCACCATCGAGGATTACTTCCCGAACAAGGTGCACCAGCAGCTGGTCAAGTCGCCGCTGGTGACCGTCGAACGGGCGGAGTCCTTCGACATCTACGCTCGCCTCGTCGGCGGTGGCCCCTCGGGTCAGGCCGGTGCACTGCGTCTGGCGATCGCCCGCGCGCTGATCGAGGTCACCCCGGACGATCGTCCCGCCCTCAAGCGGGCCGGCTTCCTCACGCGTGACCCGCGTGCCGTCGAGCGCAAGAAGTATGGTCTGAAGAAGGCCCGTAAGGCGCCTCAGTACTCGAAGCGCTGATTTTGGCTACGTCGGCCGCCGTCTTCCGTCATCCTGGTCATGTCGGAGACGGTACGGTCGACGCGGCACCTGTGCGAGAGCAGGCTTCCAGCACGGCTGGGCGCCTGCTCTCGTGCTGTATCAACAACTTGCGGCGTTTGCGGGACCCGGCGTGGTGACACAGGCTACCGTCTCCGGGGCCCGTCGCGTACGCCGCGGAGCAACCGATGAGGGGCGAGGTATGGGACGTTTGTTCGGCACCGACGGAGTCCGCGGGCTCGCCAACGAGTCGTTGAGTCCGGAACTGGCACTGCAGATTTCCGGTGCGGCCGCGCAGATCCTGAGTCGCGGCAAGAAGCGTGCGCTCGCAGTGGTCGGCCGTGATCCGCGCGCCAGCGGCGAGATGCTGGAGGCCGCGGTGACCGCAGGCCTGACCGCCGCGGGCGTGAATGTGCTTGCGGTAGGTGTACTTCCGACGCCCGCCGTCGCTTATCTCACCGACCTGTACGACGCGTGCCTCGGCGTGATGATCTCCGCCTCGCACAATCCCATGCCGGACAACGGAATCAAGATCTTTGCCGCGGGCGGGCACAAGCTCGACGACGCGATCGAGGACCGGATCGAAGCGTTGATCGCCGAGGCGGCGCCGGTGCGCCCGATCGGCTCCGCTATCGGACGGGTACTCAACGCATCCGGCGCGCGCGATCACGGCCTGGTCATTCCCGATCAGTACAGCGTGGCGGGCACCCACGAGCGCTACGTCGAGCATCTGGTCGAGGCGACCGGTCAGGATCTGTCCGGGCTGACCGTAGTGGTGGACTGCGCCCACGGTGCGGCCTCCGAAGTGGGTCCGGCCGCCTACCGCGAGGCGGGGGCGACGGTGATCGCCATCAACGCCGAACCCGACGGCCTGAACATCAATGACGGTTGTGGATCGACGCACCTGGACCAGGTCAGCCGTGCGGTGCGTGAGCACGGCGCGGATCTCGGCATCGCGCACGACGGCGACGCGGACCGCACCCTGGCCGTCGATGCCGACGGCGCGATCGTCGACGGCGACGCCATCCTGGCGATTCTGGCCCTTGCCATGCACGAGGCGGGTGAGCTGGTCGAGGACACCCTCGTCGCCACCGTCATGAGCAACCTCGGTCTGCACATCGCCATGCGCGAGGCCGGAATCACCCTGCGCACCACCGCGGTAGGGGACCGCTACGTCTTGGAAGAATTGCGCCGCGGCGGGTTCAACCTCGGCGGCGAACAGTCCGGCCACGTGGTCTTCCCCGACTTCGGCACCACCGGCGACGGAATCCTCACCGGCCTGAAACTGATGGCGCGGATGGCACGGACCCGCCGCACTCTCGCCGACCTGGCATCGGTGATCCAGACGGTGCCGCAGGTTCTGATCAACGTCCCGGTCGCCGACAAGTCGGTCGTCGCCAACGCGGCCGAGGTCCGCGAGGCAGTGTTGGAGGCCGAGCGGGTTCTCGGCGACTCCGGGCGAGTCCTGTTGCGCCCCAGCGGAACCGAGTCACTCGTCCGGGTGATGGTCGAGGCCACCGATCCGGTCCGAGCCCAGCAGCTTGCCGACGATCTCGCGAAGCGAGTGGCGTCGGTCTGATCTCGGCCTGCGCCGCAGTGGGCGGTCGATTCCGCACCATCGCTTCCTCGGGCACCGATGCAGTCGGCAAGCCGTAATTCCTGCCGGTCAGTCCTCGGTGAGGCGGCCGTTGTCCATGCGCCAGCGGCGAGTGGAGTGGACCGAGTCCAGCATGCGACGGTCGTGGGTGACGAGCAGCATGGTGCCGGTGAAGGATTCGACAGCCTGCTCCAGTTGTTCGATGGCGGGCAGGTCGAGGTGGTTGGTCGGCTCGTCGAGGACGAGCAGGTTGACGCCGCGGGCTTGCAGCAGCGCCAGTGCGGCGCGCGTGCGTTCGCCAGGGGAGAGGGTTTCGCAGGCACGTGTCACATGCGCGCCGCGCAGGCCGAACTTGGCGAGCAGGGTGCGGACCTCCGCGTCCGGCCAGTCGGGCATCTCGATACCGAAAGTCTCTGCCAGCGGGGTGTTTCCGCGGAACAGGCCGCGCGCCTGGTCGACCTCGCCGATCTCGACACCGGACCCGAGTGCGGCAGTTCCGTTATCCGGCTGGATCTTTCCCAATAGCAGTGCGAGCAGCGTCGACTTGCCGGATCCGTTCGCACCGGTCAACACGATGCGATCGGCCCAATCCACCTGCGTGGTGATCGGACCCAGCGTGAAATCGCCGTGCGTGAGGGTCGCGTTCGACAGGGTGGCGACCACCGATCCGCTGCGCGGCGCCGCGGCGATCTCCATCCGCAGCTCCCATTCCTTGCGCGGCTCCTCCACCACGTCCAGTCGCTCGATGCGGCGCTGGGTTTGGCGGGCCTTGGCGGCCTGCTTCTCGGTGGATTCGGCGCGCATCTTGCGGCCCGCTTTGTCGGAGTCGACCTTCTTCGGGTCGCGTACCTTGCGGCGGGCGTTGCGGACGCCGTGCTCGAGCCAGTTGCGCTGCATCTGTGCCCGAGCCTCGAGACCGGACTTGGTGTCCGCGTAGTCGTCGTAGGCCTCGCGGGCGTGCTGGCGGGCGATCTCACGCTCCATCAGGTACGACTCGTAGCTGCCGTCGTAGATACCGACCTGCTGCTGCGCGAGATCGAGCTCGATGATCCGATTCACCGTGCGCGCCAAGAACTCCCGGTCGTGGCTGATCACCATCAGCGGTTCGCGGACGCCGGTCACGAACTGCTCCAGTCGCGCGAGTCCGTCCAGATCCAAGTCGTTGGTCGGTTCGTCGAGCAGCAGAATGTCGAAGCGGGACAACAACACCGAGGCGAGTCCGGCTCGCGCCGCCTGGCCGCCGGAGAGTCCGGTCATCGGGGTATCGAGGCCGCTCGCGAGGCTGTCGGCGAGGCCGAGGTCGGCAGCGACTTCTTCGGCGCGCTGATCGAGGTCAGCGCCGCCGAGCGCAAGCCACCGCTCCAAGGCCGGCGTGTAGTCGTCCGCACCGCCGTCGGCAAGACGCTCGGCGGCGGAATCCATCGCCTGCTGCGCCGCGGTGACTCCGGTGCGGCGGCCGAGGAATTCGAGCACGGTCTCGCCGGGGACGCGTTCGGGTTCCTGCGCCAAATATCCGATGGTGGCATCGGGCGGGCTCAGCGTGATGCTGCCGGTGGCGCTGGTCCGGTCGGCCAGCATGCGCAGCAGCGTCGACTTACCTGCGCCGTTCACCCCGACCAAACCGATCACGTCGCCGGGTGCCAGGGTGAGATCCAGGTCCTCGAACAGGGTGCGTTCGCCGTGGCCCGCGGACAGTCCGCGGGCATGCAGAGTGGTGCTCACCTGCATAGTCTGCCGTGCCCGCTTTTTCGGTCGGATCGGGGTTGGACCCTGAGGGTGGGCCGGGGAGAAATCAGGGTCGGGATCGGTCATGGGACCGATGTGCCGACGGGCGATTGCGCGGAAAGTGGAGAGTATCGAGATCGACACAAGAGAGAGAAGACCATGACCGCACCCGCTCGCCGCCTCACCCGCTCCACCACCGACAGCTGGATCGCCGGCGTCTGCGGTGGCATCGCCGAATACTTCGGCTGGAACGCCAATGTCGTCCGACTCCTTTTCGTGCTGTCCTGTCTGCTGCCCGGCCCGCAGTTCATCGTCTATCTGGTGCTGTGGCTGATCATCCCCAGGAAGTGACAATCCTCAACAAGTAGGGCGTCGGGGCTGCGACCGGGACTCGCGGATGACAGGATGGAGCGATACCCGCCATTCGGGTGAAATGCCGCACCATCACGCGAGTCTCGATGAGGAGGAGTCATGGTCACCTCGGGCGAATTCCCGGGCCTGGATCTACCGGGCGTCGACGCATCCTCCTCGCTGGAAGGACTTGGTCCGGTAGAGCTGCACCACCCCACCCAGGACATCGACGGTGACGGTGCTCTCGACACCGTCACCACCTCCGGTCCCGAAGCGATGCAGGTCTGGTCGGACTATGACCACGACGGCGTCGCCGATCAGGTCACCGTCGTCGAAAAAGACGGCGACTACGCGGCATGGGAGTTCCACCACAACCCCGATGGAACCTCGGGGTGGGTGCGCACCGATCACGGGAAGATCGGTCAGTAGAGCCGGAGCCGCTCGTTGTCCTGGCGATGGGGCAGATGCATACGGGGTTCGGCTGGTTGTAGGCGACCGCGCTTGCCAGTAGGTTTTGCTGGATGCGACCTCGTCTGGGTCGGGGGTGGACTGGATGGAACCGAACGTGGGCCGGACGCGTCGAAGGAAGTATGGCGGTACTGGCCGACCAGCGGTGGATCCAGCAGCGCGGTGTACGCGCAGCGAGATGGAGGGTGTAGATGAGCAGCACGCCGAGCCGAGCATCCATGCTCGGTGTCAGCACTGGCGAGTTGGGGAACTTGGCCAACGATATTCGGACATCGGCCGGCGTGGTGCAGACCCAATCGAAGCGCGTGACCGACCGAATGTTCGGTGTCGGTAACGACGAAGCCGGCCGAAACTATTCACAGGAGGGGATTGCCGTTCATGGGGGTTTCGAGAAGATCGGTAATTGGCTCAGGAACTGGTCCGAGGCGGCGACTGCAATTGCCGACTCCGTCGGTGCTGCGGTGGTTGTCTACTCGACCACGGTCGAAGAGCATGCGAAACAGATCGCTGCTGCAGACGACAAGAAATAGCACCCCGACGAACTCGGAATTGTGAGGGGCCGGCACTGTGGTATACGAATATGCTGGTAAGAAGATCGATGACATCCTGGACTATGGCGTTCACGGTCTGGAGTACTGGCGCAAGTTCCTTCCACTCTATGAAAAAGCGTTCAACAGCGGGCCTGGACAGTTCGGCGATCTGAACAAGCTGCAGGCAAAGTATGACGAGCAGCGTCGTATGGATCTTCCCAAGCTGGAAACCGCGGCGTGGGAATTGACCATGGCATTGAACGAGGCGGACGGACAGCGCAACGCCCAGCAAGGCCAACTCACGAGCATGACCGACATGTGGCAAGGCGAAGCGGCCACCGCGGCGACAACCATGATGGGCGACCAACTGAAGCTTGCGCTCGACGATATCAACAAGGCGCGAGTCGCTGCCGTTGCTATCGCGGCGATGGTGGAACCGTTGCGAAAGTCTGTCTACACGAAGGCCGACATTACGCTCGGGCTGCTTGAAAACGGGGCAAGTGGGATGCGTGAGATCAAGATTCGCGGTAAGACTCCCGAAGACATCGAATTGATGATAGATGTCCGCAGCGCTACCGAATGGATCAGTGATGATCAGATCCGAAAGTTGGGTAGGGTTTTCGAAGACCTCGACGTCCGAAGCGGTCAATTGAAGGATGAGAACTATATAAGCACAGGAATTGGGCTGAAGACTTGGGAGGCTTGTGATAACTGGATCAAGGATGTATTCAAGAAGGACGTAGAAGACAAGCTCGTCCGCTATAACGCAGCCTGCGAGACAACCGACAAGCTGTTCAAGGATCAGTATCAGATTGCCGTGAAGGCAATGAATCAAGTCGCCGAAGTTGCTTATCCGAGGCCTGCTGCTGCGCCTTCGGACAAGCCGAGTACCCCTGGTACGCCGGGCACTCCCGGTACGCCGGGCACTCCCGGTACGCCGGGCACTCCCGGTACGCCGGGCACTCCCGGTACGCCGGGCACTCCCGGTACGCCGGGCACTCCCGGTACGCCGGGCACCCCCGGTACGCCGGGCACTCCGACAACCCCTGCCAGCACCCCGACTTCTACGAATCCGACGTCGACCAACTCGCTACAAGGACTCGCTTCCCTCAGCCAGGTCGCCAGCACGCTGTCGCCGATCGCGACGCAGGTCGCCAGCGCGGTAAGTCAAGGACTGACCTCGCTGAGCGGCACCATCAAAGAGGGTCTCGACCAGGCGCTGCAGCAGATCGAGAAGACGATCGATCCGACCAAGGCTGAAGATAAGGACGGGGACGGGAAGCCCGACGAGAAGCCCGACGACAAGAAGGCCGGCAAACCAGCTGCCGAATTCGACCTGGCAGGCAAACACCTGAAGTTCGAGATGGGTCCGGACGGTCAATTGAAAGCGGTCGTGACCGACGCGGACGGGAAACCCCACGAGTACAGCGTGAAGCTGGACGAGAAGGGAAACCCGGTCATCTCCAGCGGGGAGCCCAAGGGAGAAGACGGGAAGCCGGCGTCACCGCCGGGGGACAACCCCGGCAGCCCTCCTGGCAACTCGGGCAGCCCCGGCGCTCCTGCCGGCCCCGCAGCTCCCGGAGGTGGTACACCGCCGGAGAACCCGAATCAGCCCGGTGTTCCGACCGGTGCGCCGCCACCGCGGCGGGAGGAAGACGGTGAGCACCGCCCGCCTCCTATGTCCGCGTCCGAAGGGCCGCAACCCCCATTCGACAGTGGTGCCGAACTGGCAGAGGCCGGGCCGCTGTGATGCCGGTCGAATGCACCGAAAATCTGTGATTACCAAGGAGGGTCGGGATGGTTGACTACGTTGCCGAGGTCGAGCGCCTTGCCGAGGAGAGCCTTCGACGGATGTCGGTGCTCCGAGAAGAACTCGAGGAGATCAAGCAGGAGACGGCTCGGCGGGACCAGGAATTCTCGGCGAACCTGGCCACCGAGATGAGTCAATTCTGGCAGGAGCACGCCGAAACCGAAGAGGCCGCTCGCGCCGAGGCCGAAGAGAAGGAACGTCTCGAGGCCGAAGCTCGGGAGCAGCGGGAGGCGATCGCGCGGTCGATCGCCGCTCGCAAAGCGCATGAACTCGTCACCCCCGTGGACGAGGATGACGATCCGGAGGGCGAGTACTACCGCCGCAAGAGCTGGCTGATCTGACCCACCGAGAGTTTCGGCTTCTTCTCCTCGTCCCGGGGGGCGTCGGGGTCGATGACTGTGGTGTGCGGGATTACCGCCTCGGGGTCGGCGAAGGGGGCGTAGGTCTTGTCGCCGAGGAGTTTGTGGAGCAGGTAGCCAGTGAGCAGGGCGCGGGTGGTGCGGGCGGTTTTCGATTCGTGCCTGCCCGCGCCGAGGGCGGCAAGGGCGCGGCGGCCTTCGATGATGCCGTTATGGGACGCGCCGTCGAGTTGGCGCAGGACAACGGGGCCGGCCCAGGCGGTGGCGAGAGGAATGGCATTGGAGCTGACGGAGTCGATGTCGGTGCCCGCGAGGATCAGGGCGGGGGTGTCGATGTCGGGGGCCAGGGTCTCGGCGGAGGGCGCGGTGGGCGCCGGATAGAGGGCGGTGACCGCGGCGACCTTACGCTGCGCGGCGGCGATGACCGCGGCGCCCGCGCCCATGGCATGACCGGCGAGGGCGAGCCGGTCGGGGTGCACGCTGATCGTGCCGTCACCGAGTCGGACACGAGTGCAGATGTCCAGCGTGGTGAGCAGATCGGTGGCCAAGCCCAGATGTGACGGAATCGGCCCGCGCTCGGTATCAGGAGCCGCCGCCACGAAACCCCAGGACGCGAGGTGCTCGAGCAGCCCGCGATAGTTCGAAGCGCTGGTCAGCCAGCTGTGGCCGAACGCGACAGCGGGCAGGCTCAGCCCCGATTCAGGCGTGTACACCACCCCGGGCTGGCCTGCGATGGCCAGATTGCCGCGCAGCACCCGATGCGGGCCTTTGCTGGTCAGGGTGCTCAGAAGTGATTTCACAGACGCCGACACGACGAGAACGTTATCCGATAAGTACTCTGGTGAGCCATGTGCGGAATCGTGGGGTACGTCGGGTACCGGGACGCCCTCGGCGTTGTCGTTGACGCGTTGCGCCGCATGGAATATCGCGGATACGACTCGGCGGGGGTCGCGATCCTCGGTGGGTCGGGCGCGATCGCGGTGGAACGCAAGGCGGGTCGCCTGGCGAATCTCGAGGCGGAACTGGCCGAGAACGGCGTGGCGCGCTTCGCGGGCACCGCCGGCATGGGCCACACCCGTTGGGCCACCCACGGCGCGCCTACCGACCGCAACGCGCACCCGCACCGTGACGACAGCGGCAAGGTCGCTGTGGTGCACAACGGCATCATCGAGAACTTTGCGCCGCTGCGTCGCGAGCTCGAGGAAGCAGGCGTCGAGCTGAGCAGCGACACCGACACCGAGGTCGCCGTGCACCTGGTCGCCCGCGCGTACGCCGCGGGCCCGACCGCAGGTGATTTCGTGGCGAGCGCGCTCGCGGTGCTGCGCCGGCTGGAGGGCGCGTTCACGCTGGTCTTCACCCACGCCGACCACCCGGACCGGATTATCGCCGCCCGCCGCTCCACCCCGCTGGTGGTGGGTGTCGGCCAGGGCGAGATGTTCGTCGCCTCCGATGTCACCGCGTTCATCGAGCACACTCGCGAAGCGGTCGAATTGGGTCAGGACCAGGCCGTGGTGATCACCGCCGATGGCTACCAGGTCACCGATTTCGACGGCAACGACGCGAACGGGCGCACCCGGCCGTTCACCATCGACTGGGATCTGGCCGCCGCGGAAAAGGGTGGCCACGACTACTTCATGCTCAAGGAGATCGAGGAGCAGCCCAGCGCCGTCGCGGACACCTTGATCGGGCATTTCACGCTCGACGAGACCGGTTCCGGCCGGATCGTGCTCGACGAGCAGCGCCTTGCGGATCAGGAACTGCGCGACTTCGACAAGGTCTTCGTCGTCGCCTGCGGCAGCTCCTACCATGCCGGCCTGCTGGCCAAGTATGCGATCGAGCACTGGACCCGGCTGCCCGTCGAAGTGGAGCTGGCCAGCGAATTCCGTTACCGCGACCCGGTTTTGGACCGGTCGACGTTGGTAGTGGCGATCTCGCAATCGGGGGAGACCGCCGACACGCTGGAGGCGGTGCGGCACGCGAAGGAGCAGAAGGCGCGGGTGCTCGCGATCTGCAATACCAACGGTGCGCAGATCCCCCGCGAGTCCGACGCGGTGCTCTACACCAGGACCGGCCCGGAGATCGGTGTCGCGTCCACGAAGGCGTTCCTGGCCCAGGTGGCCGCGAATTACCTGGTCGGGCTGGCTCTGGCGCAGGCGCGTGGCACCAAGTATCCGGACGAGGTGGCCCGCGAGTTCGCCGAGCTCGAGGCGATGCCGAAGCTGGTCGAGCGAGTGTTGGAGACGGGGCCGCAGGTCCGGGCGCTGGCCAGGCAGCTCGCGCACGTGCCGACGGTGCTTTTCCTCGGCCGCCACGTCGGTTACCCAGTGGCGCTGGAGGGTGCGCTCAAGCTGAAGGAATTGGCGTATATGCACGCCGAGGGCTTCGCCGCGGGCGAGCTCAAGCACGGCCCCATCGCGTTGATCGAGGACGGGCTGCCGGTGATCGTGGTGATGCCGTCCCCGAAGGGGCGCGCCGTGCTGCACTCCAAGTTGCTCAGCAATATTCGCGAGATTCAGGCCCGCGGTGCGCGCACCATCGTGATCGCGGAGGAAGGCGACGACACGGTCCGCCCGTTCGCCGACGATCTCATCGAGATCCCCTCGGCGCCAACGCTGTTCCAGCCGCTGCTCTCGACCGTCCCGCTGCAGATCTTCGCCGCCGAGATCGCCCAGGCACGCGGCTACGACGTCGACAAGCCCCGCAACCTCGCCAAGTCCGTCACCGTCGAATAGGCCACCGCCGCAGATCTTTTCGCAGATGAGTCCGGTGGCGATCGGGGATCGCCGCCGGAGCCGGGGAGATGGGTCAGGGGTGGCCGACGGGCACCAGTGCTTCGGCAGGCGGGGTGGATTCCCGGCGGCCGGCGGTGCGTTCCAGGCTGCCTGACAGCACGGCCAGTGCGAGTGCGCTGAGGGCGAGGATTACGCCGACCCAGTTGGGTGCGGTGTAGCCGAAGCCGGCCGCGATGACCAGGCCGCCGAGCCAGGCGGAGAGTGCGTTGCCGAGGTTGAAGGCGCCGATATTGACTGCGGAGGCCAGGGTCGGTGCGCCTGTGGCCTGGTCGAGCACACGTTTCTGGAGCGGCGGGACGGTCGCGAAGCCGAGGGCGCCGATCAGCACCACGGTGACGGCGGCGGCGGGCTTGCTGTGGGCGGTGAGGGCGAAGAGGGCGAGCACGGCCGCGAGGGAGCCGAGTGCGACATAGAGCATCGGCATCAGATGGCGGTCGGCGTAGCGGCCGCCGATCAGGTTGCCCGCGAACATGCCGATGCCGAAGAGCACGAGCAGCCAGGTGACGGAGGAATCCGCGTAGCCGGTCACCTCGGTCATCATCGGGGCGAGATAGGTGATCGCGGCGAAGACGCCGCCGAAGCCGAGCACCGTCATCGCCATCGCCAGCAGGACCTGTGGATTGCGGAACACGGCGAGCTCGTTGCGTAGCCGGGCGTCGTGCGGCGCCGGCTGCTCGGGAACCAGGGCGGCGACGCCGATCAGGCCGACCAGCCCGACCACTGCGACCACAAGGAAGGTGAGCCGCCACCCGAAATGCTGGCCGAGCAGGGTGCCCAGTGGCACCCCGATGACGGTGGCGACGGTGAGTCCGGTGAACATGGTGGCGATCGCGCCTGCCTTGCGGTCCGGGTTCACCAGACTTCCCGCGACGACCGCGCCGATGCCGAAGAAGGCGCCGTGTGCGAGCGAGGCGACGATCCGGCCGGTCATCATGAGGCCGAAAGTCGGTGCGGCTGCTGACAATACGTTGCCCGCGACCAGCAGTAGCAACATGCCCAGCAGCATGCGCTTGCGGGACACGCGGGTGCCGAGTCCGGTCATCAGTGGTGCGCCGACCACGACGCCGAGGGCATACCCGGTGACCAGCAGGCCCGCGGTCGGGATCGACACGGCGTAGGTGTCGGCGATGTCGGGGAGCAGCCCGACGATGACGAATTCGGTGGTGCCGATTCCGAATGCCCCGAGGGTCAGAGCCAGGAGTGCGAGTGGCATGGATGGTGCCTCCACTTGTTGTTGCGCCTGAGCTTTACAGGCGTCAACAATAGTTGCAGGCGCGCGTTAATTGCAAGCGCGGGCTATTGCGGAATTCGTCTATTCTGGAACTGCGACCACGACGCAGGAGGAACACCATGACCGCGGATGCCGCTCTGACCGGCCTGGCAGATGGCTGGTACGCACTGTCGCTGCTACACGATCGGATCGAGGCGCATATCGAGCGCGCCCTGCAAACCGGTCACAATCTGAGCGTGCGCGAGTTCTCACTGCTGGTCGTGCTCAGCCGTCAGCACGACGGGCCCGGTGGCCATCTGCGCATGAACCAAGTCGCCGACGCCGTCGTGCTCAGTCAGAGCGCGACCACCCGACTGGTGTCCCGGCTCGAAGATCGCGGCCTGCTCACGCGCTATCTGTGCGCCGACGACCGCCGCGGCATCTACACCGATGTCACGCCACCGGGCCAGGAACTACTCGAGCAGGCGCGCCCCACTCACGACGCGGCATTGTCGACCGCATTGGGTCAAGCCGCCGCCGACCCGGAGCTCGCACCACTGGTCGCCGCTGTGGAGGCTATGAACACCGCGTCGACAGTGGGCCGGACAGTCGGAGTGTCCAGGCCGGTGTGATCAGCAGCTTGCGCGCCGGGCTGCTCGCCGAGTTCCGAGCCGAGTTCGGTAGGCAGGGATGTCCGGCCTATCCGGCCGACCCTTCCTCATCGCCGTGCTCAGTTGGGGCAGTCGACATAGGCAGCCGGGCCTGCTTACTCCAAAAGCGTCGGCTGTGAGCGGTCTCGCGCTATTCGACGGTGACGCTGCCGCGCATCTGCGGGTGCAATGAGCAGAGATAGCGGTAGTTGCCCGGTGCGGTGAAGGTGTAGCTCCACTCGCCCTTGTCGAAGATGGGGCTGTTGAGGCCCATCGCCCGGTCGCCGATGCCCTGCACGTTGTGCGGCACGCTGTCGCTGAATTTCCAGGTCACCGTGTCACCGACCTTGACGGTGACCTCGGTGGGGGAGAACTTCATGTTGTCGGCATCGACGGTCACTGCGGCGGACTTCTTTTCGCCGGGCGCGGTGCTCGACGCGGCGGGCTTGGCCGACCTCGTTGTGGTCACCGCGGCGGATTTCGGTTCGTCCGAGCCGCAGCCGGACAGCAACATCGTCGCGGCCAGGCCGAGCCCGGCTACGACCTGAGTGGACCTCGCACGGCTGAGCATCGGCATGACGGCCAAGCGTAGTCTGCTGACGGTGCGGGCTTACGCAGTGCCTGTGCGGCCGAGCCTGATCAGCAGCAGTGCCCGAGCAACGCAGTGGAGGCGAGCATCCATGTTCACCCAGCGGGGATTCTTCACCGCCGACGAAGTGCGGGCGGCCGAAGCCGAACTGTTCACCCGAGTCCCGGACGGCGTACCGATGCAACGCGCCGCGCGCGGCCTGGCGACCGTTGTCGCGGGCGAGTTGCGGGCGCGGACCGGCGGGATCGCCGGGCGGTCGGTGACGCTGCTGGTCGGTTCCGGTGACAACGGCGGCGACGCGCTGTGGGCGGGCTCGATGCTGCGTCGTCGCGGAGTGGCCGTCACGGCCGTGTTGCTGAATCCCGAACGGGCACATGCCCGAGGGCTGGCTGCGCTTCGGAAGGCCGGCGGTCGGGTCCGCGACGCCGGTGGTGCGAGAACGTCGGCGTCGAGTCTGCGCGGCGACGTCGGCGCACCGGATCTGGTGATCGATGGCATTGTCGGGATCTCCGGACGTGGTCCGCTGCGTCCGAACGCCGCGGAACTCGTTGCCGCGCTCGACGCGCCGATGGTCGCCGCGGATCTGCCCAGTGGTGTCGACCCGGACACCGGTGCCGTCACCGGTCCCGCGGTCCGCGCGGATGTCACCGTCGCCTTCGGCGCGTACAAGCCGGTCCATGTGCTCGCCGCGCCGTACTGCGGGCGAATCGAACTGGTGCCCATCGGTTTACGGCTGCCCGAGCCGAACCTCGCGGCGCTGGATCCGGCGTCGGTCGGTGCGCTCTGGCCGGTACCGGGACCGCTCGACGACAAGTACACGCAGGGCGTCACGGGCGTCTGCGCGGGCAGCGGCACGTATCCGGGTGCGGCCGTGCTGTGCACCGGCGCGGCCATCGCCGCGACTTCGGGCATGGTCCGCTACGCCGGAACCGGCTCGGCCGATGTCCTCGCGCATTTCCCGGAAGTGGTTGCCGCCCAGAGCATCGCAGACACCGGTCGAGTCCAGTCCTGGGTGTTCGGCCCGGGCGCGGGCACCGACACGGACGCACACAAACGGCTCGCCGAAGTACTCGCGACCGACCTTCCTGTCGTCGTCGACGCCGACGGCCTCACCCTGCTCGCCGCCGATCCCGATCTGCTTCGCGGACGCTGCGCACCGACCGTATTGACTCCGCACGCCGGCGAATTCGCGCGTCTGACCGGACACGATGTGGGGCAGGACCGGCTCGCCGCAGTCCGCGAGCTGGCCGATTCCTGGCAGGTCACCGTCCTGCTGAAAGGCCGCGCTACCCTCGTCGCCGCCCCTGACGCACCAGTGCTCGTCAACGAGGCAGGCGGCTCATGGGCCGCAACTGCGGGCGCGGGCGACGTCCTCTCCGGCATCATCGGCGCCCTCCTCGCCGCGGGCCGAGACCCGGCCTGGTCCGCCGCGGCCGCCGCCCGCGCACACGCCCTGGCCGCCAACCTTGCTGCCCACGAAAACCACCTCGCCGGAGCTCCCACCTCGGCAACCCCACTTCTACAGCACGTTCGACCGGCCATCCGCACCCTCCGCGCCTTCGCCCTCGGCGAGTACTGACTGCTGCGGAAATCTCGCGGCCGCAGCAAGTTCGGCCGCACCCACACCCGCCGTGCGCTGTGCTCGTCGTGCCCACGAGGCGCGGCGGCAAAGCCGCATCGACGTCGGACTCCGACTACTCACATAGCGACGACCCAGTCCGCCAGTCCCCGATGAGCCGGTGATCATGGGGCAACCCGTACACGCCGATCAGGAACGTTGGCCGTGCGGGTCGTTCACGTGCTGTGCTGGTGACCAAAGTGACACGTGTTATCACCAGAACGCGGGTAATCCACAGCCGGTACGCCGAGAACTCGGCCAGGTGCTCGACCGCGGGCCCGCAATGGCACGATCGATGCACACCACGACCGGCAGATGACGCGGAGAGGCGGACAAGCGTGAATGCGCAAGTGGAGGCGGTTGTCGACCTGAGTGCCATTGCGCACAACGTGCGGATCCTGCGCGAGCATGCCGGTGATGCCGCGGTAATGGCTGTGGTCAAGGCCGACGGCTACAACCACGGCGCGGTCGAGGTCGGGCAGGCGGCACTGGGAGCGGGTGCGGCCGAACTCGGTGTCACAACGATCGATGAGGCCCTTCAACTCCGTGCGGCGGGCATCACCGCGCCGATTCTGTGCTGGCTCAACAACTCCGACGCCGACTTCGGCGCCGCCGTCGCCGCCGATATCGAGCTCGGTGTCTCATCGCTCGCGCATTTGCGGGCAGTCGAGGCCGCGGCGCGTGCTACCGGTCGGACGGCAACTGCGACAGTGAAGGTCGACACCGGTCTCAACCGCAACGGCGTCTCGGCGCTCGAATACCCACAGGTGCTCGCGGCGCTGCGCGAGCTTGTCGACGAGCAGGTGGTGCGCTTCCGGGCGATCTTCTCCCACCTCGCGCACGCCGACGAGCCACAGCATCCGATGATCGATGTGCAGCGCGACCGCTTCCTGGAGGCGATCGCGACCGCCAAAGAACACGGCTTGGAACCGGAACTGGTGCATCTGGCGAACTCGGCCGCCGCGCTGACCCGGCCGGACCTGGTTTTCGACATGGTGCGCCCCGGCATCGCGGTGTACGGCCTATCGCCGGTACCGGAGATCTCCGACTTCGGGTTGCGCCCCGCGATGACATTCCAGGCCAGGGTCGCCCTGGTGAAACAGGTCGCCGCGGGTGAGGGCGTCTCCTACGGGCACGAGTGGGTCGCACCGCAGGACACCACCGTCGCGCTCATCCCGGCCGGCTACGCCGACGGTGTGTTCCGCAACCTCGGCGGCCGTTTCGCGGTCGCGCTCGGCGGCGCGCAATACCCCAATGTCGGGCGGGTGTGTATGGACCAGATCGTCGTCGACCTGGGGGACAACGCGGCGGGTGTCGCGGAGGGCGACACCGCCGTCCTGTTCGGAGCGGGCCAGGACGAACCCCACGCACAGGACTGGGCGGACGTACTCGGCACCATCCACTACGAGATCGTGTGCTCCCCGCGCGGTCGCGTGGTCCGGCGACACGTCGGCGGCCTCGGATGAGACAGCAGAAGCCGGCGAGCCATCGCATCACCGTGCTGCGTGGCGGGCTGGCGACCGCGGGCGTCGTCGGCGCCCTCGCCGGTACGCACGCTCTGCGCAGAATGGGCGCCAGAGTGCTCTGGCCCGCGCGCCGCGATGAATACCGAGACGAGAACTTCGCGCTGTTCGACGACGACCGCTCCGGCGCCGTGCTCACCGAGGACAGTGTGCGGCTGGCCACCCGCGAATGCGGTCCCGCGGACGCACCGGTCACCGTGATCTTCGTGCACGGCTTCTGCAACACCATGGAGTCCTTCCACTTCCAGCGTCGCGATCTGGAAAAGCGTTGGGGCGCAAGGGCTCGGCTGGTGTTCTTCGATCTTCGAGGGCACGGCGGCTCCGGCACCCCGACCACCGAGAGCTGTACCGTCGCCCAGCTCGGCCGCGATCTGGCCGCGGTCATCGAGGCCCGCGTGTCGACCGGTCCCGTCATATTGGTCGGCCATTCACTCGGCGGGATGGCGATACTCGCCGCGGCCGCGCAGTTCCCGGAGCTGTTCGCGGCGCGGGTGATCGGCATCGGGCTGCTGTCCACCGCTGCGGCGGAGGTCACCTCTGCAGGCATCGCCCAACTTCTGCGCCACCCGGCCGTCGACGGATTTCGACTCGCCGTGCACACCGCGCCCGCGCTGGTCCAGGCGGGCCGCGCCACCACGCGGCACGTGATCGCCCCGATCCTGCACGTCAGCTCGTATCACGGGCCGGTGAGCTCGACGCTGTCGCGGTTCACCACGATGATGATCGACCGGACCCCGGTCGAGACGATCGTGAAATTCCTGAAAGCGATCGAGCTGCACGACGAATCGGCGGCCCTGCCCACGCTGGCGCACCTACCGGTGCTGGTGCTGGGCGGCACCCACGATCTGGTGATCCCGTTCCGCAATTCCCGTGCCTTGGCCGCGGCGCTGCCCAATAGTGAACTCGTCCGGCTGGATGACGCCGCGCACATGGCGCACCTGCAATACCCGGATATCGTCAACGCCGCACTCGACCGGCTGCTCATGCGCGCCGGTGCTATCGAACAAACCGCAACCGAATCGGAGGTCCTCGGTGGCTGAACGGCAACAGCGCGTCTTGCCCACCGTCGCCGACACCGAGGCATTCGGCCGCGAACTCGCGGCCCAACTCGGTGCAGGCGATCTGGTGGTGCTGGACGGTCCGCTCGGTGCGGGCAAGACGGCGCTGACCCGTGGCATCGCCGCCGGACTCGGCGTGCAGGGCCGAGTCAGTTCACCGACCTTCATCATCGCGAGGCAACACCGTGCCGGGCAGCGCGAAGGTGCCGCGCCGGTGCCGCTGGTGCACGTGGACGCATATCGGCTCGGCGGCGACCTGGACGAGCTCGACGCCCTCGACCTCGACACGGATCTGCATCAGGCGGTCGTCGTGGTGGAGTGGGGCAGTGGTGTCGTGGAACACTTGGCCGAGCATCACCTGTATGTGTTGCTGTCGCGCGAACCGGATTCCGAGGTGCGTACGGCGATCTGGGAATGGGTGCACTGATACGTGGCCGCGGCCCAGGTTGCTCTCGAGTAGCTCCGCACCGGCCGCACCTACCAACCGGTATCGTTAGGTCAATCATGCTTGTACTAGCCGTCGACACCGCGACACCTGCCGTTACAGCGGGATTGGTGGAACTGGAGCAGGTCGCCGCTAGCGACTTGTCGCAGGTCGCTCGAAACAACACTGCCGCTGGGGTACGCACCCTCGCCTCCCGGGTGCGGGTCGATCCCCGCGCGCACGCCGAGGTGCTCACGCCGCAGATCCTCGAATGTCTCACCGAGGCAGGCCGTTCCAGGACCGATATTGCCGCCGTGGTGGTCGGCATCGGTCCCGGTCCGTTCACCGGACTACGAGTCGGAATGGCAACTGCCGCCGCATTCGGTGACGCACTGGGGCTGCCCGTGTACGGGGTGTGCAGCCTCGACGCGATCGCCGCCGACGCCGCGGCCGACCTCACACCGGACAGTGAGCTGCTCGTCGTCACCGACGCGCGCCGCCGCGAGGTGTATTGGGCGCGCTACCGCGACGGTGTGCGCATCGCCGGACCCGATGTGAGCAAGCCGGGCGATCTGGATGCGGCGCACGCCACAGTGATTGCCGGATCCGCCTCCCATGTCGACTTCTTCGATCTGCCGGTGCTGCCGGTGGAGACCCCCTCCCCGGCCGGGCTGGTGCAGGCGGCGGCTGCCGAGTTACTCGGGCATGTTGTGCCGGAACCGTTGGTCCCGCTGTATCTACGTAGGCCGGACGCGGTCGAACGCAGCTACCGCACGCTCGACCGGACGGGAGCGTGATGATGCTGTCGATCCGAATCGAACCGATGGACGGCGCCGACATCGAGCGTTGTGTCGAACTCGAACAACTGCTGTTCCCCGAAGACGACCCGTGGCAGGCGGTGTCGTTCCGGTCCGAGCTGGCTGCACCACACAACCGGTACATCGTCGCCCGCGACGACGACGGGCGAATGGTCGGCTACGCGGGCGTCGCACTGCTCGGTGATGAGGAACACCCCGAGGCCGAGGTGCACACCATCGGCGTCGACCCGCACTGCCATCGCGCGGGCATCGGCACCGTGCTGCTCGAGGCGTTGCTCGCCGAGGCGGGCAAGCGCGGCGGACCGGTATTTCTCGAAGTGCGCACCGACAACGCCCCCGCGATCGCGATGTACGCCAAGCATGGCTTCCACATCATCGGACTGCGCAAGAACTACTACCACCCGAGCGGTGCCGACGCCTACACCATGCGCAGGCCCGCGCTGACCGGCGTGGGTGCGGCCTGGGACATGGCTCGCGGGGAGGTGCTGTCGTGATCGTCATGGGCGTCGAAAGCTCTTGTGACGAAACCGGAGTCGGCATCGTGCGCTGGCACGACGACGGCACCTGTGAGCTGCTCGCCGACGAGGTCGCCTCCAGTGTCGAGCAGCATGCCCGATTCGGCGGCGTCGTCCCCGAGATCGCCTCGCGCGCGCACCTGGAGGCCATCGTGCCCGCCATGCGCAGGGCGCTCGCGGCCGCGGACATCGCCAAGCCCGACGCGCTGGCAGTGACCATCGGGCCGGGCCTCGCCGGTGCCCTACTGGTCGGCGCGGCCGCCGCGAAAGCCTATGCGGCAGCGTGGGATGTGCCGTTCTACGCGTTGAACCACCTCGGCGGACATGTCGCGGTCGACACGCTGGAACACGGATCGATGCCGCCGTGCGTCGCGCTGCTGGTGTCGGGCGGGCACACTCATCTGCTGCACGTCACCGATCTGGCCGAGCCGATCGTCGAGCTGGGCAGCACCATCGACGACGCAGCAGGAGAGGCGTTCGACAAGGTCGCCCGGCTGCTCGGGCTCGGTTTCCCCGGCGGCCCCGCGCTCGACGCGGTGGCGGCCGGCGGCGATCCGAAGGCGATCGCGTTCCCGCGTGGCATGACGGGTCCGCGCGATGCGCGCTACGACTTCTCCTTCTCCGGTGTGAAAACTGCCGTCGCCCGCTATGTGGAGGCAGCCCAGCGCAATGGTTTCACCGCGGCCGAACTGCCGATTCCCGATATCGCGGCGTCCTTCCAGGAGTCGGTCGCCGACGTGCTCACCATGAAGGCGGTGCGTGCGGCCCAGGATGTCGGCGTCGACACGCTGGTCCTCGGTGGCGGCGCGACCGCCAACTCCCGAATCCGCTCCCTCGCCGAGGAGCGTTGCGCGGCCGCAGGATTGACGCTTCGGGTGCCGAAACCCCGGCTGTGCACCGATAACGGCGTGATGATCGCGGCGCTCGGCGCCCACGTGATCGCGGGCGGCGCGAAGCCGTCACCGCTGACGGTGGCGACGGACCCCGGCCTGCCGGTGTCGGTCAGCCAGGTCGGCTGACTGCCGCGGCGGATCCGGCTAGCGCGCGGGAACCAACTGTTGCGGTGAGTTACCGCCGGCGGAACCGGAATTCGCTCGCGGCAGCAGCGGAACCCGCGATTTCGCTGGTTCCTGGGTCGGTGCCGGAGGCGGTGGGGTGGGTGCGGTAGACGGTGCCGCAGTCTCTTCTCCCGGCTGGCTGTGTTCCGCCGGGTTCGAGGAGGACCCTGCCGGTGGGGCCAGCGGGTTGCCGAACAACGGGCCGAGCAGCTCCGGGAACGGGATCGGCGGCAGGTTCGGATCGGGACGCAGCGTGGGCTGCGTCGGCGTGGTGCTCGCGGGTGTCGGTGTGGTGCTCACTCGCGTGGTCGGCTGGCCGCGGTCCTGGGTGATGGACGGGAGACTGCTGCCGCTCGGCCGGTTCGTGCTCTCTCGAATTTGCCCGGTCGGTGTCGGCGGAACCGGCGCCGATGCCGACGGCATCTGGGTGCTGCTGGTGGTGCCCGCGGGGGAGACGTCGTCGCCGGAGGTCGGTGCGAAGGTCTTCACGCCATAGCCGATGATCAGTCCGACCACCACGATGGCCCCGGCCACTGTGCCGACCACCTTGGTGAAGGTGCCGACCGGCGCGTCGGAGGTGAGCGCGTTGACCGGGAACACCGCGGGCTGTGCCGCGTCGGCGACCAACGCGGCGCCCTTGGCGATCACTGCCTCCGGTTCGGGGACCGTGTGCACGGGGATATCGAATTCATTGCAGAGCGTGGACACCACGGCGGGGATATTGGCCCCGCCACCGATCACCGTGACCGCCTGCGGGAACGTGGGCGCCCGCGCGAAGACCGCCGCGGCGTAGACGCCGATCTCGCGCAGCAGATCAGCGATCAGCTCCTCGAAATCGGCTCGTGTCAGCTTGAGTGGCTGCCCGGCGACATGGTCGATGGTCACGGCAGGCGTGATGGACAGATGTTCCTTGGCGGCGCGGCCGCGATTGGTCAGCATGCCGCGGTTCGGGCGGGTGCCACGCCGGGCGTAGTGCAGGTCGACCAGATGGTGGTAGATGAGTTCGTCGACGGCGTTGCCGCTGATCGCCGTGGTGCGCTCGCTGCGGAGCACGGTGCCGTCGACCTGGTCGGCGACGGTGACGGTGAGACCGGACGCGCCGAGGTCGATGACGGCGACAGTTTCGTAGCGTTCCAGCAGGCCGGTGTGGCGCAGGTAGGTCAGCGCTGCTGTGCTCTCCGGGATCAGCCGCAGGTCGCGCTGCTTGCCGGTCGCCGCGCGGATCAGTTGGGCCTGTTCCTTGCTGCGATAGGCGACCGCGACACTGGTCGGCAGCCGGCTGGAGGTCGATTCCAGCCCGATCGAGTGTGCGCCGGCGAACCGTGCGCCCACCGGGTGCACAACGTCGCGTGGTAGCTGCGTGGTCGGTAGCTGGGTCGTCATGAGCTCGATCGAGGACGCCACCAGATCGCCGAGATCGGAGTGGGCCGCGTCGGCGGAAACGACGCGGTAGTCGAAATTCTGGGCGCCGTTGGACGCGGTCGCGACCAGCGCCGAGCAAACGACCTCGTTCCCGGCGGAGATGCCGAGTGATGTTCGCATGTCACCTCCCTTCGAGCGGATGGTCATGTGCTGCTGACCATCTCGAATGGACTACCGAACTTCTCGCGTGGATTGCGAGCGATTCGGACTCGGGATCCGGCCGACCCGTTGTCCGGATGGGTCGCGGGGACCAGCCATGGATCACGTGTGGTCTTGCCCTCTGGTGAAGCTGGTTCTCTCAACGCTTGTACTGTGACGGCTGGGGCTACCGGGTACTGCTCGGTTTCCCCTGTGACGCTGGTTGTTCATAGCTCTCCGTGCGCCCCCGATGACGCCGGCTCGTGATGAACGCAGCGCGCGGAGAACAACCGTCGTCCATAGTGTCACAATCCGTTACCCGAACGTTACAGATTTGCTGATCTCTTGGGAAGTCTTCAGGCCCTTCGGCATGGCGTGACACCGGCCACCGATCCGACACGCCGTCAGAATTGGCACAACCCAACCTTGAGCGCTGGCACTCTCATGTATAGAGTGCTAGTCGGCACTGTGAGTAGTGCTTTAGTGCCAGTTCGACCACTGAGCAGGTGTCCCGGCACCCGCGACGACGGGGCTATGCGCAGGGGTCGACATAGCTAGCGACTGCTTACAGGTCGCGCGAAACAACACGACACCGATGGTCCGGGACAACAGTTCCGGACGACCGTATATCCCCTGAAAGTGGAGGGCTCAACGTGGCGAGCGTGAACATCAAGCCGCTCGAGGACAAGATCCTCGTCCAGGCCAACGAGGCCGAGACGACGACGGCCTCCGGCCTGGTCATCCCCGACACGGCGAAGGAGAAGCCGCAGGAGGGCACCGTCATCGCCGTCGGCGAGGGGCGCGTCACCGATAAGGGTGACCGCATCCCGGTCGACGTCAAGGAGGGCGACACCGTCATCTACAGCAAGTACGGCGGCACCGAGATCAAGTACCAGGGCGAGGAATACCTCATCCTGTCGGCGCGCGACGTGCTGGCCGTCGTCACCAAGTGACCGAGCTCCGCGCGGTCGGCTGACCGTGCTGCCCGGCCATTGCCGGGATCGAGTCGTCACGACACTGCCCCGGTTCCCCTGAGCGGGGCCGGGGCAGTGTCGTTTCAGCACTGGAACCCTAAGGAATAGGACTTATGGCAAAGCAGATCGAGTTCGACGAGAAGGCTCGCCGGGCTCTGGAACGCGGTGTCGACAAGCTCGCCGACGCCGTGAAGGTCACCCTCGGGCCGCGTGGCCGCCACGTTGTGCTCGCGAAGGCCTTCGGTGGCCCTACCGTGACCAACGACGGTGTCACCATCGCGCGCGAGATCGACCTCGAGGACCCCTTCGAGAACATGGGCGCGCAGCTGGTCAAGAGCGTCGCCACCAAGACCAACGACGTCGCGGGCGACGGCACCACCACCGCGACCGTGCTCGCGCAGGCGCTGGTGCGCGCGGGCCTGAAGAACATCGCCGCGGGCGCGAACCCGATCGCGGTGGGCTCTGGCATCGGCAAGGCCGCCGACGTGGTCTCCGAGGCGCTGCTCGCGCTGGCCACCCCGGTCTCCGGTGAGCAGGCCATCGCTCAAGTCGCGACCGTGTCCTCGCGCGACGAGGAGATCGGCGCCATGGTCGGCAAGGCGCTGACCACCGTCGGCAAGGACGGCGTCGTCACCGTCGAGGAGTCCTCGACGCTGCAGACCGAACTCGTCGTCACCGAGGGCGTCCAGTTCGACAAGGGCTACCTCTCGCCCTACTTCGTCACCGACACCGACAGCCAACAGGCCGTGCTCGAGGACGCCTTCATCCTGCTGAACCGGGAGAAGATCAGCTCGCTGCCCGATCTGCTTCCGCTGCTGGAGAAGATCGCCGAGTCCGGCAAGCCGGTGCTGATCATCGCCGAGGATGTCGACGGCGAGGCGCTGTCGACCCTGGTCGTGAACTCGATCCGCAAGACCATCAAGGCCGTTGCCGTGAAGGCGCCGTTCTTCGGCGATCGCCGCAAGGCGTTCCTCGACGACCTCGCCGTCGTCACCGCGGGCACCGTGGTGAACCCGGACCTCGGCATCACGCTGCGTGAGTCCGGCCTCGAGGTGCTCGGCAAGGCGCGTCGCGTCGTCGTCACCAAGGACGACACCACCATCATCGACGGTGCAGGCACCGCCGAGGACATCGCGGCCCGCAGCGCGCAGCTGCGTCGCGAGATCGAGGCCACCGACTCCGACTGGGATCGCGAGAAGCTCGAAGAGCGACTGGCGAAGTTGTCCGGCGGCGTTGCGGTGATCAAGGTCGGCGCAGCCACCGAGACCGCGCTCAAGGAGCGCAAGTACCGGGTCGAGGACGCTGTCAGCGCCGCGAAGGCCGCCGTCGATGAGGGCATCGTCCCCGGTGGCGGTACCGCGCTCGTACTCGCGAGCGCCAAGCTCGACGAGCTGCGCGATTCGCTCTCCGGTGACGAGGCGGTCGGTGTCGAGGTGGTGCGCACGGCACTGTCGGCGCCGCTGTTCTGGATCGCCACCAACGCGGGCGTCGACGGCTCCGTGGTGGTCAGCAAGGTCGCGGATGGGAAGGAAGGCTTCAACGCCGCCACCCTCACCTACGGTGACCTGCTCACCGACGGTGTCGTCGACCCGGTCAAGGTGACTCGCTCCGCCGTCGTGAACGCGGCGTCGGTGGCGAGGATGATCCTCACCACCGAGAGCGCCGTGGTGGACAAGCCTGCCGAAGAGGCCCACGACCACGGTCATGGACACGGCCACAGCCACAGCCACTGAGTTCGGTTCGACATGCGAAGGCCCCCCGGAAGATTCCGGGGGGCCTTCGTTTGTGAACTTTATGAACAGAACAATGGATTTCGTACGTTGAGTTCAGGGAAATTCCTGGGTTGCTTCCGAAATCGACTATGCACCGAACGTTGGTTTGCGCGTCTTCTTCCCGATGCGCTGTGGCGTCGGGAATGAACGCTAAGAGGCGACGGGCGGTTGCTCGGCGGCGATGGCCGTGAGCAACCGCCCACGCAGGGCAGGGGGCGGCTGAGCCGCTGTCACCGCCGCGAATGCGGCGAGGACGTCTCTCGTCTCTTGCACTTCGGCGAGGAATTCCGTACGTAGGGCGGGGTCCTCGCTATCGAGCAGGTCTTGTACCGCGTGATGGTCTTCGTCGTCGATCGATGCGAGCGCGACGGCGTGCGCGAGATCGATCTGGACTTCGTTCATCTCACGTCACCCCCAAACTTTTTTTCAGTCGTGTCAGTCCGTCCCGGATACGGGACTTAACGGTTGGTAACCCTACGCCGAGATAGGTGGCTACCTCTGCGTAGGTTCGCCCGCCGTAGTAGGCGAGCGAGATGGCCTCTCGCTGGGTCGGCGTCAATGTGGCGAGACCCGCGAGGACAGCCTGTTGTTCGAGCCTTCGCTCGACTTCTTCGGTGACCTCATCGAATTCGTTGCCGAGAACCCTTATCCCGTAGGCAACTTCGCGCTGGGTATGGGCTTGTTCGGCGCGAACCCGGTCGACCGCTCGCCGGTGGGCCAGCGTCATCAGCCACGTCACCGCCGACCCTTTCGCCGAGTCGAAACTCGCCGCAGTCCGCCAGATCTGCAGGAAGACCTCTTGGGTGGTCTCCTCCGCATATCCGGGGTCATGCAGAACGCGGAGCACCAGACCGAAGACGCGCGCACACGTTCGGTCGTAGAGCTCGGCGAAAGCTTTCTGGTCGGACTGGCCGCAGCGCTCGAGAAGGGCGGCTAGCTCGATACTTTCGGCTGCGCGTGCCGATACCGCAGAATCCACACGAGGTGGGATGGCTTCTCTTCGGAACGAGTCGCCCTCTGCGGCCGTCGGCCGCGTTGTCACAACGCTCCATTTTGTGTCATCGGTCACTACCGTAGCGTGCCGCTATGACTGCCCTTCCGGTGGGGTGGCGGCAATCTACGTGCGGTCCAGCAACTTCGACGCACCGGGAGATTCCCCGAGGGACACGCCGTGGCACGCCGATAATTGTCGCGAAACGCCGAATCGACAGCTGGGTGGCTTCCGGCCGTTGCTGCGGCAGGCATATCGGTGGTGACAGCTACCGCTTGCGCGCCGACGCGATCGAAGGTGTTGTATTGGCCGGTCGTTTGCTAGGGATTCGGCGCGCCGCGCCGCGCGGATGGGATCGGATTCCCGCGTGGCGCACTCGGCTATACCGCCATGCGGCGGCGGTTGCGGCGCGCGTGCATCTCGCGTTCCGTTTCCGACATTCCACCCCAGATGCCGTAGGGCTCGCTGACTTTCAGGGCGTGGCTGCGGCATTGCATCAGTACCGGGCAGCTCCGGCAGATTTCCTTGGCGCGCATCTCCCGTGCGGTGCGAGCGCGGCCGCGTTCGCCGTCGGGATGGAAGAACACCGCGGAATCCTGCCCGCGGCAAGACCCTCTCATCTGCCAGTCCCAGACATCGGCGTTCGGTCCGGGAAGGTGGGTCGGCATGGGCATGGTGAACTCCTCGTGGTGCGAGCTCGTCAGCGTTGTCGAGCAGTTGTTCTGCAAACAGTTGTGGCCACGGCGCTGGGTCGGCGGCGTGCCTATCGGCTCGCCCTTCGCGGTCGCTGTAATTTCGCGCGGCGCCGACCGTGGCGATGAGTTACGTTAGGTCCAGCCGCGAAATTACGTCAATAGTTCGACGCAGCAGTTTTCCAAATGTTGGGCTGCGAAATTTAACCTCTACGGTGTTTACTTTTTGCATTGCTTCCGGTGATACTGGTCGGTTGATCGACGGCTCGCATCGAACCATCTGGCTCGATCCGAGAGTATATCCGCAGGTGGGCGCGGTTTCGGCGGCTGGCTCCCCATGTCTGGGGAGCCATGGCTACCGTGGGGACGGTCACAGCGCCGATCGGGGCCGATGGGACGTCGGATCGGAGATGGCGGAATCGGGGCGCTGAGGTTAATTGCGCGAAACGCATGTGAATTCCTATCGCGCATGCCCGCTGATTGCCCGTACGAGATTTACCTGATGGAAACATGATGTTGGCATTCGAAATGCTGGATGGTTGCCGGGATGTCTCGGCGATGTTCCCGGGGACCCGGACGTGCTCGCGGCGCACGATAGAGTTCGGCCGTGTCCGCGTCACCTATCCCTATATATAGCGAGTCGACACCGCTCGCCGCCGCCGCTTTCGGCGATCGTCGTGCCCTCGGCGCTGCCGAGTTGCCGGTGCCGCGAAGCGCCCTCGATTCATGGCATCGGGCGGTGATTCTCGGCGGCGGGGGCCACTACGCCGCAGCCCGCGCCGAACTCCGATTACTGCGCTCGCGCACCACCGACCCGGTGCTGCTTTCGCTCGCCGCGAGTACCGAGGGTTCGCTGTCGCGCCAGCTCGGTTGGCATGCCCGCGCCGCGGTCGCCGACGGGCGGGCCGCGGCGCTCATCCTTCCCACTCGTGCCGAGGGCAGGAGCGGGGTCGGCCCGGACCGCACCGACGCTGTCTGCGATGCGCTGACCGGTCTCGCCGCCGATGCGCTCGGCACCGGCAGACTCACGCTGGCCACCCATTTGCTGTGGCGCAGCCACGACGGCCTCGACCCCGAACAGCTGCGCTGGCGGCCTTGGGTGCGCTGGCACTGGGTTTCGGCGGAGACCGCCCTTGCCTCGGGCCGTGCCGACCCCGCACGCACCCATGCCGAGGCCGCGGTGGAATTGGCCGAGCGTGGCCCCTCGATCCGGCATCGGATCAAATCCAGGCTGCTGGTCGCGGCGGCTGCCGCCGCCGGGGGCGACGCCGAGCATGCGCGTGTCCTCGCCGAGGCGGTCGCCGCCGAATGCCGCGAATACGGGTTGCTTCCGCTGCGCTGGGCGTGCGCCATGTTGCGTGCGGGCGTATCCGCCGACGCCGCCGCCGCAACCGCTGCCGGCACCGAAGCCGCCGAATGTGCCGCGGCTATTGCTCGGCGTGGCGGGCGGTTTCGGCCCGCAGGTGCTGCCTAGGTCTTCCACTGGAGGCGACCCGTGTTGCCCGGTTCCCGGCATTGTGTAGCTATTGTTAGATCCGTTCCGCCCCACCGGCGGAAGCACTGGTCATCCCCGACCGTGCCACTTGTAACGCCAGGAATTTCTCTGACGATGACGAACATGGGCGAAGAGTTGGACCTCGCCGTCACTGCGGCTGCGCAGGGCGACAGATCCGCTTTAGCTCAGGTACTCGAAATGGTCCGCCCGCTGGTGGTGCGCTACTGCCGCGCGCGGATCGGCGCTGCGGAGCGAGGACAACTCTCTGCGGATGACGTTGCGCAGGAGGTATGTCTGGCTGTGATGACCGCCTTGCCCAGGTATCAAGACCAGGGCAGGCCCTTCATGGCCTTCGTATACGGAATCGCTTCGCACAAGGTCGCCGATGCTCATCGAAACGCCGCCCGTAACAAGGCGGAGGCGATGGCCGAAGTACCAGATGTCATATCCACCGACCATGGTCCGGAACAACGAGCTCTCGAATCAGAGACGAGCAGGCAGATGAACAGTCTGCTCGCGACTCTTCCTGAGAAACATCGGGAGATCCTGATCCTGCGATTGGTCATGGGTTTGTCAGCGGAAGAAACCGCAGTCGCCGTGGGCAGTACGGCGGGTGCGATACGGGTGGCCCAACACAGGGCACTCGCGAAACTGAAGTCACAAGTGGCGAGGGCAGGTGAAATGTATGGCTAGGGATGGCGAGCGCGGTCGGGGCGACTGGAAGGCGCGGCTTGGATCGCGAAATAGCGGTCCCTACGCCGAGAGCGTCGGTGACACCGGTCCGGTGGACATCGCAGCGGTACGCCGCGACGATGCGCTGATCGATGCCATCGCAAGCGATGGTCTGGTACGGACCGACAGCGCGGAGGAGTATCAGCTCGCGACGCTGTTGGCCGATTGGCGGGCCGAGCTGTTCTCGGAGCCGATGCCGGGGGAACCGAGCCTCGATGAAATCGTGGCTGCGGTCAACCAGGAGATCGGTGCTCGACAAGTCCGCATCGGCGCACAGACCGGCGGACGACTACGGCTACTTCGCCCGATCGCGGGGACGGCTGCCGCACTGGCACTTGTCATCGGCGGTATGACGGCGTTCTCCTACAACGCGGAACCCGGTGATCCGCTATGGCGGGTCAAGGAGGTCGTGTTCAGCGAACAGGCCCAGACCACCGTGGTTCAGCGTGCCGGCGACTACCTGACCGAGGCGCAGACGCTGCTCGATTCGGGTAACCCCGAAATGGCGAAGGCCAAGCTAGAGGGCGCTCGGCAGAACGTGACTCAGGTCAACGACACCGATAAGCAGAGTGAGCTGACGGCGCGCTGGGAATCGGTCCTCGCCGAGCTGCGCAAGAAGGCGCCGGATATCGCGAGCTCGATCACGGCGACGCCGACGCGGCCCGCCGAGCCGAAGCCGAGCTCTGACACCTCCGGTACGAAGCCGACGACCGGCAACCCGCAGCAGACCATTCTGCAGTCGCCGGATTCCTCGGGGACCAAGCCGCCGACGAGCGCGGACCTAACTGCTCCTGGCCTACCGTCGACTACAGTGCCGCCGGTGATTCCGCCGATCACGGCCGAGCCGACAACGCCCCCCACGCAGAATCCGCCATCGACGCAGGATCAAACACCCCCCGCCGTGCCGACTACGGTGGTCATCCAGCCGCCCGTTCCGCCAACACAGCCCGCGACGCCTCCGTCGGCCGGCAACCCCGGATCTGTTGTGGTTCCCACCGGGACGGGCGGATCAACCGGAACGGGCGGATCAACCGGAACCGGCGGATCAACTGGAACCGGCGGGTCCACCGGAACGGGGGGAACCGGTGGAACTGGCGGGTCCACCGGAACCGGAGGAACCGGAGTTTTTGGTGGAACGGGCGGAGCAGGCCCCGCAACCTAGGCTCGAGAACAACAACCGATAAAAAGACATCAACCGATCGCCGACCGGCGGTCGGCTTTTTGTCTGTGTTCTTGCTTACAGCACGTCTGTGCGAGTCCCGTGCTGTTCGCTCGGCTGGGCCGACCCTGTTGCTAACGGAAGGGTCAGCTGTCGAACCCGTCGAATCCGTCGCCGTGGAAAGCCTCGTTCATCGAGGCATCCGCGTAGCCCCTGCAATAGTCCCAGGTGACATACGCTTCCGGCGTCGGATCGTAGGCGGGCTCGTGCGGGCGGACGGTGCCGTCGACCAGCAGCTGAAGCAGGTTGGCGCGCAGCATGTCCCAGTCGTGGTAGTGATCCTGCCTGCAGTCTTCGCAGCTGACCACGAGTCCACGGATACCGCGATGCGCCAGTAGTGCCTCATACACTGCGAGATCGGCGAGATCCTCCTCGACCGCAAGGCGCTCGTGGGGATCCAGCGGCTCGCCGGGCTCGATGGCATCGAGCGCGGCGGACGGGTCGGAGGGGTCTCCGGCAAACGGATCCGGCGGCAAGCCAGGTGGTAGATGGTCACGCACACCCCCACGGTACGCAGAACAGGGGGGTCTTCGCCAGCTATGCGCCACGCCAGTTTCGCCGGCGCGTCGAGTTGCGCGGGTGCGCGTCGCGAGTTGACCAGAGCCGCAGCCGCCCTCGCGCACCGCGATCGTGGGCGAGTTTGCGGGACAGATACCATGGGTGAAAGGCGCCGGCCAGTACCCGACCATTGGCGGAGCCGTCACCGTCCATCCCATCAGTTCTGCGCGACGCCGGTCGACCGGTGTCGGTCGCTTTCGACGTCCAGGAGGGGTCGATCCGAATGAGTAATCCCGTACCGGGCGAACGTATCGGAGTCCGCCCCCATACGGGTGGTGACGATCCGAACAAGATCGCCATGCTCGGCCTCACGTTCGACGATGTGCTGCTGCTACCGGCCGCTTCGGACCTCATCCCCAGCTCGGTGGAGACCTCCAGCCAGCTGACCCGCGAGATTCGGTTGCGCACCCCGCTGGTGAGTTCGGCGATGGACACCGTGACCGAAGCCAGGATGGCAATCTCCATGGCGCGCGCCGGCGGCATGGGTGTGCTGCACCGTAACTTGGCGGCCGCCGACCAGGCTGCGCAGGTGGAGACCGTGAAGCGGTCCGAGGCAGGCATGGTGACCGATCCGGTGACCTGCCGCCCGACCGACACCCTCGCAGAGGTCGACGCGATGTGTGCGCGCTTCCGCATTTCCGGCCTGCCCGTCGTGGATGAGACCGGCGAGCTTGTGGGCATCATCACCAACCGCGACATGCGCTTCGAGGTGGACCAGAACCGTCGCGTCGCCGATGTGATGACCAGAGCGCCGTTGATCACCGCGCAGGAGGGCGTCACCGCGGAGGCCGCGCTCGGTCTGCTGCGCAGGCACAAGATCGAGAAGCTGCCGATCGTCGACGGCGGCGGTCGCTTGCGCGGACTCATCACGGTCAAGGACTTCGTCAAGACCGATCAGTACCCGAACGCGACCAAGGACCGCGACGGCCGCCTGCTGGTCGGCGCCGCGATCGGTGTCGGCGACGATGCGTGGTCGCGTGCGATGACGCTGGCCGACGCCGGCGTGGACGTGCTGATCGTCGATACCGCGCATGGACATCAGGCGCAGGTGCTGCAGATGGTCACCAAGGTCAAGGCCGAGGTCGGCGATCGCATCCAGATCGTCGGCGGCAACGTCGCGACAAGGGCAGGCGCCGCCGCGCTCGTCGAGGCGGGCGCGGACGCGGTGAAGGTCGGCGTCGGCCCCGGCTCCATCTGTACGACCCGTGTCGTGGCCGGTGTCGGCGCGCCGCAGATCACCGCCATCCTCGAGGCCGTTGCCGCCTGCAAGCCGCACGGCGTTCCGGTGATCGCCGATGGCGGCATCCAGTTCTCCGGTGACATCGCCAAGGCGATCGCCGCAGGCGCGTCCACCGTGATGCTCGGCTCGGTGCTGGCCGGCACGGCCGAATCGCCCGGTGAGCTGATCCTGGTGGGCGGCAAGCAGTTCAAGAGCTACCGCGGCATGGGTTCGCTCGGCGCCATGCAGGGGCGTGGGCAGGCGAAGTCCTTCTCGAAGGACCGCTACTTCCAGGACGATGTGCTGGCCGAGGACAAGCTGGTGCCCGAGGGCATCGAGGGCAGGGTGCCGTTCCGCGGACCGGTCAACCAGGTGATCCATCAGCTCGTCGGCGGCCTGCGCGCCGCGATGGGCTACACCGGCTCGCAGTCGATCGCACACCTGCAGGAAGCCCAGTTCGTGCAGATCACCGCCGCCGGCCTCAAAGAGAGCCACCCGCACGACATCACGATGACCGTCGAGGCCCCGAACTACACCGGTCGCGGCTAGTCGGCCCGACGGTAATGTACTGGACCGGTCGGTCGGTGCATGATGGACCTGGCACGCGTGCCATTGCGGTGCCGAGCCAATAGTCGAGCGAAACGGTGGGTCAGGACATAGCGCCGGACCCACCGCCCACAACTAACCAACAAAGTCGCGAGCATTACCCCGAACACACCCACTCGCCACGACAACGTCTTCCGAGCGAAGCGAGACCGAGCCCTAGAGTTCGCGGCCCGGCTCGGAAGCGAGACCAAGGGGGCCGCGAACACGCAGCGCCGGAGGCGCTGCAAATAAAACAAGGAGAACAGCCAGTGCGCGACATGGTCGAGATCGGCATGGGCCGGACCGCCCGGCGTACCTACGAGCTGGATGATGTCGACATCGTCCCGTCGCGGCGGACTCGTTCGTCGAAGCAGGTATCGCTGTCCTGGCAGCTGGATGCCTACCGGTTCGAGATCCCGTTCCTCGCGCACCCCACCGATGCGCTGGTGTCGCCGGAGTTCGCCATCGAGCTCGGCCGCCTCGGCGGGCTCGGCGTCATCAACGGCGAGGGCTTGTGGGCCAGGCACGCCGATGTCGCGGCGAAGATCGATCAGCTGGTCGAGCTGGTCGGCAAGGGCGGTTACGAGCGGGCCGTCGCATTGCTTCAAGAACTGCACGCCGCGCCGATGCAGCCGGATCTGCTGGCGGCCGCGGTGGCGCAGGTGCGTGCCGCGGGTGTCACGGTGGCGGTGCGGGTGAGCCCGCAGAATGCCCGCGCGCTGACTCCGGCGCTGGTGCAGGCGGGTATCGACCTGCTGGTCGTGCACGGCACCATTATTTCCGCCGAGCACGTCGGTGACGGTGAGCCGCTGAACCTCAAGACCTTCATCTCCGAGCTCGATGTGCCGGTCGTCGCGGGTGGCGTGAGCGATCACCGCACGGCGTTGCACCTGATGCGCACCGGCGCGGCCGGTGTGATCGTGGGCTACGGCTCTTTCCCCGGTGCGACGACCACCGGGGAGGTGCTGGGCATCGGGGTCCCGATGGCCACCGCGATCGCCGACGCCGCTGCCGCGCGCCGCGACTACCTGGACGAGACCGGTGGTCGCTACGTGCACGTCATCGCCGACGGTGACGTCGCGACCTCCGGTCAGCTGGCCAAGGCGATCGCGTGTGGCGCGGATGCCGCCATGCTCGGTGTGCCGCTGTCGGTCGCCGCCGAGGCTCCGGGCCGCGGCTGGTACTGGCCTTCGGCCGCCGCGCATCCTTCGGTGCCGCGCGGCGCGCTGTTGCCGGTCGACGAGAGCTGGGTCGACAGCGAGGACGGCGACGTGGTCCGGCCGAGCCTGGAGCGAGTGCTGTTCGGGCCCTCCGACGACCCGTTCGGTTCGCTGAATCTCGTTGGTGGACTCCGTCGCTCGATGGCGAAGGCCGGTTACTCCGACCTCAAGGAATTTCAGAAGGTCGGGCTTAGCGTTCGCGCTTGATCGGACGCGCGGTTCGATTGCTCGAATGTCACACTCGCCGAAGCTCGTTCAGCGTGCGTGACTCGGGGTGACTCGCTCACGCAGGAACGCCGCATCGCGGTGTTCACCGGGTTGTCCGGTTCGGTGCCGGCGAGCCCCCGACTACATGGGCCGCGGTCGGCCACAACCAACAGAGTCGCGACAATCACCACCGACGTCCCTAGTCGCCCGGTGCCCCCGTGTGGTGCGGTGAACTCGCGTCGCGCTCAACGAACTCGCGTCGGAACCGTGCGTTCACGCAGGAACTGCTGGATCGCATGGTTCACCGGTTCCGGGTGGGTCATGGTGACGGCCAGTCGCGCGCCCGCGATTTCGACGTAGGTCGATCCGGTCAGGCCCTGGGTGAGTTGTTGGGCGCGGTCGCGGGCGATGCCGCTGTCGGTGGCGTGAATCACCAAGGCGGGGCTGGTGATTTCGGGCAGTCGGTCCAGCACCGAATCCCGGCCGAGCAGGCAGCCCGCCGCGACCTCGATGCCGCGGCGATCGCGCACCAGCCAGCGTTTGGTCCAGATCGATCGGTACCACTCGTCGTCGCCGATCAACCAGTGCGCCAGCTGGTCGACCGCGTCCTGCCTGGAGCTGTCGTCGTACCATTCGTCCAGAAATTTCTGGGTCGCCGTCGACTGTTCGGGAGTCGGTCCGTGTGCTTCGGTGCTGATGAGAATCAGCGCCGACACCCGTTCGGGTGCGATGAGCGCGGCGCGCAAAGCGGTGAAGCCCCCTTGCGCGGTCCCGCCGACCACGGCGCGTTCGGCGCCGAGGTGATCCAGCACCGTCAGCGCGTCGCGCGCGGCGGTCCAATAGGTGAAGGGCAATCCCTGGTCCCTGGTGCGCCCGTGGCCGCGCGCATCCCAGGACACAATGCGGAATTCCGGTGCCAGCGCGGCCATTTGCGACGCGAACATCGTTCGGTCCATGAAGAATTCGTGCGCGAGTAGCACTACCGGACCGTGCCCGCCGCTGTCCTCATAGTGGATGTCGGCGTCGATCGCGCGGGCGAATGGCACGAGCATGAGGATAACGAGCGGTGCGGGGGTGCGCGGGACGATTTGCGCCCTCATTAAACTGTGATGGTGGCAGCTACTCAGAGACCGGTCCTTGTCGTCGACTTCGGCGCGCAGTACGCCCAGTTGATCGCCCGGCGGGTCCGCGAATCGAGTGTTTTCTCCGAGGTGATCCCGCATACCACCACGGTGGAGGAGATCGCGGAGAAGCAGCCGCTCGCGGTGATCCTGTCCGGTGGTCCCTCCAGCGTGTACGCCGAAGGCGCGCCGCAGTTGGACGCCAGGCTGTTCGATCTCGGCATCCCGGTTTTCGGCATCTGCTACGGCTTCCAGGCCATGGCGCAGGCGCTCGGCGGCACGGTCGCGCACACCGGCACCCGTGAATACGGCCGCACCGAACTCAGTATCGACGGCGGTCTGCTGCACGGCGGCCTGCCCACCATTCAGCCGGTGTGGATGAGCCACGGCGATGCGGTCACCGACGCGCCGGAGGGCTTCGAGGTCACCGGCACCAGTGCGGGTGCCCCGGTCGCCGCATTCGAGGATCGGGCCCGCAAGCTGGCGGGTGTGCAGTACCACCCGGAGGTGCTGCACTCGCCGCACGGTCAGCAGGTGCTCAGCCGGTTCCTGCACGACCTGGCCGGCATCCCGGCGACGTGGACCCCGGCCAATATCGCCGACTCGCTGGTCGCCGCGGTGCGCGAGCAGATCGGTGACGGCCACGCGATCTGTGGTCTGTCCGGCGGTGTGGACAGCGCGGTCGCGGCCGCGCTGGTGCAGCGTGCCATCGGTGATCGGCTGACCTGTGTGTTCGTCGACCATGGTCTGTTGCGGGCCGGGGAGCGCGAGCAGGTGCAGCAGGACTTCGTCGCCGCGACCGGCGCCAAGCTGGTGACCGTCGACGCGGTCGACAAGTTCCTCGGTGAGCTGAAGGGCATCACCGACCCCGAAGAGAAGCGCAAGATCATCGGCCGTGAGTTCATCCGGTCGTTCGAGGATGCGGTGTCGGAGGTGGTGATCGCCGAGGGCGGCGCGATGTCGGACGGCTCGGGTCCCTCGGTCGAGTTCCTGGTGCAGGGCACGCTGTATCCGGATGTCGTCGAGTCCGGTGGCGGCGCGGGCACCGCGAACATCAAGAGCCACCACAATGTCGGCGGTCTGCCGGACGATCTGGAGTTCGAGCTCGTCGAGCCGCTGCGGCTGCTGTTCAAGGACGAGGTGCGCGCGGTCGGTCGTGAGCTCGGGCTGCCGGAGGAAATCGTTGCGCGCCAGCCGTTCCCAGGTCCGGGTCTGGCCATCCGCATCGTCGGCGAGGTCACCGCGGACCGGCTCGACACCTTGCGTCAGGCCGATGCCATTGCCCGCGAAGAACTTACGGCCGCAGGCCTGGATCGCCAGATCTGGCAGTGCCCCGTCGTGCTGCTCGCGGATGTGCGCTCGGTCGGCGTGCAGGGTGACGGCCGCACCTACGGTCACCCGATCGTGCTGCGCCCGGTCTCCAGCGAAGACGCGATGACCGCGGACTGGACGCGGCTGCCCTATGAGGTGCTGGAGCGGATCTCCACGCGCATCACCAATGAGGTGGCGGAAGTCAACCGCGTGGTTCTCGATGTGACGAGCAAGCCGCCGGGCACCATCGAGTGGGAGTGAGACGCGCCTGATCGCGTTCGATCTCGACGGGGTTCGGATCGTGTGGTCCGCGCGGTCCTGATCGCGTTCGATCCCAGCGGGATTCGTGGCGTGGCGGATCGGGCGTGGCGGCTGTTCGCAATCGAGGGAGGGGCGGCCGTACGCCCCGCATCGAAGGTGTCGCGCCCCGATCGACCGTGCGGTTCGGTTGCCGCCTCACTCCATCGCAGTGGGTCCCGTCGGCCTGCCGAGGATGAACTGGCCGAGCAGCAGGCCACCGCCGAGGTAGGACCGGGTCGGTGTCAGCGGGATGATCCGTCCCATCGGGGTTCCCTGGTCGGTCGGTTCGTCGTCGGTCTCGGGTCTGTCGAACGGGTCTGTGGTCATCGCTTTCTCCTCGGTCGTCCGACGACAATGACCCGTCTTGCGGACGGGTCATTGTCGTCGGTCATATCCGGATGTCGGTCAGCGGCGTCTGCGTGGGGAGACCACCAGCAGGATGCCGATGACGATGGCGGCGATCACCACGATCCAGCCGAGTGGAATCACGCCGGTCGCGGGCATCGAGGTCGGGCCGACGAAGGCCCAGACGCTGACAGTGAGCGCGAGCAGACCGACGATCAGCAGCGAGGCGGACGGTCCGCGGCGGTCGGTCGAGTTGTTGGTCTCGGATTTGTCAGCCACGACGCACCTCCGCATTGCCTGCCCGGACGTTGACCTTCAGATCGAGCACCGGTGCGCCGGGGGTGTTCGGGCCGGTAATCCCGGTGGGGCAGTTGACTTCCCCCATATTGACGGTGCACACAGTGCGCACCGTCATGCCTGCGGGCAGCAGCACCTTGGCCTCGCCCATCTTGACCGCGAGATCTACGTTGCGGCTCTCGGTCAGATTCAGCGACCGCAGGTCCAGCGTGCCGGTTCCCATGGTCACCGCGTAATTCGCATTCAGCTCGGTTATCGACGCCGGCGCCCAGGTGCGCTCACCCATGGTGGCGTTGTCGAACTCGATCGGGCCGATCATCGAAGCCAGCATGACGAACCCGGCCAACGGGGCGGTCACCACCAGCAGGCCGTAGCCCCGCCGCAGGAACGCGCCGAGCACCATGCCGAGGCCGATCACCGCCAGCGCCACCGCCGCGATTCGTCCCGGCGTCATCCAGTCCGCGCCCGAGGCTGCCGCCGCGCCTGCTCCCGCCGCGGCGAGGATGGCAAGGCCGAGCACCACTGGTGTCAGTCGGGAGCGTGGACGCTGCGGGGGCGGCGCGACGATGGTCCGGGTGGGAGTCGGTTCGGGCAGATCCCAGGCGAGCGGGGCGACGCCGAGCGGATCCCAGGAGGGCGGAGTCCGGTCGCCGAAGGCGGCGTGGGTCGGTGTGCTCGTGGTCCTCGTCGGGAGCTGACCAGTCAGGGGCTTCGGAGTTTTTGTGCCGGAAGAAGGTTCGTCGGAGCCGAGGCTCTTGTGGACGGTTGCCGAGGCGGGCCCCTCGCTGTCCGAAGCGCGGTCGGTGTCGGCGGGCGCGTCCTTGTCGAGCGACGGCGTTGTGCCCGAGCCGGATGGCGAGCCGCCTGTTTCGGGCGTCATCCTCGTCTCTGGTACCGGACCTCTGGTGTTGGACGACGGGGTCTCGGGCGTGGTGTTCGCCTCGGGTGTCGTGGGGTCCGACGGCTGGGTGCCGGGCGTCGATGTGCCTGCGACCGGCGCTCCCTGTGGTGACAGCGTGCTCTTGTCGGACTGTGCCGTGTCGGCGCTCTGGTCGAGTAGGACTGTCTCGGCTCCGCTCTTGTCGAGCAGGACAGTGTCGGTGTCGTTCTTGTCGAGCTGCGCTGTGTCAGTGGTGGTCTTGTCCAGCAGCGCTGCCTCGGCGTTGTTCTTGTCCAGCAGGACAGTCTCGGCATCGCCATTGTCGAGCAGCACCGCATCGGGTGCTACGCGCTGCGCCTGAGCGCCTGCGCTGCGTTGAATCGGAGTTGCGGTCGCCTCGTCCTGCGGGACCGGTGTCGTCTCGTGCTGAACCGGTGTGTCCGGGACGTAGGCGTCCGGCAGCTTGGTGTACGGCGTGTACACGCTGGTCGACGGGACATCGGGGGAGTAGAAGTCAGCGGTGTTCGTCCGCAGCGGGGATCCGGAGGGGAACACCGTGCCGGGATAGCCGGTCGCGGCGATGCCACCGTCGGCGACGAAACCGTCGAACGCGCTGGTGCCGGGCGGCGGTGTCGGCTGCCGCATATGCAGCATCCACCAGCCGGCCAGCATCAGTGCCATGCTGATCAGCCCCGAGCCGGCCAGCCCGACCCCGACCGGGCCCATGGTGCTCACCGCGATGGCCAGCGCCACGATCAACACGATGGTCTTGGTTTGGGACTGCGAACTCTGCCCCTTGCCGAACAGCGACTCCGCCGCCGACGCCTGATCCCCGGCTTCACTCAGCAGTAGCCAGGCCAACAGGTACAGCACGATCCCAGCCCCGCCGAAGATCGTCGACACCACGAGCGCGACCCGCACCAGCACCGGATCGACGTTGTAGCGCTGACCGAAACCGGCCGCGACGCCCGCGATCGGACCTTGCCGCGGCAAGCGGACGGGCCGCGTGTGCCACATCTGCTGGAGTTGATCGCCGAAGCTCGTTTTCGTCATGTTTCCCATAGTGGGCTTGACCAGCACTTCGGCACATCGGGGGTAACCCTGAAAAATTCACTGATCCTTTTGGACCGCCCGGTCTGTACTTGGAGCATGATCGGATCCCCGAACACCCTGATCATGACCAACAAACCCTTCGAGCGGTGGAGCGGGTGTTCGGCGACGACATCGTGGTTGCGGCCATGATCGACCGCATGGTCCACCACGCCGAAGTCATCTCCCTCAAAGGCGACAGCTACCGGCTCGAAGACCGCGACCTGGGCCGCATCCCCGCCCGTTGAACCAACGACTGAAACACGCAATAGGCGGCATCATCGTGCGTTGAACGCGGTCGAAAAGGGTTGGATCCCCTGCGATGAGGTGCCTTCGCTGGCGTGGGGCGTTCTGTCGGCCGCACCGCTGCCGATGATCCCGCGAAATACCCGGACCGGTGCCTGTCCACCCCTCTCTTTGTTCGCTGTGACCAGGTCGAACACCGTGTCAGTGAGCCTGTCAGGTCGGTGTCAGGTCGGTGTCAACCCGGCCGGTGAAAGTAATGC